>CAYWOS010000034.1:0-29164 GCA_964459985.1 uncultured Oscillospiraceae bacterium
TCGTAGCAGACGTAGCAATCCTCGGGCATATCGGCATGGATGCGGCCGATGCAGTTTTCAAACACGAACAGCGGCACGCCGGCGTCGGTATGATAGGTATAGAAATCGTAATTGCCGTTCTTATAATTGAGCGGATCGTTCAGCGACAGGCGTTCGACGAGGTACGCTTCCATCTTCTTGTAGTTGTCGGTGGGCGTGCCCGTTTCCCATTTGCTGCCGTAGGCGGGATCGGAGGAGCCGGAAATCGCCAGCATCGCGATCTTGAGGTTTTCGTTCGCGACGGGCACGGCGTTCAGCGCCATCACCATGTCGTAGGACGCCGTGGCGGCGATCCTTTCGGGCATGGCGGCCTGCAGCCACATCGCCATCATCGAGCCGTTGGAGGAACCCGTGGCGTACACGCGGGTCGCGTCGACGGGATAGCGCTCGATCATCTGATCGATCAGAGCGTTGACGAAGGGCACGTCGGTCGCGTAATTCCACATGAAGTTGGTCGGGAAGCTGGTCGCCTGCTGCGAACCGGTGGGGCAGACCGCGATGAAGCCGCGCTCCTCCGCCACCTTGTACCAGCCGTAGCGCACGGCGCTTTCCGAGCCGTTGACGTTCATGCCGTGGAAGCAGATGACCATCGGGATCGTGCCGTCGGCGGCGTCCTTGAGGCGCTCGGGCACGTAGATGTACATTTCGCGGTTGACGCCGTCCACCTCGACCGTTTCGCGCACATAACCCAGCTCCTCGGGCTCCGCCCAATAGCGCATGGCGCGCAGGTTGGTGTACGCGGGCGCCCACTGCACGTGGCGCAGCACGTCGCCCCACAGGTATTGGACGAAGCCCTGATCGTACACGTCCATATCCGAGTAATTGACGTACACGTTGCTGACGGCGGCGTCGGTGATTTCGTTGGTCTTGGCGAGCCAGCCGAGCGGATGATACAGCGCGTCGGCGTACTTGTCTTTATAGATCAGCGTTTCGCTGTCCGAGCAGTCGTTGGCGGCGACGAAGTAATCAACGAGCGCGTCGACCTTCGCCGTCTTTTCGGAGGCCGCGATCCACACGGGGAGCGGCACGTCGGCGATCATCACGGAGGGTTCGACGCTCGGGGTGGTTTTGAGCTGCTTTAGCAGATTTTCGTCGATCTCATTGACGCCAAGGAACGCCGCGCCCGCGTACATCTGCGGGAAGGTCAGCGCCTGATACAGCATCACGTCGGCGCCCTCGCCGTAGCCGATGACATAGAAGGCGCACTGGCCGCCGTGACGGTAGATCATGTTCGATTTGCTGTACGCCAGCGCCGCGTCGATGTAGGCGTCCTCGTTTTCGGGCGCGCCCCATACGCCGTCCTTGGCTTCGCAGTAGATGATGTCGAACTTATACTGGTCGGCGAGCGCTTTCCAGCCGCTTTCCTCCAGGAAGGTCAGGCTGTTCGCGCCGTTCGGACCGGCGATCAGCACGGTGGGACGTTTGGGACCCATTTCCTCCGCGACGTATTCATATACGGCGCGCTCGGAGCCGTCGGCCAGCGTCAGCGTATACTGAAAGTATCCCGTCACCGAGGGGAAGGTGGGGTTCTCGGCGTTGCGCTCGGGCATGACCGAGGTATCCGGCCAGGGCGCGAGGGTCATTTCCGCCGTCGCGGACGCGCACAGGCTCATGATCAGCAAAAGGGACAAAAGCAGCGATAAGGGTTTCTTCATGGCATGGGTCCTTCCTTTCCGATCATAAAGGATGATTGTATTGTTTACATGGAGGGAAGCTCGACCTTTTCGCCCATGTAATACAGCGTGCCGTCCTCGGCGCGGGCGAACTTGGTCATGTAATCATAGAACATATAGGTTTCGTCGGGCATATCGGCGTGCACCTTGCCGATGCTGGTTTCGAGCGTGTAGAGCGGCGCGCCCTGCGCGTTCTCCCAAACGTAATACTTCCACGTGCCGTTCTGATAGGTCTTGGCGGCGTCGAACGCCGTCAGCCCCAGCCGGGTCGCCAGATAGCCCTGCAGTTTCGTCAGGCTCGGCGTGGCGAGCAGATCGGCGGTGTTCATGTAGGAGTCCAGCGTGCCCACGCCCGTCATCAGCGCGATGGGCAGCTCTTCGTTGGGCGAGAACGCCGTCATATCGTACACGAAATCGCTCGTCGCGGCGGCAGCGAACAGGTTCGGCATCTGCGCCATGCACATGATGGAGAAAATGGAGCCCATCGAGGTGCCCGTCAGGTATACGCGGGTCTGATCGACGCTGTAATTGGCGATCATGTATTCGCGGATGGCCTTGACGAACGCCAGATCCTCGCCGCCCCAGGTGTTGGTTGTGATGTAGTTGGAGGCGCGCGATCCGCTGGGATGCACGACGATGCAGTTCTTTTCTTCCGCCAGCTTGATCCAGCCCGAACGCACGGCAAATTCCTCGCCGCCGCCGCCCAGACCGTGGAACACGAAGACGAGCGGCACGCCGCTTTCCTTGCCTTCCTTGACGTCGGTGGGCACGTAGACGTAGAACTCGCGCGTTTTGCCGTCCATGTCCAGCGTTACGTACTCATTGCCCACTTCCTCAGGGAACGCCCAGGCGCGCAGCACGCGGGTGTTGCCGTAGGCGGGGAAGCACTGCACGCGGAACAGGAAATCGCGCCACAGATAGGCGAGGAAATCGGGATCGCCGTAGATATCCTTGCCGCCGTAAGTCACCATGACCTTGGACACTTCCTGCTCGGTCATCTGATTGGTGGCGGCGAGATAGCTGATCGGCTGATAGATCTCATCGGCGAACTGATTGCTGTACACGTCCTTCGTTCCGCAATGGTTCACCTGCGCCCAGTAGGCGGCGTAATCGGCGTTGGCGGCGGCATCCTTCGCCGTCACCAACCATACGGGCAGGGGCAGCGGCTTGCCCGTCTCGTTTTCGCCCTGCCTTTCCGCCGTCGCCGTGCCGCCCAGCAGCGCCAGACCGGCGTACTGATCGGTGTTGGCGACCGCTTCGCGGGACATCATCGCGGCGCCTTCTTCATAGCCGATCAGATAGTACGCGCCGCGCCCGCCGTGGCGGTAATACGTGTTCGCCTTGAGCACGGCGAGCACAGCCTTGAGATAGGCGTCCTCGTCCGCCGCCCATGTCCCGTTTTCAGCTTCCAGCAGCACGGGGACAAACTGATCGGCGTCCGCCAGCGCCTTCCAGCCGCTTTCTTCCAGGAAGGTCAGGCTGTTCGCGCCGTCGGGCGGCGCGATCATTACCGTGCCGCGCTTGATGACGGTGTCGTCGGGAATATAGATGTACGCGGCGCGCGTTTTGTCGCCGACCGTCACGTCAAACTTGAAAAACCCCTCCAGCGCGGGCGCCTGCAAATTGGCGGGATCGGCCTCGAAGGGAACCGTCATATCGGGGATGGGCGTCAGCGTCATTTCGGCGGTCGCCGGCGCAACGCAGGCGAAAAGGATGCAAATGGCAAGAAGAATCCCTGCTGATCTTTTCATGATGAATCCTTTCGTAAATCGTCTTTCGTTTTGTTTTCGGGTATCGCCCGGAGAAAGAGATACCGTGGCGTTCGGCGGATCGGCCGTTTTACAAGCCTTGTTGATCCGTTCCGTGTCCGTGCTTTGCTTATCTGTTCCCTCGGACCGGTCACCGCGCTTTCCGCTTCGTCCGTTCCAATGGCGCGGCATGTCCCGAACCGGGCTGCGGTACGCCGCTTGTCGTGCGCCGTTTGCGCCGCGCTTGCCGCAATGGGAACGGATTTGTCCGAAACCTCGACAGCGCCGCGCTGTCTGCGGCGCGCTGTTTGCGATCTGCTGCTGTAATGCGCCGTTTGCGCCGCGCCGCGCCTGTCGCAATGGGAACGGATTTGTCCGAAATCTCGACAGCGACGCGCTGTCTGCGGCGCGCTGTTTGCAGTCTGCTGTTGCGATGCGTCTTTTTAGGCGCGGCTCCACGCTCGTCCCGAAGAAGACAGACTTGATCTCAACGTCGTTTACGTCGGATTGACGTGTAATCGGCATCCGGAATCGGCGCGATCGACCGTTTTCCGCTTTTTTTCTGACTACTCACCTTCTTTCGGATAAGCCGCGCCGCAGCGCGGGTCTTGTGTGACGGAATATGCCGAGATTGATTTATGTTTTGCTTCCGTCCACCCTTTGGTTTATTAATTCATACAATTAATCAAACAGAATATAACATAGGGTTTCCCGCTTGTCAAGGCACAATTCTGTGCTATATGGCAAGAAAACCATAAGATTTCTGTCATATAATAACAGAAAATGGAAGAACAGAAAGAATATGGTAAACGTTATTCAATCACAGAGCCTTGACCGTGATAGCGCGATAATCTTTGCGGCGTTGTTCGCGGTAGACTCGTGAGCCAGTCGACACGCAGTGTGTGATAATCTGCGCGGCGCTGTTCGCGGCGTACGCGGAAGCGTGTCGATACGCAGAGCATGTCAGGCTGCGCGGCGCTGTTCGAGCCAGACTCGGCGCGCCTTGATCGCCATAGCTCGATAACCTTTGCGGAGCTGTTCGCGGCGGACTATGAAACGCATCGCTGTACTGGGCGCGGCGCTGTTTTCGCCGAACTCGGCGCGCTTTGACCGTCAAGGCGCGGCGCTTCGGATAAACGCCGCGCGGATTGAAACCGTTCGTCTGCGTCGCATGACGAGCGCGCCGTCCGCGCAGCATCCGCTTGCCATGCCGCGCGCCTCATGCGGAAACGTACGGGCTTCGACACATTTCTTGATTTTCACCGGGAAAGGGTGTACAATCCCTGCGTCGTGATAAGGAGGCGGGAAGCTTGTTTCATGATCTGGAGACCGCGCGTCTGATGCTGCGCAGCGTGGGCGCGGAGGACAGGGAATTTCTGTTTGAGCAGTTTTCGGACGCCGATGTGACGCGTTTCCTGTTTGACGCGGAGCCGTATGCGAGCGTTGCGGAGGCCGACGAATTGATTGCTTTCTACACCGCCGCCGAGCCGCGCGCGCAGCACCGATGGATTCTCCGCCTAAAGGGAAACGACGAGAAAATCGGCACCTGCGGCTTTCACCGATGGGACGCCGCCGCGCGGCGCGCCGAGATCGGCTACGACCTCATGAAAGCATATCAGGGGCGCGGATACATGACGGAGGCGCTCGCGGCGATCATCGATTTCGCCGAACGCGAGATGAAGCTGCGCCGGCTCGACGCGCATATCTATCCCGAAAACGCTGCGTCTGTCGCGCTCGCCGAACGTGCCGGCTTTGTAAAACAGGCGGTCGGCGTAGAATACGTATTTCGCGGCGAAACGTATCCGCACGCCGTCTATTCGCGCTTTTTTCCGCCGGTTCCCTACGGGTACTGCGGCATGACCTGCGCGCTGTGCTCGCGCCATCGCGCGTCCGGCGTCAGCGCCTGCCCCGGCTGTTCGCGCGACGGCTACTATACCGATACGTGCAAGGCGTACGACTGCTGCGTGGGGAAGGGGTCGACGCATTGCGCGCTGTGCGCCGAGTATCCGTGCAGACGGCTAGGCGGCATGGGCGATTTTCGCGATTTGAACACGAATAACGTCAAGCGCCGCGTCTGCGATTCAATTCGCGCGGAGGGCTTCGCCGCGTGGTACGATTCGTATAAGGAGCGCGCGGCGCTTCTGACGAGGGCGCTGGACAGGTATAACGACGGGCGCATGAAGCGCTTTCTTTGCGAAATGTTTATTCAGCGGGACATGAAGGAGCTGCGCGACGTGATGCGCCGCGCCGAAGCGCTTGTCGGCGATCGGAAGACGCTCGGCAAAGCCTTCCGATCGCTGGCGGCGGAAGCGAAGGACGACTGAAAAACTATACGCAGCGCCCCCGGCGAGCGTTCGCCGGGGGCGTTTGGCTTACCTGTAAACCGCCTCTCGCGTTGTCGTTTGCGGGATGACAAGGGAAATCACGCGCGTCCGTTATCGCCGACGACGTTTTCTGCCCGGATCGCGTTACTTGCTGTCGCCGTGCAATTGCATCTGCTCGTTGAGCAGATTGATGTTGCCGCAGCCCATCGTGAGCACGAGATCGCCCTTTTGCCAGTGCGCGCGGAGATACCTTTCGACATCGTCGAAGGACGGGGTGTGGACGGCGCGGACGCCGCGCGCGCGCATTCCCTCGATCAGCATGGGCGTGGAAATATCGCCGGGGTCCTTTTCGCGCGCGGCGTAAATATCGGTCACGAGCGTAAAATCGGCGTCGCTCGTGCAGGTAAGGTATTCGTCGAACAGCCCCTTGACGCGCGAATAGGTGTGCGGCTGCATGACCGCGAAGAGGCGCGCGGGCTTTTGCAGGCGCGCGACGCCGATCGCCGTGCGCATTTCGGCGGGATTGTGCCCGTAATCGTGATACATGCGCACGCCGTCGATGACGCCCGTCAGCTCAAACCGCCTGTGCACGCCCGCGAAATCCGACAGCGCGCGCGCGGCGTCGCCGGGCGTCACGCCCGATTCGACGGCGGCGGCGAAGGCGGCGAGCGCGTTCAGGATATTCACCTCGCCCGGCACGCGCAGAACGACGCGCGCGAGGCGCTCGCCGCGCAGCGAGATATCAAAGCGCGCGCAGCCGTTCCCGTCGTACTCGACGCCGAGCGGGCGATAATCGCAGTCCTCCGTCCGGCCGAAAGTGATCGTTTTGCAGGACAGCGCCGACAGCCGGCGTCGGACGCGCGCGTCCTCGCCGAAGCCGACGGCCGTGCCGTCCTTGGGCAGCGCCGAGAGAAACGTGCCGAAGGCGCGCTCGATGTCGTCCAGATCCTTGTAATAATCCAGATGATCGGCCTCGATGTTGAGCACGACGGCGAGCGTGGGGCGCATGTCGAGAAAGCTGCCGTGGAACTCGCACGCCTCGGCGACGAAATAGCCTTTGCCGCCTACGCGCGAGCCGCCGCCCAGCGCGTCGAAGCGTCCGCCGATGTGCACCGTCGGGTCGAGCCCGGCGTCCAAAAGCACCTGCGCCAGCATCGAGGAGGTCGTCGTTTTGCCGTGCGTGCCGCACACGCACAGCGTATGATCATGGCCGTCCATGAGCTGTCCCAGCAGCATCGAGCGCTCCATTTCGGGGATGCCCAGCCGCCTGCCCTCGGCGCGCTCGGGGTTGTCGGGCGCGATGGCGGCGGAATAAACGATGAGCGCCGCGCCGCAGACGTTGTCCGCGCGGTGGCCGACCGATACCTCGACGCCTTTGCCGCGCAGCCGTTCGACGGCGTGCGAATTGGCGTTATCCGAGCCGGTGACGACGTATCCTTCCTTGATCAGCATATCGGCGAGCCCCGACATGCTGCTGCCGCCGATGCCGATCATATGGACGCGCCGCCCCGCGAAATCCGTGATGTTCAAACCGCTTCACCTCGTTTGCTGCCGTTTCGCTTTATTATACGACGAAAAGCGGTAAAGAATCAACAACCGCGTTCGATTTGCAGCAACAGGATTTTTTTGTCAAGCCCGCCCGAGTAGCCGCCCAGCCCGCTTGCCGCCACGACGCGGTGGCAGGGGACGACGATGGGGAGCGGATTGCGCCCGTTCGCGCCGCCCACGGCGCGGCAGGCGCGCGGCGAGCCGATCGCGGCGGCGATCTGCGCGTAGGTGCGCGTTTCGCCGTAGGGGATCTCCTGAAGCGCCCGCCACACGCGCCGCTGAAACGCCGTGCCCTCGGGGTCGAGCGGCAGGGTAAACGCTTTGCGTTTTCCCGGGAAATATTCGGATAGCTGCCGCGCCGCTTCCCGCAGCACGGCGGCGTCCCTTTCGTCGCCCGCGCCGTCCTCCGGCGGGTTCGCCGCGCCGGTTTCGTCCGTGATTTCACCGCCGCCGATGAAATCAATGCGCGTGAGCGCCCCGCCCTGTGCGGTCAGCAATAACGTCCCGAACGGCGAATCGATCTTCTTTTGCATGGTTTTCCTCCTGCGAAAAATGTTAAATCTTGCGGAAATGTGTAGAAATCTTTACGAATGTGTTGTATACTGGGCTGACAAAGGAGGCGGGAGCGGTGTACGAGTATTCGTCGGGACGCGAACGGGCGGCGGGACGAACGGCCGGAAGGCGCGCGCGGCTGTCGCTGTGGAACAGGCTTGTGCTCGCGGTGGGGTATCTGACGCTTTTGTACGGCGCGGCGCGCGGCGTGATGCAGCTGCTGGTGTTCCTCAAATGAAGAAGATCGGGAAGTTTTCCCTGCGCGTCGCCGCGCTGGCGCTCGCGCTGATCCTGGCGTATGCGGCGTACCCGTATGCGCGTGATTTTTTGCGAAATTTGCTGAATGATGTCGACTTTGACCGTTCGGCGAGCGTGATCTCGCATGAGATGGAAAAGCTCGGCGAGCTGACCTCGCTGCGCACGAGCGACGAAGGCGTGATGGACGCCTCGGTCGACGCGCTGCTCGTGGGCAAGGTGGCGTCCGTCCGCGCGGCGTACCGGTACGAGGCCGGTTTCGGCGTCGATTTGACGCGGGCCGTGGTCTCGGCGGAGAAGAACGGCGTATCGGTGGCGCTGCCCGCCGTCCGGATGCTGTATGATTCCTTCGAGGTGACCGACGCGCCCGAGATCAACGATTTCTTTTCGCTGATCGATCAGGAGAAATATCAGGAGATGTTGAGCGAGCAGGCGCTTGCCTGCCGCGCCGCGTACACAGGGGACGCCGACACGCTCGCGCGGGCGCGCGAAGCCGCGCGGGAAGCGCTCGGGGAGCTGATCGCGCGCTGGACGGGCGGAGCCGTCGCGTGCGAGTTTACCGAGATCACCGAATAAACAGCGACAGCGCGATCAGATACTGCGCGAGATAATAGCAGGCAAGGCAGGCGTAGTCATACGCCCTGTTTTTGTTTCGCCGCGCCATGCGGTAGGCGAGCATGCCGTCCGACAGGACGAACAGGAACGCGCCCAGCAGCAGGAGCGGGCGCTGCGGGATCGCCAGCGCGAGCATCACGCACAGCACCAGCGCGTAGGCGAGGTACTGTACGGCGCGGCGCTGCTTGGCGTGATGCTTGAGCGAGGGATAGATGGCGACGCAGAACCCCGCCAGCGTCAGGAAAACGATCATCCCGGGCAGCGCGGGCGGCGCGGTGAGGACGTAGGCGGCGCAGTAGCACGCGTGCCCGAGCGCGAACGCCGCCATGCCCCATGTGAAGCGGAGACCGAGGATCACGTCCGCCGCGACGCATACCGTCAGCCCCGCGGCGATCATATAGTCGGCCGCGAGGCCGCTTCGCGCCGCGCCGACGAACGCCAACGCCGCCGCGCACGCCGTGGCCAGCCCCTTGAACACGAGCGGCGGCACGCCGTGAAAGCGTTCCTCCTTGTCCCGCATGTACAGCAGATAGAACGCCGTCATCAGGGCGAATGTGATCGCGTAGAGCATGATGTTTGAATCCATTTTTTCCTCCATGAAATACGTCGGGGGATGGGAACAAGGTGTTTTCCTTTTCGCGCGCGCGCCGCGCAAATCCTGCCGGTTTGGAAAAAATAGGGGAATCCGGGATATTTGTTCTTCATTCGTTTCAAGACAGGTCACGTTTCCGCCAATGTTTGTTTGTTTATTTTTCCCTGCTACACTGCTATTGATCAAGCATGGGAGGGATTGGCAGTCATGAAACGGGCATTTGGCAAAATTGTGAAGGTGATCCTGATTCTTCTGGTCGTCAGCGCGCTTTGCGGCGGCGGCTACGCGCTTTATCTGCGCTACAGCGACGCCTCCGCCGACGCGTCGGCGGACGAGTACGCACGCGTTTCCGTCGGCTTGGGCAGCCTGTCCCGGGAGGTCGTCAGCACGGGCGCCATCAGCATTGAGGAAACCCAAACGGTTACCGCGCCGTACTCCGTGACGATCGCAAGCGTCGCCGTCAGGAGCGGGCAGACGGTGGCGCAGGGCGACGCGCTCGCCACGGTGGACGTAAGCTCCCTGGACGCGGCGATCGCCGCGCTCCAGACCGAATTGACGACCATCGACGACACGCTGGTTTCGCTGGCGGGATCGTACAGCGACAGCGTGAAGGTCGTCAACCCCATCGACGGCCGGGTCAAGATCATCTACGGCAAGACCGGCGACAACGTACAGGACGTGGTCGCCGAGCACGGCTGCCTGTACGTCCTTTCGCTCGACGGGAAAATGCGGGTGCAGGTGCCCGCCGATCCCGTCCTGACGCTCAACGCGTCGGTGTCCGTGACCAACGGCGAACGCACGTGGACGGGCACGGTCGCCAGAATCGCGGACGGCGTCGCCGATATCACGTTTTCGGACGCCTCGATCGCGCCGGGCGGCGTTGTGACGGTGCTCAAGAACGGTGCTTCCTGCGGCGCGGGCGAATGTGAAATCAACATGCCTTTGCCGGTGTCCTCGACGCTGGACGGCTGCATCAGCGCGAGCCACCTTTCTCTCAACTACTATACCGGCAGCAGGGCGTCGATGTATACCGTCGCCAATGTCGCCCTGACGCAGGAGTACCTTGACGCGCGGGCGCAAAGGGAGGAACTGCTGAACGAAATCGCGCTGGTGCGCGCGCTCCGCGTCGATCCGACGATTTACGCGCCCTTTTCGGGCATTGTGAGCGACATTTCCGTGTCGCGCGGCGCAGCGATGGTCAGGGACGACGCGATGATGACCTTGTATGTCGGCGAACCCGATCAAATGATCATTAGCGTGGACGAGCTGGACATCATCAACGTGAGCGTCGGCCAGAGCGCTACGGTCGAGATGGACGCCATCAGCGATCAAACGTATCACGCGACGGTCGCGTATATCTCGCAGATCGGCACGGCGTCCTCCGGGATCACCAACTATTCCGTGACCGTGAAGCTGACCGGCGACGATCAGCTCAAGCTCGGCATGAACGGCACGGTATCCATCGGCGTGGGCGAACAGCAAAACGTGCTGCTCGTGCCCCTCACGGCGCTGCAGAGCGACGCCGGCGGCTCGTATGTATGGCTGTACTCGTCCTCGCATCAGGCGACCGATGAAGCGCCGGGCGTCAAAACGTATGTGACGACGGGGCTGTCCAACGAGGATTACGCGGCGGTGACGGGCGGATTGAGCGTGGGCGACGAGGTGCTGACCGTGCGTTCGGCGGCGACGGCGGCGACCTCGACCACCGAATCGACCGGCATGGGCGGCGTCATGAACTTCGGCGGCGACGGCACGTTCGCCATGCCCTCGGGCGGCAGCATGCCGAGCGTGCCCTCCGGCACGGGCAGCGGAACGCCCTCGATGCCGTCCGGCACGGGCGGCGGCTCGACGCGCGGCACCGGCGGCTATCCGTCCAACTGACGGCGGAGGGCGCGGAATATGATAGAAATGAACAACATCGTCAAGGCGTACGCGCTGGGCGGCGAAACGATCAACGCGCTTAATCATGTGTCCTTGTCGGTCGGCGAGGGCGAGTACGTCGCCATCACCGGGCCGTCGGGGAGCGGGAAATCGACGCTTATGAACATCATCGGGTGTCTGGACATCGCCGACAGCGGCGAGTACGTCCTCAACGGCACGCGCATCGAGAACTATTCCGGGCGGCAGCTGGCGCGCCTGCGCAACACGCATATCGGATTCATTTTTCAGGGATTCAACCTGCTGCAAAAGATGAGCGCGCTGGAAAACGTCGAATTGCCGCTGATCTATCAGAAAATCGGCGCGGGAAAGCGCCGCGAGCGCGCCCAAAAGGCGCTGGACGCCGTGGGGCTGAGCGACCGCGCCGGGCATAGGCCCGCCGAACTTTCCGGCGGACAGCAGCAGCGCTGCGCCATCGCGCGCGCGCTGGCGACCAATCCCAAGCTCATTCTGGCCGACGAGCCGACGGGCAATCTGGACAGCCGCACCGGGCAGGAAATCCTCGCGCTGTTTGATCAGCTGCACGCGGCGGGCAACACCATCGTGCTCATCACGCACGACGCCGGCGTCGCGGCGCGCGCGCAGCGCATCGTCCATATCGTGGACGGCAGGGTATGGGAAGGCGAGCTGACGACCGACACCGTCGATCATATCGATCAGATACTGACCCCCGACGAGGTCATTTCTGCGGTCAAGGAGGCGTAGCGGAGGATGGAATCAGTTTTCATGGCGTTCAAATCGATCAGGAGCAACAAAATCCGCTCCTTTCTGACCATGCTGGGCATCGTGATCGGCGTGCTGTCGATCGTCGTTCTCACGGCGATCGGACAGGGCGCCAACGCGGCGGTAATCAGCAACATCGAGGGCATGGGCACCAACCTGCTCAGCGTCAGCATTCGCTCGCGCCGCAATAACCCCGTCACGCTCAAGACGCTCAAAACGCTTTCGCAGGAGGACGCGTCGATCGCATACGCCGCGCCGACGCTGAACGGCAGCGGGACGGTCAAGGCGGGGCTGATCCAGTACGAGGACGGCAGCCTGATCGCCACTACGGCGGGCTATGAAAAGATACGCGGCTGGACGATGAAGCACGGGCGCTTTCTGACCGAGCCGGATATCGACAACCGCTCCTTTGTCGCCGTGGTCGGGCAGGAGGCGGCGACCGAGCTGTTCGGCACGGTTGACGCCGTTGGACAAACCTTTACCTATCAGGGTTACACGTTCTCGGTGGTCGGCGTACTGGATGAAATCGGCTCGACCGTCGCGGGATCGGGCGATAATCTGATCGTCATTCCCTTTACGCTGGGCGAAAGGCTGTTCAATTCCAAGGGCATTTCGAGCTTTTACGTGTCGGCGGTGAGCGCCGAGGCGGTCGCGCAGGCGCAGACTGCGGTGGAAAACTATATGGAAAAGCTCATGAGCGCCTCGTCCTCCTCGAGCAGCTATTCGGTCAATAACCAGTCCTCGATGCTGGAGATGCTTAATGAATCGACAAGCCAGCTCACGCTGATGCTCGCGGGCATCGCGGCGATTTCGCTGCTGGTCGGCGGCATCGGTATCATGAACATCATGCTGGTGTCCGTTTCCGAAAGGACGCGCGAGATCGGCATCCGCAAGGCGATCGGCGCGACGCGCGGCAATATCATGAGTCAATTCCTGATTGAAGCGCTGACGGTCAGCCTGCTCGGCGGCCTGATTGGCCTTGTGCTGTCGTGGTTCATCTGCGTCTTTCTGCAGCCCGTGATCGGCATGACGATGGTTTTTTCGCCCTCCGTTGCGCTGCTTGCCATCGGGTTTTCGGTGTTCATTGGCGTCGTGTTCGGCCTGTATCCCGCCGATAAGGCGTCGCGTTTGCGCCCCATCGAGGCGCTCCGGCACGAATAGCTGCCGTGAACGAACCTTGAGGCTGTCGGAGCATTCCTCCGGCAGTCTCCGGTTGTCGACAAAGTCGACAACCTCCGCAAAAATGAATCTTTCATTTTTGCGGTTTGCACGTTTTTCCTGCGCGGCTTTGCCGCGCGGTCGGAAAAACGCGTAAGGAACCGATTTTCTGCGGAAAATCGTTCCGAAACCACCGCGCATGTCGCTGGTTTCGGATGAGAAACGAAGGAGCTCCGCCCCTTCATTGCATCCCCGGGAGGAACGACCGGGGTTGTCGACAAGTTGAGGCTGTCGGAGCATTCCTCCGGCAGCCTTCCTTTTGCCTCTTTTTCCAAGCCGAAAAACATGTTTTATACTTTCTTTTTACGCGATTGTTTGCTATACTGTACACTTGATACCGCGAGAAACGGGGCGGCGGTGTCAGGGGAGTAAAGATGATGAGCAAAAAACTGATGCTGGGCAACGAGGCGCTCGCGCGCGGCGCGTGGGAGGCGGGCGTCAAGGTCGTTTCGAGCTATCCCGGCACGCCGAGCACCGAGATCACCGAGTTTTGCGCGGCGTATCCCGACATGCTGTGCGAATGGGCGCCCAATGAAAAGGTCGCCGTGGAGACGGCGTTCGGCGCGTGCATGGCGGGCGCGCGCGCGCTGTCGTGCATGAAACACGTCGGCGTCAACGTCGCCGCCGATCCGCTTTATACCGCCGCCTATACCGGCGTGAACGGCGGGCTGGTGATCGTCTGCGCGGACGATCCCTTTATGCATTCCTCGCAGAACGAGCAGGACAGCCGCATGATCGCGCGCGCCGCGCACATCCCCATGCTCGAGCCGGCGGACAGCCGGGAGTGCAGGGATTTTATGCGCGCGGCGTATGAATTGTCCGAGAAATATGACACGCCCGTGTTCGTGCGCGTGACCACGCGGCTGGCGCACTCGCGCTCGCCCGTCGAGATCGACGAGCGCAGGGAGGTCGCCGTCAGGCCGTATCAAAAGGATTTCATGAAGTATGTCATGATGCCCGGCATGGCGCGCAAACGGCACGTCGCCGTCGAGGCGCGCGAAAACCGCCTGATTTTTGACGGCGCTTCGTCGCCGCTCAACCGCGTCGAAATGCGCGATCCCGCGCTCGGCGTCGTGTGCGCGGGCGCGGCGTATCAGTACGTCCGCGAGGCGCTGCCCGAAGCGAGCGTGCTGAAACTGGGGCTGACGTACCCATTGCCCGAGGCGCTGATCCGCGATTTCGCCGCGAAGGTGGAAAAGCTGATCGTCGTCGAGGAACTGGAGCCGGTGTTTGAAAACGAGATCAAGGCGATGGGCATCGCCGTTTCGGGCAAGGACAAAACGGGCAGGCAGGGCGAACTCTCCGCCGCCAAGGTCGCCGCGTGCTTCGGCAAGGGCGCGGACGCGCCCGCGCCCGCCGATTTGCCGCAGCGCCCGCCGGTGCTGTGCCCCGGCTGCCCGCACCGCGCGACCTTCCATGTGTTCAAAAAGCTCGGGCTGACGGTGTTCGGCGACATCGGCTGCTACACGCTGTGCGCGCTGCCGCCCGTATCGCAGATGGATTCGGCGCTGTGCATGGGCGCGAGCGTGGGCATGGCGCGCGGCGCGGAAATGGCGCGGGGCAGGGAATTCTCGAAAAAAGCCGTCGCCGTGCTTGGCGATTCGACCTTCATCCACAGCGGGATCACGCCGCTGATCGACGCCGTTTGCGGTCGCGCCGCGACCACGACGGTCATTTTGGACAATCGCATCACCGCCATGACGGGGCATCAGCAGAACCCCGCCACGGGCTTTGACATTCACGGGAATCCCGCGCCGCAGCTCGATCTGGTCAAGCTGTGCGAATCAATCGGCGCGACGGTGCGCGTCGAGGACCCCTTCGATCTGGACGCCTTCGAGCGCGTGCTCAAGGAAGAGCTTGACGCCGATCACGTGTCCGTCGTCATCGCGCGGCGGCCGTGCGCGCTGCTGGATAAGGGCAAAAAGACGCCCTGCGTGATCGAAAACTGCCGCAACTGCGGCAAATGCATGAAGCTGGGCTGCCCCGCGCTCGAGCGCGGCGAAAAGGGCGTGACCGTCGACGCCTCGCTGTGCGTCGGCTGCGGGCTGTGCGCGAAGGAATGCCCCTTCGGCGCGATCAAGGGAGGCAACGAAGCGTGACGAACATCATCATCGTCGGCGTCGGCGGGCAGGGCATCCTGCTCACGAGCAAGATCCTCGGGTATCTCGCGCTCGAACAAGGGCTTGAAACCAAGGTCAGCGAGGTGCATGGCATGAGCCAGCGCGGCGGCAGCGTGATCACGCACGTCCGCATTGGCGACAGCGTGCATTCGCCGCTCATCGACGAGGGGCAGGCGGATTTCGTCCTGTCCTTCGAGTGGCTCGAGGCGCTGCGCGCCGAAAACTATCTGAAGCAAGACGGCGTGATGATCGCCAATACGCGCCGCATATCGCCCATGCCCGTGCTCATGGGCGCGGCGAAGTATCCCGACACCGCCCCGACGCGCGGGAGGCTGATCGCGCTGGACGCCATGGCGCTTGCCGAGAAAGCCGGCTCGCCGCGCGCCGTTAATATCGTTCTGCTCGGCGTGCTCTCACGATTTATTCGCTGGCCGGAGGAAACATGGGAACTTGCCATCCGCGCCTGCGTACCGCCCAAGACGCTGGATGTCAACCTCTCGGCCTTCCGCATGGGACAAATCGCGGCGGAATCTGACGATTGAGAGAGACACATCATGGCTGATATCATGTGGGATGCCCGCAAAGAGACCCTTTCCCGGGATGAAATCGAGCATTGGCAATCGGCGCTTTTAATCAGACAGGTCCAAAACGTTTATGACCACGTGCCCTTCTACCGCGCGAAAATGGACGCGATCGGCGTGAAGCCGGGCGATATCAGGCGCCGCGAGGACGTCCGCCTGCTGCCCTTCACAGAAAAATCGGATTTGCGCGACAACTATCCCTTCGGGCTGTTCGCCGTTCCGCGCAGCGAGATCGTGCGTATTCACGCCTCCTCGGGCACGACGGGCAAGCCGACCGTCGCCGGCTACACGAAAAGCGACCTTGACATCTGGGCTGATCTCATGGCGCGCTCGATGAC
Source organism: uncultured Oscillospiraceae bacterium (assembly GCA_964459985.1). GTDB lineage: Bacteria > Bacillota > Clostridia > Christensenellales > Aristaeellaceae > CAYWOS01. Next base: position 16,265 of record CAYWOS010000034.1, read on the forward strand.
CTGCGCCGGCATCACCGAAAAATCGGTGGCGCACATCGCCTACGGCTACGGCCTGTTCACGGGCGGGCTGGGCGCGCATTACGGCGCCGAGCGCATCGGCGCGGCGGTCGTGCCCGCGAGCGGCGGCAACACGCAGCGCCAGCTCATGCTGCTGCGCGATTTCGGCGCGACGGCGCTGTGCTGTACGCCGTCCTACGCGCTCAATCTCGCCGACGCGATGGAAAAGGAAGGCATTCCCATCGGGGACATGCGCCTTGTCTGCGGCGTGTTCGGCGCCGAGCCGTGGACGAACGATATGCGCGATCAGATTGAAAAACGCCTGCACATCAAGGCGTACGACGTGTACGGGCTGACCGAAATGATGGGTCCCGGCGTGGCGATGGAGTGCCGCGAGCGGAACGGGCTGCACGTCTGGGAGGATCATTTCCTGCCCGAGATCATCGGTGAAAACGGCGAGCCGCTGCCCGTGGGACGGGAGGGCGAAGTGGTGTTCACGACGCTCACCAAGACGGGCATGCCGCTCATCCGCTACCGCACGCACGATCTTTCGCGCCTGACTGACGAGCCCTGCGCCTGCGGGCGCACGCACCTGCGCATGGAGCGTGTGCGCGCGCGGTCGGACGATATGCTCATCATTCGCGGCGTCAACGTGTTCCCCTCGCAGATCGAGCATTCGCTGCTTAAGATCCCCGGCGTCGCGCCGTACTATCAGATCGTTGTGGGCAGGAGGGGCAGCATGGACACGCTGGAAGTGCAGGTCGAACTCGATCGCACGCTCATCGGCGACACCGTGCGCGATATTGAGGCGCTCAAGGAGCGCGTCGCCCAGCAGCTCGCCTCCGACGTGCTCATCTCCGTATCGGTCAAGCTCTGCCAGCCGGGCGCGCTGCCGCGCTCGGAGGGAAAGGCGAAGCGCGTGATCGACGAGCGTAATCGATAAATGGTGGAATTTCCCCTTCGTTTGTGGTATACTAATGCAAAGGAGGCGCGTCGGACATGCATGTGAAGCAGATTTCGGTCTTTATCGAAAACGAGCCGGGCAAGCTCGCCGATTTTACCCGTCTGCTCGGCGAGAAAGGCATCGATCTGGTTTCGCTTTCCATCGCCGATACCACCAATTTCGGCATTCTGCGCGGCATCGTGGCGGATTACGAGCGCGCCGTCGCCATCATTCAGGACGCCGGCTACACCACCTGCCTGACCGACGTCGTCGCCGTCGCCGTGCCCGACCGTCCGGGCGGGCTGGCCGAGATCCTTTCGCTGCTTTCGGCGGCGGGCATCGGCATCGAGTACCTGTACAGCTTCGTTCGGAGCATGGGCGGCAAGGCGCTGATCGTTTTCCGCGTGCAGGACATCGACGCGGCGCTGCGCATCTACCGCGAGCACGGCATCGCCTGCCTGTCGCAGGAGGACATCTGCAATCTTTGAGGAAACGAGGCGGCGCATGTCGTACCGTGACACCATCGTGCGCGTCGATATCGGGGCGATCGCGCGGAATGTGAGCAGGCTGCGCGAGGCGGTGGGCGGAACGCCGCTGCTTGCCGTCGTCAAGGCGGACGCGTACGGTCACGGGCTGATCCCCGTGGCGCGGGCGGCGCTTGAGAACGGCGCGGCCATGCTGGGCGTCGCGATCCCCGAGGAGGGCGAGGCGCTGCGCGAGGCGGGCGTCGGCGCGCCCGTGCTGGTGCTGGGCGGCGTGAACGACAAGGGCGCGGAAGCGTCCGTCCGCTTCGGTCTTGTCCAGACGGTGTACGACGAGGACGGCGTGCGGCGGCTCGCGGCCGCCTGCGAAAAGCAGGGCAGGGCCGTTTCCGTGCATCTCAAAATCGACACCGGCATGGGGCGCATCGGCGCGAGGAACGAAAACGAGATCGCGCGGGTGCTTGCGGCGCTTGACGATTGCCCCGCCGTTCGTCTCACGGGCGCGTTCACGCATTTCGCCGACGCCGACGGCGCGGGGGAAGGGTATTCGCTCGATCAGCTCCGCCGCTTTCACGCGCTGACGGCGCGCCTGCCGCGCGGCATCGTCCGCCATGCCGCCGCCAGCGCCGCCATGCTGCGCTTCCCGCAGGCGCGCCTTGACATGGTGCGCGCCGGGATCGTGATGTACGGCTGCGAAACCGAGCATACGCCGCCCGTCGCGCTCGAACCGGCGCTCGAATGGCTGTCCGAGATCACGTATGTGAAAACGCTCGCCGCCGGGCAGTCGGTCAGCTACGGGCGCACCTTCACGGCGGACGCGGACATGCGCGTCGCCACGGTCGCCGTGGGATACGGCGACGGCTATCACCGCGCTCTGTCCGGCCGGGGGTTCATGCTCGCCGGGGGCAGACGCTGCCGCATTCTCGGCCGCGTGTGCATGGATCAGACCATGATCGATGTGACCGACGTGCCTGACGCGCGCGAGGGCGCGCCCGTCGTGCTGATCGGCAAACAGGGCGACGAGAGGATCACCGCGGGCGAACTGGCGGCGTGGGCGGGCACGATCAGCTATGAAATGCTGCTGGCGCCCACCGCCCGGGTGCCCAAAGAATACATAAATACCTGAAGGGGACGGTATTATGCAAAACGCGAAGGCCAAAAAGAAGAAACAAAAGCGCCCGCTCGTCTACCAGCCTTACATGAAGGGGCGCTGGCGCACGGCGTTCGCCGCGCGGCGAGGGCTGCGCGTGCTCATGTACTACCTGATCTATGTTTTCATCTATGTCGTCTTAGGCGCCGTGATGTCTTTTGACAGCATGTTCCTGCGCGTGTTGAGCAACGGCGCGCTGGTGGCTGCGTGTATGCTTTTGCAGTATGTCAACGGCACCAAGGACGGCGAAAACGAGGTCGCGCTCGGCGAGATCGCCTACCAGCGCGAGCAGGCCGGCCAGAAGGTCGATCCGACGGATGTGGATCGCTGCTTCCATCCGCTCAAGGGCTGGTTCACCATGCTTTGCGGCGCGGCGCTGCCCGTCCTGATCGCGCTTGTCTACGCCGTGCTCGCGCGGCCGCAGTTTTACGAACTGCAGTCGCTGCCCAGCTGGGTGTCGGCGTTCTCGACGCAGGAGGACGTGTACGCGCCCTTCTCCTATTACCCCACGTCGGTCGCCGTCGCGCCCTTTGATATCCTGCGGATCGTCGTGCGCGTTTTGATCCTGCCCTTCGCCAACATCGTCGGCGCCAAGGACGTGCAGGCGCTGTTGCTGATCGACCGCTTGAGCCCGCTCCTCGTCGCGCTCCCGGCGCTGGGCTACCCGCTTGGCTATCTGCAGGGCCGGCGCATCCGCGCGATGGTGCACGGCAGCATCGCCGCCAACACGCGCAAGGCGCAGCGCAGGGCGAAAAAGGCGATCAAGGAACGCCGGATGAGATCGCAGCAGAAGAACAAAGAGATCATCTGACATGCGCATCATCGCGGGTTTATTCGGTTCGCGCCGCCTGAAAGCGCCCGAAGGCACCGACACGCGCCCGACCGCCGACCGCGTGAAGGAAGCGCTGTTTTCGGTGCTGGGCGGGGACATGACGGGCGAGACCGCGCTTGATCTGTACGCCGGGAGCGGCGCGCTGGCGCTGGAGGCGATCAGCCGGGGCGCGGAGAGCGCCGTGCTGGTCGATTGCTCGCGGGCGGCCTGCGGCGTGATCGCGGACAATATCGCCGCGCTGGGCTGCGGCGGCCGCGCGCGGCTGCTCAATATGCCGGACGCCGCCGCGATTTCGCTTTTGTCCCGCGAGGGCGCGTCGTTTTCGCTGATCTTTCTTGATCCGCCTTACCGCATGGACGCCGCGCCCGTCGTCCGCTCGCTGCTGGATCGCGCGATGCTGGCGCCGGGCGGCGTGATCGTTATCGAGCACGCCGTCAAATCGCCGCCCGCGACGGACGGCAAACTGACGCTTTCCCTTCGCCGCGCGTACGGCGATACCGCTTTGTCGTTTTACCGTTTTCGTGAGGAGGACTGACATGGGCAACGGACGATGCCTTTATCCGGGCAGCTTTGACCCGGTCACCAACGGTCATATGGATATTATCCGCCGCGCCGCCGCTATTTTTGACGAACTGGTGGTCGGCGTGCTGCACAATCCCGAAAAGCACGGGCTGTTCACGCCGGCCGAGCGCGTCGCCATGCTGAAGAAGGCGTGCGAGACGTATCCCAACGTGCATATCATGCAGTACGGCGGGCTGCTTGTCGAATTGACGAAAGAATTGGACGTCCACGTCGTCGTGCGCGGCATCCGCGGCGTGACCGATATGGAAAGCGAGGTCGCCATGGCGCGCGCCAACCGAATTCTGTGCCCCGATATCGAAACGGTCTTTCTCCCCGCGACGCCCATGACGGGCGCGATCAGCGCCTCGCTGGTGCGGCAGATCGCGCAGTTCGGGGGCGATATTTCGGGCTTTGTCCCGGCGCAGGTGTTGAGCGACGTTGAGAACCGATTCGCCATACAGACGAAGGAGGATCAATCATGGAAAACAAACTGCTGACCTTCGAGCTCATCGACCGCATCAACATCATGGTGGGCAACGCGCGCGTGATCCCGCTCTCGGGCAAGATCATGCTCGAAAAGGAGGAAATGCTCTCCCTGCTCCAGTCGCTCAGCGATAACCTGTCCGCCGATATGAAGAAGGCGCAGCAGTTGTTGGCGATGGAAGAAAAGATCCTCGACGAAAGCAACCGGCAGGCCGAGGCGAGCGTGCGCGAAGCCAACGCCACGGCGCGCTCCACCATCGACGGCGCGACGGCCAAGGCGCAGTCGCTCACGGCCGACGCGCAGGCGCGCGCGGCGGAAACCGTGCGTATGGCGAACGAGCAGGCGAACGCCACCGTCGCCGACGCGCAGGCGCGGTCGCAGGCGATGCTCGCCGACGCGCAGGCGCGCGCGCAGCAGATGGTCGCGGAAAGCGAGATCGTCGCCCGCGCGCAGGCCGAAGCGGGCGAAATGCTCGAGGACGCGCACCGCAAATGCGACGAGTACGCCGCCGGCATGAACAACGCCGTTTCCCAGACGCTCGACCTCGCCGACCGCGCGCTTTCGCAGCAGCTCGAGCAGCTCCGCGCGCTAAGGCAGGGGATGGGCAGATAAGCCGTCGCCAGGCTCGCGGACGGCGCAGGAGCGCGCCCGGAACGGCGGGCTTTCGCGCTCTTTTCCGCCGAAATCGTCATTTTGCGTGGGATAAACGCTTGACAGAACCCCGCTTCGCAGATATAATACAATGGTTGTCCTGTGGTGATCCGATCACAGCGCGATAACGCCGAAAGGCTTTCGATTAAAGGAGTGTAACCCGATGAAGCGCACCTATCAGCCCAAAAAACGCCAGCGTAACAAGGTTCACGGTTTCCGCGCCCGTATGCGCACCAAAAACGGCCGCCGCGTGCTCGCCGCTCGCCGCCGCCGCGGTCGGAAGGAATTGACCGTCTGATCGCGCCGATGGCGTCATCGCCTGTTCGCATGGCTTAGCCCGCCCCGCTACTTGCCACCGCGCATCGCAAAGAGGGGCGGGCTTGCTGTATGTATCCGGGCGCTCGTTCAGCGCGGCTGCCCGGAGGCAGGGGAGGGAATCGTGCAGCAGGAGTATCGTCTGCGGAAGAACGGGCAGTTCCGGTACGTCTACCGCAAGGGCAAGGGATCGGCGGCGCGTGAAATCTCTCTCGCCTTCGTCCGCGCGCCCCGATTGCTCGTGGGCTTCTCGGTCAGCAAAAAGATCGGCAACGCCGTCGTGCGCAACCGCGTCAAGCGCCGTCTGCGCGAGGCGTTCCGCTCGCAATTGCCCTTCCTCAAGCGCGGTATGTACGTCGTCACGGCGCGCGAGGGCGCCGCGCAGGCGGACTATCGGGCGCTGCTGCGCTCCCTGCGCTATCTCCTCGACAAGCAGTCGCTCTACCGCGAGGACGCGCCGCAGTGAAGCGCGTCATTCTGTGGCTCATTCGCTTTTATCGTCGGAATATCAGCCCGCATAAGCGCGCGTGCTGCCGCTTCTTTCCCTCGTGCTCCCAGTACGCGCTGACCGCCGTGGAGCGGTACGGCGCGTTCAAGGGGAGCTGTCTCGCGGCGAAGCGTATCCTTCGCTGCCATCCATTTTGCCGGGGTGGGTACGATCCCGTGCCCGAGCTGCCCGACGCCTACATTAGGAGGGACGAAAACCCGTGACAGAAGTGCTCCGCGCCATTACCATGATCGTGCAAAACCACGGCTGGTCGGTCATTATCTTCACCATTCTGATCCGTCTCGTGCTGATGCCGCTCGATTACAAGAGCCGCAAGGGCATGAAAAAGATGTCCGCCATGCAGCCCAAGCTCAACGCGCTGCAAAAGAAATACGGCAACGACAAGCAGAAAATGCAGCAGAAGCAGGCGGAGCTGTTCAAAAAAGAGCATTATAACCCGCTTTCGGGCTGCCTGCCCATGCTGATCCAGTGGCCGATTTTCTTCATCATGTTCGGCGCCATGCGCGCCATTGCCAACGAGCAGATGGTGGCGCAGGTGTTCAAGTACCTCGAAGGCATCGTCAATCCCATCGCGCCCAGCGATACGTGGCTGTGGGTCAAGAACATCTGGGCGGCCGATTCGCCCTTCACCTCGGTCGCGCCCACGCTGACCGATATATCGGCCATCCCGCGCGACATCTGGCAGAAAATGTTCGATCAGCTGACGCCCGATCAGATCGCGATCATCGCGCAGAACATTCCGAATTACGTCGAGGGCATCATTGATTTCTCCGAAGCGAACTACAAGACCACCGTGACCATGCTCACCGAGGCGCTGCAAAAAATGCCCGCCTATAAGGCGACGCTCGCCACCGTGCCGGGCTGGAGCAATATCAACTTCCTCATCATCAATATTTCTCTGTTCCAGAACTACAACGGCCTGCTCATCCTGCCGATCCTGGCGGGCGTGACGCAGGTGCTGTCCCTCAAGCTCAATCCGCAGCAGGCGGGCGTTGAGCAGCCGGCGCAGCAGGGCAAGCAGGGCGCGGGCATGAACAGCTTCATGAAGTACTTCTTCCCCATCCTGTCGGTCTACTTCTGCCTGATTTCCAACGCCGGGTTCGCCGTGTATTGGGTGACGTCCAATGTCGTCAGCGGCATTCAGACCGTGTTGATCAACAAGTATATTGAGAAGAAAGAGCAGCAGGCTGCTGCCAATGTTTCCGGAGAGGGGTCTGTCAAATAATGAAAACCTACGAATTTTCAGGGCGCACCTTTGAGGACGCCGTTTCGGCGGGTCTCGATCAATTAGGCGTCACCATCGGCGACGTGACCGTCGATATTTTGCAGGAGGGCAGCAAGGGCCTGTTTGGTTTCTTCGGCAGCCGTCAGACCGTCGTACGCCTGACGCTCAAGGATTCGGATGACGAACCGGTGAAGCCGGACGCCGATCAGCCCGCGCAGAAGGCGCAGCAGCCCGCCGCGCCGCAGGCGAAGCCCGTGCCCAAGGCGGAAAAACCCGCGCCCAAGCCCGAGCGGACCGAAAAGGCGGAGAAAACCGAAAAGCCCGCGCGCAAGCCGCGCCCGCCGCGCGCGCCCAAGGCGTCTGACGAAGCGCCCGCCGCCCCCGCCGCGCCCGTCGAGGCGCAGCCGGCCAAGGAAATCGTACCCGCCGAGCAGGCCGACCGCGCCACAGCCGCCGGCCGCGCGCAGGAGTTTTTGCAGGAAGTCACCAAGCGCATGGGCGTCAACGTCTCGGTTGCCGTATCGACCGATGGCGAGGGCAACGTGCTGGCCAACATGGAGGGCGACACGCTGGGCATCCTGATCGGGCGCAGGGGCGAAACGCTCGACGCGCTGCAATACCTCACCAGCCTGCAGGTCAACAAAGGGCAGGAGGATTACACCCGCGTCACGCTTGATACCGAGGGCTACCGCGCCAAGCGCGAGGAAGCGCTTATCCGCCTCGCCAACCGCATGGCGAACCGCGCGCAGAAGACGGGGCGCAAGGTGTCGATGGAGCCGATGAATCCCTACGAGCGCCGCATTCTTCACAGCGCGCTGCAGGATCATCCTGCCGTGACCACGCATTCCGAGGGCGACGAGCCCAACCGCCACGTCGTCATCACGCTCAAGTAACGTAAACGACGAAGGGCGATCCGGGGACGAGGCGCGCTTTCTTCCTGGAGAGAGGCGCTCGGAGCCGCCATACATAGAATCTGTCGCAGTTTTTCCGCCGCGCGTTTGCGCGGCGTTCTGCGTGTCGACAAAGTCGACACGCACCGCAAAAATGAAGCTTTCATTTTTGCGGTCTGCACGTTTTTCCTGCGCGGCTTTGCCGCGCGGCCGGAAAAACGCGTAAGGAACCGATTTTCTGCGGAAAATCGTTCCGAAACCACCGCGCATGTCGCTGGTTTCGGATGAGAAATGAAGGGTGACGTAGTTGAGCGTCTGCCCTGTGGGCAGAACGGCGAAGCCGTTAGCGAAACGGAGGAATCAACCGAAACGGAGGTGAAACGACCGAATCTTCGATTCGGGCGTTTCATTCCGCCAAAGGCGGAACGTCATGACCGTCTTTGGCGGTCATGACGCCTTGCGGCGCGAGCGATAGCGATGCGCCGCGACGATTGAGGTTGCGGAACGCGGCCCCTTCATTGCATCCCCGGGAGGAACGACCGGGTTTGTCGACGGTCTGACGCCGCGCGTTTGCGCGGCGTTTTTGCGCGGAACGCCGCGTTCGCGCCGCTCGCAGGGTATTCTGTTACGAAAGCGTGTCAATTCCCGAACATTTATCATTTACACGAAAAAAATGTACGGAAAACCGCTTGACAAGCCGGCGATCTTCCTGTATACTCCCACAAGGTAGGCGGCAGGAGCGGGCAAACCGCGAAGCGAGAGCCTATGCGAGGTAGAGGAGGACCCGTGCAGGTCAATTCGTCTTGTCGTCACGAACGGCAGGGCTATTTTTTTGTAAATGTGCCCGATATGAACGTTATTGGCGCCGAACGCGGCGTTGATATAGAAAAAAGACGGAGGAGAAACGAATGAAACTCATCTACGATGTGGAGAGCAAGCCGCCCATCAAAAACAACCTCGTCTTCGCGCTCCAGCAGCTGCTGGCGATCATCGCCGCGACCATTCTCGTGCCCTTCCTGGTCAACGTATACGGCGATTTCGGCGAGGGCGTCGAGCCCTTCATGAGCCAGGCGGCGGCGCTGGTGGGCGCGGGCTTCGGCACGCTGTTCTACATTTTCGTGACCAAGAAGAAATCTCCCGTGTTTCTCGGCAGCTCCTTCGCTTTCCTTTCGCCCCTGTACGGCGCGGTCGCCTTCGGCTGTCTCGGCGTTATTCTGGGCGCGGTGTTCGCCGGTCTGGTCTATGTCGTGATCGCCCTTGTCATCAGGAAATCGGGCAGCGCGTGGGTCAACAAGCTGCTTCCGCCCGTCGTCATCGGCCCGACCGTCGCGCTCATCGGTCTTTCGCTGTGCGGCAGCGCCATTTCCAATATGACGGCCAACAACGGCTCGTATAACCTGATCACCATTCTTTGCGGGCTGATCACCTTCGGCGCGACGGTATTCGCCTCGGTGCGCGGTAAGAAGATGATGAAAATGATCCCCTTCATTTTCGGCATCGCGGTCGGCTACGTCGTCTGCGTGATCTTCACCATCTTTGGCAATATCTTCGGCTGCGACTATCTGAAGATCGTCAACTTCCAGCCCCTCGTCGACAACTTCAGCAATCTTTCGCTGTCGAGCTTCTTCTCGATTCCCCGCTTTACCTTTATCGGTTTGTTTGAGGAAGGCGTCGCCAAGCTCGACTGGGCGGGCGTGGGCACCCTGTTCTTCGCCTTCGCACCCGTCGCCTTCGTCGTGCTCGCCGAGCACATCGCCGACCACAAGAACCTTTCCAGCATCATTGACCGCGACCTGATCACCGATCCGGGCTTGGACAAAACGCTTGTAGGCGACGGCGTCGGATCGATCATCGGCTCCATCTTTGGCGGCTGCCCGAACACCACCTACGGCGAGAGCGTCGGCTGCGTCGCCATCACGGGCAACGCCTCGGTATCCACCATTATCATCGCCTCGATTTACGCCATCGTGCTGGCCTTCTTCTCTCCTTTCGTCGCGCTCATCAACACCATCCCCAACTGCGTCATGGGCGGCATCTGCATCGCGCTGTACGGCTTCATCGCGGTGAGCGGCCTGAAAATGCTCCAGCCCGTCGATCTGGGCGATAACCGCAATCTCTTCGTCGTCGCCGCCATCCTCGTGCCCGGCATCGGCGGATTGACCTTCAACTTCGGCGCGATTACCTTCACGGGCATCGCCACCGCGCTGATCATCGGCATCGCCGTCAACGTCATTTTCAACAAGCGTCCCGAAAACGAGCTGCGGCACTGATCCTTCTCGGGATACGAAAAGAGAGGCGTTTTGCCTCTCTTTTTTGATAGATCAACCCGCGTTATTCCGTGGTGGACGCGTCCATCAGCATGTCGATGGTGCGCATGTTCCGTTCGCGCGCGGGATCGTATCGCTGGAAGAACACGGCGCTCTCGTCGTAGCGCGTTTTCGGCCGGCCGATCCATGCGGGATACCCGAAATAGACGATGTTCATGACGGCGATATTATCGGGAATGTCGAGCAGCGCGCGCACTTTGTCCTCGTCAAACGCGCCCAGCCACACCGAGCCCAGCCCCATCGCTGCGGCGAGCAGCATCATGTTTTCGACCGCCGCGCTGCAGTCGATCTTCCAATCCTCGCCCTCCCAGGGGACGCATTTTGTGTTGCCCAGAATGACCATCGCCATCGGCGCGTTGTAGTCGCCCTGCGACGTCGCCGCCTTGAGGGGCGTCAGCACGTCCGGGTCGGTGACGACGACGAACTCCCACGGCTGCAGGTTGCACGCCGTGGGCGCCGCCATGCCCGCCTTGAGCAGCTCGACGATGGTCTGGTCGTCCACCTGTTTGCCCTCGACGTAGCGGCGAACGCTGCGCCGCGCGTAGATCACGTCGCGGACGACGGTTGCGCGATCGTTCATATCCATGTTTTTGCTCCGTTATTCCGTCGTGATGTTCTCGAAGAAGTCGTTTTTGAGCGCGTCCTCGCCGACGGCGGAATACGCCAGCCCGAAGCGGTAGCAGGAGTAGGCGCTCTCGCGCGGCTCGACGGCAAAGTACTCGAACTTGCCCGTCGCCTTGTTCTTTTGCCCCTGTTCCTGCTGCGAAACGTAGCGCTGATAGGCGTTCTGCGCGACCTCGAAGCCCGTCAGCCCGTCAAAGGCGGCGAGCGGCTGATCCCAGTCCATTTCGATCGCGCCTTCCTTGTACAGGTGCAGGTAGACCTTTTGGACGCCCCACGCGCCGTATTCCGTCGCCGAATCGGCGTACTTCGCGGCGTTGGCGGCGAGGGGGACGCAGTTGATCACGGCGTCGGCGCACACCAGATGACCGGCGTGGCCGTACTCGCCCTTGACGTCGTGCGTGATCACGACGTCGGGCTTGTAGCGGCGGAACAGGCCGACGATGCGCGCGTTGGTTTTTGATTTGCCCCACGCGTCGTATTCGACGTCGATCTTCTTGGAATACTTGTCCCAAAAGTCGCCGATGTCGGGGTACAGCCTGACGCCGCTCATCCACAGCGCGTCGAGCATCTCGCTGCGGCGCTGCGTCGTATTGCACGTCATGTACGCCACCATGACGTTCATGCCGCGCTCGGCGGCGTAGTAGGGGATCGCGCCGCCGAAAAAGAGAAACTCGTCGTCGGGGTGCGCGGAGATCACGAGCAGATCGACCTTGTCGGGCGCGTCCTGCCAACGGTTGACCCACGCGGGCACGTCGCCCTCGCCGAACACGCGGATGTCCAGAACGGACATCGCCATGCTTTTGTCGGAGGCGGGCGTGATGCGAAAGACGGACGCTTCCCCGAAGGCAACGTATTCATGCGCGTACTTGCCCTCGCCGTGCGCAACCGCCGTCCACTTGCCGTCCTTTTTCACCTGCACGTCCCACGCGAACGGCTTGTCGCCGAAGCAGACGTACGCGCCGCGCGCCGCTTCGCCTTGGGGCGTTTTGATCTCGATATAGGGCTTTTTCTGCTTGTCGCTCTCCCATTTCGTCCGATAGCTGCCGTCGGTCAGCTGCGCGGTTTTGTACTTGCTGCCCGAGGAGGATACTTCGCAGGCGGTCGTCAGATCGGCCGCGTCCTCGGCGAGCGCGCCGGCGGCGAGAAGAAGGAAAAGCGCCAGAACAGGAAGCAGTTTTCTTGTCATGAATCCTCATCCTGCCTTCCGCGTGTGGTTTTTCCGTGAAACAGAAAGCGCGGACAAGCGTTCGTCCGCGCAAAATCGGTACGCGAAATCGCCTGCCCGCAATAAGGGCGAACAGGCGAAACGGGTTTATTCCGCAGGCGTCTCGTCAGGCGTGTCCGCGGCGGGCGATTCCTCGGCGGCGGCTTCGGTTTCCACGACCGCTTCGGCTTCCTCGATATCCTCGTCCCCGGGGATTTCCATATCGTCGTCCGGCGTGTAAGCGTCGTCAGCGAGCGCTTCGCGCACGCTCAAGCTGATCCGCTTGGCTTCGGGATCGACGGCGAGCACTTTGACGCGAACGGGCTGCCCAACGGTCAGCGCGTCCTCGACCTTTTCGATGCGGGTCAATGCGCACTGGGAAATGTGCACGAGGCCGTCCACGCCCGGTTCCAGCTCGATGAACGCGCCGAAGGGACGAATCCTGACGACGTTGCGTTCCAGAATGGTGCCGACGGGGTATTTTTCCTCGATATTGTCCCAGGGCTTGGGCTGGAGCTGCTTGTAGCCAAGCTGAATGCGCTCGCGCTCGCGGTCCAGCGACAGGATCTTGACCTGCACGGGCTGATTGACGGACAGCACGTCGCCGGGATGGTTGATACGGCTCCAGGCGATATCGGTCACGTGAATCAAGCCGTCCACGCCGCCCAGATCGACGAACGCGCCGAAATCGGCGAAGCGGCGGACGA
>CAYWOS010000035.1:0-18214 GCA_964459985.1 uncultured Oscillospiraceae bacterium
TCGAAATCAGTTTGGGGGAAACTCCACGTGGGTTCGAATCCCACCCTCTCCGCCACCATGAGAACGCTCGCTTGTCGGGCGTTCTTTTATGTATTCAGGAATATCGCGGGCGTCCGGCGCGTTATCGGGCGTCGTTCACACCATTCCTGCCGCGTATTGCGCGCAAAGCGCATTCCGCCGCGCCAAACATTCGCCGCGCCGACGGTTTTTGTTTACGAAAAGGGCGTTTTCAGGTATAATGGGGCGGGGTTCCCCGAATACCGATGATGCAAGGGAGACGCGCGTATGAAGCTGATGATGCAGGCGCTGGCAAAACTCGTATGCGGTATGGCGGCGATCATGCTTTTGTTGTTTGTTCCGGCGGGAACGATCCGCTACCCGAACGGACTGCTCTTTTGCGCCCTTTTGTTCATTCCCATGATTCTTGTCGGCGCGCTGCTCTATGTCAAGGACAAGGCGCTGCTCGCGAAGCGGCTGAACAGCAGGGAAAAAGAAGGCGCGCAGAAGATCGTGGTTCTCGTATCCGCCGTGGAATTCGTCGGCTGCTTCGTCGCGGCGGGGCTTGATTTCCGCTTCGGATGGACGCGCGTCCCGTCGGCGGTCGTCGCCGCCGCGTCGGTTTTGTTCTTCTGCGCCTATCTGCTCTACGCCGAAGTGATGCGCGAGAACGCCTATCTGTCCCGGACCGTCGAGGTGCAAGAGAACCAGAAGGTCGTGTCCACGGGGCTGTACGGTGTCGTCCGTCACCCGATGTACGCGGCGACGCTGCTTTTGTTCGCCATGATGCCGCTCGTTCTGGGCTCGTGGATCGCGCTGATCTTTATGATTCCCCTGCCCTTCCTTCTCGCCCGGCGCATACAAAACGAAGAGGAAGTCCTCAAAAACGGTCTGGACGGTTATGAGGAATACATGCGCAAAGTGAAATACCGCATGATCCCGCTGATCTGGTAAATGCGAAATGAAACAAAGAACGCGTCAGGGGGCGGGAGGATCATGATCGATCAGGCGCGGCTCCACGCCGATATCGCCGGGCAGCAGGGGAATATCTGCCAGATCGAATGCCTGCGGCACGGGAAAACGGTATACGCGGACTGCTGGAACGGCTATCGCCCGGACGACACGCTGCATGTCATGTCCGTCACGAAAAGCGTCGTTTCGCTGCTGATCGGCATCGCGGTCGACCGGGGGCTGATTTCAGGCGTGCATCAGCCCGTGCTGGATTTCTTCCCGGCGTATGCCGTCAAGCGCGGCGAGAAAACCATTCGGCAGATCACGCTGGAGCATTTGCTGACCATGACGGCTCCCTACAAGTATCAGTCCGAGCCGTGGACGAAGGTGTGCACAAGCGACGATTGGACGGTCGCGGCGCTGGATCTGCTCGGCGGCAGGGCGGGCGTCACGGGCGAGTTCAGGTATTCCACGCTGGGCATTCATATTTTAACCGGCATCCTCTCAAAAACAAGCGGGCTGACGACGGCGGACTTCGCCAATCGCTTCCTGTTCGAACCTTTGGGGATCGCGCCGTACCGCAATTATCTCGCGCAGACGGCGCGGGAGCACAGGGCGTTTATGCTGTCCAAGGAGCCCAAGGGGCGCGTCTGGTTCTGCGATCCGCAGGGCGTCGGCGCCGCCGGGTACGGCCTTTGCCTTTCCGCGCGCGATATGGCAAAGCTCGGGCAGCTTTGTCTGAACGGCGGCGCGTACGGGGGAAAACGGGTGGTTTCGGCAAAATGGATCGAAGAAAGCACAAAGCCCCGCGTGCAGTGCGACGAACGCTTCGCCCGTATGCGATACGGCTGGCTGTGGTGGACGCCCGACGCGGACAGACGCGCCTACGCCGCGCTGGGCAACAGCGGCAACGTGATCTACATTCATCCGCAAGAGGATCTCGTCGTCGCCGTCGCCGGCACGTTCAAGCCGAATATTTTCGACCGCGTGCCGTTCATCCGGCAATGCATCGAGCCGTATATCTTCACCGCCGACGGGAGAAAAGAATAGAGGGCAATCGTTCGGCGGCGCTGATCGACGCCGACGCCCTGTGACGAAACAAAAAGGAGCGAGGAAAATGAGCGACAGGCAAGCGGTTCCCGGAACGAACGGAAATCGGTATCTCCCTTACGAAAAGCGCGACGGCGGGGAATCCGTCGTGTACTTCACGCGCGATTTGTCCGCCGAAGGCCTGCGCAGGATCTACGCGCGCGTGGGCGGAAACCTGACGGGAAAGGTCGCCGTCAAGCTGCACACCGGCGAGCCGCACGGTCCCAATATCATCCCCCGGCCGTGGGTCAAGGCGCTTTTGCACGACGATCTCCCCGGCGCGGCGATCGTCGAAACCAACGTGTATTACGAGGGCGGCCGCGATACGACCGCGAAGCACCGGGAAACGATTCGGCTGAACGGCTGGACATTCGCGCCGGTGGACATTCTGGACGAGGACGGCGCGGCCATGTTCCCCGTCAAGGGCGGCAAATGGTTTGACGCCATGTCGTTGGGCAAGCATCTTGCCGCTTACGATTCGCTGCTCGTGCTGACGCACTTCAAGGGGCACACCAAGGGCGGTTTCGGCGGCTCTGACAAGAACATCGGCATCGGCTGCGCGGACGGCAGGATCGGCAAGGCGATGATCCATACAACGCCCGGGCAGCCCAATCCATGGGACATCGGCAAGGAAGAATTCATGGAGCGCATGACCGAGTCCGCCAAGGCGGTCGTCGATCATTTCGGCAAGCAGATCGCCTTCATCAACGTGATGCGCAACATGTCCGTCTCCTGCGACTGCGAGGGCACGGCAGCCGAGCCGGTCGTGACGCCGGACGTGGGCATTTGCGCCTCCGAGGATATACTGGCGGTCGATCAGGCGTGCGTCGACATGATCTACGCCATGAAGGAGGCCGACCGCCGCGCGCTGGTCGCGCGCATCGAATCCCGCCACGGGCTGCGTCAATTGACCTACATGAAGGAGCTTGGCATGGGGCATGACAAATACCGTTTGGTGGATATCGACAACGACGACGCGGTCATTCGCGCCGGGGACGCCGTGCGGGACGTCGTGCCGTTCAGCGGCGGAGACGACCGAAGATAAACGGTCTTTCGCCGTCGCGCGATCGCACGGCGCGCGCCGCTCATTCGGGCGGCGTTTTTTGCCGGCATGGCGCGGATCAATGAATGACGGATACGCCGCCGGGCCGAATACCATACGAAAGGAGCGTGACGCGCATGCGCCGGGATCGGAGGGTTTACAGGGAACTGTTCCTGTCGACGCTGAAGTTGAGCGCCTGCACGTTCGGCGGCGGTTATGTGATCGTCCCGCTGATGCGGAAACGCTTTGTCGAGGAGCTGCGCTGGATTGACGAAAAAGAAATGCTCGATCTGATCGCCGTATCGCAGTCCTCGCCGGGGCCCGTCGCCGTCAACGCTTCCCTGATGCTCGGATACCGCATGGCGGGCATTCCGGGCGCTGCCGTCACGGCGCTGGGAACCATCCTGCCGCCGATGCTCATCATCGCCGTGATCTCCTTTTTTTACCGTCAGTTCCGCGACAACCGCTATGTGAGCGCCGTCATGAAGGGTATGCAGGCGGGCGTGGCGGCGGTCGTCTGCGGCGTTGTGATCGATATGGGCGGGACGATCCTGCGCGGGCGAAGCCGCCTCGCGATCGGGCTGATGGCGGCGGTGTTCGTCTGCGTGTATTTTTTCAAGATCAACATCCTGTGGGTCATTCTGGGCAGCGGCGTCATCGGGCTGATATCCGGCCGCGTCCGCAAGCGGGCAAAGCGCGAAAACGGGCGGGGAAAGGACGGCGAAACGGAATGACGACGTACTTCCAATTGTTTATCAGCATGTTCCAGATCGGCCTGTTCAGCATCGGCGGCGGCTATGTCGCCATTCCCCTGATCCAGAATCAGATGGTCGATATACGGCAATGGCTGACGGCGACCGAGTTTACGGACATCATCACCATCGCGGAAATGACGCCCGGCCCGATCGCCATCAACGCGGCGACGTTCGTCGGGATTCGCGTCGCCGGCGCGCCGGGCGCGATCATCGCCACGCTCGCGTGCATCCTGCCGCCGTGCGTGATCGTCCTCCTGCTGGCAAAGGTTTACTATCGGTACAGGCAGCTGGACGCCGTTCAATCGGTGCTGTCATGCCTGCGCCCCGCCGTCGTCGCCATGATCGCGTCGGCCGGGCTCGGTATTCTCCGGCTGGCGCTGTTCCGTAGCGGGCAGATGAGTTTTGCGGACGGCAATTTCGGGTGGGATTCCTTCGCGCTGTTCACGCTGGGACTGCTGGCGCTCCGGATCCGGAAGGTATCGCCGCTCGCGGTCATCGGCGCCGCCGGCGCGATCGGTCTGGCGATCAATCTCCTCACGGGCGGATAAGCCATACGCGAAAACGCAAGCGTTCCCCGCCCCCTCCGCGCGCGCGTCCGCACAGTAACCCGCCGTCGTCGAATATGATTCCCGCCGACGCCCCGTCCCCTCCGCGCGCGCGTCCGCGTGCTTCCGCGCGCAAAAAACCCGCACGAGCATCGTGCGGGCTGCGTGGCACCTCCAATGGGATTCGAACCCATGTTTCCGCCTTGAGAGGGCGGCGTCCTAGGCCTCTAGACAATGGAGGCAGATGGCTGGGGAACAAGGATTTGAACCTTGACTATACGAGTCAGAGTCGCAGGTGCTGCCGTTACACCATTCCCCACCATCGCGGCCTTTGCCGCGTGTGTCATTATAAGGGCTATCCGGCCGTTTGTCAAGCGCTTTTTTCTCGCCGCGGGGCACGAATTCGGAACGAGGGGAAAGGAATATCAAACCATCGCGCATACCCGCCGGGATGCGCGCGTCCCGGCGCGGCGCGTCCGTCGGGCGCAATATTTACAAATCAAACGAGCGGCGCTCTTGACACCCGAAATTGCCGCCGCTATACTATATCGGTAATCACAACGAAAGGACGAAGCGCACATGAGAAAAACGGCGGCGATGATCCTTGCGCTCATGCTGCTGACGGCGTATGCTCTCGCGCAGAATATCACGGGAGAAGGCGACGCGCCGCCCGAGCAATACGACGGGTATTTCGACGACGCCGTGTTTTTCGGCGATTCGGTCACGCGCCAGCTCCGTAATTACGCGTCCGCCGAGACCCAGAAGGGACGCCCGACGCTCGGAACCGCGCGCTTTCTCGTCGCGGGCAAACTGACGCTGTACGCCGCCAGCCGCAAAAACCTGTACGGCGACGTGCGCCTGCGCTATCGCGGGAGCGACGTCACCGTGCACGGCGGGTTCAAGGCCATGGAAGCAAAAAAGGCGTTCGTTCTCATCGGGCTCAACGATCACGTCGGCAGCCAGATGGAGAAAGACGTGAGCCGGTACGCCTCCATGATCGACCATATTCTGGAATCCTGTCCGGGCATTACGCTGATCTGCCAGTCCATGAACCCCATTCAGGAGCATCGGCAGTCCAAAACGCTCAACAAGGCGAATCTGGACGCCTTTAACGAGCGTTTGAAGGCGCTCTGCGCCGAGAAAGGCGTGCTTTATCTGGACATTGCCACGCCGCTCATGAACGAAGAGGGCTTCCTGCGCCCCGAATACGCCTTGAGCAAGAACGACAACGTGCATTTGAACGAAAGCGGCTGCGCCGTCTGGGTGGACACGCTGCGCAGGTTCGCCCGCGAGCAGATTGAAAACGGCGCGCAGACGCCCGAAACGAGGGATACGAACGAATGAAACGAATCACAGCATGGCTTTTGCTCCTCGCCGCCGCGCTGACGCTCGCCGGATGCGGCCAAAAAGCGCTGAAGGAGGGCAGTCTTGCGGAGATCTACGCGGACATGCGAAAGGAAAACGTCCTGCCGCCCATGATCGTCGTGGACGCCGATACGGCGTATGATTTCTACGGCATCGCGCCGGCCGATTACACCGAGTCGGTCATGTACATCGCCGAAGACAGCATGCGCGCCGACGAAGTGCTTCTGTTCCGCGCCAAGGACGACGAAGCGGCGGCGCGGATCAAGGCGATGCTCGGGGAGCGCCTGACCGCGAAGGGGAACGAGGCAAAATCGTATTCACCCGAGCAGTACGCGATCATACAGCGCGGCAAGCTCATTGTAAACGGACGCTCGCTTGCCCTCATCGTATCGCCGGACGTCGACAAACTGACATCGGTATACGGGCAATACGCCGTCAGGTAAGGAGCGCGTTTTGCTGTTTTCATCCGCAACCTTCCTGTTCTTTTTCCTGCCGTTCACGCTGATCGGCAGCTTTTTGCTGCCGCGCAAAGCGCGCCTGCCCTTCCTGTTCGCCTGCAGCCTGCTGTTTTACGGCTGGGGCGAGCCGACGGCGATCGCGCTGATGCTGCTGTCCATCCTGTTCAGCTACGTCGCGGGGCTGCTCATGGCGAGGATGCCGAACAAAAAGAAAATGATTCTGATCGCCGCCGTATCGGCGCACGTGCTGCTGCTCGGCTTTTTCAAGTACGCGGGGATGACCGTGCGCACACTCGCCGCCGTGATCCCGGCGCTTCGCGGCGTCGCGCCGCCCGAGATCGCGCTGCCGATCGGCATTTCCTTCTATACCTTCCAATCGATTGCCTACTGCGTGGACGTGTATCGCGGCGACGCGCAGGCGGAGCGCGGCATCGTGCCGTTCGGCACCTACATTTCCTTTTTTCCGCAGCTGATCGCCGGTCCCATCGAGCGATACGGCGATATCCGCCCGCAGTTGTCCGATCTTAAAGGCTTTCAAACGCAAAACATCGCCGAGGGCGCGCGATTGTTCGTGATCGGGCTGTCAAAAAAGCTGCTTCTCGCCAACCCGACGGGGCAGATGTGGGAGGCGCTGTCGGCGTCGCCCGCGCAAAGCGGCGGCATCGGCTGCTGGGCGGCGCTGTGCGCATTCGCTTTCCATATCTATTTTGATTTCAGCGGGTACAGCGATATGGCGCGCGGGCTGGGACGCATGTTCGGCGTGACGCTCAAGGAAAACTTCCGCTATCCCTACGCCGCGAACAGCGTGACCGATTTCTGGCGGCGTTGGCACATCACTTTGTCAAGCTGGTTCCGGGAATACGTCTACATTCCTTTGGGCGGCAACCGTCGGGGCGCGGCGCGGCAGGCGATCAATCTGTTGCTCGTGTGGCTTCTGACCGGGCTGTGGCACGGCGCGGCGTGGAATTTCGCGCTGTGGGGGCTGTATTACGCGGTTCTGCTGATCGCCGAAAAATTCTTCCTGCTTAAATGGCTGAACAAATGCCCCGCCCTCCTCCGCCGCGCGCTGACGCTGATCGCCGTGCTGCTGGGTTGGGCGATCTTCGCCACGGAGGATCTTTCCGCGCTGCCGGCGCTGCTGACGGGGCTGTTCGCGCCCGCGACCGCGTGGAGCGACGTTTCCCGCGCGTGGACGATCAGCTATCTGCCCCTGCTTTCGCTGTGCGCCGCCGCGTGCGTGCCGCTCGCCGCGCCGATCGCGAAGCGCCTCAAAAGCGGCGCGCTGCAAACGGTCTGCCTGTGCGCGCTGATGCTCCTTTGCATAGCGTCGCTGGCGTCGGGCGGCTACAATCCCTTCCTGTACTTCAGATTTTAGGAGCATGCGATGAGCGAGAGACAGAAAAGGACGTTCGCGGCGCTGTTCCTGGCGCTGCTGTTCGCCGCGCAGGTTTTGACGCTCGCGCTGCCCGGGGACGAATACAGCGCGCGGGAAAAGCGGATGCTGTCCCCTGCCCCGCGCTTTTCCACGGCAAGCGGGCAGTGGAGCGGCGAAGTGGAAAGCTATATCGCCGATCGCCTGCCCCTGCGCGAAACGCTGATCGGGATCGACGCCGCGCGGCGGCTGTTCGCCGGACTGCAAATCAACAATCCCGTGTTCCTCGAATACGGCGCGCTGAACGAGCGCCCGATCGAACGCGACGATCAGAAGCTTAAGCGCAACCTCGACCGCCTGCGCGCATTCGGCGAGAGCGTGGGCAAACGCGTCACGCTCCTGACCCCGCCCTCGGCGGGCGCCGTGCGCGCGGCGAAGGCGGGGCGCTCGCTGCTGCCCTATGAGGACGGCGAAATTCTGTCCTTCCTTGAAAACAGCGACGCCGTCGACGCCGTGCCGCTCTTCAGCGCCTTTGTCAGCGATCAAAGCGAACTTTTCTACCGCACCGATCCGCACTGGAACGGAAGCGGCGCGTACCTCGCCTACGCGCGCCTGTGCGCCGCGCTGGGCATGTCTCTCCTGCCTGAAAGCGCGTTTTCCGTTGAAGAAAGCGAAGGGTTTTACGGGACATGCTATTCGCGCGCGGCGCTGTGGGGCTTTCCGCCCGACACACTGGAAATGTGGGACGCGGAGCAAACGCTCGCGGTATCGCTCGACGGCGGCGAAGCGACGGACAGCCTATTCTTCCGGGAACACCTGACCTCCGCCGATCAATACCCCGCGTTCCTCGACGGCAACCACGGGCTGACCGTCGTCCGAAACGCCTCGCAGACAAACGGCCGGCGGCTGCTCATGCTCAAGGATTCCTTCGGCAACAGCCTCGTTCCGCTCCTGACGCCGCATTTTTCCGAAATCGTGCTCATCGATCTGCGCGCCTACCGCTCGCCCGTTTCGGCGCTTTGCGCGGACGCGCCCTTTGACGACATCCTCGCCGTGTACTCGCTGGATCGGCTGACGCACGACGACAACCTCGTCTGGCTCAAATGATGTCATCGGAAACGCGCCGCCCGAATACGCTTGGGCAGGCGCGTTTTTTCGACGCGATGCGCCGGAATTTCGCGCCGCGCGGTTGACAAACGGAGTTAGAGATGTTAAACTATCATCGATCCCGAGAAAAGGAGCCGCACAGATGACACTCAAGGATTTGCAGCTCGGACAATCCGCGGTCGTGACCGCCGTAGGCGGCGAGGGTTCGCTGCGCAGACATTTTCTGGATATGGGCGTGATCCCGGGCGTCGAGGTCACGCTGGAGAAGTACGCGCCGATGGGCGACCCGATGGAGCTTCGCGTCCACGGCTACGAACTGACGCTGCGATTGGCGGACGCCGAGCGCATCGAGGTCAAGCCCGTCTATCCGACGCGCCGCGCGCCCGACTTGTCGGCGCGGCCGCTCAAGCAAACAGAGCATCCGGGGCTTGGCGAGGGCGGCAAGTACCATGTCAAAAAGGATGAAAAGCCGCTCCCCAAGGGCACAACGCTGACCTTCGCGCTGGCGGGCAACCAGAACTGCGGCAAAACGACGCTGTTCAACCAGCTGACGGGCGCAAACCAGCACGTCGGCAACTTCCCCGGCGTCACCGTCGATCAGAAGAGCGGCGCCATCAAGGGGCATCCGGGCACGCTGGTCACCGATCTGCCGGGCATATACTCGATGTCGCCCTACTCCAGCGAGGAAATCGTCACCCGTCAATTCCTCATTGATTCCATGCCCAAGGGCATCATCAATATCGTCGACGCCACCAACATCGAGCGCAATCTGTACCTCACCATCCAGCTCATCAATCTCGACGTGCCGATGGTGCTCGCCGTCAACATGATGGATGAAATGCGCGGCAACGGCGGCTCCATCCGCATCAACGAAATGGAAGACATGCTGGGCATTCCCGTCGTGCCCATCTCGGCGGCGAAGAACGAGGGCATCGACGAACTGATCGATCACGCGCTGCACGTCGCGCAGTATCAGGAGCGCCCCGGCCGCATCGATTTTTGCGATAAAGAGGACAACGGCGGCGCGGTGCACAGGTGCCTGCACGGCATCATGAATCTGATCGAGGATCACGCCGCCGACGCCGGCATCCCGCTCCGTTTCGCCGCCAGCAAGCTCATCGAGGGCGACGATCTGGTGCTCGACGCGCTGAAACTGTCCCAAAACGAAAAAGAAATGCTCGAGCATATCATCACCCAGATGGAGGGCGAGCGCGGGCTCGACCGCGCCGCCGCCATCGCCGATATGCGCTTCGCCTTTATCAAAAAACTGGTCGATCAAACGGTCGTCAAGCCGCGCGAGAGCAAGGAGCACGAGCGCAGCCGCCGGATCGACCGCATCCTGACGGGACGCCGCACCGCGATCCCCGCCTTCATCGGGATTATGGGGCTTGTCTTTTTCCTGACGTTCAACGTCCTCGGCGCGTGGATGCAGGGCGCGCTCGAAAGCGGCATCGAATGGCTGACGGGCGTCGTCGACGCCGCGCTGACGGGATGGAACGTCAACGTCACGCTGCGTTCACTGGTGATCGACGGCATATTCGGCGGCGTGGGCAGCGTGCTCAGCTTCCTGCCCATTATCGTGACGCTGTTCTTCTTCCTGTCGCTGCTCGAGGACAGCGGCTACATGGCGCGCGTGGCGTTCGTGATGGACAAGCTGCTTCGCCGCATCGGTCTGTCGGGACGCAGCATCGTGCCCATGCTGGTGGGATTCGGCTGCACCGTGCCGGGCGTCATGGCAAGCCGCACGCTGCCCTCCGAGCGCGACCGCAAGATGACCATCATGCTCACGCCGTTCATGAGCTGCACGGCGAAACTCCCGATCTACGGCTTCTTTACCGCCGCGTTCTTCCCCGGCTACGCCGGACTGATCATGATCGGGCTGTATCTGCTGGGCATCGCGGTGGGCGTGCTGACGGCGCTGCTGTCCAAGAATACGCTGTTCAAGGGCGAGGCGGTGCCTTTCGTCATGGAACTGCCCAACTACCGCATGCCGGGCGTCAAGAACGTCGCGCAGCTTTTATGGGACAAGGCGAAGGATTTCCTCCAGCGCGCCTTTACCGTGATCCTGATCGCCACCATCGTGATCTGGTTCCTGCAAACCTTTGATCTGCGCCTCAACATGGTCGCCGATTCGCAGGACAGCATGCTCGCGGCGTTCGCGGGCTTCCTCGCGCCCGTTTTCAAGCCGCTCGGCTTCGGCGACTGGCGCATATCGACCTCGCTGATCGCCGGGTTCATGGCGAAGGAAAGCGTGGTTTCGACGCTGTCGGTGCTGCTGGACGGCGCGGAAGGGCTGTTCGGCATCATCACGCCGCTCGGCGCGGCGGCGCTGCTCGTGTTCTGCCTGCTGTACACGCCCTGCGTGGCGGCGATCTCCTCCATCCGCCGCGAACTGGGCGGCAAGTGGGCGGCCGGCATCGTGATCGGACAATGCGCGATCGCGTGGGTCTGCGCGTACATTGTCCGCGTCGTCTGCCTGCTGATCGGGGTGGGCGCATGAATATCGCCAGCGTCGCCGTGCTGCTTGCCGTCGTCGTCGCCGTGCTGCTCGCCGTGCGGAGTTGGCGCAAAAACGGGAGCGGCGGCTGCGGCGGCGACTGCGCGCACTGCTCCGCGCGCTGCAAAAAGCGCGAATAACGACTGATCGCCGCAAAAGCGCGAATGATCTTTCTCGCGCCGCAAAGCGCGAACGACGCCGCGCCGCTCCCGTCAGGGCGCGGGATCAAGCCGCTTGAGCATGCGCACCGTCGTGCCCGCGCCGGGCGCCGATTCGACGGTCACGCGGTCCATGAACGTCTGCATGACTGAAAACCCCATGCCCGAGCGTTCCTTCTCGGGCTGCGTGGTATAAAAGGGCTGCATCGCCTGCTCGATATCGGGGATGCCGCAGCCCTGATCGCTCACCGATACGTCGAGCAAGCCGTCGGGCGACAGCGTGGCGGCGACCGTCACGACGCCGCGGCTGCCGTTGTAGCCGTGCACGATGGCGTTCGTCACCGCCTCGCTGACCGCCGTTTTCACATCGGCGATGAGATCGAGCGTCGGATTGAGCTGCACGATGAAGGCGCTGACGGCGACGCGCGCGAAGCTCTCGTTTTCGGGCAGGGACAGGAATTCGAGCCGCATTTGATTGATGGACTGCATTCGTTTCACCCCTTCACACGATGTCGATAATCTGTCCCATGCCGGACAAGGTAAAGATACGGCGCACATGCGCGTTCATTTTGGTTACGGCGACCGAGCCGCCGCGCTGCGACAGCGTCCGGTAACGCCCCAAGATCACGCCGATGCCCGAGGAATCCATAAATCCGAGCAGCCGCATGTCCAGCACCAGCCTTTTGACACGCACGTCGCCGAGCAATTCGTCCAGTTCGCGCCGGACCGACTGCGCCCGGCAATGGTCCAGATCGCCCTCCAGATACACGTACACCGTGTCGCGTTTCCGTTCATACCGCATGATAGCCCCTCCTTGCGCGTTCTCCCCTCTATTCATGGAGGCGATGATTCTATCCTGCCGCGAAAATTGACAGCTTATACCGAAAGAGCGTCAATCGCACGACAAATTTCGCGCTTGCCCAAAGGCGGCGTATCCTTTATAATGGTAAAAAAGGCTTTGGAGGACACGATGATGCTGACGGATATCGACATCGCGCAGGCGACGGCGCTGCGCCCGATCACGGAAATCGCGGAAAAAGCGGGCATTCCCGAGGACTGCATCGAGCCGTACGGACGGTATAAAGCGAAGATCAACGACCGCGAGATCAGAAAAACGTCGAAAAAGGACGGAAAACTGATTTTAGTGACGGCGATCACGCCGACGCCGGCGGGCGAAGGCAAGACGACGACCACCATCGGCTTGGCGGACGGGCTGCGCAGAATCGGCAAAAACAGCGTCGTGGCGCTGCGCGAGCCGTCGCTGGGGCCGGTGTTCGGCATCAAGGGCGGCGCGGCGGGCGGCGGCTACGCGCAGGTCGTGCCGATGGAGGATATCAATCTGCATTTTACCGGCGATTTTCACGCCATCGGCGCGGCGAACAACCTGCTCGCCGCCATGCTGGACAACCATATTCATCAGGGCAACGCGCTGAACATCGACACGCGCCGGATCGTGTGGCGGCGATGCGTCGATATGAACGACCGCCAGCTCCGCTTCGTGGTGGACGGCCTCGGCGGGCGCGTCAACGGCGTGCCGCGCGAGGACGGCTACGATATCACCGTCGCCAGCGAGGTCATGGCGGTTTTGTGCCTTGCCGACGGCATCCATGATCTCAAGGAACGCCTGTCGCGCATGGTGGTCGCCTACACCTATGACGAAAAGCCCGTCACGGCGGGCGATCTCAAGGCGGCGGGCGCGATGGCGGCGCTGCTCCGCGACGCGCTCAAGCCCAACCTTGTCCAGACGCTCGAGGGCACGCCCGCCATCGTCCACGGCGGTCCCTTCGCCAACATCGCGCACGGCTGCAACTCGGTCACGGCGACGCGCACGGCGCTTAAGCTGGGCGATTACGTGGTCACCGAAGCCGGCTTCGGCGCCGATCTGGGCGCGGAAAAGTTTCTGGATATCAAGTGCCGCGCCGCGAACCTGACGCCCGCCGCCGTGGTGGTGGTCGCCACGGTCCGCGCGCTCAAAATGCACGGCGGTCTGCCCAAGAACGCGTTAGGCGAAGAAAACACGGAAGCGCTCGAAAAGGGTCTGCCGAACCTGCTCCGCCACGTCGACAACATGACGAAGGTGTACGGTCTGCCCTGCGTGGTCGCGATCAACCGCTTCCCGAACGACACCGAGCGCGAGCTGAAATTGGTCGAGGATAAATGCCGCGCGCTCGGCGTCCGCGTCGCGCTCAGCGAGGTCTGGGGCAAGGGCGGCGAGGGCGGCATCGCGCTTGCCGAGGAAGTCGTCCGCCTGTGCGAAGCCGAGAATCATTTTGCCTACTGCTACGATCTCGATCAGCCGATTGAACGGAAGATCGAGGCGATCGTCACGCGCGTGTATCGCGGCAAGGGCGTGAATATCCTGCCGCCCGCAAGAAAGCAGATGGCGCAGCTCGAAGCGCTCGGCTTCGGCGGGCTGCCGGTGTGCATGGCGAAAACGCAGTATTCCTTCTCGGACGACGCGACGCTGCCCGGCGCGCCCGAAGGCTTCACCGTCACGGTGCGCAACCTGCGCGTGTCGGCGGGCGCGGGCTTCATCGTCGCGCTGACGGGCGATATCATGACGATGCCCGGCCTGCCCAAATCCCCCGCCGCCGAGCGCATCGACGTGGACGACGAGGGCCGGATTACGGGGTTGTTCTGACAGAAACGGGGCTGTCCGCGACTTCATACGCCGCGAACAGCCCCGAAATGGTTTCGGTTATGCTTCAGTTCCCGCACTCGATGCTGATTTCATTGAACACCTTGAGCAGATCGTCGATCGAGGTGTTCTTTTTTTCGTCGCCCGCGCGATCAACCACCGCCTGCCCCTGATGCATCATGAGGATACGGTCGCCGTACTCGACGGCGTAGCGCAGGTTATGCGTCACCATGATGGCGGTCAGCTTTTTTTCACGCACCACCTCGTCGGTCAGATGCATGATGATATCGGCGGTTTTGGGGTCAAGCGCCGCCGTATGCTCGTCGAGAATCAGAAAGGAAATGGGCGTCATGGTGCTCATGAGCAGCGCGACCGCCTGCCTCTGCCCGCCCGACAGGTTACCGATGCGCGTTTCAAGCATGGATTCCAGCCCGAGATTGAGCCGCGCGAGCATGTCCCGGTAGGCGGGAATCCTCTTTCTGTCCGTGCCGAGCCTGAGATTGCTGGGCTTGCCCTTGTGCTCGGCGAGCGAAAGGTTCTCCAGCAAGGTCATCTCGGCGCACGTCCCCATCGCGGGGTTCTGGTACACGCGACCGATCAGACGGCTGCGGACATACTCCCTGTCGCGCGTGATATCGCGCCCGTCGATGAGCACCTTGCCCTGATCGATGGGGATCGAGCCGCAGATGATGTTGAGCAGCGAGGTTTTGCCCGAGCCGTTCGAGCCGACGACCGACACGAACTGACCCTCGGGGACGTTCAGGGAAAAGCGCTCGAACAGGCATTTCTCATAGACCGTGCCGGTATCGTAGGTTTTTGATATGTCCCTGATTTCAAGCATGCTTGCCCGCCCCCTTCCGCTTTTTGAGCAGCCCCGCCGAAAGGATGAGCAGGAACAATACGGCGGTGATGAGCTTCAAATCGCTGGCGTTCAGCCCGCAGGAGATGGCAAAGGACACGCAGAGCTTGTACAGCACCGCGCCGACGATCACGGCGGTGGTTTTCTTGACAAAGGACAGTTTGCCGACGGAATTGACGCCGATGATGACGCTGGCAAGCCCGAGCACCAGCGCGCCCGTGCCCATCGATATCTCGAACATCCTCTGATGCTGGCACAGCACGGCGCCCGACAGCGCGGCGAGCGCGTTGGCGAGCATCAGCCCGCAGATTTTTACCGCGCCCTTGTCCTTGGCGAGCGACGTGACCACCGTTTCGTTGTCGCCCACCGCGCGCAGCAGATACCCCGCGCGCGTGCGCAGGAAGGCGTCCATCAGGAATTTGACCGCGAGCACCACGATCAGAATGACGATCAGATTGCTGAAAGCAGCGAGGAAACCGGGCATCGCGCCCACGAAGGCGTTGTTGCGAAAGAGCGTCACGCCTTTGCGCGGAATGGTGACGAGCGCCTGCCCGCCGGTGATGTGCAGATTGACGGAATACAGCCCCGTCATCATGATGATGCCGGAAAACAGATCGCGGACCTTGAGCTTGACATGAATGAGGCCGGTCAGCAGCCCGGCAAACGCGCCCGCCGCCGTCGCCGCGAGCAGCGCGAGCACCGGGTTCGCGCCGCCCGCGACCAGCGCCGTGGAGACAGCGCCGCCCAGAGGAAACGTGCCGTCCACCGACAGATCGGGGAAATCAAGGATCAAGTAGGTAATCATGATGCCAAGCGCAAGGATCGCGTAGATCAGCCCCTGCTCGAGGGTGCTCGGCACGGCGTTCAGAAAGTTTGCAAGCATAGCGTGTCTCCGGCCTTATTCTTCGGTATATTTGGCGGCGATGTCCCCGGGAATCACGATATCGAGCACGGCGCAGGCCGCTTTGTTTATATACAGTTCGCTGTCCGAAATCGTGAGGAAGGGAATGTCGGCGGCGTTTTCGCCCTTGAGCACGCGCGCGGCGATCTCGCCCGTCCTGCGGCCCAATTCAATGTAATCGAGGCCCACGGCGGCGACGCAGCCGAGCTTGACCTGCTCGATCTCGCTGCCGAACACGGGAATGCCCGCGACATCCGCGGCGTCGAGCACGACGTCCAGATACGAAACCACGGTGTTGTCGGTCAGCATGTTGAGGCAATCGACCTGCGGAATGAGCGCCGGGAGCGCCAAGGCAATATCGCTGCCGGTGGCAATGCCCTTGTCGACGACGGTGAAACCGTAATCGGCGGCGATCTTTTGATACTCGGCAAGCTGCGCCAAGCTGTTCGCCTCGCCGATGGTGTACAGAATGCCGATGGTCTTCGCCTGCGGCAGCAGCGCGCGGATGGCGGCGAGCTGATCGGCGTAATTGAGCAGATCGCTCGTGCCCGTCACATTGCCCGCCGGCGTGCCGTCCTCATTCGCAAGCCCCGCCTGAATCGGCGCGGACACGGCGGAATAGACGACGGGAATCTGATCGTCGGCGGCGTTATACGCGCAGACCGCCATCGGCGTGGCAATGGCGCAGATCAGATCACAGTCGGCGGACACGAAGTTCGCGGCGATCGAGGCGGCGAGGCTCATATCGGCCTGCGCGTTCTGGGTCAGTACGGTCAGGTTCTCGCCCTCGACAAAGCCGTTTTCCTTCAGCCCGAGCAGGAAACCCTCGCGGCAGTTGTCCAGCGAGCCGTGCGTCGCGAACTGCGCGACGGCGACGGTGTATTGTTCGTTCTCGGTAAGCGCGGGCAGCAGGCAGCAGACGGTCAGGATCAGCGACAGCGCGGCGGCGATCAGCTTTTTCATGGGGATACCTCCTTCAAATATGGTAAGAATGTCTGATGGAAGTCAGTGGCGAAAGAAAACCGCCCCAAGCGTCTGCTTGAGGCGGATGAACCGCGGTACCACTCAAATTGGTCTTTCGACCCACTTTCTCCGTATGCCATCACATACGTCGCCATGATAACGGGCGCGAATCCCGTCGCGCCCTACTCACCGTTCAGGCGCGCCCTTGGAAGTCCATTCGGCGGTCGTCCCCGCGCCGTGATCCCACCATCCACGGCTCTCTTGACCGGTCCCGGCTCCGCGTACTACTCTTCCGCATCGGTTTCTTTTATCATAATCATCCCCGCGCGTTTTGTCAACACCCAAATTTGTTTTTTGATTGTTTCGCCGGCTCCCCGGACGGCGGTGCGGTGTAACAACTCGGCAAATATGCCTTGTCAAACAGGCGGTTTCCTGCTATACTACGATCGTAGCGTCGAAGGATGCCTTGTTTTAAGGAGGAAATATCTCTTGAGTGATGATATGAATCGCGGCCCGTACAACGAATCCGTCCGCTCTGCGCAGCAGGCGATCAAGCGGCCGCAAAGCCCCGATCAACCCGCCGCGCCGTATATCCCGGCCGATATGAACGATATCCCCGATCAGCCCGTGGTGCGCCACCGCCGGAGCGACCGTCACAGGGACGGCGCGGACGCCGCGCAGCGCCCAGTGCTGCCCGATATTCCCTCCGCCGAAACGCCGGGGCAGATCCCGGCGCAGCGCCCGGTCATGCCCGTCGTCCCGGCGGGCGCCGCCGTGCCGCCGCGTCCCTCCGTCCGCGTTTCGCCGGGCGAGCCGGACGCGCAGCAGTGGACGCGTCAGGTGCCGCCGCGCGCGAGCGATTTTTCGGACAGCGCGCCCGTTCGCCCGTCGCCGCGCGCGGGCGAAGCCGCCCGTCCGTCGCGCACCAACGTGCGCCCCGCGCCCATGACGGACACCTTTTCGCGCCGTCCCGTCACGCTGGACGACGAGGACTACGCCGATGAAAAGAAGAGCGTCCTTCCCAAGATTATTCTGGCGCTGATCGCGCTGGCGGTCGTCGTCGTCGTCGCCATGGCGCTGCTGCCCGACGGAAGCCTCGGCCCGCTCAACGGCGTGCAGGACAGGGTGAAATCAACGGCAAGCGGCGTGATCGACGGCGTGAAGGGACTTCTCGGTCTGTCAAAGGAAGACGACGCGCGCGTGCTGGAGTTCAAAACCAGCGCCAATACCGGCACGACCGGCACGGGCATTCTGTTCCACATGACCACCACGCAGGCCGTGGGCGCCGTGCGCCTGCAAAATGAAGCGGGCGTCGAGATTCCCTCCGCCCCCGCGGTCGTCAACGGCGAGGATGAACAAAACCGCATCTGGAGCCTGACGGCAAACTTTACGCAGCCCTATACGGGGTTGGTGTACGCCGCCTATCGAACGGGCAACACATGGCACGCTTCCGATCTGTTCGTGAGCATGAACGTCGTTTCTCCCACGCCGACGCCGTCGCCCACCCAGACGCCGGT
>CAYWOS010000035.1:18314-27883 GCA_964459985.1 uncultured Oscillospiraceae bacterium
CAGACGCCGGTCGCCACGCGCGTGCCGACCACCATCCCGGTTGTCGCGCCCACGGGCACCGTCGCGCCCACTGTCGCTCCGACGCTCGCGCCGACTGTCGCTCCGACGCTCGCGCCCACCGTCGCGCCCACCGTCGTCCCGACCGAAGCGCCGACCGCGACGCCGACACCCGAACCCACCG
This sequence comes from uncultured Oscillospiraceae bacterium, assembly GCA_964459985.1. GTDB lineage: Bacteria > Bacillota > Clostridia > Christensenellales > Aristaeellaceae > CAYWOS01. The sequence continues at coordinate 18,496 of CAYWOS010000035.1, forward strand.
CGACGCCGACACCCGAACCCACGCCCACGCCCGTGCCCACCGCCTCGCCCGTGCCGCGCCTGATCGCGGAGGCGGCCGAAAGCGCGAGCACAAGCGTCGTCAAAATCGCCGAAACGGTGTTCTCGGGCGGCAAATCCATCGCTAATTATCAGCGCGAGAACGCTTATGTCGCGCCCAATCCCGACAACTACGCCCATTACGAAGCGGGCGTGCTCACCTTCCGCGGCGACAACTTCCGCCGCAACGCCGCCTTCGGCACGGCGGACATCACGCAAGGCTCGATGAGCGTCCTGTGGAAAACCGAGCTGGGCTCGATGCGTACCAAGGATTCGGGCACGCTGTACGGCGTCGGTCTGGGCAGCCAGCCCGCCATCATCAAGTGGCCGAGCCTCGTGCGCGGATGGATGAACATTTATGAGGACAAAAAGGCTGTCAAGGCGCTGCGCGAAGTCATTTTCACGGCGCAGGACGGCAAGGTGTACTTCCTTGATCTGGGCGACGGGCAGGCGACGCGCGACCCGATTTCGATCGGCTATCCGCTCAACGGCAGCGTGACGGTCGATATGCTCGGCCGGCCGATGATCGCCTTCGGGCAGTCGATCTCCATGCTGCCCAACAAAACGGGCGCGATCGGCTATTATGTCTACAACCTGCTCGACGGCAAGGAGCTCATGTTCCTCAACGGCCGCCAGACCTCCTCGCAAAAGCAGTACACCACCAACGGCGCGTTTGACGGCACGGGGCTGTTCATCGGCGACAGCGTCAAGACGGCGCTTCTCGTGGCGGGCGAGAACGGCCTGCTCTATACCATCGATCTCAACCCCACCTTCACATACCCCGACGACGAGAACCCCGATAATCAGGTCAGCCTGTCGATCAAGAAGGATATCCGCTACCTCCGCAGCAAGATGACCGCCGAGAAGGACGCCAACGTCAGCATCGAAAGCAGCATCGCCATGTACGATAAATACGTATACATGGCGGACCGCTACGGCTTCCTGCGCTGCGTCGATACCGATACGCTCAAGACCGTGTGGGCGTTTGACAACGGCGACAACACCGACGCCGCCATCGCGCTCGACTTTGACGATGATACGTCGGTCAGCCTGTACACGGGCAACACCGCTTACGCGCGGCTGGGCAGCAAAAAGGACGTCTCCATCCGCCGCCTCAACGCGCTCACGGGCGCGCAGATCTGGGAATACAACATCAAGTGCGAATACGACAAGGGCGAGGATTCCGGCTGCAAGGCCAGCCCGGTGATCGGCGAAAAGGGCATTGACGATCTGGTGATCTTCACCGTCAACATGACGGAAGCCGGCAGCTCGGTCATCGCGTTCAATAAATCGACCGGCAGCCCCGAATGGCGCTTCAACATGGCGGCCAACGCTGTGTCCTCCCCCGTCGCCGTGTACAACGACGCGGGCGACGCCTGGATCATTCAGGCCGATCAAGACGGCACGCTGCACATGCTGAACGGCAGGACGGGACGTGAGATCTCCTCGCTCGATCTGGGCGGCGAGATTCAGGCTTCCCCCGCCGTCTACAAGGACACGCTCGTCATCGGCACCTGCGCCAAGGACAACGCCTTCATGTACGGCATCGAGCTCAAGTAAACCAAGCGATCCCGGGCAGCGAACGACGAAAATCCCCGGACGACCGGCGACGGATATCCCGGACGACCGGCGACGGGAATCCCCGGACGACCGGCGACGGGAATCCCCGGACGACCGGCTGCGAGAATGCCCGACATCCCGCAAACAAGGCTTCACGGACAGCAAAGCATTGAATCCACGGACGCATGACAATCACGAATTCACGGACAAAGAACAACGCCGGAGCGGACGTTCATCGCGTCGCTCCGGCGTTGTCGTTTGCGCTGTCCGCGCCGGCGTCAGTAGATGCCGGTCAGGGAGCCGATCAGATACAAAGAACAACGCCGGAGCGGACGTTCATCGCGTCGCTCCGGCGTTGTCGTTTGCGCTGTCCGCGCCGGCGTCAGTAGATGCCGGTCAGGGAGCCGATCAGATACAGCGCGGCGGTCATCAGGAAGCAGTAGGAAATCGTCATCACCGTGCCCGCCTTCGCCATATCGGAAATCTTGAAATACCCGGCGGAGTACGGGATCACGCTGGTGGGCGTCGAGGTGACCAGAATGAAGGCGAGCGACAGCGTGAGGCTCGCGGGGATCAGGATGGAAAGCACGGGCAAGTTGAACTGCTGCGTCATGGCGATCAGGATGGGAATGATCACGGTCGCCGTGACGGTGTTGCTGGACAAGCCCACCTTGAGGAACGAAATAACCAGAATGATGAAGAAGATGCGCGCGATGGTGCCGAACGACGCCAGATTGCCCAGCAGCAGCCGGCTCAGCCATTCCGCCGCGCCCGAGTTGTACACGCTCATGCCGATGGCGATGCCGGTGGCGATGAGCAGCACGCTCGACCACGAGATATCCTCCTGCACATCCTTCCACTTGATTTCGCACACGCCGGGGAGGAAGAACAGGCACGCGCCGAGAATGGCGGGCAGCGAGGTAGGGATTTTGACGCCGATGGCGTCGCCCAGCCACGAGGACGATACCCACAGGATCACCGTGATCACGAAGATCACAAGCGTCGCTTTCTCGGTGCGGCCCATGCTCGGCATTGCCTTGAACTCGGCGCGGAGCGTCTCCTTGGTCTTGGAGAGATACTTGATCTCGGGCTTGAAGAACAGCATCAGCACCGCCCACGACGGGACGATCAGCAGCAGCGCGCAGGGCACGCCGTACACCATCCAGTCAAGGAAGGTGATTTCAATGCCGCACATGTCGCGGATGAAGTTGATGGCGAGCGGATTCGGCCCGGCGCCGGCGGGCGTGCCGATGCCGCCGACCAGCGGACCCCACGCGCAGGCGATCATCAGCGCCTTGCCAAAGCGGCTTTTCATGGGCTCGAGCCCCTCATCCCGGAGCATGGCAGCGGCGAGCGGAACCAGCATGGCGGCGACCGCCATATCGGTCACCCACATGGAAAGCAGCGTGCCGACGGTCAGGAATCCGAGCAGCACGAGCGAAGTCTTGTTGCCCGTCAGACTGAGCACGAACATCGAAAGCCGCTTGCCCAGCCCCGAGCGCGAAATGCACGCCGAGAGCGTCAGCACGCCGATAAAGAACACGATGGTGTCCGAGCCGAAGCCGAGCCTGACCGTGTTGGCAAAGCTGTCCACACCCAGCAGCGCGATGAGCAGAACGCCCACGAAGCCCGTGATGTGGAAGGGAATCGGCTCGGTGATCCACAGGATCAAACAGAACATCAGCACGCCCAGCGCCGTGCGCCCGGCGTCCGAAATGGTCACGCCCTGAACCGTTTGCAGGCTCTCGGGGAGCGGCGCGAACTTGAACAAAAGCAGCGCGGCGACGCCGCAAAGCAGACAAATAACCTTTTTCAGGGTGCTTTTTTCCTTCGTATCCGCCATGCTCATTTCACCCCGTCCAGCGCGTCGTGCAGCAAGCGCCCCACGTCGCGCGGGCGCATGGCGACATGCGCGCCGACCGCCTCGAGCGCCTTCGTTTTATCGTCCACCGAGCCGCGCCCGCCCGTGATGATGGCGCCCGCGTGGCCCATTTTCGCGCCCTTGGGCGCCATGCGTCCCGACAGGAAGGCGACGAGCGGCTTGGTAAAGGTCTTGTCGGCGATCGCCTGCGCAACCTCCTCCTCCATCGTGCCGCCAAGCTCGCCGATCACCACGACGGCGTCGGTATCGGGATCGTTTTCAAAGGCGGGCAGCAGTTCGGCAAACCGCGTGCCGGGAATGGGATCGCCGCCAACGCCGATCAGCGAGGACACGCCGAAACCCGCCGCGACGACCATCGCCGTCACCTCGTTGGTGAGCGAGCCGCTCCGCGTCATCACGCCGACGCGCCCGGGCTTGTACACGCGCTCGATCCAATACGGAAGGCAGCCCATCATGGCCTTGCCCGGGCTGATGATGCCGCTCGTGTTGCCGCCGATCACGGTGGCGTGCTCGGCGAGCGCCGTCTTGCGGATGCGCGCCATTTCGTGAAGCGGGATGCCGTCGGCAATGGTGACGACCAGCTTGATGCCCGAATCGAGCGCCTCGAGCACGGCGTCCGCCGCGAAGCGCGGGGGCACGAAAATCATGCTGCTGTCCGCCGGGTGCTCGCATACGGCGTTGCGGACGCTGTGATACACGGGCACGCCGCAGCATACCTGCCCTTCCTTGCCGGGCGTTACGCCGGCGACGACGTTGGCGCCCATGGCGATCATCTGCTCGGTCCAGTACGCGCCCTCGTTGCCCGTAATGCCCTGCACGACGATGCGGTTGCGCCGATCGATCAATATGCTCATTGTGCTTCCCCCTTTGCGATGGCGCAGGCAAGGCGCACGGCGTCCTCGGTGTCGTTCAGGATTGTCAGCCCGAGCGGATCAAAGAATTCCCTGACCTTTTCCTCGCCCGTTCCGCGCAGGCAGGTCACGATGGGACAGGAGGGCTTGAGCGTCCGCACCGCCTGCGCGATGCCCTCCGCCATCACGTCGGCGCGCGCGATGGTGCCGAAGGTGACGATCAGGATGACCTTGGGCTTGTTCTCCAGACAAATGCGCATGGCGGTCTCGGCTTTTTTGTAGTTCGGGCCGCCGAATTCGAGATAGTTTGCCACGCTGCCGCGCTCATAGCAAATGAGATCGTACACCGTGTTCGCCAGCCCCGCGCCCGCGACCATCAGCGAGATATCGCCGCCGAATTCGAGGTACGGCAGACCTTCCTGCGCCGCCTCGTACTCCATGTCGCTGGAGAAATGTTCGCGCTCTTTCTTGTATTCCGGATGCCGCGCCATCGAGTTGTCGTCGATGATGAGCTTGCCGTCGCCGGCGATCAGGGAGCCGTCCTTGGCGACGAACAGCGGGTTGATCTCGGCCAGCTCGGCGTCGTACTTCACAAACACGCGGTACAGCGCGGCGGCGATCTTCTGGATCTGCTTCATTTCGTTGCCGCGAAGCCCGAGCCGGTACGCGAAATCGCTTAACTGGAAGGGCTGAACGCCGCGATCCAGATCGATGAACTCGCGTTTGATCTTATCGGGCGTATCAATGGCGGCGCGCTCGATATCCACGCCGCCCTCGGCGCAGCCCATCATCAGCGCGCAGCCGCGCGCGGCGTCCATAGTGACGGCGAGATAGATTTCCTTATCGATATCGACGGCGCTTTCGACCAGCACGCGGCGCACGCCCGAGGGATGCGAGAAGAGCGCCGCAGCAATATCGCGCGCCTCGTTCAGCGTTTCCGCCTTCCTGACCAGCCCCGCCTTGCCGCGCCCGCCGACAAGCACCTGCGCCTTGAGCACGCAGGGCAGCGCCACGGCGGCGACGGCGGCGTCAACCGCACCGGCGTCGTCGATTAACACCGACGCCGGCACGGGAATGCCCGCCTGCGCGAAGCACTCCTTCGCCTGAAATTCAAACAGTTTCATGATGTGCCTCCGTTATTTCGCGTAGCGCGTGAAGAATTCTCCCCACAGGCTCTCGTCCGTCGGGCGGTTGTTCGCAATGGGATAGCTGAGCCACGTGACGTTGATGAAGAGGCGATAATTGATGTTTTCAGTGGTGATGTTGTTGCCCCACGTGCCGCAGCCCAGCGTCGTGGTCGAGGGCATGCCGTTGGTGAAGCAGCCGCCGTTGGCGCTCGCCTGACCCTGCCGTACCATGATGCGGCTGGACTTCATGTGCAGTCCGAGATATTCGATGTATTCCTTCTTGTAGGTCTGAATGCCGCAGCTGTGCCCCGTGCCGCAGTTGTCCGTCAGCCGGCGCAGGATGTCGTAGCCCTCGGTGAATTCGCCGTAGCGGAACAGCGTCATGACGGGCGAGAGCTTCTCATGCGCGAAACGGTCGCTTTCAAGCGGCATATCGCCCTTGACGAGCAGCATCACCGTGCCGTCGGGCACGTTCAAGCCCGCGCCGCGCGCGATTTCAAGCGCCGATTTGGCGACGATTTTGGCGTTGATGCCCACGATGCCCTTTTTGTTGGGCACCCACATATAGTTGAGCAGCGCTTGCTTTTCCTCGGCGGACAGGAGATACCCGCCGTGGGATACGAGCGCGGCGATCATGGCGTCGTACACGGAATCCTGAATGACCAAGGAGTTTTCGCTCGAGCAGGAGGTGGCGTTGTCAAAGGTTTTGCTCTTGGCGATCATATCGGCGGCGGCGGCGATATCGGCGTCCTCGGCGATGATCTGGCAGGCGTTGCCCGGGCCGACGCCGTAAGCGGGCTTGCCGCTCGAGTACGCCGCCTTGACCATCGGCCCGCCGCCCGTGGCGACGACCAGATCGACCTGCCGCATGAGCTCGCCCGTGCGGTCGAGCGTGGGCTCCTCGACGACTTGAAGAAGATCCTCGGGCGCGCCGACGCGGCGCAGACCGTTGCGCATCATATCAACCGCCAGCTTGGTCGCCTGCGCGGCGTGGGGATGCGGCGCGAAAATGGCGGCGTTGCGGCCCTTGAGGATGGAAATGCCGTTGCTGGCGGGCGTCGCGGTGGGGTTGGTCACGGGCGTCAGCGCGCCGATCACGCCGACCGGCTTGGCATACTTCTCGATGCCCTTTTCCTCGTCCCGCTCGATCAAACCGACCGATTTGCCCTTAAGCGCGTCGCGCAGCGCGCCCAGCACCTTGTTCTTGTGCTTCATAATTTTGTCCTGCACGACGCCCATGCCCGTCTCCTCGACGGCGAGGGCGGCAAGGCGCGCGATATTCTCGTCGTTATAAACTTCCCAAGCCACCGAACGGATCACATCGTCGATCTCATCCTGCGAGTAGTTGTTGACGATCTTTTGCGCCGCGCGCGCCTTTTCGATTAATTGCGCGATATACTCTCTGTCTTCCATCTTAATCCCTCCCGATCATCCGATTGTTTGAATCCGATAGTTTTCGCCGTAGATGCCCGGGTACGCGCCCGTGCCCGTCAGCCGCGCGCAGTCCTGATGCGCCAGCAGCCATTTGTTGCGAAGCCGGAGCGTCGGCTCGCGCTCGTCGCGCGTATCGAGCGGCGTATTGGTGCCCATCGGCAGGATCACGCCGACCCTGAACCCCTCGCCGCGCACGCGGCAGGGTGAAAAGTGCAGCGTCGTCGCGTACAGCTCGACCGCCGCGCCCTCGGGCACGTAAAACGCCTCGACGCGCGACGAATCCAGCTTGCCGTCCTCGATATCAAAGATCGTCGAAAGCAGCAGCACGCACTCGGTCGCCGCGACGTCGATCTCGCTGCCGCGATGGTACTCCAGCCCGTCGAGCATCTGGTTGTGACCGTTGCAATAGCCCGATTCGAGCGGCATCCCGCCGTAGCGCGCCGAGGACAGTTCCCCGATCACGGGCAGATGCGCGTCCCTGTCGTCGGCGACATACAGGTTGCCGCTTTCGGGAAGCGGCGCGCGCGAGCGCAGATAATCGATGAGCGGCGCGAAATCATAGCCCGCGACCACGCTTCCGTACCGCCTGAAAGCGCGTTCGTCGAGCGCCGAATGCCACGCAAGCGCGGGATTGGCCTTCTTCAGCGCTTCGAGCGTTTGTTCGTTCGTCATACGCCGCTCCTTACCCGAAATTCGTTTCGTCCAGCGCGTCCATACGCGCGCGGAAGCCGCGCAGGTTCTTGGCGCGCCAGTCCTCGAGGCCCTCGGTGAACGCCGTGCCGATAAAGGCGTCCGTCATGGCAATGCCCATCGTCGGCGCGATCACCCAGCCGCCCATGCACAAAACGTTGCTGTCGTTGATGGCGCGGCACATGCGCGCGGCGTACACGCTCTCGACGCAGGCGGCGCGGACGCCCTTAAATTTGTTGGCGACCTGCGACATGCCCATGCCGGTGCCGCAGATCAGGATGCCGCGCTCGGCGTCCCCCGCCGCCACGGCGCGCGCCACGGGCGGCGCGGCGTCGATGAAGGGCATGGGCGCGTCGGCGCTTTTGACGCCCAGATCGACAACCTCATGTCCCATGTCCGTCAGATGCTTGAGAATGGCGTTTTTCAGCTCCAGCCCCGATAAATCACTGGCGATAGCGATCTTCATACGGCTCACTCCTTTGCCATTTGCTCGGCGGCGCGCACGATATCGCTCACCGTCATATGGAATTTCTCCAGCAGCGCCGGCGCTTTGCCGACCTCGCCGAACACGTCGGGAATACCGATGGCGCGCATTTTCACGGGATACTCGGCGCAGAACACCTCGGCGGCGGCGGAATACAGCCCGCCGACCACGTTGTGATTCTCGCATGTCAGCACGCGACCGGTCTTTTTCGCGGAGGCGACGATGGTTTCCCGGTCGATGGGCTTGACGGTGAACACGTCGATCACCTCGGCGGAAACGCCCTTGTCCGCCAGCGCGTCGGCCGCTTCGAGCGCGGACTTCACCATGATGCCCGAGCAAAGAATCGTGATGTCCTTGCCTTCGCGGACGATCTTCGCCTTGTGCAGATCAAACGTCTCCCCCGCCTCGTATACCTTGGGCGCTTCCTTGCGGAACAGGCGCAGATACACAACGCCCTCGTGCGCCGTGATCTGCGGCAGCAGCGCGTGAAGCGCCGTCTCGTCGCACGGCTCGACGATGGTGATCGTCGGGATCGAGCGCATCACGCCGATGTCCTCGACGCTCATGTGCGTGCCGCCGTTGTACTCGGCGGTAATGCCGGGATCTGTGCCGACGCATTTGATGTTCGACTTGGCGTACGCGCCCGATATGGCGACCTGATCGCACACGCGGCGCGTCATAAAGGGCGTGAAGGAGGTGCAGAAGGGAATGAAGCCGTAGCTCGACAGCCCGGCGGCGACCGAAACCATGTCCGCCTCGGCAATACCCACGTCAAGCGCCCTGTCCGGAAACTCCTTGCGGAGCGCCAAAGTGCCGTCGGCGCGCGCCAGATCGGCGTCCACCACGACGATGTTCTCGTTTTTCCGCATTTCCTCCGCGAGATACTGCGCGAATACCTGTCGCATTTCCATTGTCGCGGCCCCCTTTACTGAAGCTCGGCAAGCGCCGCAGCCGTCTGTTCTTTGGTCAGGTTCATGTTATGGTTGACGGGCGCGGCGGCCTCGACGAAGGAAACGCCCTTGCCCTTGACGGTATCCAGCAGGATCATGTGCGGCTTGCCCGCGACCGATTTTGCCCGCGCGATGGCGTTTTTGATCGCCTGATGATCGTGCCCGTCGATACGCTGCACGTCCCAGCCGAAACCGCGCCACTTGCCCTCGATATCGCCCAGCGAGTTGACCTCGTCCACCCAGCCGTCGATTTGTCCGCCGTTCAGATCGGTGAAAGCGATCAGGTGATCGAGCTTCTGCGACGCCGCGTACATCGCCGCCTCCCAGATCTGCCCTTCCTGCGATTCTCCGTCG
>CAYWOS010000036.1:0-20718 GCA_964459985.1 uncultured Oscillospiraceae bacterium
AATGCCGATCACGAGCGCGCCCAGCCCCAGCAGCAGCCCGCCGCCGGAAAACGGCGCGCCGCGTCCGCGAACATACGCGAGGATGCGCGTCGCGCCGATCAGGACGAACAGCGCGGCGATCAGGTAGCCGATCGTGCGCATCACGATGCCCGGAAACGCCAGCAGCACGATGCCCAGCGCGATGGACAAAAGCGAGGCGTACAGCCAGTTCCTTTTTAAGTCACGGAGCAGCGCGAAGAAATACGACATGCCCGCAGTCCCCTCTCTATCCCTTGATATCATTGACAAACCCCGTCGCGATCAGTATAATCCATTCTGTGGAAATTGACAAGAACACGAAGGCGGAGGAACATATCATGCGCGAAAGCGGCATTCTTCTTCATATCACGTCGCTGCCGGGCAGGGGCGGCATCGGCTCGCTCGGGCGCGAGGCGTACAATTTCGTTGATTTCCTCGTCTCGGCGGGCTGTAAGGTGTGGCAGATGCTGCCCATCGGCCCGACGGGCTACGGCGAATCGCCCTATCAAAGCGCCTCGACCTTCGCGGGCAACCCGCTTTTGATCGATCTGGACGCGCTCGTTTCGGAGGGGCTGCTCGACGCCGTTTCGCCGGACGCGCCCGCGGATACCGACCGCGTTGATTTCGAGGCGGTCGCGGCGTTCAAGGAACGCGAATTGTTCCGCGCGTTCAAACTGTCGGGCGCGCGGCTGTCCGCCGAGATCGACGCCTTCGCCGCGAACAACCCGTGGGCGGACGAGTACGCGCTGTTCGCCGCCATCAAGGAATCCTTTGATTACGTCAAGTGGACCGACTGGAGCGACCGTGGCCTGCGCACGCGCGCGCCCGGCGCGCTGAAGGCGTTCAGGGAAGCCCGCGCCGAACGCGTGCGGTACCATCTCTTTTTGCAGTACCTGTTTGACCGGCAGTGGTTCGCGCTCAAGGCGTACGCCAATCAAAAGGGCGTCAGCCTGTTCGGCGACATGCCCATCTACATCGCCGAGGATTCTGCCGATACCTGGACGCATCCCGAGGCGTTCCAGCTCGACGCCGAATTGCGCCCCACGCGCGTCGCCGGCGTGCCGCCCGATTATTTCTCGATCAACGGCCAGCTCTGGGGCAACCCGCTCTACGACTGGAAGGCGCTCAAAAAGACGGGCTATCGCTGGTGGGTCGAGCGCATGCGCCGCGCGGGGCGGCTGTTTGACCGCGTGCGCATCGATCATTTCATCGGCTTCGCCAATTATTACTCCATTCCCAACGGCGCGGCCACGGCGCGCAACGGCGTGTGGCGCGTCGGCGTCGGGCGCGATCTGTTTGTCCGGCTGCAAAAGGAATTGCCCGATCTGTCCATCGTCGCCGAGGATCTGGGCGTGCTCAGCCCGCGCGTTAAAAAGCTCATGAAATTCTGCCGTTATCCCGGGATGCGCGTGCTCCAGTTCGCCTTTGACGGCGACCCCCGCAATCAGTTCCTGCCCGAGAACATCGGCGAAAATATCATCGCCTACACCGGCACGCACGACAACGACACGCTGATTGGCTGGTGGCGCTCTGTCGGCGAGGGCGAGCGCGCCTGCGCGCGGTGGAAGCTCGGCATTAGCGACGATTATCTGCTCTCCTCCAAAATGTTCGAGGCGCTGTGGGCCTGCCGCGCGCGCACCGTCATGCTGCCCATGCAGGATATTCTGTATCTGGACGGCGCGGCGCGCATGAACACGCCCGGCGTGCCCGGCGGCAACTGGCGCTGGCGCATGACCGCGCCCGCTCCCGCCGCCGCCGCCGATACGCTGCGCGCGCTCAACGCGCGCCACGGGCGCGGATAAAAGCGCGGAAAACACGTCGGACACCCCGGCGCAGGCCGCCGCGCGACAAGCGCGGCGCGCCCGCAGATCGTTGTGATCCGCGGGCGCGCTTTTTTTGCGGGACGGATTGGCCGCGGGAACGCGTTATGCGTCCGAGCCGACCAATTCGTAGCCGATGATGGTGATCTCGCCCTCGTCGATGAAAAAGTTGAAGCCCTTTTCCGGCCTTGAGAACGTTATTTCGTACCAGTCGTCGCCTTGATGAATGTCGACGGTCTGCATCTCTTTCGTCGTATGGCAGCTCAACGTCGTGTCCTGACTGACGCGTAAATGAAAACGGACGGTGAGCGGAGCGGAAAGCAGCGCTTCGTCATAAACTTCCAATACGCCGTTGCTGTCTTGCGTGATCATGCTCATTTCAGAGGAATTCAGGCTGCACATCGAGCTCTTGGCCAAGCGCTGCCCCTTCGTAAAGCGGATGATATGCAGCATATTATCTTCCGAAGCCGCATGCTCGACGTCCGGCGCGAATTCGATCAGTCTGAAGGAAGCGTCATCCATGACGAATGTATTCGTATCGGGCGTCATGCGCCGGGTAAGCGCGCCTCTTTCTTCCGTTGGCAGAAGAGGCGCGTAGACGCCTTCCGTATTATGAAATTTGATGAATAAGTCTTTGATGGAGATCAAGCAGGCATTTTGCTTGAAGCTTGTGTCAAGAAACATTAAAGATGAGTAGTACCAGATGCCGCGTGAATCCGTCGTGCAGACGAGGACAACGTTGTCATCGCCGATATGCTCAATGATGGTTTGGGCGGCCTTGGGCAGATCGTGGTTGACGTCTTTTTGAAGCCTGTTATATTCGACGGCGCCGTTGACCGTCATCAGCAGGGCGAGGATCGCCGCATACGCCTTCAGGGAGCGGCGAAGCGTCCCTTTTCTGATCATGCAGACGATCGGAACCAGACAAATCAGGATGATCGCGCCGCCGATCCATTCGTTTTCGCGCGGCATGCTTTTCTCCATCAAAATCGACAAAGAAAAGCTAAAGTTGAACGCCCGATTTTCCCGCATGCCGGCGCCGCATCCGAAGATGACCGTGCAAAGCAGCACGACAAGCAGCGCCGCCCAGATCGTCCACGGCAGACCGCAGAAGCGCTTTTGCTCCGGCGTGTCAAGCGACGGCCTCTTTTTGACGGGCTTTTCGAGCGGCGGCAGCCCCAGAATCAGCACAACGGGAACATACATGGCGACGTATCGCATGTGAATTGTGTCCGTCCCATATTCCGGGCGGTTGACGACCCATGCGGTGCCCAGCATCGTGGCGAAAAGCGACAGCAGGACGAAGGCGTACAGGCGTTTCCGCGCCCGCTCGTATCGGGGATACTCCGTCAGCGGCAGCAGAAAGCCCACATAGCCCGTGTATAGGATGAAATAGTACAGATAAAGCGGCAGCGACTTGAAAAACGCGTCCAGATGCAGGTCGTTATCGACGGTCAATTGCGAGTCGTACAGCGAGAACGGCGTGGTTTCGTAGCCGAAACCGAAAATGACAAGCGCATAGAACGCGCCGATCACCGCCAGCGCGCAGGCAATGCCGCCGCACACGCGCAGCGCCGCTTTGCCGTCCTTTTCGCGCAGCGCGAGGACGAGGCACAGGGCGAAAGCCGCCGCGGCGGGCACGACCTGTCCGGGCTTCGTCGAATACATCAGGCCGCCCAGCACGCCGATCCACACGAGATCGCGCAGCCGCCTCTCCGTCCAGTACCGATAGGCGCAGTAGACGAGGGTGAAAAACAAGGGGTACAGGATGGCTTCGCTCAACAGCATTTGACCGATGATGAAATCCGGCAGGAGCATGGACAGAAGCGCGAGCGCCAGCGCCGTTTTCGCGTCGCGCGAGACCGCCTTCGCCAGCGCGAAAAGCGGAAACACCGACAGGGAGATCAGGCAGATGTTCCATAGCTGCAGGAGGCGGTACAGATGAATGCCCTCGTCGAACAGGAGATAGACGGGCGACAAAACAAGCGGATAAACGACGAACGCGTACTCCGCCGGTTGTCCGTGGTATACGAGCCCCTCGCCGATGGCGATGGAGCGCGCCAGATTGGTGTACAGGAATTCGTCGATGTTGATGGTCGGATATGCGCTGCTTGCCAGCGCGAGCAGGAAACGGACGGCGACGCAGGCGGCGTAGGCGCACGCCAGCACCGTGACGGTTTTCCGCGTATCCCATGCTTTTTTGGACGACAGCAAGCGCGATTTCCCCATCGGATTGTCCTCCCGTATGCCGATCTGTGTAAAGCAGTATACCATATTCGCGCGGGCCGGTCAAGGCAAGCGCGCCCCGCGCGGGAAGCGCCCACGCTTTCGCGAAAGGCGCCCGTCGTTCTTGTCTGAAAAACGCGCGCCGCCGCCCCGCACTCTCGCTTTCCCGTCCGCTTCACGCCAAACATTACGTTTTCCCGGTATTTGAAAACTTTTTTCATCGGAAATGTGTAGAAATTATTGCGGATTACTTGATTTTTGTAACGATTTGTGTAAAAATAGGAGGACGGCATCTGCCGCGTACTTTCGATAGACGCATGGAAGGATGAAACACCGTGACAAAGCGCATTCTGCTTGTCGATGACGAGCCTTTGATCCTGAAGGGACTTCGATATACCCTTGAGCAGGAGGGCTACGAAATCCTCACCGCCGCCGACGGCGAGGAAGCGCTTCGCGTGTTTTTCGAGAACAACGTCGATCTGGTGCTGCTGGACGTCATGCTGCCCAAGCTCGACGGCATTCAGGTGTGCCAGCGCATCCGCGAGACGAGCAACGTGCCCATCCTCATGCTGACCGCCAAGGGCGACGATATGGACAAGATTCTGGGGCTGGAGTACGGCGCGGACGATTACATGACCAAGCCCTTCAACATCCTCGAGGTCAAGGCGCGCATCAAAACCATCCTGCGCCGCGCTTCCGCGCCCGGCATGGGCGAGGATAAAAAGGTCATCCGCGTGCATGATATGGAGGTCAACACCGTCAACCGCTCGGTGACGCTGGGCGGCAAGGAGATCCGCCTGACCGCCAAGGAATTCGATCTTCTGCAATTGTTCATCACCAATCGCGGCAAGGTGTTCAACCGCGAAACCATGCTCGAAACGGTCTGGAAGTACGATTACATGGGCGACGCGCGGACGGTGGACGTGCATATCCGCCGCTTGAGGGAAAAGATCGAGCGCGATCCGGCGCAGCCCGAGTTCATCTTCACCAAATGGGGAGTGGGCTACTATTTCACCGATAAGGATTAACAATCCCTTCTCCAGCATTCGCTGGAAGATTCTCTTCGCCTTTCTGCTGATCGTGGGGCTGTCGTTCTATGTGATGGCGTCCACGCTTTCCGGCATGGTAGGCGATTATTTGTTTGAGCAGCGCATCCGCACCGAGCGCGCCGGCATGGAGGCGCTCGCCGCGCGCGTCGCGCCGCTCGTCGCCGCCAAGGACGCCGGGGCGCTCTACGCCGCGCTGCGCGAGGCGGGCGGCGAGATGGGCGGGCGCGTGATGCTGCTGGACAAGAGCGCCAAGGTGCAGTCCGACAGCTACGGCGAAATGAGCGGCGTGCGCGTGACCTATCCCGAGGTGGCGAGCGTATTGGTGCGCGGGCAGGCGGTCGATTACGGCGTGCACGAGATCGATACCGGCGCGCGGCTGGATACCTCCAAGCTGCTGTTCGCCGCGCGCACCAATTCGGACTGGGTGGGGTACTGCACGGCGGGCGTCGTATCGGCGTCGGACATCATCGGCGTTTTGCTGCTGGTGTCGCCCGTGAGCGAAATGATGGTCAACCTGTATCAATTGCAGGATCAGATGATCCTGATTTTCCTGCTGATCGCCGGCGCGGCGCTGCTCACCTCGCTGATCTTTTCGCGCGTGATCACCAGCCCCATCGGCTCGCTTACGCGCGGCATCCAGCGCATGGCGAAGGGCGATTTTTCCTCGCGCGTCAAGCCGCGCGGGTCGTCGGAGCTCAAGCAATTGGCCGTCGCCTTCAACTCGATGAGCGATAAACTGGCCTCGCTCGATCAGTCGCGCAACCAGTTCGTCTCCAACGCCAGCCACGAATTGAAAACGCCGCTCGCCACCATGAAAATCATGATCGAGTCGCTGATCTATCAGCCCGATATGGACAAAGCCCTGCGTACCGAGTTTCTGACCGATATCAATAAGGAAATCGACCGCCTGACCGCCATCGTGTCCGATTTGCTGACGCTGGTGCAGATGGATTCCGAAAACGTCCGCCTGACGCGCGAAAACCTGTCGATCGCCGCGCTCGTCAAGGAAACCGAGCACCGCCTGAAACCTATCGCCGACAAGCGCGAGCAGACGCTGTCGCTGTCGCTGCCCGACGCCTGCGATATGTATGCCGACAAGGGCAAGCTCACGCAGGTCATCTACAACATCATGGAAAACGCCGTCAAGTACACGCAGGTCGGCGGGCAGATCCGCGTGACCTTGCAGCGCGTGGGGCGCGACGCGCGCCTGACGGTCTCGGACAACGGCCCGGGCATCCCCAAGGAGCATTTACCGCATGTGTTCGATCGTTTTTACCGCGTCGACAAGGCGCGCAGCCGCGATACCGGCGGCACCGGCCTCGGGCTGTCCATCGTGCATCAGCTCGTCCTGCTCCACGGCGGCGCCATCAGCGTCGAGAGCGAGGAGGGCAAGGGCACGACGTTCATCGTGGAGCTTCCGCTGCATCAAGGATGAACGGACGCGCGGAGCGTCGTTTTCCTTGACAAATCAAGGGATTTCGGCTATGATGAGGCGGTTTATTGGAGGGGGGGTATGCGGAATGCCGGAAAAGCTGACCATGGATAAACTGACCGCGCTGTGCAAGGTGCGCGGCTTCGTGTTCGCGGGGAGCGAAATCTACGGCGGGCTGGCCAACACGTGGGATTACGGGCCGCTGGGCGTCGAGTTCAAAAACAACGTCAAAAAGGCGTGGTGGAAGAAGTTCGTTCAGGAGAGCAAAACGAACGTCGGGCTGGACTGCGCCATTCTCATGAACCGTCAGGTCTGGGTGGCGAGCGGCCACGTCGGGAATTTCAACGATCCGCTCATGGACTGCAAGGCGTGCAAGGCGCGCTTCCGCGCCGACAAGCTGATCGAGGACTACTGCGCCCAAAAGGGCGAGGAAGTGCAGGCGGACGGCTGGACGAACGAACGGCTCGAGCAGTATATCGCCGATCATCAGATTCCCTGCCCCACCTGCGGCAAGCACGATTTCACCGGCATCCGCAAGTTCAACATGATGTTCAAAACGCATCAGGGCGTCACCGAGGACAGCGCCAATGAAATCTACCTCCGCCCCGAAACGGCGCAGGGCATCTTCTGCAATTTTAAGAACGTCGTGCGCACCACGCGCCGCAAGCTCCCCATGGGCGTGTGCCAGATCGGCAAATCCTTCCGCAACGAGATCACGCCGGGCAACTTCATCTTCCGCATCCGCGAGTTTGAGCAGATGGAGCTGGAATTCTTCTGCAAGCCGGGCGAGGATCTCGAATGGTTCGACTACTGGCGCGGCTACTGCGGACAATGGCTGTATTCGCTGGGCGTCAGGCCCGAAAACGTCCGCCTGCGCGACCACAAAAAGGAAGAGCTGGCGCACTATTCCAAGGCGACGACCGATTACGAGTACCTGTTCCCCTTCGGCTGGGGCGAATTGTTCGGCATTGCCGACCGCACCGATTTCGACCTGAAGGCGCATCAGACGGCGAGCGGCGAATCGATGGAATACCTCGATCCCGTGACGAACGAAAAGTATATCCCCTATGTCATCGAGCCGTCGATGGGCGCGGACAGGCTGGCGCTGGCGTTCCTGTGCGACGCTTACGAGGAGGAGCAGCTCGAGAACGACACGCGCGTCGTTTTGCATCTGCATCCCGCGCTCGCGCCGTACAAGGCGGCGGTGCTGCCGCTCCAGAAGAACAAACTGGGCGCGTTGGCGACGGAAATCTATCAGGATCTGGCGAAATACTTCAACATCGAGTACGACGAGACCGGCTCCATCGGCAAGCGCTACCGCCGTCAGGACGAGATCGGCACGCCGATCTGCGTCACCGTCGACTTCGACACCGAGCAGGACGGCACGGTCACGGTGCGCGACCGCGACACCATGACGCAGGAACGCATTCCCGTGACCGGGCTGCGCGCGTACATCGAAAAGAAAATGGAATTCTGATTGAAGCGATCAAAAAACCACCGCATCATCAAGCGGCGGCTTTTTCGTATGATTTCACAGCGTTTTCATGTAGTAATCCTGCGAATACTCGCCGAAGCACGGGTCGATCCGGAAGAGCCGCGCATACCCTTTTTTCAGATAGAAATCGGGCGCCTGAAAGCTGTACGTGTTGAGCAGCGCGCGCTTGAGCCCCGCCGCGCGCGCGCGGTCTTCGACGTATCTAAGCAGCTTTCCGCCCAGTCCGCGCCCGCGATGCGCCTCGTCCACGAACAGAAACTCGATTTCGAGCGTGTCCATCGTGCCCGCCGCCACAATACCGGCGACGATCGCGCCATTTTCCTCAATATGGAAGCTGTAATCGACGATATCGCGCATGAACAGGCGGTTATGGCGTCTGAGCCGTTGGTGGATGTCTTCGTTGTCGCGCGCGTCGCTGGGCAGGATTTCGTTCGTCGTCGTCATGGTTACCGCCTGCGGCGCGAGCTGTTCGCGATGGCGAGCAGACGCAGTAATTGGACGGCCGCCGACACGAAGGACGCCACATACGTCAGCGCGGCGGCGCGCAGCATGGCGCGGACGCCCCTTTCCTCCCCGCCCGTCACAACGCCGCCTTCGGACAGCAGCGCGACGGCGCGGCGGCTGGCGTCGAACTCGACGGGCAGCGTGACCAGCGTAAAGAGCACCACCAGCGCGAACAGCGCGATGCCGGCGTACAAAAGCGGCTGCCACGAGGCGAGAATGCCGATCAGGAAGATCGGCCAGGCGAGCTTGGAGCCGAAATTGACCACCGGCACCATCGCCGTGCGCAGGGCGAGGAAGGGATAGTTTTCCGCCTTTTGCAGCGCGTGCCCCATTTCGTGCGCCGCGATGCCCAGCGCCGCGACGCTCGACTGATCGTACACGCCCTCGGACAGCGCCAGCGTATTGCTGCGCGGGTCGTAATGATCGGTCAGCGTGCCGGGCACGCGCGTTACCTGCACGGAAAGCCCTTTGTCGCGCATGAGCTTTTGAATCGCGGCGCTCGCCGGTATCCCGCAGCGCGCGGCGACTTTGCCGTACTTCGCGTAGGTCGATTTGACGTACGCCTGCGCCGCCAGTCCCAGCGCCAGCGCGATCAGCATGAGAAAGATCGAGGTGCCTTCGTCCATAGCGTTCACTCCGATATCGTGATATTGTAGATGTATTTGTCCACGTCGCGCTTGATTTTTCCCTCGTACAGCCCTTCCTCCTCGTAAATGCGGCGGAACAGGCGGTACAGGCGGTTTTTGATGGCGAAGCCGTGCGCCGGGCGCATGAGCGAGCGAATGCTGACGCCCGTGACCGTTTTATAGTAGCGGTACACCGGCGCTTCCAGCACGGCGGCGGCGCGCACGGCGCGGTCGTACTGCGCGTTGAAGGCGAAATCCTCGCCCCACGAGAAAAATTTGTCGAACGTAAGCCCGAGCGAGCGCACGATGTCCGCGCGGTACAGTTTGTTCCACAGCGCGCTGTAATAGAAGCTGCCCGGCTGCTTGAGCAGCTCGGCGAGGAATTCGGCGCGGTCGAGCCGCCTGTTTTCCGGGATCAGCCCGCGCACGGACGTGCCGCCGAACACGAAATAGTATCGGCCGATCACCAGATCGCAAACCGCGATGGCGTCGACCATGCGCTCATACGCGTCCGGCTCGACGGTGTCGTCGCTGTCGGCAAAGGCGATGTACTCGCCCGTACAGGCTTCGAGCGCGGCGTTGCGCGCGGCGGCGGGGCCGGCGTTTTGCTGCGACAGGACGCGCACGCGCGCGTCGCGCGCGGCATACGCTTCCAGCAGCGCGCGGCTGCCGTCCCGGCTACCGTCGTTCACCGCCCATATTTCGAGATACGGATAAGACTGCGAAAGCAGGCTGTCCATCGCGCGCGCGACCGTCTTTTCGGCGTTGTACACCGGCATGATCACGCTGACGATTCCTTTGTTTTCCATGTCGCGCCTTGCCTCCTGTGATCCGATTGCGCGGGATTGGTTACGCGTCCGCCTGATTGCCGTCCTGCCCGTTCAGGCGGTCCAGAAGCGGCTGCGCCAGCGTCGTGACCGCCGTGCCGCCCAGCTTGAGCAGCGATGTCAAAAGCCCGAGCTTTTGCTCGTTGGGGATGGAAATCATGCGCGATATGATGGCGGGCAGTTTGGTGATCAGCCGCGGACTGATATCGCCGAACGAATCGACGTCCAGCGCGCGGACGACGGAGAACAGCGCGCGGACGAACTCGGCGCGCTGCTCGTTGTTCAGCCCCTCCAGCCAGTCGTGCACGACGTCGCCGACATAGCTGCTTATCTGCGTGAGGCGCTCGGCGCGGATGAATTCCCTGCCCGAAAGCTGCCAGTTGAAGGCGTTGTGCTGGAGCAGACCGATTGATTTCGCCTGCACGGTGGCGTACGCCTTTTCGTGCTCGAGCAGCTGCCCGATCACCGAGCCCTGCGGCTGGTACACGCGCAGACGCCCGCGCACCGCGCGATAGCCGTCGGTGTCGATCAGGCTGTACGGGAAGCCCGGGCCGTCGAAATTGCAGATGGAGCGCACGCGCGATTGCGCGTCGCCGCAGAACGCCGCCGCGTAGATGGCGAGATTGCCGCCCTTGGAGTGCCCCACGACGTCGATCGCGCCCTCCGTATGAGCGGCGATCTCCCGAAGATACGCCACCGCGCGCTTCTGCGCCGGCACCGGTTCGTCGAGCGCCATCAGGAAATCCTCCTCCCAGCCGACCAGCGTGGCGTCGGTTCCGCGAAAGGCGACGACGGCGCTCCCGTCGCCGGGGAGAAAGGTGACGGCGGCGAACTGCATGTCGCTTGTCCACTCGTCCGTCCGGTTCGTCATCACGATATCCGAAAACCGCCCGCTTTCGGCGATCCCGGCGAGCATCGCGCGGTTGTCCTTCCACAGATAGGGCGTCTGTTCGATCATTTGCGCGTCGGGATCGGCCTTAAGCAGCGCGCGCGCCGCCTCGCCGATCGTCGCGCGGTCGCGCGGAACAAGGTCGCCGAAGGCGACGTAGGCGATCTCGGCGAACAACAGATAGTCGATCTCGCAAAGCGGCACGTCCGCCACGGGCAGATCGCCGCGCCACTGAAGATAATCGAACAGATTGGGCATTTTCCCCTCCCGTTGCGCGTTGATCGGCGGCCGGCCGCCGCGCGGCAGGAAATCCCGTCCCCGCGCCCGCGCGTTGAATACCGGCGCGGTGACATGCTTATCATAACACGAATCTCGCCGTTGTCAAATGGCGCGGGAGCCTGTATAATGGACGCGTGAGCACAAAGGAGGACGGCGGGATGAGCAAATCGCCGCGCGATATCGCGCTTGCCGTGATCGAAAGCGGAAAAACCAAGGCGGCGCTGCCCGTGGGCAGGCTGCTGACGCTCGCGGTGCTGGCGGGCGCGTACGTCGCGCTGGGCGCTTTGGGCGCGTCGGTGGCGCAGTGCATGATCGGGAACGCCTCCGCCGCGCGGCTGGTCGGCGCGTGCGTGTTCCCGGTGGGGCTGATGCTGGTTCTCTGCGGCGGCGCGGAATTGTTCACGGGCAACTGCCTGATGACGCTGCCTGCGCTGAACGGACGGATCGCGGTCGGGCGGCTGCTGCGCAACTGGGCGCTCGTCTACGCCGGCAATCTGCTCGGCGCGCTGCTGATCGCGGCGCTGGCGGCGTTCTCGGGGCTGTATTCGCTCTTTGACGGCGCGCTGGGCCGGGCGGCGGCGGCCGCGGGCGAGGCGAAAATGGCGCTGCCTTTCTTTCCGGCGCTGGCGCGCGGCGTATTGTGCAACGTGCTGGTGTGCGGCAGCGTGTGGATGGCGACGGGCGCGGAGGATACGGCGGGCAAGCTGCTCTCGGCGTTTTTCCCCATCATGCTGTTCGTGCTGTGCGGTTTCGAGCACTCGGTCGCCAACATGTTTTGCCTGCCCGCCGCGCTGATGAACGGGGCGTCGGGCGGCGTCGCGGGCGCGCTGCGCAATCTCGTTCCGGTGACGCTGGGCAACCTGTTGGGCGGCTGCGGACTGGCGGCGGCGTATCATGCCGCGTACATTGGGAAACATACGTAATATGGTCCCTTTTGCCCGCGACGGCGTTTCCTCCGCGCGGGCTTACGGGTTTTTGTATTCAAACAGATCGCCCGGCTGGCAGTCGAGCGCCTCGCAGAGCTTTTCCAGCGTCGAGAAGCGCACGGCTTTCGCTTTGCCGTTCTTGAGGATGGACAGGTTCGCCATCGTGATGCCCACGCGGCTCGCGAGCTCGCCCACGCTCATTTTTCGCTTGGCGAGCATGACGTCAATGTTGATAATCATCATCGCGCTACACCGTCAGATCGTTCTCGTCCTTGAGGCGCGCGGCGTCGAGCACGAGCGCCGACAGCGCGCGGACGACCACCGTGAGCAGTACGCCGAAGAACGTGATAATCAGCGTGATGAACGCCGTGTAGTTGACGACGGCGATCCCGCCGGCGCGATAGCCAAACGCGTACGCCCCCGCGCACAGCGCGCCGTACAGAACGGTATCGACGGCGGCGTACAGCGATATGCGGCCGAGCCGCGCCGCGTTTTCGCGCGAAAAGGATTGGTCGCGCCCGATATCGCCGAAGATGTTCCATCCGTCGATCAGCGCCAGCGCGGCGGGAATCATCGTCAGATACAGGTACGCCGCGCACGCGCCCGCGCCGATCTGATAGGAAAACGTCCCCGCCACGAGCCGCCCGGCGTACGGCACGAGGAATACCGCCGCCAGCGCGAACACCGCGCCGCAGGCGATCACAAGCGCCTTGAGCGGCAGGACGACGCCCGATTTGCGCATCTCTGTCCCTCCTCCCGTTTCTTCGATTATATTGTATCATGCCGCCATCGTTTGTCAAGATGTATTTATCGATTAACGATAAATTTTTGTTGACATTCGGGCAGACGTGTGGTATATTGCGCGTATCGGGCTGTAAGGAGGCTTTCGCATGTCGGACATCGAACGTCGCGAGGCGGACAACGCCGCGCAAAAGGAAACTATCGCGCAAAAGGATATGGCCGCGCCGGACGCCGCGCGTGAGGCGGGCGAACGGGCGGACAACGCCGCGCAAAAGGAAACGACCGCGCGCAAGGATATGGCCGCGCCGGCGGCCGCCTTCACGAAAACGGAATGGGGGCTGGCGCTCGCCGCGATTGCCGTCGCCTTTTTCGGGCTGCAAAGCACGGTGTTCGGGAGCGGTTTCGGCTTCGGCGTGACGGCGTTCACGCTGCTTTTGATCGCCGTCAGCCTTGTTTATCTCCGCGCGGCGGGCAGCCGGCCGAGCCGCTTGAGCTATGTCTATCTGGCGCTCACCGTCGCGGCGGCGGGGCTGTATTCGATCAACGGCGCGCTCGGCGGCCTGTTCCTGCTCCGCTTTCCCCTGCTCGTCGCGCTGTACGGCTATTGGCTGTGCGCGGCGAGCGGCACGCTGACCGCCGAAACGCTTGCGCCCTCCGCCGTCCGCGACGCGCTGCATGCCCTGTTCGCCGCGCCGCTCGGCGGGATCGGCGATACGGTGCGCGGCATGACGGGCGGCATGCGCGGCAGGAAGAACGCGCCGTTTGTGCTGATCGGCCTGGTGATCGCGCTGCCGCTGCTGATCATTGTGATCTCGCTGCTCTCGGGCGTCGATCCCGCCTTCGCCGGCGCCGTCGAGGGCGTGACGAAATGGTTCACCGTCAGCCTCGGCGATACGCTGTTCCGCGTTTTTCTGACGGCGTTTGCCGCGATTCTGCTCCTGTCGCAGTGGCTGCGCGTCGCTCGCGATAAAACGCGCGCGGCGCAGACGCGGCCGCCGCAGCGTTTTATCCCGTACGTCGTTCCCTGCGTGGTGATCGCGCTGCTGTGCGCCGTGTACGTCGCCTTTTTCGCGGCGCAGGCGACGAGCATCGCGGCGGTCGCGCGCGGCGCGGAGACGGAGGGCGGATTTTCGTACAGCGATTACGCGCGGAGCGGCTTTTTCCAGCTTTGCGTCGTCTGCGGCATCAATTTCGGCGTGGTGCTGATCGCCGACTGCCTGACCGACGAGCGCCGGACGGTTTTGCGCGCGATGATCTCGCTGCTCTCCGTCTGCACGCTGCTTCTGACCGCCTCGGCGATCCTCAAAATGGCGCTGTATGTCGGCGAGTACGGGCTGACGCCGCTGCGCGTGACGACCTCGTGGTTCATGCTGGTGCTGGCGGTCGCTTTCCTGATGATTTGCATCGCCCAGTGGCGCGCGGGCGTGAAGGTGTTCAAGGTATCGGCGCTGACGCTGTGCGTGTCCTTGATCGCGCTGTGCGCCCTGAACCCGGCGAAGTTAAGCGCCGACTACAACGCCGACGCCTTCCTGCGCGGCGAGCTGGACGAGTTTGATTACGAAGCGTTCTCGTATGACGCGCCCTGCGCCGCCGACGCCGTCGCCCGCGTGTTCGCGCAAACCGACGACGAAACGCTCAAAAGCGAGCTGGCCGTGCGATTCGGCGACAAGGGAACGCTGTTTACCGATCCGCTCGGGCTGAATTTGAACGCGGAACAACTGCACGCCGCGCGGATCTACGGCGAGCTTGGCAAAGCGCGGCAGGCCTTTCTCCTGAACGTGACCTTGCGTACCGACGTCGAGACCTACGGCGTGCGCGTCGAGTATACCGTCGACGGCGCGGCGGGCGAAAGCGGCGTGATGAACGCCGACGGCTCGCCCTTCAAGCGCGGCGAGACGCTCGCGTTTGATTTCCTGCTTTCCGATTTCGAGGGGCTTGCCGATTCCCCGTCCTTCACGGCGCGGATCTATCTTGAACAAAAAAGCGGCGATCTCGTCGCCGCCGGAGCACCGATTCAGTTGTCGCCCGTTTTCGGGCGCGCCTATCCCGTCGAGATCAGGGGCGGACTGTCCGACCTGACCGCCGAATTGATGATCGGCAGCCAGTAAGGAATCAATCGAGGAATTCCTCGCGCAGCTTACCGCCGTATTTGCGGTTGATGGCGCGGATGCCCTCGTCCGGAATGGTATCGAGAAAGGGCATTCCGGTGTGCAGCGCGCACATGTAGATTTCCGCCGCCTTTTCAATGGTGTGCATCAGCCCAAACGCTTCGTCGAAGTCCGCGCCGGTCGCGAACAGCCCGTGCCGCGCCCAGACGACGGCGCTGTACTCGTGCATGAGCGCGGCGGTGCGCGCGGCGATCTCGTCGCCGCCCGGCACCATCCATTCGACGGCGCCTACGCCGCCCGGGAACACCACGGCGCACTCGGTTTCGCTCTGCCACAGCGCGCGGGTGATGTCGCGCGCCGTGACGGGCAGCACGAAGGTCATGGCGACGATGTTTGTCGGGTGCGCGTGATAAATCACGCGGTCGCGCCCGCCTGTTGCCCGCTTGCGGATGGCGTGGCAGGCCATGTGCGTGGGCCATTCGCTGGTCGGCTCGACGCCCGCCTCGCGCCCCTTGACGACGCGCCAGCTTTCGCCCCGCGCGCCGATTTCGACGATGCAGACGTTTTGATCGGGCGCGGGCGCGATATTCCTGAAATATTTGCCCGTGCCGGTGACGGCGAACAGCTCGCCCGCGACCTCGGGCGCGGCGATGCCCGACGCCCGCCACGGCGCGCCGTCGTCAAGGAGCGGCGCGGCCGCCTCCGCCTCCTCTTTTGTCATGCGGTAGCTCATGTTGCCGCCGTTGCGCTCGTGCCAGCCCTGCAGCCAGCCGTCCCCGCACATCCGCGCGAAGCTCTTCATGAAATCAAGATCGTTCAGCGACGACATCATTTTCTCTCCTTATTCGTAGCGTTCGCGCGCGAACGACGCCGAAACGAGGCCGCGCGCCTGCCGGACGGAAGCGATCTCGCCCGAGGCGAGCATTTGCATGAGCAGATTGCCCAGCGCTGTGCCCTCGGCGGGACCGGCGAGCACGGGTTTTCCGCACGCGCGCGCCGTCCATTCGTTGAGCGGTGCGTTGCGGCTGCCGCCGCCGACCACGGCGACGCTCGAAAATGTTTTGCCGCACAATCGCTCGATATCGCGCGCCGCGCGCGCGTAGCTGTCGGCGAGCGAATGCTGCACGCAGGCGAACCATTCGCCTACGCTTTGCGGAATCGGCTGATCGTGCGCCGTCAAATGCGCGGTCAGCGCGTCTTTCATATTGACCGGCGCGAGGAACTCGGGCGCGTTCACGTCGACGCGCCCGGCAAAGCCGGCGTTCGCGCGCGACAGCGCCGCGATCTCCCCGTAGCCGGGCTTGCCCGGCGTTTCGTCGCGCAGGCGCTCGAATATCCACATGCCGGCGATGTTTTTGAGGAAGCGGCAGGTATTCCCGACGCCGCCTTCGTTGGTCATACCGGCGAGGCGCGCGCCGTCCGTCAGGATGGGCGCGGGCATTTCGGCGCCGATCAGGCTCCACGTGCCGCTCGACAGGAAGATATCGTCCTGCCCGATGGGCGCGCCCAGCACGGCGGCGGCGGTATCGTGCGCCGGCGGCAGCACGACGGTCGTTTGGAAGCCGCAGCGTTCGGCGACGCCGCGCTTGAGCGCGCCCGCCGCCGTCCCGGGCTGATGCAGACTGCAAAACAGGCGTCTTGGCAGGCGCAGCCGATCAATCAAATCGAAGTCCCACTCGCGCGACAGCGCGCCGACCAGCGCCGTGGTGGTGGCGATCGTGTATTCGCAGACGGCGCGCCCGGTGAGCAGGTAGTGCAGGTAATCGGGCATGAGCAGCATTTTGTCGGCGCGCGCGAGGCGATCGTCCGACAGGAGCTGATAGACGGTGTTGTAGGGCTGACGCCGAATGCCCGTGCGCGCGTACAGCATGGCGTCGTCGAGTTTGTCCGGGATGCCCGCCGTGCGTCCGTCGCGGTAGGCGATGGTATCGCCCACGCGCGCGCCGTCCCGGTCGATCAGCGCGTAATCGACGCCCCATGTGTCCACGCCGACCGACACGGGCCTGACGCCCATGTCGCCGCACGCGGTCAGGCCGTTCACGATCTCGCGAAACAGCGCGTCGACATCCCAGCAGAGCCGCCCGTTTTTCATCCGCGCGCCGTTGCGGAAGCGGTGAATTTCGCGGAGCGCGAGGACGCCGTTTTCAAGATGTCCCTCGACGAGCCTGCCGCTCGACGCGCCGATATCGACGGCGAGGTATGCGTTCATCGCGCCTCCCTTACCGCCCGATCATCGCCTGCGTGATCTCCCAGCCGAGCAGGATCGCCTTCTGATGGCTGACGGCGTAGGGGCCGGTCGCCTCGGCTTCCTCCATGATGCGCGGGAAGTGCAGGCAGACATGACCGGTCAGGTTGTTGCCGCTCGTGTGATCGACCTCGTGCCCGTGGCTGTGCGTCGAGGCGATGTAGACGCGCCCGTCGGAGAATATGACCCAGACGAATTTCGCCGTCCATTTGTTTTCGCCGCACACGCGGTACATGATTTCGGTGTCCGCCGCCGTGGGCGGCTCGCAGTCGGCGTGCTTGCCGAAGGAGAACATGTGCAGGTTATAGCGCAGCCCCGAAACGGGGTCGTATATGATCACGTCGGGCATCGAGCGCGCGCGCGCGCGGATCTCGGAGAACCAGTTGGCGTAGCGCACCTCGGACGCCTTGGGCGCGGTGAAGCCGACGACTCCGCTCCCGCCCGGCGTCACGGTCGGCGTCGTCGCGACCGTTTCGGCGCCGATGGCGTTCTGGGAATACAGCCGCGTCAGCGTCATTTTGCCCGCGATGCCATCGCTGGTCAGGCCGTTGCGCGACTGGAAATTCCGTACGGCGTTGTAGGTGTTGATGCCGTAAATGCCGTCCGCCGATTTCAGATAGTTCAGCGCGACGAGCGTTTGCTGCATGGCGCGCACCTCGTCGCCGCGATCACCGACCTTGAGCAGCGTCGCGGCCGCAATCGCGGGCGTCGCCGCGGGGTTGGCGGTCTGCGCGGGCGAGGCGGAAACGCCGTACAGCGCGCGCAGCGTTTCGGGACCGGCGACGCCGTCCACCGAAAGCCGGCTCGCCGACTGGAAGCGCTTGACGGCGCCGGCCGTGCCGCCGCCGTAAATGCCGTCGACCGCCCCGGTCAGGTAGCCGAGCTGCGAAAGCCGCGCCTGCATGGCGCGCACCGATTCGCCCGTATCGCCCTCGCGCAGCGTTTGCGTGATCGCGGGCGTCGCCGTCGCCGTCGGCGCGGTGTTCTGCGCGGCGGGCGTCGCCGTCGCGTACGGCACGGCGAGGTCGCTGTACAGCAATAGCTGCGTCTGCAGCCCGGCGATGCCGTCGGCCTTCAGGCCGTTTCGTTTTTGGAATTCCCTGACGGCGGCGATATCGTTCGCGTCGTACACGCCGTCGGGAATGACCGCGTAATAGCCCAGCGTCATCAGGCGGTTTTGCAATTCGGTCACGGCGACGCCGCGCGTGCCGTTCTGCATGACGATGACGTTGGCGGCGGTGAGCGGCGTGGGCGCGGGCGCGGGCGTGGGCGTCAGATAGATGACGGGCGCGGGCGTGGGCGTGGCGGACAAAAGATACAAAACGGCGAGCGTCTTGGGCCCGGCGACGCCGTCCACCGTCAGTCCCTTGGCCTTCTGGAAGGCGCGCACCGCCTGATAGGTGTCGCGGTCGAACACGCCGTTCGGGAGGGCGTTATAATATCCCATGGTTTTGAGCATTTGCTGCAGAGCGGTCACGCGGTCGCCCGTGGCGTTGAGCTTCATGGAGAAGCCGTCGACGTCGGGCACCGTTTTGACGGACGTTTTTTTGCCGGCGGCGTTTTTCGCGCCTTTTTCAAAGATCAGCTGCTGGATCTCGGGCGAAGCGACGCCGTCCTGAACGAGCGAGTTGACGCGCTGGAACTGCTTGATCGCCGTCACGGTGTCGGCGGCGCACGTCGTATCGGCGACGCCGGTGAAATATCCCAGCTCCTTGAGCGCCTGTTCGAGCGCCTTGACGTTCGCGCCCGTCGAATACAGCGCGACGGCAGCGTAATCCCTGTGCGCGTCGGCGTCCTGCGCGAGCGTGCTTCCGCCCAGATACTCAAGCGGAATTTGGACGTAGGCGATGTTGAGATAGCCCGATTTCCCCTTGTACGTCGCGTACACATACTCGCCGCTCATCGATTCCACGGTGATCGACGCGCCCTTGGGCACCGACTGGATGTAGGCGGCGGACGCCGAGCGTCCCTTGCGCATGTTGACCGTGACCGTCGTGGTGGTCGCGTAGGGGTACGCGCCGCTCGACGCGGGCTTCGCGGTGGGCGCGGCGGTGACGGGAACGGTGGGCGCGGCGGTGACGGAGGCGGCGAAAAGCGCCTTTTGCGTCAATTCGTTCGCCGCGCCGTCGGCGGTGATCCCGATGGCGCGCTGGAAGCGCCGGACGGCGTCCGCCGTGCCGCTCCCGTATTTGCCGTCGATGGCGCCCGTATAATAGGACATCTCGCGCAGGCGCGACTGAATCCTTTCGACCAGCTCGCCCGCGTCGCCCTGCTTTGCCGTCACGCCTTCGAGAGGCGGCAGCGTCGATACCTCGGCCGTCTTGCCCAGCGCGTTCACGGGCTTGCCTTCGAACAGGAGCGCCTGCGTCGCGGCGTCGGCGACGCCGTTGGCGGGCAGCCCGTTGCGCGTCTGGAAAGCGGCGACGGCGCTCGCCGTCCCCGCGCCGAATTGACCGTCGATCCTGCCGGCGTAAAATTTAAGTTCGGTCAGCGCCTCCTGAATGGCGCGCACGGCCGTGCCGCTCATGCCGCTGTACCATACGGCGTAGCCGCCCGCGGCTATCGGCGTCGCGGTCGCCGAGTGCAACGCGGGCGCGGCCGTGCCGCCCTGCGCCGTCGTAATATAGGATTTCATGGCGTAGCCGTTCCTGCCCTCGTACTGGACGATGTAAAAACCGTTCTTTTCGCCCGTTACGAGCAGCGCCGAGCCGCGCGCCATCGTCAGAATCACGCCCGAGGACGCCGAGGCGCCGTCGCGCAGCCGCAGACTGTCGGTGGTGTAGCCGATAAAGGGATAGCTTTCGGCGCGGGCGGCGGGCAGCGCGCCGAGCGTCAGGACGAGCGCCAGCGCGAGGCAGGACAGGCGGCGGCAAAATCGCATACCAATAAACCTCCACAATACCCTCTGTGTCGGTTTATTGTACGTCGTTTACCGAATGATGTCAAGGAAATTCTTCATATTATTGTAACAAATTTGAAAAACTAATGCCGTTTTCTGCCGGCCGACAGCCGCTCGCGGACGCGGCGCAGGAAGGCGGGCGCGCCGAAGGCCGCCATGCGTTTGACGGCGGCGGCGGCGCGCGCGAAGGGGTTGAGCCCGCTTCGGCAGGCGATATAGAGCGTTTTGAACGCCTCCGCCTGTTCGGCGGTGAAGCGCGGCGCGCGCCCGTACACCACCGAGGATGCGGCGGCGGCGAGCGGCCGGAAGGGCAGGGGCATGCCGACGGTTTCGGCGCGCGCGGCGAACTCGAGCATCGTTTCGTCGGGCAGCCTGCGCAGGCGGCGGGCGGCGAGCGTGTCGCACACGGCGGCGTAGTAGATGATCGCGGCGTCGGCGGGTCGGCGCGCGGCGCGGCGCGTCGGCTCGGTCAGGAGCCAGCGCAGCACGGCCAGCGCCGCCAGAAGAGGCAAAAGCAGCCACAGCCACGGGAAATCGCGCCTGTTGGGATCGACGGGCGATTCGGGCGGCGCGTTCGGCTCGGGCGAGGGCGTGGGCGCGTCGGGCGGCGCGGCGGACGGCTCGGGCGAAGGCG
>CAYWOS010000036.1:20818-26760 GCA_964459985.1 uncultured Oscillospiraceae bacterium
GGCGCGGCGGACGGCTCGGGCGAAGGCGACGGCGTCGGGGACGGCGAGGAAGCGGGCGGGTCGCCCGAGGGCGGCGTATTCGGGCTGTCGCCGCGATCATCCTGATGATCGGGCGTGGCGTCGAACGCCAGCCAGCCGAAACCGTTCAGATAAACCTCCGTCCACGCGTGCGCGTTCCGGCCCGTGACCAGCGTCACACCGCTTTCGTCGGGCGGCACGAGATAGCCCGTCACATACCGGGCGGGCAGCCCCGCCATGCGGCACATCATCGTCATCGCCGTGGCGAAATAGGTGCAGTAGCCCGCCTTTTCCTCGCCCAGCAGGAACCATGTCAGAAAGTCCACGTTGTCGGGCGGCGCGGAGGCGTTCAGATCATAACGGTAGTTGTCCGAAAGGAAGCGCTCGATGCGCGTCGCGGCGTCATACGGCGTCGCGCTCTCCCCGACGGCTTCGGCGACGAGCGCGCGCACCTCGTCCTGCATATAGTCGGGGACGGCGAGGTACTGCGCGGCGACCTCGGCGTAATGCGCGTCCGCGGCGTTCGCGGCGGCGGCGATCAGCGCCTCGGTATTGTCGTCGCCGACGCGGAAGGGCAGATAGCGCACCGTGTATTCGTCGCCGACGGCGAGATCGCGCGTCAGGAACAATTCGGAGGCGGTGTTGTAGTACAATACCATGCGGTCGCCCGCGACCTCGATGCCGCGCGCGCGCTGCGGCGCGTACAGCGTTGTCGTCGCGTCGGTGAGCATATGGATTTTGACCGTCGCCTCCGCCGGCGCGCCCGCGTAGGCGCGCGGCAGCGATACGTCGAACAGCGCGTCGCGCAGCGAGGCAAAGGACGGGGAAACGTACAGATAGCGGCGGCTCGACAGCGTATCGTACCACATCGCGCCCGAGTACATGTCCTGCGCCGTGGCGCGCAGACGCACCGCGCGGTCGGTGGTCACCTCCATCACCGAGCGGTCGCTCGGGCTGGCCGCGCCGCCCAGCCGCGACGAGAGCGGCAGATAGCCGTCGCTCTCAAGCGTGAAGGACGTGCGCACGTCGTCGTACATCAGGTAATCCTCGACGAACTCGCGCAGGTCGGAAGCGGCGTCGGCGAGCGGCTTGACCGTCGTGCCGCCCGGCGGCAGGAGCAGCAGCCCGGCCAGCGCGAGCGCTGAAGCGACGACTGCCGCCGCCGCGCGACGCCCGCCGCGCGAGCCGAGCAGGAGCATCAGCCCCGCGACGCCGGGCAGCAGGCGCAGCGCCGTATCGCGGTCAAACGACGCGCAGACCGGCACCGTCATCATCAGGAACAGCACGGCCGCCGGCGTGAACTCCCCGTCGGCGGCGAAGTAGTGCATGAGCAGCGTGACGGCGACGCAAAGCACGACGCGCGCGCGCGCCGCGTACACCGCCATCGCCCCGCCGTCGCCCGTGACGGCGATCACGAGCGCGCGCGCGATCTGGATGAGCTCATGGACGGGCCCGCCGCCCGCCGCGCCCCACGCGGCGAAAAAGACGCCGATCGCCGCCCACAGCGCCGCGCGCAGGGCGAAGCGGCAGCGCGCGCGGATGAACGCGCCGTACAGCGCGCAGGCGAGCGCCGTGCCGGCGCACAAAAGGATCACGGGCAGCGCCGCGCCGCGTTTGTTCAGCAGCCCCGCGCACAGGCAAAGCGCCGCGCCCGAGGACAGGAGCGTGACGGTGAACAGGGAAATCAGCGCGTCCCGGACGGGGAGCGCTTTCCCGCCGTTACGCGGGCGTGACATAGCACACCTCCACCAAATGATGCTGCAGGCTCGACACGAAGGGCAGGTATTCCTCCGCCTCGGGCGCGTAGGTCGCCAGATACAGCCGCGCGCTGGGCCCCATGCGGCGGATGGAGGAAACGGCGTCCACGACGGCGGCGGACAGTCGCGTGGTGATGATGATCGTCGCGCCGGTGCGCCGCATCCGGCGCAATTCCAGATTGAGCACGCGCGAAAAATCCTCGCGCCCCGTAAAGGTCTGCCGCGCGAGCATCTGCTTGAGCAGCGTCAGGCTGCCTTCGGTGTCCGACGTGTATTCGACGGCGTTTTCGCCGTAGAGCGGCAGGCGCACGGGACTGCCGTCCGCCGTCTGCAATTGCGCGATGGCGACCGCCGTTTCGCACAGCGCGTCGCGCAGCGCGTACCCGCGCTCGCTCCCCTTTTCCGCGCCCGCGGGCACGGCGGTATCGAGCAATATCAGCGTATCGGGCGGCGCGGGCGTTTCGAACTGGCGCACGATCAATTCGCGCCTTCGTGAGGACAGCTTCCAGTGCACGCGTTTCATGGCGTCGCCCGGGCGGTAGGCGCGCACGTCGGCGGGCGAGGTGTAATCCTCCTGCGTGCGCGAAAGCGCCGTCGCGCCCTCCTCGCCCAGCAGGAAGCGCGGCTTGTCGATATCAAAGGGGCGCGGCAGCACGGTGAGCGCCGCCGTGCGCGCGTCGGGCGTTTTGTGAAAGCGGAACAGCCCGAACAGATCGACGACGACGGCGCTGTCGACGGACGTTTCATAGATCCCGACGTGGTTCGCGGCGAGCGGAATCTCCCTTGTCCATTCGACGAAGGGGCGCGCGTGCATCACGGCTTCCTCGGGCGCGGCCCCGCGCGCGGCGCGGTAGAAAACGCTGATTTGTCCTACGGGCAGCAGCGCCGCGTGCCGGACGGATACCTCGAGCGCCGCGCGCTCGCCGCGATGGAGCTGCGCGGGCGACAGGCGCGCCCCGCACGCGAGCGTGCCGATCGCCCACGCGCCCGATACGAGCGCGTAAACAAACGCCAGCAGCAGCGCGGCGGCGAAATAGTAATATACGGGATTGCCCAGCGACAGCGCGCACAGGGACAGCGTGACAAGCGCCGCGAGCAGCCCGACGCCGCGCCCCGTCATGCGCGCCCGACCGGCACGGGCACGGAGGACAGCACCTGCGACAGCGTCTGCTCCGCCGTGACGCCCTTCATGCGCGCCTCGGGCGTGAGGATGAGGCGGTGGGATAAAACGGGCAGCGCCATGCGCCGCACGTCGTCGGGCAGCACGTAATCGCGCCCCGAAAGCAGCGCGCACGCCTGCGCCGCGCGAAGCAGCGCGATCGCGCCGCGCGGGGACGCGCCGAGCTGCAGGGCGGGATGGCTGCGCGTCGCCGCCGCGAGGGAGGCGACGTAGCTGCGCGCCTCGCGGCTGGAATATACCGCGCCGAGCTGGTCCTGCAGGGAGAGGATCTCATCGGTCCCGCACACCGGCGTCAGCGTCTGCATGGGCGTAATCTGCGCCGAATAGCGCTCCAGCACGTCGATTTCTTCCTCGAGCGTGGGATAGCCGATGCGGATGCGCAGGAAAAAGCGGTCCATCTGCGCTTCGGGCAGGGGATAGGTGCCGACGAAATCAACGGGGTTCTGCGTCGCCAGCACCATGAACGGCTTGGGGAGCGGACGCGTCACGCCGTCGACCGTCACCTGCCCCTCCTCCATGACCTCGAGCAGCGAGGACTGCGTTTTGGGCGAGGTGCGGTTGATCTCGTCCGCCAGTACGATCTGGCTCATTACCGCGCCCGGCTTGAACTCGCTCTCGCCCGTCTGCAGGTGGAACATGGTGAAGCCCGTCACGTCCGAGGGCGTCACGTCGGGGGTGAACTGGATGCGTTTGAAGGTGCACTGGAGCGATTTGGCGAGCGCGGCGGCGAGCGTCGTTTTGCCGACGCCCGGCACGTCCTCGATCAGCACGTGTCCCCGGCAGACGAGCGCGATGAGCATCAGCTCGATCGCTTCGTCCTTGCCGACGATCACGCGGCGGATGTTCTGTTGCAGGGCGTAAATCAACGGGCGCGGCTGCGCCGGCGGGGCTTGCATGGACTGCATAAACGGCTCCTTTCGCTGCGCGCGCGCTCGGCGCGCGGAACGCGTACATGATCACAGCTTTCCCGTGTACATCGTTCAGTATACCAAGAATCGCGTCGAATTGCAACGAAATTTGCCACACATTTGTAAAAGTTCCGTAACGAATGAAAAGAAAACGGGACGCGCGTTTCCGTGCGTCCCGTTCGGTCAGTGCGTTTTCCTTTACAGATCGTCGACGTCCTGCACCGGCTGTCCGCCGTCCTTGGGCGTGCCGGTATAGCTGCCCAGCACGTCGCTGTTGTCGCGGCGGCTGATGAGCGCCAATACGCCGCGCTTTTTCCACGCGGGGGTCTTCTCCCTGTCTTCCATACGCGCGCCTCCTTCGTCCGTAATCTGCGCAAAAACGGGCGAACGTATGCGCGCGTTACCCCTTCGCCGGCCCGGCGGCGATTTCGCCGGCGCGGAGCAGCGCGATCTTGGTGACGACCGGCCCGATCAGTTCGAACACGAGCGTGCCGGCGAGCACGACGGCGTTGATCTGCGCGCCGAGCGTGGGGAAGGAAGCGGCGACCAGCCGCGCCATGCCGATGGCGACGCCCGCCTGCGGCAAAAGCGTCAGCCCGAGGTATCTGCGCACGTTTTTGTCGGCCTTCACGGCGACGGCGCCGAGCATCGAGCCCGACCATTTGCCAAGCGAGCGCAGTAGCAGATAGGACACGCCGAGCAAGCCCACCGTGGGCAGCACGGACAGATCAAGCTCCGCGCCCGAGAGCACGAAAAAGATCAGGAAAATAGGCGGCGTGAAGCGGTCGCACTGCTCCATAAGCACCTCGTGCGACTGCGACAGATTGACCATCACCGCGCCGATCATCATGCACACCAGCAGCGAGGACAACCCGAACATCTCGCACAGCCCGACGCCCGCCAGGATCATGGCGATGGACAGGGACAGCTTGTTGCCGCGCGAGGCGAAAAAGCGCGCGCAGTACGCGAGAACCAGCCCGAGCGCCGCGCCCAGCAGCAGGCTTTCGGCGATCTCGAGCAGGGGCGACAAAAGCATGCTCTGCACCGTGACCGCGCCGCCGAGCAGCCCCTGCGCCACCGCCGAGGACACGCTGAACACCATCAGCCCCAGCGCGTCGTCCATGGCCACCACGGGCAGCAGCATATCGGTCACCGCGCCCTTCGCCTTGTACTGGCGCACCACCATCAGCGTGGCGGCGGGCGCCGTCGCCAGCGCGATCGCGCCCAGCAAAAGCGATTCGGGGAGCGGGAAGCCCAGCGCGATCAGCCCCAGATCGACGAGCAGCGCCGTCATGACGCCCTGAAAAATCGTGATGGTGAGCGGCGCTTTGCCGATCTTTTTGAGATAGCTCAAGCGGAACTCGCCGCCGATGGAGTACGCGATAAAGCCCAGCGCGACCTGCGAGAGCACGTCGAGCGAGGACGCCTGTTCCTTGGTCATCAGCCCGCCCACGCAGGGCCCGATCAAAAGCCCGGCAATCAAAAACGCCGTGACATTGGGAAGCCGGATCGCCCGCGCGCCCCGGCTGACCAGCAGCCCCGCGCACACGGCGATCGACAGAACGACTAATATATTCATGGCTTTTTCTCAAGTCCCTCCGCAAAGGAGATCGGCAGCGCGAACATGATGCCCGAATCGGGCGCGTCAAGCCCGCCGGTCACGGCGTTGACGATGCCGCGCGCCTTCTCCACCTTATCGTCGGGGAGGACGGCGAAAATGGTTTTACTGCTCCTGCGCTCGGGGCTTAATATGCTGCGCAGGCCGTAAAAGATGGGCATTTCATCCTCGCTGTGCAGGATGCGCGCCATGCCCCGGCTGTCCAGCACCGTCGCGCCGTGAAAGCCGCTCGTCTCGAATTCCTTCAGCAAGTGTTCCAAATGCTCCGTCCAGTTGAGCACCATCACGAACAGCTGCATGATCCGACCCCCTTCATCCTTGGAATGCACTCGTATTGTAGGCTGTGCGGGGCGCGCGATCAAGCGTCAATTTTCACAAAGATTACGCGGTATATTGCCGTAATTTTTAGATAGTGTGGACACGAGATAAATTTTCTGAGATAATGGTCATACCAACTGAAA
>CAYWOS010000037.1:0-18318 GCA_964459985.1 uncultured Oscillospiraceae bacterium
CGTTTTGCGCTTTACAAAGCGCGCGGATTGTACTATAATGAGTCCGAGGAAGCGCGAATGTTTTCGGAAGGGTCGAAGTAAATGTTCGCTTTTTTTGAGGGTGAGCGCGTCCATCACAATAAAGGGGAGTAGAAGAATGAACGCAAAGAAATTGTGGTCGCTTCTCCTGGCCGTCGTGATGTCGGTCGTCATGCTCGTTTCCTGTGCCGCAGCCGAGGATGTCAAGCCGGAGATCTCCGCCGAGGGGAAAACCGTCATCACCCTGTGGCATACCTTCACCAAGGCGCAGAAGGACATGATTGATACCATCGCCTATGACTTCAACGCGCAGAGCGACGAATACTTCGTCACCGTCGAAGCCTTCCCGTCCCGCGATTTTGAGTCCAAGGTGCGCACCGCCGTGGTCAACGGCGAAGGCCCGGACATCATCTTCCACTATTCTTCCGAGGCCGCCAACTATGTGGACGGCGAGAATCCCGAGAACAACCTGATCGTCGATCTGGGCAAGTACATCAACGATCCTGAAATCGGCATCCCGGACTGGGAGACCAGCATGGACCCGATCCTGCTGGACGAGACCAAGGGCTTCACCGACGGGCTGACCCATTATGTCACCCTCGTTCGCACCGGCCCCATCCTGTTCTACAACAAGACCATCTTTGACGAGCTCGGGCTGAAGGTTCCCACCACGTGGACGGAGCTGGCCGAAACCGCCAAGACGATCTCCGAAAAGAAGCCCGGCGTGTACGGCTACGCCGCCGACTCGCTGACCGATATGATGCTGTCCATCATCATGCAGGGCGGCTCGGAGTACATCGATACCGCCGCCAAGGAAGCCAAGATCGACAACGAGATCACGCTCAACGCGCTCAAGTGGTACGGCAAGGGCGTGCAGGAGGGCTACTTCATGGCGGCCCCGACCGTCGATTACTACTCCA
Organism: uncultured Oscillospiraceae bacterium; assembly: GCA_964459985.1. Classification (GTDB taxonomy): domain Bacteria; phylum Bacillota; class Clostridia; order Christensenellales; family Aristaeellaceae; genus CAYWOS01. The sequence continues at coordinate 939 of CAYWOS010000037.1, forward strand.
ACGACATGAACAACCAGCTCGTCGCCATGTACATCGGCTCCTGCGCCGGCGTGCCCTATCTGTTCCCCGCCGAGAACAACTGGGAATTGGGGCTTGCCGCTATCCCGCAGGAGGGCGTCGAGCGCTGGTATCCCGCGTGGAACCGCGGCGCGTTCGTCTTCAAGTCCAACGAGAATCAGGAAAAGGGCGCCTACCTGTTCATCAAGTTCTTCATCGAGCCGGAAAACGACCTGCGCTTCATTGAAAGCGTGATCGCGCTGTCCCCGTATTACGGCGTGCAGCAGCAGCCCGCCTATGACGAGCTGGTCGCCGCCAATCCCGCGCTTCAGGCGCTGACCGACTGCCTGCCCGACGCCGGCTTCCTGCCGCTCGTCGCCGGCGCTTCGGTCGTCCGCGATCAGCTTCAGGCGCTCGCGCAGATGGCCGGCGATCCCGCCAACAACGACAGCCTCGCCGCGCTCCTGACCGAAGCGAACGATCTGTGCACGGAAAAGATCGCCGGGAACTGACGCGATGCGTCGCGCGGCGCGCCGCGCGCGTGTTCGCACGATACGCCAACTGACTGTTTTTGAACAAACCGGCGGCGGGGGAGCGATCCCCCGCCGCTTTAGATTGTTAAGGATGCCCGCGAAGCAGACGCCAGACCGTCACAACGCCCTTGCCGGGTGCCCTGCATACGACTTGCCGGATGCCGCGCATACGATTCATCGCCCTATCGGACAAAACAAACGGCAGGAACGGGCACAAACAAGACCGACGCGGGCACAAACGACAGGACAGCAAACAAACAAAACCGACGTAGGGCATAGCCCTTAACGGCAAACAAAAAGGGCTGCCTTTGACGACAGCCCTTTATAGTATTTCTCTTGCGCTTCTCTCCGCCCCGTCAGTCGCCCGCGTAGGGCATCAGGGCAACGACGGTGTCCTCGATGTAGACGATGCGGTACAGGTTGGAGCCGTAGGTCAGGTAATTGGCGATGAAATCCTGAATATTGGCGGCGCGGACGGGATTGTAAACCGTGCCGTAGTACAAGGTGGCGTTTTCGTGCACGACGTGGCGGTAGATCTGCGAAGTGTCGTTGTTGAAGGTGGAGAGATTGCCGTTGCCGTAATCGTCGCCGAAGTAATGGACGTTGACCAGATCGGCGGCGATTCTCCACGCGCCGCCCTGCTGGTAGATTTCGGTGATGTAGCCGCTTGACACGCGGGTGCGCGCCGTGCTGGGGCGGCGCTGGAGGAACACGGTGTAGGTGGTGGACGTGCCGCCGGCCGATACCGTGATGGTGACGGTCTGCGGATCGTTGGTCATGCTGATGTACTGCGACTGCGTGCCGCTCGCCACATACTGACCGTTGACGGTGATGTATGCCGAGGCGTTGTACGCCGTCGGTTTGAAGCGAACGCGCGACGTGCCGTAGCTGACGGTCAGGAGATACGACGTGACCGAGGGATCAAAGCTCGCGGGCAGCATGACGCCCTTATCGGGGCAGTTGTGCTCCAGCGACATCAGCAGCGAGGATTGGCTGTATCCCCCGCTGGCCAGCGCGGGCACGCACGCCGTCAGCAGCGCGAGGGCGAGCAGCAGGGCGACAAATTTCTTCATGCGATCATTCCTTCCTTATGCCGTAAGGCTGTTACGTCCATATAACGCGCGCGGACGGACAATTCTTCCATCCGCGCAAAAAAACTTTCGCGGATGTGCCGTCAGGCGAGAAGGTCGTAAAGCAGCTTGGCGAAGATCAGGATCAGCACGACGAGCAGCAGCTTTCGGATGAGCGCCGGGCCTTTCTTGAGCGCCAGCCCCGCGCCGACGTAGCTGCCCGCGACCGAGAACGCCGCCGCCGGCAGCGCCAGCGCGTACAGCACGTGCCCGCCGATGATCATGGCGGCGAGCGCGCCGAGGTTGCTGCCCAAATTGACCAATCGCGCGCTGCCCGCCGCGTTCAGAAGATCCATGCCCAGCAGCGAGCAGAAAATGAGCGTCAAAAACGTGCCGGTGCCCGGGCCGATCAAACCGTCGTACACGCCGATCACCAGCCCCACGAGCAGGCACGCGGGCAGCGACCAGCGATCGGGAACGATCTTTTTCGGCGTCATATCGCGCCTGCGCATGACGAACGCCGCGATGAGCGGCAGCGCGCACACGACGATCAGCCGCGCGGTATCGGGCGGCGTCAGGGCGAGCAGGTACGCGCCCAGATAGCTGCCGGGCACGGCGCCCGTGAGCGCCGCGAGCGCCTCGCGCCACGGGATCTTTTTCGCGCGCGCGTAGCGCCCGGCCGCCGTGATCGCGCCCAGCGTCGCGCTCATTTTGTTGCTGCCCGACGCCAGCACGGGCGACAGGCCGGCAAGATAATAGGCGGGGAGCGAAATCAGCCCGCCGCCGCCCGCCACGCTGTCCACCAGCGCCGCAAAGAAAATCAAGGGACAAACGATCAGATATGCCTGCCACGTCAGCGTCATGCGTGCCTTCCCGTCGTCAGCGACGCCTTTTCCCGTGCCTGTCGCCGATCAGTTTTCCGTATTCGCGGTAGTTTTCCAGCGTCAGCCCGCAGCCGCGCGCCACGCATTCCCGCGCGTTTTCCGCCTGATGGCACTCGACCTTCATGGCGAGCGCCACCGCCTCGCACAGGCCGGCCAGCTGCGCGCCGCCGCCCGAGAGCGTGATGCCCGATTCGAACACGTCCGCCGCCAGCTCGGCGGGGGTGTGCTCGAGCACGGCGTGGATGTCCTCCACCAGCGTTTGCACCGGCTCCTCGAGCGCCTCGGTGATCTCGTCGCTCGTGATGCGCATGAGCTTGGGCAGTCCCGTGATGAGGTTGCGCCCGGTGACTTCCATATAGAGCTGCTCCTCGCGCGGCAGCGCCGAGCCGATGTTGATCTTGAGATCCTCGGCGGTGATTTCGCCGATGAGCAGGTTATGCTTGCGGCGGATGTATTTGATGATCGCCTCGTCGAACAGATCGCCGCCCGTCTTCACATGATCGCGCACCATGCAGCGCCCCAGCGACAGGACGGCGATATCCGACATGCCGGCGCCGATATCGCAGATCATTTCGCCGTAGGCCTCGCTGATGAGCAGCCCCGCGCCCAGCGCCGCCGCGATGGGGCGCTCCAATATCTGCGTGCGGCGCGCGCCCGCCTCGAACAGGCTGGTCAGGATGGTGCGGCGCTCGACCTCGTTGACCCCCGAGGGCACCGATATCACGACGCGCGGGCCGCCGATCAGGCGCTTGCCCACCACGCGCGCCATGAACAGGCGCAGCATCGCGCTTGTCAGCTCGTAATCGGTGATCATGCCGTCGCGCAAAGGACGCACGGCGAGGATGTTGCCGGGCGTCCTGCCGACCATGCGCCGCGCTTCGTCGCCCACGGCGATGATCGCCCGCGTTTCGCGGTTCACGGCGATAATGGCGGACTCGTCCAGCAGAACGCCCTGCCCCTTGCCGTAAATCACGACGCGCGACGTGCCTAAATCAATGCCGATGTCCTGAACCTGCGCCATAAAGATCTCCTTACGGTGAATGAATATCCGCTTCCACGTGTCTATACGACGCCGCCGCGTCAAATCCCTCTTTTTTCACCGATGACCGGCGATGATTCTCCACTTTTTTTGAGAAATTTGTCGGAATCGGCCCTCGTTCCCCACTTTCGGCGGGATTTGCCGCCTTTTCAAGAAGAACCGGCGCAGGAAAAACTGCGCCGGGTCGTCATAGGCGTGCGGGCGTGCGATTACGATCCCTCGGGGAACACGCCCTCGTACAGATAGCGCAGCGTGGCGGGGCCGGCGACGCCGTCCTGACGCAGGCCGTAGTAGCGCTGGAAGCGCTTGACGGCGTCCTCGGTGCTCTCGCCGTAGTAGCCGTCGGTCTCGCCGTTGTAGAAGCCCTGATTCTTCAGCGCCTCCTGCATTTGCTTGACGGGCGAGCCGTAATTGAGGCGGCGAAGCGTGATATCGGTTTTGCTGCCGCTCGGGTTGGGCGTGACGCGGACGTATATGTTGTCCGGCGTGGCGGTCGGCGTGTTCGGCTTGGGCGTCGCCGTGCGCTGCGCCTGCGACGCGGAAATGGCGTTGTCGCCGTACATGATCGACAGCGTGTTGCCGCCCGCGACGCCGTCCGCCGTCAGGTTATTGGCGCGCTGGAACGCTTTGACCGCCGATACCGTGCCGGCGCCGTAATCGCCGTCGATGGCGCCGGTGTAGTAGCCGAGCTGGCGCAGCTTGGTCTGCAGCGCGCGCACGCCCGCGCCGCTCGCGCCCTCGCGGTAGGATACGCCGGTGAAGCCCTCGATTTTCGAGGCGGATTTCGCCGAAGAGGAATACAGCCTTGTCAGCGTTTCCTTGCCGGCGATGCCGTCGTAATAGGAGCAGTTGCGCTTCTGGAAGGCGATGACCGCCGCCTCGGTGCCGGCGTCGAAGGAGCCGGTCGCCGTGCCGGTGAGGTAGCCCAGCTCGATGAGCCGCGACTGCATCCGCTTGACCTCGCTGCCCGAATCGCCGAGCCGGAGGTAGGTGTCGTCCTTGACCACGGGTACGGCTGTGGGCTTGGGCGTCGGCGTCGCCGTCGGGCGCGCCGTCGTCTTGGCGGTGGCGAGCTTGGCGAGCGTCGTTTTGCCGGCGATGCCGTCCTGCGTTAATTTATACTGTTTCTGGAAGGCTTTGACCGCCGCTTCGGTGCCCGCGCCGAAATCGCCGTCCACGCTGCCCTTGTAGAAGCCGAGCGCTTTCAGCTTGGTTTGCAGTTCGCGCACCTCGTTGCCGTTCGCGCCGAGCTTGAGCACGGCGCCGGGCGTGGGCGAGGGCGTGGGCACGGCGACGCCGATGGTGACGCCGACGCCGGGCGAGGCGAGATTGGGCGTCGTCCACACGCCGATGGCGTTCGTGGGCGAAGCGGAAGGCAGGTTGACAAGCGGCGCGCTGCTTGTCGGCATGCTGACGAGCGTCGTGCCGGAGGGCGCGGCGGAGGCCGATACGCGCGGCGAATACTCGGGGAAGACGCCCGCGCCGATGCCCGCGTTGCCCTCGATGGAGGGCGTGGTATAGCAGCCGCTGAACAGAAGCGGCAGGGACAGGCAGAGCACGAGCAGCAGGATTTTGCCTGTTCGGGTGATTTTCATGGTAATCCTTCCTTCCACGGGATCGATCATGGATGCGTTCCTTCCGTTCATCAGACGTTCGGAGCCGCGTTTTTGTTCCCCAGACAGCGAAAATCGCGGAAAATTCCGTCGTTTTCGCCGTAAAGCCACGTTTTGAAGCCGAGGCGGTCGGCAGCCGCGATGTTTTGCGGGCTGTCGTCCACGAAAAGCGACCGCGCCGGGTCGAGCGCGTAACGCGCGATCAGCCGTTCGAAAATGGCGGGATCGGGCTTCATGACCCGTTCGTGCGCCGATACGACAAAGCCGTCGGCCCCGAGCAGGAAGGGGAAGCGCGCCGCCGAGATCTCAAAGGAGGGCGATGCGTAGTTGGTGAGCAGATAGATGCGTTTGCCCATGCCGCGCAGTTCGCCGAAGGTGTAGCTCATGGGCAGGCGCGTCATCTGATCGGGGAAATCGCGCAGCACGCGCTCGACGTCGCCCGCGCACTCGGGCAGCCCGGCGGCGTCCGCCGCCTCGCGCGCGATCGCGGCGTTGGGCTCCGCGCCCAGATCAAAGCGGCTCCAGCGCTTTTCGGCGCCGAACAGCGCCGCGAGCAGCCGCTTGCCGCTTTCGCCCGGCATCAGCCGCGCGAAAATGCGTTCGGGATTGAAATCGAGCAGCACGCCGCCGATGTCGAACACCACGTTGTCAATGCCCGCCAGCCTCGCGTCCATGCGTTCCTCCCCGCCGCGCCGTCGGCAAAAGAGCCGTTTCACAGCGTCAAACCGTATATCGCGCGTCAGCCGGCGCGCCCGCGCCCGCCGATGCGGAATCCGTCGCGTTTTTCGGCGTGAAACCGCGCGTCAGCCGGCGCGCACGCGCCGCCGACACGAAATCCTTCGGATTCTTTAACATCATATCATACAATCGTAACATTTGCAATCCTTTTGCCGTATTTGCCCGCCGCGTGAAAACCGACAGAATCCGCGCCGCGCGGCGGAGGAATCGGCGGGCGCGGAAAAAGGGCGGCGCGTTTGGCACGGCCGCCTTTTTCGTCGTTATCCGCGCCGCCCGCGTTATCTGTCGCTCACGTAGCCCAGCGTTTTCAGGTCCTCGGGCGAATCGCGCCAGTTCTCGCGCACCTTGACCCAGAGCTGGAGGTTGACCTTGACGCCCAGCAGCGCCTCGATGTCGGCGCGCGCTTCGCTGCCGATCAGGCGCAGCATCGCGCCCTTTTTGCCGATGATGATGCCCTTGTGCGAGGCGCGCTCGCAGTACAGCGTGGCGTCGATCTCGGTGAGCGTGTCGGATATCTTTTTGATCGCCATCATTTCGACGCCGATGCCGTGCGGCACTTCGTCGCGCAGGTTTTGCAGCGCCTTTTCGCGGATCAATTCGGCGCAGATATCGCGCTCGGGCTGATCGGTCGGCATATCGTCGGGGAAATATTTGGGGCCTTCGGGCAGGAAGGAGATCAGTTCGCGCTTCACGTCCTCTAGCCCGTCGCCCGTCGCGGCGCTGACGGGAATGATGGCGTCGTAGCCGGCGTCCTTGAATTCGTCGATCAGGCGCAGGAGGCTTTGCGGCTCGACCAGATCGATTTTGTTGAGCAGCAGCAGCTTTTTCACGTTTTTTTGCGCCATGTCGGCGACGATCGAGCGGTCGTGCGGGCCGACGGCGGTGACGTCCAGCAGCACGAGCAGCGCGTCGATGCCCTCCATCGCTTCCTTGATCGCGCCCACCATGTATTCGCCAAGGCGCGTGCGCGGCGTGTGCATGCCCGGGGTGTCGACGAACACGATCTGGCAGTTTTCCCCGCCCATGACGCCCATGACGCGGCTGCGCGTCGTCTGCGGGCGCGGCGAAACAATGGCGACCTTTTCGCCGACCAGCGCGTTGAGCAGCGTGGATTTGCCGACGTTGGGACGCCCCACGATGGCGGCGAAACCGGAATGGAATTTCTGTTCGGACATAGGATTTAATCCTTTCTCAAGAGGTAATCGTCCGTCCCCGTGGACGGACCGAAGGAATACGGGAGCAATTCGTCAAGGCGCGCTTCCGCGCGCTGATCGTCGGTGGCCACCAGCACGCGCAGGTGCGGCGCGAATTCGTTGAGCACCTGACGGCAGACGCCGCAGGGCCACGGCAGCGCCGTTTTGTTGTAGACGGCGATGGCGGTGAATGCCCGCGCGCCCTCGCTGACCGCCTTGAACAGCGCCGTGCGCTCGGCGCAGTTGGTGCCGCCGTAGGAGGCGTTTTCGATATTGCAGCCGGCGTAGAGCGCGCCGTCGGCGGCGAGCAGGCACGCGCCCACCTGAAAGCGCGAGTAGGGGACGTAGGCGTTTTCCGCCGCTTCCTTCGCCCGCCGAATCAGTTCCTCGTCCGTCACGCGGCCGCAGCCCGCTTCCGTCATCGCTTTTTCCTCCATCGCGCGCATCAGGGCGCGCTCCTGATCGTTCATATGGTCGTATCCCATCAGATGAAACAGCCCGTGCGCCGTCAGGTACAGGATTTCGCGCTTTTCGCCGTGACCGTATTCCTCGCCCTGCGCCCGCGCGCGGGGCAGCGAGAGAATGATGTCGCCCAGAAAGCACGCGCCCTCGTCGGCGTCCATTTCGCGGCGCAGCGCGCTTTCGCTGTCGCGCAGCGTTTTGCCGCGATAGCGCACGGTGGGGAAGGAGAGCACGTCGGTCGCGGCGTCGATGCCGCGCTGCTCGCGGTTGACCGCGCGGATGGCCTCGTCGTCCGTGACGAGCACGTGCGCGAAGGCGCGCGTTTTCACGCCCTCGACATCGCCGCACGCGCGCGCGACAAGCTGCATGGCGTCGCGCATGGCCAGCGTCAGGGGCGCGTTTTCTTCGATCACAAGGAAGATCATTCGTCCTTCTCCCCGGCGTCCGCCGCGCTTTCGCCCGCTTCGCCGCGCGCCGGCGCGTCCGCCGCGATTTGCGTTTCCCGATCGCCGGTGCTTTCCTCCCGCGCGGCCTGCGTTTCCCGATCGCCGGTGCTTTCCTCCTGCGCGGCTTGTTCTTCCCGATCGTTCTGCCCGCCGTCCCGCGCGGCGCTTTCCGCCTGCCCGGCGTCCGGCGACTGATCGGCCCGGGCCGGTTCCTCCGGCTTGGGCGCCTGCGTCATGGCGATCAGATGATCGACCGATACCGGCGCGATGACGGAGGGCGGCTCGACGGTGAGCGGAAGCGCCACGTGCTCCGGCTCGACGACGGGCATGGGCTCGATCCTGCCGTCGGGCGATACGACGGGCATCGGCTCCGCCTTGGGCTGCGGGACGCGCAGATCGCCCTCGCGCGATTCGTTTTCGCGGTCGATGGACAGCCTCTGGCGCTCGGCCTCCTGCAGCTCGGGGTATTCGATGCGCTCGTGCGAGATACCGACCATCACGGTGACGCAGGCGGCGCAGATGCGGTCGATATCGCGCAGCGTGAGCGGGCAGTCGGCGAGCTGGCCGTCCTCCAGCTTGCCGCGCACCAGTTTGACAATGAAATCCTCAATGGATTCGGGCGTCGGGTTTTTGAGCGTGCGCACCGCCGCCTCGACGGTGTCCGAGATCATGATGATGGCGCTTTCCTTGGTGGTCGGCGGATGCCCGTCGTAGCGGTACAGCGCGATGTCCACCGGCTTGCCGCCCGACTGCTGCAGCGCCTTGTGATAGAAATACATGACGGGCGTGTCGCCGTGATGCTCCGATATGATGTCGACGACCGCCTCGGGCAGATGATGCGCGCGCGCCAGCGCCGCGCCGTCGCTCACGTGCGCTGTCACGATGGCGGCGGACACCTTGGGATCGGTGCCGTCGTGGACGTTGCCCTCGTAGATCTGGTTTTCCTTGAAGTACGCCGGGCGCTTGAGCTTGCCGATATCGTGATAGTAGCCGCCCACGCGCGCGAGCAGCGCGTTGGCGCCGATGGCTTCGGCGGCGGCCTCGGCGAGATTGGCGACGATGATGCTGTGGTGGTACGTCCCGGGCGCTTCGAGCATCAGCCTGCGCAGAAGCGGCTGGTTGGGATTGCTCAGCTCCATCAGGCGCGTGGGCGTGGGCAGGTTAAAGGTGATCTCCAATAACATCCGAAAAGCGATGAACAAAAGCACCGACATGACGCAGCCGCCCATGCTCCACAGCGCGTCCGTGATCGTGTTGCGCAGCGCGTTGTCGGTCATCAGCCCGTAGGCGACAAAGACGGCGAACTGGACGGCGCAGACGACGGGGCAGGCGATCAGCGCGCGCGCGCGGCCGGGATTGCGGTTGATGATCAGGCACGCCGTCGTGCCGCCCAGTAGCCCCGATGCGACGAGCAGCACCATTTGCTTGGTATACGCCTCGCTGCCGCCGGCGGCGAGCGACGCGCACAAAAGCGTGACGGCGGCGCCGCACAGAATGCCCACGCGGAGGCTGATCATCGCCGTGAGCAGCATCCCGCACAGGATAATGGGCGTGAAATACTCGTTGACGAGCCGCGACAGCACCGACAGCCCCATGACCAGCACCAGCACGATGCACGCCAGCAGCGTTTTCGTCGTGTTCGACGTCACGCCGCTTTCGTCGCGCGCGAGCACCAGCAACAGCACGACGCCCACGACCGCCGTGAGCAGCGCCGCGCCGACGTAAATGGTCATATCCACCTTGCCGTCGGATAAAAGCCCCAAGCTCTCCAGCATGGCGATCTGATTGGGACGCACGCGGTCCTCGCCGCGCACGACGATGTTTTGTCCCTGTTTGTACACGACGTTTTCGACGTGCGCGCGCGCCTCGTCCCGCGCCAGATCGGTCGCCGCCTGATCGATGACCATGTTGGCCTGCACGCAGGCGTTGAGCAGCGGCTGGGCGACGTTCTGGAGAAGGCTGGTGGGGATGCGCGGGCCGACGATCATGAGGATGCTCTGCACCGCCTCGGGCTCCTGTCCCTGCGTGACGTGCCCGAGCAGCGTGTTCTGCGTGGCGATCGACAGCGTGGCGTACAGCGTTTCCAGCTCCTCGCCCGTGGCGTGGAGCAGCGTGGTGATCTGGTAATCGCGCAGCGAAAGCAGCGTCAGCATGGCGCGCGCGTAGGTCAGTTCGTCCGCCGTATAGGTGCGCTTGGGCGAGGAATCGGGCAGCATTTCGCCGTACTGGCGCACGGCGCGGAGCTGCGCGAAGATCTGATCGAAGTTCGACATGACGTTTTCGGTCACGCCCTCCTGATACTTGTAGGTGGGCGTGACGGCGGCGGCGGCCTCGTCGCGCAGCTTTTCGGTGGTGATTTCGTCCACCACGTCCTTGGTCGCCGTGATGGTGTTTTGCGGCACCATGCCCGCGGTGATCCGGTAGCGCACCGGCGTGATGGCGAACACGAAGAATCCCAGCATGATCACGGCGGCCGCGAGGAAGATCAGCGCGCGCGTGTAGAAGCCGCTTTTAGCGAGCGCTTTGAGGCGCGCCGGCAGCCTGCGCGCGCGCTTTCCGGGCTCACGATTGCTCATGATCCTCTCCTTCCGCGCTCTCGTAGCGCTCATACGCGCGCACGATGCGCTGTACCAGCTCGTGCCGGACGACGTCCTGCGCCGTCAGCAGGGCGACGCCGACGCCCGGCACGTCCCTGAGCACGTCCATCGCCTCGCGCAGGCCGCTTTTCCGGCCGCGCGGCAGATCGATCTGCGATATATCGCCCGTCACGATGCACTTGGAATGCGCGCCCAGGCGCGTCAGGAACATTTTCATCTGTTCGGGCGTGGTGTTCTGCGCTTCGTCCAGAATAATAAAGGCGTCCGAGAGCGTGCGCCCGCGCATGAAGGCGAGCGGCGCGATCTCGAGCGCGCCGCGCTCGGTCAGGCGCTGATAGCTGTCCGCGCCCATCATTTCAAACAGCGCGTCGTAGAGCGGGCGCAGGTAAGGATCGACCTTCTGCGTCATATCGCCGGGCAGAAAGCCGAGCCGCTCGCCCGCCTCGACGGCGGGGCGCGTCAGCACGATGCGCTCGACCTCGCGGCTCTTGAGCGCGACGACGGCGAGCGCCATCGCCAGATAGGTTTTGCCCGTGCCGGCGGGGCCGACGGCGAGCGTGAGATCGTTCTTTTTCGCCAGCTCAACATAGGCGCGCTGCCCGAGCGTGCGGCATTTGACGCGCCGGCCGCGATGCGTGATCGCCACCACGTCGCCCGCGATGTCCGAGAGCATGTCGATCTTGCCCTCGCGCGCCAGCGCCGCCGCGTAGCGGATTCGCGGCGGATCGACCGTCTCGCCGCGCGCGATCAGGTCGAGCAGCGCCGGGATCACCTGTCCCGCCAGTTCGACGCCGTCCTCGCCGCCCGATATCTGCATTTCATGACCGCGCAGCTGAACGGCGACCGACAATTCCTGCTCGAGCGCCGCCATGTTGCAGTCGTTGAGTCCGAAAAGCGAAACATACAGGTCCATGTTCTCAATGGTGACTTGCAAACGGGCATCTCCTTCAGTCAGGGGATATTCGGCAGCGCGACGTCGCGCAGCGTTTCCGCCGTGGCGGTCGCCGTGATACTCCCCCCGCCTATCATACTATAATCTACCCATTTGTCAACCACTTCATCATCGGCGCGCAGCGCGCGCAGCAAGAGGAATTCCGCGATTTCCGCCGCCTCGCGGCGGCACTGCGCCTCGTCGCGCGGGACGTATTCGAGCGCCAGTTCGCGGTAGGTTTCGCGCACGGCGTACACCGGCAGAAACGCGCCGAGCGCCGTTCTTTCGCGCGTCACGTCGCTTGTCAGGTAATCGGGCGGCGCGGCCTTGGCGTATGAAAAAAAGGGCGTTTCCACGAGCAGCCGCTCGTATTCCCGCCCCGTTTCGACGGAGAGCGTTTCCGTCAGGCGGACCGTCGCGCGCGCCTGCGTCCACACGCGCGCGATCGCCTCGCCCCGCGCGCGCACGGGCACGGTTTCGCCGTCCGCGCCGCGCTCGCGCCCCTGAATCAGCGTCTGCCCCGGCACGACGACCTCGCCCGGCTTGACCAGCGGCGTGCCGGCAAAGCACGCGACGCGCACGATCAGCCCGCCCTCCGCCGCGACCAGATCGCCGTCCTCCGCCTCGTCCTTACGGTTCGTGCCGGGCGTCAGATCGACCGTCATCACCACGCCGCGCAGCGTCACGCGCGCCCATTTCACGGCGGGCAGGCGATGCTCGAGCGCCGCCTGCAAATCGGCCGCCGACAATTCGGACAGCCTGCGCCCCGGGCGCACGCCGTTTTCCATAAGGAACAGGCGCACTTCGCCGACGTACTGCGCGGCGTTCGTCACGCGCACCTGCCATAAAAAGGACATGAGAAAGCCGACGAGCAGGGGCAGGATCGCCGCGCCGACGATCAGCCCCGGGCGGAAGCGCAGGTACGCGGCGGCGCGAAACACGGCGTCGCCGCCCCGCCATTCGAGCGCAAACCCCGTTTCCCCGGCGATCGCTTCCAGCGCCGCCGCGTCGCTTTTACGGCAATAGCCCGTCAGCGAGCGATCCTTCTGCCGCCTGATCAGGCGCAGGCGCACGCCCCGTTTGTACGCGGCGTTGATCAGCTTTTCCGCGCCCGCGCCGCGCGCCGAAAAACGCGCGAGCATCAGCGCGTCTCCTCAAAAAGCCCGACGCCGTCGATCCTGCCGCGAATCTTGAGATCGTCCGTCCCGAAAAACACGATGACCAGCCCCTCGCCCGTCACCGTGATCACGCCGATGCCGGCGCGCACGCGTACACATTTCGTTTCATAGGAAAACAGGCCCCTGTGCCGCTCGATCAGCACTTCGTCCCGTCCGGACAGCACAATCCTGGGCGTATCCCCCCGCGCCTCCGGCGGCGCCAGCGACATCAAGTGCATCCGATCCCCCCTCGCCTATCCTATGCGGGAGAAAACGAAGCAATGACGGCGCGCCGCCTTCCCCGGGGGCGCGAAAAACGGAAGGGGCCGCCGCGGATTGCTCTCCGCGACAGCCCTTCCCGGAAACCGCCGGGGCGACGCGCCCCGCACAGGCTTCTTAATGATTCGTTTCCTTGACCGGCACGCGCTCGTCGAACAGCATCGACACGCACCACAGTCCCGCCGCGCCCACCAGCGTATAGATGATGCGGCTGATCACCGCCGCCTGTCCGCCGAACAGGTACGCCACCAGATCGAACTGAAACACCCCGATCAAGCCCCAGTTGATCGCGCCGATAATCACGAGCAGCAACGCGATTTTATTGACCATGCAGGCACTCCTCCGTTTCATGCGTTTTACGGAGAAAGCATGCCCTGCGCCGCGCCCGTTTATACGGCCGGCGCTTCCGCGCGTATCGCGCGCGTCAAAACCATATGGATTTGTCCGCCGCGCGCCGCGTCAAAGCTCGATCGGCTTGACGGCGGCGGTATCGGGATGCGCGGCGAGGAGCGGGTCGATCACGCCGGCGATAAACTCGCGGGTCTGCGCGCCCGAGCGCCCGGTGAATTTCGCGGGATCGAGCGAGCGCGCGATCTCCTCGCGCGTCATCGAAAAGGCGGGATCGGCGGCGATGCGGTCGATCAGATCGCACGGCTTGCCCTCGTTTTTGACGGCGGCGGCCGCCGCCATCGAATGCACGCGGATGCGCTCGTGCAGCGCCTGCCGGTCGCCGCCGCGCGCGACGGCGTCCATCAAAACATTTTCGGTCGCCATGAAGGGCATTTCTTCCATGAGATGCTTTTCAATGACCTTGGGATAAACGACCAGCCCGTCGAGCACGTTGAGCAAAAGCGCGAGCATCCCGTCGGCGCACAGGAAGCCCTCGGCGATGGACAGGCGGCGGTTGGCGCTGTCGTCCAGCGTGCGCTCGAAGCCCTGCGCGGCGGCGGTCATGGCGGCGTTCTGGGCGTTGGAAATCAGGAATCGCGCCAGCGCGCACACGCGCTCGGAGCGCATGGGATTGCGCTTGTACGCCATCGCCGAGGAGCCGATCTGCGTGCTTTCAAACGGTTCCTCGATCTCCTTCATGTGCGCGAGCAGGCGGATGTCGGCGGCGATCTTGCCGGCGCTCTGCCCGACGCCCGACAGCGCCGACAGCGCGCGGTAATCGGTCTTGCGCGAGTACGTCTGCCCCGAAACGGGCACGGCGTCCGGGAAGCCCATCTTTTCGGCGATCATCTGATCGAGCCGCCGGATTTTATCCTCGTCGCCGTGGAACAGCTCCGTAAAGGACGCCTGCGTGCCCGTCGTGCCCTTGCAGCCGAGCGGGCGCAGTGTGTCCAGAAAGAAATCGATTTCCTCCAGATCAAGCCGCAGATCGTTCAGCCACAGCGCGGCGCGCTTGCCCACCGTGGTCGGCTGCGCCGGCTGATAATGCGTGAACGCCAGCGTGGGCAGGTCGGCGCGCTTAAGCGCGAAGGCGCGCAGCGCGCGCATACAGTCGAGCAGGCGCGCGCGCACGAGTTTCATGGCGTCGCGCAGGATCAGGATATCGGTGTTGTCGCCGACATAGCAGCTCGTCGCGCCCAGATGGATGACGGGACGCGCGAGCGGGCACTGATCGCCGTAGGCGTGGATGTGCGCCATGACGTCGTGCCGGAACTTTTTCTCATACGCGGCGACGGCGGCGAAATCAATATCGCCGGCGTGCGCGCGCATTTCGTCGATCTGCGCCTGCGTGACCGGCAGCCCGAGCGCGCGCTCGCTTTGCGCCAGCATGATCCATAATTCGCGCCAGCACGCCGCTTTATGCCTCGCGGAGAACAGAAACTGCATTTCGTCGCTCGCGTAGCGCGCCGAAAAGGGGGATTCGTAAGCGTTTTCGTTCATCGAAATTCCTTTCGTCGGAGGGGGCGGATGAAGACGTTTTCTTATTCGACGCGCCTTGCGCAATCCCTTCTTCCGCAAATTTGTCAAGTTTTTGTCATTTTTCGCGAAGAATGCCTTGCAAAAAGGAAGAAAACAGGTTATAATAGAACAACTAAAACGGTTTTGTTCCTCTTTTTTCCATGCGAGGTCGCTCGCCGTCCTCCGCGCAAACAAAAAAGGAGCGTTCGTATGCGTGTGACCATCCGGCAACTGGCAGACTATTGCGGGCTGTCCATCTCCACCGTCAGCAAGGCGCTCAACGGGTACGCCGACGTGAACGCGGCGACGCGGGACGCCGTGCGCGCCGCCGCGCGCAAGATCGGCTACCGCCCCAATTCCATCGCGCGCGCGCTCAAGACCAACCATACCTTCAATCTGGGCGTGCTGTTCGCCGACGAGAACAACAAGGGACTGGCGCACCCGTATTTCTCCGCCGTGCTCGAATCCTTCAAGGTCGCCGCCGAAAGCCACGGCTACGACATCACCTTCATCAGCCATCATCTGGGGCAGTCGAGCATGAGCTATCTCGAGCACTGCCAGTACCGCAACGTGGACGGCGTATGCATCGCCTGCGTCGATTTTCTCGTGCCCGAGGTCAACGAATTGGTGCTGGGCGAGCTGCCGGTGGTGACGATCGATCACCTGTTCAACGCGCGCACGTGCATCCAGTCGGAAAACCGCGGCGGCATCAAAATGCTGGTCGAGTACGCGCACGCGATGGGGCACAGGCGCATCGCGTACGTCCACGGCGTGCCCAGCGCCGTCACGCAGGCGCGCGTGGGCTCCTTCCGCTCGAGCATGGCGGAACTGAAGCTCCCCCTGCCGCCCGAGTATCTGGTCGAAGGCGTATTCCTTGATCCGGGCGCGGCGGAAAACGCCACCCTGCGCCTGCTCAAGCTCAAAAACCCGCCCACCTGCATTTTTATGCCCGACGATTACGCGGCGCTGGGCGCGTTCGAGGCGGCGGCGAAGATGGGCTTGTCCGTCCCGCGCGATCTGTCGATCATCGGCTACGACGGCATCCGCTTCATGCAGCTCCACCAGCCGCCCATCACCACGCTCAAGCAGGACACCGACCGCATCGGCTCGCTGGCCGCCGAGCATCTGATCGGGCATATCGAAAACCCGCTCACCAAAGCGCCCGAGATCGTCGTGGTCAACGGCGAAATCATTCCCGGCGGCACGCTCGCCCCGCCGAACCGATAAGCGGGCGCGGACGATCCTCCGAGTAACGTGAAACGGGAAGCGTATCCATGAACGCTTCCCGTTCAGGCTGTCGACAACCCCGGTCGTTCCTCCCGGGGATGCAATGAAGGGGCCGCGCCCCTTCATTTCTCATCCGAAACCAGCGACATGCGCGGTGGTTTCGGAACGATTTTCCGCAGAAAATCGGTTCCTTACGCGTTTTTCCGACCGCGCGGCAAAGCCGCGCAGGAAAAACGTGCAGGCCGCAAAAATGAAAGCTTCATTTTTGCGGTGCGTGTCGACTTTGTCGACACGCAGAACGGGAAGCGTATCCATGAACGCTTCCCGTTTTTGTTCCGAAAATTTTCGGCCGTCCGGCGCGCTTATCCCGCCGCCGTCAGGTTCTTTTTCTCGTTCTTGAGGCGCTTTTTGGGCGCGGGCAGGCCGTAGGCGCGGCCTTCCTCGAAGCGCACCGTTTCGGGCGGCGTTTCGAGCAGCGAAGGGTTCGCCATGTACTCGGTCACGCGCGCGACGAACTTGGCGTAGGTCGCGCCGGCGCAGATGCGCTCGTCGGCGGTGACGCCGATGGGCAGCATCCGCTTGCGGACGGGCTTGCCCTCGCGGTCGAAGGACACCGTGCGCTCGACCGAGCCGATGCTGAAGAACATTGTGGTCGTGCCGAAATTATAGATGTGATGGTTGACCGCCGGCATCCCGATGGACGCCATGTGCGTGATGAACACGCTGGTGTGGAAGGGGCTGGCGTTCATCAGGAAGCGCGGCATCAGCCCGTAGCGGTCGAGAAAGCGCGCCGCGCCCACGACGAGGTTCGCCAATATCGGGTTGAGCAGGAATTTCGCGACGGCGAGCGTGTCGCCGTCCTCGCCGTGCCGGCCTTCCTCGATGGCGCGCTCGATTCGCTCCGCGATGTCCAGAAGGGTGTCGCGCGGGTCGAACAGGCATTTGACGGTGTTTTCCTCAATTTTGTCGGGATCGCCGGTGTCCTTGAGCGTGACGAAGGACACGGAGAGCTGATTGCGCGCGTACATGCGCTTGTTGACGATGAAGCGGTTGATTTCGGGGTATTCCGCCACGCCGCGCACGAAGGCGGCGATCAGCAATTCGAGAAACGTGATCTTGACGCCCTCGCCGCCCTTTTCGACGATGTAGCGCGCCATTTTCTCGTAGTCGAGCTTGAAATTCATGAACACCTGCGCGTCGCAGCGCATGGGCATCAGGTACGGCGTCAGCGCCACGATGGGATCGATCTTTTTGAGCGCTCTGCCGTCGGCACGTCGTCCGAACATGCGGTCATCTCCCTTCCTTG
>CAYWOS010000037.1:18418-24445 GCA_964459985.1 uncultured Oscillospiraceae bacterium
TTGAGCGCTCTGCCGTCGGCACGTCGTCCGAACATGCGGTCATCTCCCTTCCTTGAAGTCATCATTATACGATATGCCGGGGGATTTCGTCAATTGTTTGCGCAATCCCGCGCGCGCGCAAAACTTGGACAGGTCACCGGCATCGGCGGCACGCTCTGGGCGGCGCAATCCCGCGCGCGTAAAATCCTTGCGGGATCGGCCGTCCGATGGTATAATGCTGTCAGCCGGGCCGGGCGCCCGCGCGCCGGAAAACCCCCGTTACGAAAGGAGCGGACACCGTGAAGAAATTCTTCGAGGAGTTCAAAAAGTTCGCGCTCAAGGGAAACATGTTCGACATGGCGGTCGGCGTCGTCATCGGCGGCGCGTTCGGCAAGATCGTATCCTCCGTCGTCAATGATCTCATCATGCCCCTGCTCTCGCTGCTCACGGGCGGCGTGCACACATCGGGGCTGTTCCTGACGCTGGGCGAGGGCACCTTCAAGACCACCGAGGAAGCCGCCGCCGCCGGCGTCGCCACGCTCAATTACGGCATGTTCCTCCAAACGATCATCGATTTCATCCTGATCGCCGTCAGCATCTTCCTCGTCGTCAAGGCGATCAACAAGCTGCACAAGCCCGAGCCGCCCAAGCCCGCCCCGCGCCTGTGCCCCTTCTGCCGCCAGCCCGTCGACGACAAGGCGACGCGCTGCCCGCACTGCACGAGCGAATTGCCGGTCGCGGAGAAGTAAAAACGTTTCCCGACCGTTCCGCCGCCCGGCGCGCGTCCGCTTGACCGGCGCGCGGCGGCAAAGGCTGCGGCGCGAGGGACGGCCTTCGGTCGTCCCTCCGCCGAATCCCCTGACATATTCTGATCGACAAGGAGCATCCATGCGATTCAAGCATTTCTTCTGGGATTTCGACGGCACGCTGTACGACACCTATCCCCGCATCCTGCGCGCCTTTCAAAAGGGGCTGCGCGATTACGGGATCGACGCGCCGGACGCCGAGGTGCTCTCGAACGTCAAAAAGATGCTCGCCGTCGCCGCCGCGCGGTACGCCGCGCAAAAGGACGGCGTGACGGCGGAAGCCATTGTCGCCGCCTACCGCGCCCACGCCGAGGAGGAAGACGCCTCCACCATGCGCCCCTATCCGGGGCTGGAAAGGGCGCTTGACGCCGCCGTCAGGCGCGGCGGGACGCACTACCTGTACACGCACCGCGGCGCGTCGGCGCTCGAGGCGTTCAGGCGCGACGGGCTTTCGGGGTATTTCGCCGATTTCATCACGCGGGAGGACGGTTTCCCGCTCAAGCCCGCGCCCGACGCGCTGCTTTCGATGACGGCAAAGCATGGTTTGCCGCTTGACGCCTGCGTGATGATCGGCGACCGCGATATCGATCTGGACGCCGGGAAAAACGCGGGCATGGCGGGCGCGCTGTTCGATCCCGACGGCTTTTATCCCGATTATCCGACGCCCTTCCGCTATCGGACGATGGACGATTTGCGGCTCGGGCTGATCGAAAAGGAGTGACCTTCATGGACCGCGCGGCAATCAAACTGGAAGCCAAGGACAAGATTTCCTCCATCCGGGGCAGCTTCGTGTGCGTGACGCTCATCATCTTCGCCACGTCGCTTGTCATCTCGCTCGCGGCGAACGCCATCGGCAACAATTCGGGCGCCGAGTTTCTCACCTCGGCGTTCAACCTGCTCGTCGCGCCGATGCTGACCATCGCGCTTTCCTTCTTCCTCGTGCAGGGCTGGCGGAACCGGTCCCCGCGCACGGGCGACTGGATGAACGCGATTTTCGACCGCTACGGGCGCAAATTGGGCGGGTATCTGTGGATGGCGCTGAAGATCATCCTGTGGACGCTGCCCTTTGTCGCGGCGCTGATGATCTACGGCGTCGCCGTCGACTTTGAGGGCGCGGTTTCGCAAACGCCGCTCGCGGACGGCATCCCGTTTAATTTCAGCTACAGCGCGGGCTCGGCGGCGTATACGACAAAGCTGTATTTCCGTTCCGACGACGCCGTCAAACTGATCGTGCCGGCGATCATCTGTATCGCCCTGTACGTGACGGTGATCCGCGTCGCCTATTCGTACTATTTCACCACCTACATCCTCGCCGCCTGCCCGAACGTGATGGCGCGCGACGCGGTGAAATTGTCCGTCAGGATGACCAAGGGCTATCGTTGGAAGATTTTCGTGACCGAGTTGTCCTTCCTCGGCTGGGCGCTCCTGTCGGTCTTAACGCTGGGCATCCTGTATTTGACGTACGTCGGGCCGTACATGGGGCTGACGATTGCGGGCATCTTTGACACGCTCAAGGAAGAGGGCATCCGCGAGGGGCGGCTGACGCACGCCGATTTCGGCGAGGAAGCGCCCGCGCAGGATTCTATCGAGGACGGACGACAGGCATGACGAGACAGGACATCAAATCCATGGCGCTCGGGGCGCTTCAGGGCGCGCGCGGCGCGAGCGCGGGCGTGCTTTTCCTGACGGCGCTGATCTGCGCGGTGGGCGGCTCGCTGACCTTCGGGATCGGGATGATCTTTTATCCGCTTCTGCTCGTGGCGCTCGCGGGGTATTTCCTGCGCGTGTACCGGGGCGAAAAACCCGGCGTGAGCGGGTGTTTCGGCGATTGCTTTGTCCGCGTCGGCCGCAAGATCGGCGGAATTTGGTGGATGGCGCTGTGGGTGTTTATCTATTGCGCCGGCTCGTTTGTCGTCGTGCTGATCGGCGCGGCGATCGCGCTGCCCGAATGGCTCGCCGCGCCCGTCATGCTTTTATGCATGGTGCCCGGCATCGTCAAGGCGTACTCGTACATTCTGACGCCCTTTATCCTGTTTGACTGCCCCGATGTCCGCGCGAAGGACGCCGTCAGGCTGTCGGCGCTGATGACCGAAGGCTACCGCATGGACGTCTTCGTCACGCAGCTTTCCTTTATCGGCTGGTTCATCCTCTCGGCGATCACCGCGCAGATCGTCGGGCTTTTTCACGCCTATCCCTATTACGCCCTGACGATGGCGGGCGTGTATCAGGAGCTGAAGAAGCGCGCCGTCGAGGACGGCGTCGTGACCTACGCCATGCTGGACGGCACGCAGACGATTCCGTGAGGAGGAAACGATCATGACCGCAAAGGAATACTTTCTCAAGTACATCGCCGTCGATACGACGAGCGACGAATCAAACCCCGCCTGCCCCTCGAGCGAGAGCCAGCGCGCGCTGGCCGCGATCATTGTCGCCGATATGCAAAAAATCGGCATTGCCGACGCGCGCGCGGACGAGCACGGCTACGTGTACGGCACGATCGCCGCGAACGCCGACAGCCAGCCCGCCATCGGCCTGATCGCGCACATGGACACATCGGACGGCGCGGCGGGCGGCCCGATCAACGCGCGCGAGATCGCGTATGCCGGCGGCGACATTATGTTGAACGAAGAAAAGGGCGTCGCGCTGACCGAGAAGGAATTCCCCTGCCTCAAGCGGCACAGGGGGCAGACGCTGATCGTCACCGACGGCAGCACCCTGCTCGGCGCGGACGACAAGGCGGGCGTGGCGGAAATCATGGCGCTGTGCGAGCGTCTGATCGGCGAAACTTCGATCAAACACGGCAAGATCTGCATCGGGTTCACGCCCGACGAGGAAATCGGACGCGGCGCGGATTTGTTCGATGTCGCCGCCTTCGGCGCGGACTACGCCTACACGGTGGACGGCGGCGCGATCCATGAAATGGAGTACGAGAACTTCAACGCCGCCTCGCTGCGCGTGACCGTGCACGGGCGCAACATTCATCCCGGCTCGGCGAAGGATAAAATGCGCAACGCCTCGCGCATGGCGATGCAGTATCACGCCATGCTGCCGCCGCGCGAAATTCCCGAGAACACCGAGGGCTACGAGGGCTTTTATCATCTCGCGTCCATGCGCGGCGACGAAACGGAAGCCGAACTGCGCTACATCGTGCGCGATCACGACCGCGCGAAGTTCGAGCAAAAGAAGGAACGCGCGCGCAAGATCGGCGATTATCTGAACGATCTGTGGGGCGCGGGCACCGTCGAAGTGGCGCTCAAGGATTCCTACTACAACATGCGCGGCGAGATCGAAAAGCGCATGGAAGTGGTCGAGCGCGCGATGCGGGCGCTGTCAGACGAGGGGCTGTCGCCCGTCGCCGTGCCCATTCGCGGCGGCACCGACGGCGCGCGGCTGACCTATATGGGGCTGCCCTGCCCGAACTTGGGGACGGGCGGCTGCTGCGGGCACGGCGTGCACGAGCATGTTTCGGTGGATGATATGGAGAAAATGGTCGATGTGCTCGGGCGGCTGATCGCCGCGCGGTAACGTCCGAAAAACCGATAATTTGATCAAGGAGCTTTTGTTTTGATGTGGTTTTTGCAGGCGCTTTCGTCGGTCGCGTGCTGGGGCGGCGCGGATATCTGCTATAAGGCGGCGTCCGACAAACGGGAAAACTATACCTCGCTCAAGATTATCATCGCCGTGGGCGTCGTGATGGGGCTGCACGCGGCGTATCAGTTGTTTTTCGCGGGCGTGCCGTATGATCTTTCGTATATCGTCGGCTATCTGCCCGTATCGGCGTGCTATATCTCGTCGATGGCGATCGGGTATTTCGGGCTGCGCTACATGGAATTGTCCGTCGCCTCGCCCGTGCAGAGCGCCTCGGGCGCGATCACGGCGGTTTTGTGCGTGGTCTTTCTGGGCGCGGCGCTGTCGCTGCCCGAGGGGATCAGCGTGGCGCTCATGTGCGGCGGCGTGATCGCGCTGGGGATCATGGACCGCCGCCGCGCCGATACCGCGAACATCGGCGGCAAGTACCTGAAAAGCCTGCCGGCGTTCATCCTGCCCGTTCTGTACGCGCTGATCGACGGTCTGGGCACCTTCGCCGACGCCGTGGTGCTCGACGGCGCGGCGTTCACCGAGGATCAGGCGAACATCAGCTATGAGATCACCTTTTTCGTCTGCGCCGCCGTCGCCGCCGTCTACGTGTACGGCGTCAGGCGGGAAAAGCTCATGCCCAAGCGGATGCCCGCGCGCTACGCGGCGGCGGGGCTGGAAACGGTCGGGCAGTTCTTTTACGTCTACGCGCTGGCGCAAAACCCCGCCGTCGCCGCGCCGATGATCGCGTGCTATCCCGTGCTGTCGATGATTCTTTCGCGCGTTCTGTTGAAGGAAAAACTGACGCGCGGGCAGTATATCGCCGCCGCCGCCGTGCTGTGCGGCATCCTGATTTTGGGGATTATGGAAGGATTGGCGGGCGAATGAGAGAGAAAACGGCGCTCGCCGTGCACGATCTGTCCGGGTTCGGGCGCTGCTCGCTGACGGTGGCGCTGCCCATACTGTCCGTCATGGGCGTGCAGACGTCCTGCCTGCCGACCGCCGTATTGTCCACGCACACCGGCGGCTTCACGGGCTACACCTTCCGCGATCTGACGGGCGATATGCGGGCATACTACCGGCATTATCTGCGCGAGGGATTTTCCTTTGACGCCGTGTATTCGGGGTATCTGGGGAGCTTTGAGCAGATCGCCATCGTCGAGGAAATCCTGTCCGCCTTCCGTACGCGGGATAATCTTTTGCTCGTCGATCCCGTGATGGGCGACGAGGGCAAGCTGTACAGCCGCTATACCGACGACATGGCGCGCGGCGTGCGCGGGCTGTGCGCCAAGGCCGACGTGATCGTGCCCAACATGACGGAAGCGGCGATCCTCACGGGCGACAGCTACCGGGAAAGCGGGCACGACGAAAGCTATCTGCGCGCGCTGTGCCGCGATCTGCGCAAGCTGGGCGCGAAAAAGGTCGTTTTGACCGGCGTGATGACGGACGACACGCGCGTGGGCGCGGCGTCGGACGACGGGCGGGATTTCCGCGTGATCGCCGAGGCGCGCGTGCCGTGCCGCTACGACGGCACCGGCGACGTGTTCGCCTCGGTGCTGCTGGGCGCGCTGCTTGCCGGGCGCGATCTGACGGACGCGGCGGCGCTCGCCGTGCGCTTCACGCATGACTGCGTGGCGGACAGCGCGGAAAACGGCGTCGATCAGCA
>CAYWOS010000038.1:0-18882 GCA_964459985.1 uncultured Oscillospiraceae bacterium
TGGTGGAGGCGAGGGGAATCGAACCCCTGTCCGAAGATTCAGCAATGGGAGTTTCTACGAGCGTAGTCGGTATTTTGTCATTCCCTCGGTCGAGCGCCTTCCGACAGGCTCGGGACTTTGGTAGCTTCATGATACCGGCGTCGCCTCAAAGCTTTGGCGCGCCTGTTCCTCACATCAATGACGCCGATGACCGAAGCCGTGAGCGCTTCGGGTCGACGCACGGCGTTACGCCGCGAAAGCTAAATTGCTATTGTCAGTTAATTTTTATTCCCCGTTTTAACGCAGTCAGGGGCTGCGGCTCGCTTCTCCCACCTCCGACGATCCCCGTCGAAACCAGTACGCCCCCGCGAATAAGGAAACGCGGCGGATGTTTTGAACGGCTGTTCATTCCCCCTTGTTTTGGTTGCGCAGCGCGCGGTCGATCTCACGCTTGACGTCGCGCTCGGCGATGTCGTCGCGCTTATCGTGCAGATGCTTGCCCTGACACAGCCCGAGCAGGATCTTCACGCGTCCGTCCTTGAAGTATGCTTCGAGCGGGATGAGTGAATACCCCTTGCGCTGAACGGCGGCGCCGAACTTGCGGATCTCGTTTTTGTGGAGCAAGAGACGCTTGGGGCGGAGCGGATCGGTGTTGAAATAGCTGCCCTTTTCATAGGGGCTGATGTGCATGGACTGGACAAGCACCTCGCCGTTCTTGACGATGGCGAAGCTCTCCTTGAGATTCACCTGCCCGAGCCGCATGGACTTGACCTCGGTGCCGCGCAATTCGATCCCGCATTCGAGCGTCTCTTCGACAAAGTAGTCGTGGCGCGCGCGGCGATTCTGCACGATGGGCTTCATGCCCTTGCCCTTTGCCATACGCGCGCCCTCCCGATCGAAGTACTCCGCCGCGCGGAGTCCTGAACAGTATAGCACAACGCAAAATGATTTGCAATGCGCGCCGATTCAGTTTATAATGGAAACGGAGGCGAGGGCGATGAACGTACGGGATATGGCGCGCGCGGCGCGGCAGGCGGGATACATCCTTGCCGGATTGAGCGGGGATACGCGCAATCTGGCGCTCGGACGCATCAAAGCGCTTTTGAACAGCGAGAAGGAAAACGTTTTTGCCGCGAACGTCGCCGACCTTGCGCGCGCGCGCGCGGCGGGCGCGCCGGCACCGCTCGTCAAACGGCTTATTTTTGACGACGCCAAGCTCGCCGAGGTGACGGCGGGACTCGATTCGTTGATCGCGCTGCCCGATCCGCTCGGGCGAACGCTGACGGCGACCGAGCTGTCGCCGGGGCTGGAATTGTATCGCGTCAGTTGTCCCATCGGCGTGATCGGAATTGTTTTTGAAAGTCGGCCGGACGCGCTCGTCCAGATCGCATCGCTGTGTCTGAAAAGCGGCAACGCCGCGCTGCTCAAGGGCGGCAGCGAAGCGATCGACACCAACCGCGCGCTTTACGACATCATTTGCCGCGCAACGGACGGTTTGCTGCCGCGCGGCTGGGCGGCGCTGCTTGAGACGCGCGGAGACGTGAACGATATGCTCGAACGGGACGACTGTATTGATCTGATGATCCCGCGCGGCAGCAACGCTTTCGTCCGATACATCATCGATCACACGCGCATTCCCGTCATGGGACACGCCGACGGGCTGTGCCATGCCTATGTCGATCGTTCCGCCGACATGCAATTGGCGGTCAAGGTGGTCGTCGACGCCAAGACGCAGTATCCCGCCGTCTGCAATGCCATCGAAACGCTGCTGGTGCATCGGGACATCGCGGCGGAGTTCCTGCCGGTCTGCCGCGCGGCGCTCGTTGAAAAGGGCGTGAGGCTGCGCGGCGACGATGAAACGCGCCGGATAATCGACTGCGAGAGCGCGACGGACGAGGATTGGACGACCGAGTATCTCGATCTCGTTCTGTCCGTCAAGATTGTGGATTCGCCCGACGCGGCGATCGCGCACATCAACCGCTTCGGTTCGCACCATACCGATGCCGTCATTGCCGAAGACGCCGATGTGCAGCGCCGTTTTCTGACCGGCGTGGGCAGCGCCGGCGTGTACGTCAACTGCTCGACGCGGTTCGCCGACGGATTCCGGTACGGTTTCGGCGCGGAGGTCGGCGTATCAACGGGCAAGCTGCACGCGCGCGGTCCGGTCGGGCTTGAGGGACTTTGCACGTATAAATACATGCTGCTCGGCGCGGGACAGACGGTGGGGGAGACGGTGAAGGGCGAAATCAAGTATACGCATAAAAAGATCGATCACGGCTGTCCCTTCTGACGCGTCAGCCATCCGCCGATCGCTTCGTTCGGATCGGACAAAAGCGCCTCGCACAACGCTTCCTCATCGAGCGTGCCGAGCGTCTGCCTGCCGTCGTCGCGCAGCACCGACAACATATGATATTTTCCGGGCGACAGCCTGCCCAGCAGCGCGCGGGCGGGCGTTTTTTCACTTACGGCGAGCCATTGCACATCGAGCGCGCCGCGTTCGGACAGCCGGTATCGCCGCGCGATCAGCGCGCTGACGTAACGGCTTGCCGCGCCTCGCCGCGCGACGGCCGCCATATACAGGAGATAAAGCCCCGAAAACGCGGGCGAGAGGAGCAATTCGCCGTTCAGCGCGAACCGGAAGGACGCGGCGATCAGCAACAGACCGCACAGCGTCCCCAGCGCCGTCAGCCATCGCGCGACGGCCTTTTCGTCAAGGAATCGGCGCAGCAGGATCTTTAGCGCGCGCCCGCCGTCGAGCGGAAGCACGGGCATCAGATTGATCAGCAAGAGCGCGAGATTGGCGCGCAGGAACGCCTGCGACACGTGAAAAGGGAGCAGTGACAGCGCGTAGAACCGTATCGAAAGGAAAGCGAACAGCGCGTTCATGATCATGCCCGCCAGCGCGAGCAGCAGCGCCCCGCCGCCCGGCAGCGCGTCGTCCTCCGCCTCGATCAGCCCGCCGAAAGGCGTCAGCTCGACGCTGATAACGCGCGTTTTATACGCGCGCAAAACGATCAGATGGCCGCTCTCGTGCAGTATAAGCGCGACCAGCGAGCTGATCAGCGACGGCAGCCGGCCGGACAGTAAACAGACGGCGCCGAGAACGGCCAGCAGGGGATGGAGACGGACCTGCGCGCCCGCGCATTTGAGCGTCATAGGACGGTGTCTGCCATATGCGGCGCGGGATCGATGGAAATGCCGTCGCGTTTGAGCTCGAAAAACACGGCGTTATCGAGCGGAATGCCGATCACATCGCCCGCGCTCACGGTATCGCCGATGGAAACGGGCGTTGTCTCCAGATTGTAGTAGACGGTTTCATAACCGTTCGAATGCCGGACGCGCACGATGCGTTCCTCGCCGTCGCCGTGACCGATGGCCGTTACCGTGCCGTCAAGCGCCGCCTTGACCGCGCCGTCCGTATCGTAGGCAAGATAAGGCTCGTCCCATCGCCACGCGTGCGTCCTTTGCCCCATGCATGGCGTAGAAAGCGCGGGCGGTTGTTCAAAGAACACCGAAACCGTTTCGGGGAACAGCGCCGAGACGAAGGTAATGCGGCCCAACCCGTCGGTCCAATCGGCGTTTGTGATGTCCCGTACCGCCGTCATGATCGTTTCGCCGCTCGGCAGCTCGGCGTTGCGCACGCCGAGCAGAAAAAGCAGCGCCAGCCCGACGATGGCGCAGTTGCGCGACAGCCTTTCGCCGGCGCGCGGCTTGTCGGGCGGAACATACCGCATATCAGACGGATATTTGACCGTCACGTTCGTCACGCGCGCCCGACGCCTCTGTTCGCTCATGAAAATCCCCCCGTGCGTCAATGTATGCGCGCGGGGGAAGCCGCATGACCGATCGATCAGATCAAACCGTTTTCGGATAATCGTTCGACGGCGCGCGCAAGCGCGATTCTGCCGTGCGCGTAGGTCAGCCCGCCCTGCATGTAAACGGTGTAGGGCGCGCGGAGCGGCGCGTCGGCGGAGAGCTCGATTGACGCGCCCGAGACGAACGTGCCCGCCGCCATGATCACCTGATCCTGATAGCCCGGCATATCCCACGGCTCGGGCACGGCGAGCGAATCGACAGGCGAGGACGCCTGAATGGCTTGGCAAAAAGCGATCAGGCGCGCAGGATCGCCCATGTCGACGGCTTGAATGATGTCGGCGCGCGGCGCGTCGAAGGCGGGCGTCGTGCGCAGACCGAGCAGCGCGAAAACCCGCGCGGCAAGCGTGGATACCTTGAGCGCCTGCTTGACGGTATGCGGCGCGAGGAACAGTCCCTGATAAAACGGGCGATAGGAGGCGGCGTAGCTGCCAAGCTCCCTGCCGACGCCGGGCGCGGTCAGGCGCGTTTCGACGCGCTCGATCGCGGCGTTCGTGCCGACAAGGTACGCGCCCGTCGGGGCGAGGCCGCCGCCGATGTTTTTGATGAAGCTGCCCACCGCGATGTCCGCGCCGACGTGCGTCGGCTCGTTTTCACAGATAAACTCACCGTAGCAGTTGTCAACCATGACAAACGCGTCGGGCTTTTTCTCGTGAATGGCGGCGATTGCCCGCGCCATGTCGGCCGGGCGCAGCGAGGGACGCGAAGCGTAGCCGCGGCTGCGCTGGATGAGCGCGACGCGCGTGTTGTCATGAATCGCGTCAAGGACGGCGGGCAGATCGATCTTGCCGTCCGGCGTCATGTCGATCTGACGGTAGGAGACGTTCATTTCGGCGAGCGAGCCGACGGCGGGCGTCAGCCCGATCACGCTGTCCATGGTATCGTACGGCTTGCCGGTGACGGCGAGCAATTCGTCGCCCGGGCGCAGCAGCCCAAACAGGCACATCGACAGCGCGTGCGTGCCGCTCGTGATGTGCGGGCGCACAATGGCGGCCTCGGCGCCGAACAGCGAGGCGACGATGCTTTCCAGCGTGTCGCGTCCGGCGTCGTCGTAGCCGTAGCCCGTCGTCGGGGCGAAATGCCGCGCGGCGACGCCGTGCCGCGAAAACGCGTCCAGCACGCGCGACGTGTGGAACAGCTCCATATCGTCATATTGCCGGAAAACCCCGGCGCAGTCGCGCTCGGCGCGCGCGAATAAATCCTGAATATTTTCCATAATCATCCTTCTTTCACCCCGGCGACGATGGCTTCCGCCGCGTTTTCGCCGTCGATCCATTTGATTCTTTTGTCGGCGCGGAACCAGGTAAGCTGACGCTTGGCGTAATGGCGCGTCCGCGTTTTGAGCGTGTCGACGGCGCTTTGAAGCGTCTCTTCGCCGCGCAATACGGGAATCAATTCCTTGTAACCAAGCCCCTGCATGGCTTGCGCCGTTTCCGGCACGCCGCTCGCCAGCAGCGCTTCGACCTCGGCGGGCAGGCCGTCCGCGATCATTTGATCGACGCGGCGCTCGATCCGCTCGTACAGCCGCTCGCGCGGCAGATCGAGGGCGAACAGCGAAAAATCGTACGGCGAATCGCTTTCCCCGGGCATCTCCTGCGAGGAAAAGGGTTTGCCCGTGAGATCGTACACCTCGAGCGCGCGGATCACGCGCCGCGTATCGTTGGGGTGCAGCCGCGCCGCCGTGACGGGATCGCGCGCGGCGAGCAATCGGTGCAGCGCGTCGACGCCGCGCTCGTCGGCAAACGCCTGATACTTCCGTCTGATCGCCTCGTCGCTTCCCGTATAGCCGAAATCAAGCGGGAGCGACAGCGCGCGAAGATACAGCCCCGTGCCGCCCACCAGTACGGGCTTTTTCCCGCGCGCGGCGATATCGGAAAGGCATGCCCGCGCGAGCGCGGCGTACTCGGTGACTGAAAAAGCGGTCTTGGGCGATACGACGTTCAGCATGTGATGCGGGACGCCGTTTTGCTCGGCGGGCGTCGGCTTCGCCGTGCCGATGTCCATGCCGGTATACACCTGCATCGAGTCCATGCAGACGATTTCGCCGCCGATGGCGCGCGCGAGCGCGATAGACGCGGCGGTTTTGCCGCTTGCCGTCGCGCCGACGATGCCGTACACGCGCGTTTTCATCCCTGAATCCTCTTGAAACGCTTTTCCAGTTCGGCTTTGGTGACGGCGATCATGAGCGGCCTGCCGTGCGGACAGGTGGGTTTGACCTTTTGATCGAGGATATCGCCGACCAATTCCATGACCGCGCGGTCGGGCAGGCGTTCGCCGCCCTTGACGGCGTGCTTGCACGCCATCTGGATCACGCGGCGCATCCGCTCGATATCGGTGAGCGCGGCCGTTTCGGCAAGCTCGTCCAGCGCGTCGAGCAGGCAGCTTTCGGCGCGCGGAACGCCGAGGATCATCGGCACGCCGCGAATCTGCACCTCGCTGTCGCCGAAGGGCGATACGTCGAAGCCCGCCTGTTCGAGCGCGCGCGGGTAATCCTCGAACGCGCGGTACTGCGAGCGCGTCAGGCGCGCAACGCGCGGCGTCAACAGCGCCTGCGACGCGCCGCCCGCCGCCGCCTCGCGCGTGAATTTCTCGTACAGCAGCCTTTCGTGCATGGCGTGCTGGTCGCAAAGCAGCATCTGATCGCCTGTTTCAAGCAGGATATACGTATCAAACAACACGCCGATCAGATGGATATCGCGCCGCGCGCGCGCCTGTTCGACGGGCTGCGCGACGGTTTGCTCGGGCGGTTTGACGGGTTTTTCGGGTTGTTTGACGGGCTTTTCGGGCGCGAGCGGGGGCATGACGACGGCGTTCCTCGGCGTCAGCAGCGCCGCGCCGGGGTCGCGCAGGCGGGAAGGGGATTGCCGCGTAATGACGGCGGGCGTCGGCGGCGCGGCGAACGGCGGCGCCTTGTCCGCCTGCGTGCCCGGGCGCGGCGCGTCCTTTTCCTCAAAGAGCGGCGGCGCCGAGGCGATCGCGTCGCGCGCGTTCAGCGCGTCGGTCAGGATGGTTTCGACCGCTTCCGCGACGGCGCGCTCGTCCTGAAACCGTACCTCCCATTTGTTGGGATGCACGTTGACGTCGACCGACTGATACGGCATGGTCAGGTTCAAAACGCAAAGCGGAAAGCGTCCGATCATCACGCGCTGCCGGCAGGCGCTTTCGAGGGCGGAGGCGATCAGACCGGAGCGTATGGCGCGGCGATTCAGGAAGAAAACCTCCTGCGAGCGATTGCCGCGCGCGGCGTCGCCCACGCCGAGCAGGCCTTCGAGCAGCACACCGTTCATTTGTCCCGAAACCTGTACGAGCGATTTGAGCGTCGCCAGTCCGTACACGCTCATCGCGGCGCTGTCGAGCCGGCCGTCGCCCGGGCTGAAAAAGACGTTCTTGCCGTCGGCGATGAACCGAAAGGAGATATCGGGGCGCGAGAGAATGAGGCGCGACATGAGCTCGCTGACGGCCGCGGTCTCAACCGACGCTTTGCGCAGGAATTTTTGACGTACGGGCGCGTTGAAGAAAAGCTCCTTGACGGTAAACGACGTGCCTTCGGGGCAGGCGGCTTCGCGAATGTCCTCGATCACGCCGCCCTCGCACCGGCAGGAAATCCCCGTGTCCGTCCCGCGCGCGCGCGTCGCGCACGTCACCTTCGCCACCGCCGCGATCGAGGCGAGCGCCTCGCCGCGAAAGCCGAGCGAGGCGACGGCCGAAAGCTCCTCCGCCGTGCGCAGTTTGCTGGTGGCGTGGCGCGCGAACGCCATGCGGATGTCTTCGGGCCGGATGCCCGAGCCGTTGTCGGTCACGCGGAAGGATTCCTTGCCGCCTTCCCGTATATCCACGGTGATCGCCGTCGCGCCGGCGTCCATGCTGTTTTCAACCAGCTCCTTAATCGCCGCCGAGGGGCGTTCGACCACCTCGCCGGCCGCGATCTGGCCGATCACCTCGGGCGGCAGCGCGCGGATGCGTTTGATTTCCGTCATACATACCTCACAGCTTAAGCGCTTTTTCGTGCAGCAGGAACAGCTGATTGAGCGCGTCCATCGGCGTGAGCGAAAGCACGTCGATTTTGCGGATTTCCTCGATGAAATCGGCCTGCGCGTAAATGGACAATTCGACTTGCTTGGGCGCGGCGTCCTTTTTGTCCGCCAGTATATTCTGACCGATGGTGTTTTGATTGATGTTGTTGACCTCGAGCCGCGCCTCGATCTCCTGCGCGCGCGCCACGACGGGGCGCGGCACGCCGGCCAATCGCGCGACGTATACGCCGAAGCTCTTGTCCGCGCCGCCGGGCACGATTTTGCGCAGGAAGATCACTTCCTCGCCGTGCTCCTTGACCGACACGCACATGTTGACGACGCCCTCGATGTGCCCCTCCAGCTCGGACAGCTCGTGATAATGCGTGGCGAACAATGTTTTCGCGCCCGATTTCTTTTTGTCGGCGAGGTATTCGACCACCGACCACGCGATGGCGAGGCCGTCAAAGGTGCTCGTCCCGCGCCCGATCTCGTCCAGAATGACGAGCGATTTCGCCGTGGCGCTGCGCAGGATGTGCGCCGTTTCGCTCATCTCGACCATGAAGGTCGATTGCCCCGAGGCGAGATCGTCCGACGCGCCCACGCGCGTGTACACGCAGTCAAACAGGGGGATTACCGCGCTGACCGCCGGGACGAAGGAGCCCATCTGCGCCATCAGCGCGATCAGCGCCACCTGACGCATGTAGGTGCTTTTGCCCGCCATGTTGGGGCCCGTGACGATCTGCATCCGGCGCTCGTCGTTCATCAGCGTGTCGTTGGGCACGAAGGCGTTGTCGGGCAGATTCTTTTCGACCACGGGATGCCTGCCGCCGACGATGTTCATTTCATCGCCGTCCGTGATTTCAGGACGGACATAGCGGTTTTCGAGCGCCGCGCGGGCAAGGGACAGCAGCGCGTCGAGCGTTTTATAGCCTTCGGCGGTCGTTTGCAGCGCGTGGATATCCTCGGCGATCCGCCCCCTGACGTCCTCGAACAGCGCATATTCGAGCTTGATCGATTGCTCTTGCGCGCCCGTGATCTTCTTTTCGATCTCGGACAGCTCGTCGGTGGTGTAGCGTTCGCTGCCCGCCAGCGTCTGCCGCCTTCGGTAACGCAGCGGAACGAGCGAAAGAAAGGATTTTGTGACTTCGATGTAATACCCGAACACGCGGTTGTACTGGATTTTGAGGTTCCTGATACCCGTTTCCTCGCGCTCGCGGCCTTCGAGCGCCGACAGCCAGTTTTTGCCCTCTGTGCTCGCCGAGCGCAGCTCGTCCAGATCGCGCGAATACCCTTCGCGGATCATGCCGCCGTCGGCGAGCGTGAGCGGCGCGTCGGGCGAAATGGCGCGCGCGAGCAGATCGGTCAGTTCGGGCAAAGGATTGATTTTCGCGGCGACATCCTCGAGCGGCGCGCCGAGCGGGGAAAGAAGCGAAAGGATATCGGGCGCCTGCTCGAGCGAGCGGCACAGCGCCAGACAATCGCGCGCCGTCAGCGTTTTGTAGGAAATCTTGCTCAACAGCCGCTCCATATCGTAAACGTTTTGCAGCAATTCGCGCAGCGTCTGCGCCAGAACGGGTTGAGAAAGAAGCGCCTGCACGGCGTCGAGGCGGCGCTCGATGCGTTCCCTGTCGATCAAAGGGCGTTCGACCCACGCCGCGAGCGTCCGTTCGCCCATCGCGGTGACGGTGTGATCGAGCACCGAAAGCAGCGAGCCGCTCACGGCGTGCGAGCGCAGCGTTTCGGTCAATTCGAGATTGCGCCGCGTCGAGGGATCAAGCGGCATGGCGTCGTTCTTCTCGCGGACGCGCAGCGCCGTGATGTGCGTGAGCGCGTTTTTCTGCGTTTCGTCGAGATATTTCATCAGCGCGCCGGCGGCGCACACGGCGGCGGCGGAGGTCTGATCCAGCCCCAGCGAGAGGAGCGAGGCGACCTTGAAATGCTTGAGCAGCGCGTCCCGGGCGTTCGGCTGCGAAAACGCGGCGCGGCGGAACTCGGTGATCGGCGCGTTTGAGAATGCGACGCATTCGCGTGCGTCCGTCACGATTTCGGCGGGGGAGAGCGAGATCAGGGCGCTTTCAAAATCCTGCTGTGATGTCAGCTGCTGCGCGCAAAACTCGCCCGTCGAGACGTCGGCGAACGATATCCCGTATCGTCTGCCGAGAAGGCAGGCGGCGGCGATATAGCAATGCCGTTTTTCGCCGATCACGGCGCTGTCGGTCAGCGTGCCCGGCGTGACGATGCGGATCACATCGCGCTCGACCAAGCCGTTTGACAGCGCAGGATCGGTCATTTGCTCGCAGATGGCGACGCGGTATCCCTTTTGCACGAGGCGGGACACATACTGGTCGACGGCGCGGAAGGGCACGCCGCACATGGGCGCGCGCTCCTCCAGCCCGCAGTCCTTGCCCGTCAGCGTCAGTTCCAATTCGCGGCTGCCCGTCAGCGCGTCCTCGAAAAACATTTCGTAAAAGTCGCCGACGCGGAAAAAGAGCAGCGTGTCGGGATACTTTTCCTTCGTCTGCATGTACTGGCGCATCATGGGCGAGAGCGTGGCCATGGGCGTGTCTCCTTTGTGCTGTCGCAGATCAGTTGACGGAAGCGGAGCGACTTCGTTCTATCCGATGGAATCCGCAGGACCGGTTTTGCCGATCCGAGGAATGATTTTTCTGAAGGAACGTTTACGTTCCGAGAAGAAAAATCATGACCTTACAGATTTTCTGCCCGCGAGCCGGAGGCGAGCAAGAAAATCTGCAACCGCCACAAGGTCAGATGACCTTGTGGCGAAGCAATCGCGCAAGCGATTGCGTATTAGTGGCACCCGTGGCAACCCGCGCAGTCGCCGCCGCATTCGTGCTGATCGGGATACAGCACGCTTTGCATGGCGTGGTTGACTTCGTGCATGAGCTCGCTGAACGCGTCGCGCGCCGCCTGCATGGTCTGCGCGACGGGGATCGCCTTCATTTTGGCCTGAACTTCGTCCATTTCTCGCGTTTTCACGGCGATCTGATCGTAATCGGGCTCGTCGGCGTCGGTCAGCGCTTCGATCTCCTGCCGCATCTGCGCGAATTGCCCGAACAGGTTCGTCAATTCCTCGTTTTCGGAGGCGGCGTCCTCGGCGATCTCAACGTTTTTGAAGATTTCGGTGTCGGCGATGAGCGCGGCAAGCTCGCGCGCTTTTTCCATGATGTCCTGTGTCATAATGATTCCTCCTCTTTCTTCCCGATGAGCGTATTTTTCTTGGCGGATGTGATGACGACGGGGACGATTTGGCCGATGTCGCCCGGCGAGCCGACGAAATTGACGCTGATGTTCCTGCCGCTTTTGCCCGTCAGCTGCCTCTCGCTCCTGCGCGACGTGCCGGTGACGAGCACATGTTCATGCGTACCGACGAGCGACTCAAAGATCTCGTCCGTGATGTCGGTTTGCAGGGCGATCAGGCGCTCGATGCGCTCGGTGGCAACGTCGGGCGGCACGCGGCCGGGCATATCGGCGGCCTTGGTGCCGTTTCGCGGGCTGTAAATGAAGGTAAAGGCGCTGTCGAAGCGGATTTCGCGCGCAAGCGAGAGCGTATCCGAAAAATCCGTCTCCGATTCGCCCGGAAACGCGACGATCAGATCGGTCGTCAGCCCGATATCGGGCACGGCGGCGCGCAGCGCCCGTACCTTCCTGACATAATCCCCGCGCGTGTAGCGGCGGTTCATGGCGGCGAGCACGGCGTCGCTGCCCGACTGCACGGGCAGGTGCAGATGTGGACACAGCGCGGGATTGCGCGCCATTTCTTCGATCAATTCATCCGACAGATCCTTGGGATGCGAGGTCATAAAGCGGACGCGCGGCACGCCCGTCTGCGCCACGCGGCGCAGCAGATGCGCGAAATTCGTCCCGTCGCCCAGATCGTTGCCGTAGGAATTGACGTTTTGCCCGAGCAGCATGATCTCCTTGACGCCCCCTGCGACGAGCGCGTCGATCTCGCGCAGGATATCGTCCTCGCGGCGCGAGCGCTCGCGCCCGCGCACATAGGGCACGATGCAGTAGGAGCAAAAATTGTTGCAGCCCTGCATGATGGTGACGTAGCCCTGAAACGCGCTTCCGCGCCTGACGGGCAGCGATTCGCACAGGATGGATTGCTCGTCGGGGACGACGACGACGCGGCGGCGCGTCGCGGCGGCGCGGAAAAGCAGCTCGGGCAGCTGATACAGATTGCCCGTGCCGAACGCCAGATCGACAAAGGGATACTGGCGCAGAATCTTTTCCGCCATGCCCTTTTCCTGCGCCATGCAGCCGCACACGCCGATGAGCAGCGAGGGATTCTGCTTGCGGATTTCCTTGAGCCACGTCACGTTGCCCAGCGCCTTGCGCTCGGCGTTGTCGCGGATGCAGCAGGTGTTGTGCAGCACGAAATCGGCGTCCTCGCGGCGCGGCGCGCGCGTCATGCCCATTTCCTCGAGGATGCCGGCGAGCGTTTCGGAATCGCGCGCGTTCATCTGGCAGCCGTAGGTGACGATAAAGTAGGTTTGCGGACGGTCGGGCAGCGCCGCGAAATCGCGCATGAAGCCGCGCTGACGCGCCTTTTCCTGATCGGAAATTATCAATGTGCTCATGGTTCCTGTTCCTCCGGGACGACGCCCAGCCCGTGGCAGGCGGGGCAGGGGATTTCGGGGACGGCGGCGCGCGCTTCGCCCGTGCGTTTGCGCGTCATTTCCACCAGCCCGAGCGCGGTGAAGCCGTGAACGACGGTTTTCGCCGTGTCTTTCATCAGATGCGTTTTGAGCGCGTTCAGCACGTCCTCGCGATGCGCCGGGTCCTCCATATCGACGAAATCGATCAGGATGATGCCGCTTAAGGCGCGCAGGCGCAGAATGCGGGGGATTTCCTCCGCCGCCTCGAGATTGAGCCGGTACAGCGTGTCCTCCGCGCCTCTTTTGCCGCCGAGAAATTTGCCCGAGTTGACGTCGATGACCGTCATCGCCTCGCAGGGATCGATCACGAGATATCCGCCGCAGGGCAGCCAGACGCGGCGGCGCAGCGCCTTTTGCAGCTTATCGCGGACGCCGTAGAGCTGAAAGGGATGATCGACCGTCTTGACCGGGCAGCCGACGTCTTTCATGCCGTCCGTTGAATCGGTCAGGACGGTGATATCGCCGTCGCGGCAGTCGCGCAGTATGCGATAGATTGGCGCGATCTCGCCCGACACGCGGCAGGGCGCGTCCGCCGTTTTCGCCGTCTCGAGGATTTTACGCCACGCGGCGAGCAGATCCCCGATTTCATCGCGAACGGCGGCTTCTTCGGCGCCGGCGCTTTCATAACGCATGACCAGACCCATGCCCTCGGGCGCGAGCGCGCGCGCGGAGAAGAGCATTTTGCTGCGCTGATCGGCGTCGGTCACGCGGCTCGACACGCCGTATTTCTGCGAGAACGGGAGCAGCAGCGCATAACGCCCGGCGAGCGAAACATCATGCGACAGGTACGCCGCCTTGTTGCCCACGGGCGCTTTGCGCACCTGTACGAGCAATTTGTCGCCCGAGCGCGGTTTGTCCGCGCCGCCCGGGATCTCGGAGAAGGGCAGAAACCCCGTTTCGTGTTTGTTGAGCCGCACAAACGCCGCCGACATGCCGGGCATGACGCGATCAATGACGGCGAGATAGATCTGCTCGGGCGCGACGGCGTCGTCGGCGTCGCCGAGGAAATAGCTGACCAGCCTTCCGTCCTCGAGGACGGCGATTTCCTCGGACAATTTCGTTTCACGCAGGATCAGCGTGCTCATACCGACTCCAGCGGCACGAAAGCGCCGCGCGCGTCCTCGGCGTATAGCTGCGTGCGCGTTACGCGCGCCTGCGCGCGCCCGCAGGCGGCGTACCCGCACAGCGCGTCGAGCAGCAGATCGGGCTTGCAGGTGGCTTTTTCGTTGAACGCGAGCGTGCAGTAGAGCGTATCGCCCTTCATGCGCAGATCAAAGATCATCGGGCGCAGATCGCAGGGCTTTTCGCCCGTTTTGGTCTTTCGGATGGCGGGAATGGCGTCTCGCGCGATAAAGCCGGGCAGCGCGTCCCTGATCCGTTCGTTATCGCCCGTCAGCGTCATGCGGTAGCCCGCCGCCATGAGCAGCGCCATCGGCGCGGGATGCGCGTCGTCCACGGCGCGGACGGAAACGACGGGCGTGCCCTCGGGAAGCGCGGCGGAAAGCCTTTCGGCGAATACCTTTTCGGAGACGGGTTTGTCCAGCGGCACTTCCATGACCTCGCGTTCGCCCGAAAAGCCGACGGAGAGCGGCGAGGCGAACGTCAAAAGAATGTGCGGGTTGAACCCCTGCGAGTACTTGAGCGGCAGATCGCTGCGGCGCAGCGCGCGCTGCATGGCGCGCATCAGGTCGAGATGCCCGATATGGCGCAGTCTCGGCGTTTTTTCAAAGACGACGATCATTTTCATCTGTCGGCGCACACCCCTTCAAAGCGGGTCAGCCCGCAGCCGTTGCAGCCCTTGCGGCAGTCCGGCGTGATGTCGCCGCGCCCGGCGCGTTCGGCTTCGCGCTTGAGATACTGCTGCGTCACGCCGGCGTCGATGAACGCCCACGGCAGCAGCTCGTCAAAGGGACGGGCGCGATTGGCGTAAAACGCTGGATCAAGCGAGCAATCCTTGAACGCCTCGAGCCAGAGATCATACTTGAAATGCTCGCTCCAGCCGTCGAGCCGGCAGCCCTTTTTCCACGCCGCGCGGATCACGTCGGCGATGCGGCGGTCGCCGCGCGCGATGCACGCCTCGAGCAGCGAAAGGCCGCTCTCGTGCCAGTTGAAGGTCACGCCCTTGATATGCAGGATATCGCGGAGCTTCTTTTGCTTTTCCTCGACCGTTTGAAGGCTGTCCTGCGCGACCCACTGGAAGGGCGTGAAAGGCTTGGGCACGAACACGGCGACCGAGCAGGTAACGCGCAGTCCGCGCGCGCGCCTGTCCTTGGGCAGCGCGTAGTAGCAGGCGAGCACCTTTTTCGCCGTCTCGCCGATCCCGATCAGATCGTCGTCGTTTTCGGTGGGCAATCCCATCATGAAATAAAGCTTGACGGCGCTGTATCCGACCGAGAAAGCGTCGGAAACCGAGCGCACGAGGTCGTCTTCGGTGACGCCCTTGTTGATCACGTCGCGCAGCCGCTGCGTGCCCGCCTCGGGCGCGAGCGTCAACGCGCTCTTTTTCACTTCGCCCGTTTCCTCGAGCGAGTCCTTGATGATACTGTCCAGCCGCATCGAGGGCAGCGACACGCTGACGCGCTTTTCCTTGAACCTGTCCATCAGCCCGCGAATCAGTTCGGGCAGATGCGAATAATCGCCGCTTGATAGCGAGGACAGCGAGATTTCCTCGTAGCCCGTCGATTGCTCGAGCGATTCGGCGAGACGGAATAGCGTGTCAAGGCTTCTTTCGCGCACGGGGCGGTACAGCATGCCCGCTTGGCAGAAACGACAGCCGCGCGTGCAGCCGCGCATGATTTCCAGCACGATGCGGTCATGCACGATCTCGGTGAAGGGCACGGGAATTTTGTCGGGATAGGCGGCGGCGTCAAGATCGGTCACGACGCGGCGGCGCACCGTCTGCGGCGCGTCGGGGGCAAGGGGCGTAAAGGCGCGGAGCGTGCCGTCGGTATGGTAGGTCGCCTCGTACAGCGCGGGAACGTACACGCCCTCGATGCCGGCCAGACGCTTGAGCAATTCGCGTTTGGGCAGCTTTTCGCGCTTGGCGGCGCGCACGGCTTCGCATAATTCAAGGATCACGTCCTCGCCGTCGCCGATCATGAAGGCGTCGATAAAGGGCGCGAGCGGTTCGGGATTGTACGCGCAGGGGCCGCCCGCGACGACGAGCGGCATATCCTCCCCGCGATCCTTCGCGTCGATGGGAATGCCCGAAAGATCGAGCATTTCCAGAATGTTGGTGAAGCTCATTTCGTATTGCAGCGTGAAGCCCACGATATCGAACTCGCGCACGAAATGCCGCGATTCCAGCGAAAAGAGCGGCAGCTTCTCGCGCCGCAGTCCGTCCGCCAGATCAACCCACGGCATACACGCGCGTTCGCACAGCATACGCGGCGCGGCGTTGACGATGTGGTACAGGATTTTCATGCCAAGATGCGACATGGCGATCTCGTAGGTATCGGGAAAGCAAAAGGCGAAGCGGACGTCGGCGTCCTCCCACGCCCTTGTCACGGCGTTCATTTCACCGCCCATGTACCGGGCGGGCTTCTGTACGCCGTCGAGCAGGCGTTCCAGCGTCAGGTTTTGTTGTTCTGTCAAGCGGGCGTCCTCCCATTCGCCGGCGGTGTCTCCGCCGGGCGGGGATGTATTCCATACAATCCCACCATAATTATAGCACAGCCTTGTCCGTTTGTCTAACGCGGGACGGAAAAGAAACGCCGAAAACAATGAAATGATACGTCCGGCGACGGGCGCTTGCGCGCGCCGAACCCTTCGGCGCGGTGAAAGACGATCAGGATGTCCGCGGGACGGGAAATTACGCCTGCCTGCGCGGACGCTTGCACGGACGCAGACGTCAGAACGCGGCGGGCGAGGGCGGCGCGGCAAGCAAAAACGCCCGCGCTGTCCGGCGGGCGTTTTGCGGCTGCAGGAGAAAATGAACGGTTCGAATCGCCCGGCGACGGGCGTTATCGAACGAATCTCCTGCTGTTATTTCACGAATCGGAGATAGGTTGTGCGAACATAGCCCGTCTTGCCGTCGTAGGTCGCCTTGCACCATGTCGCGCCGCGTTCGGTGACGGTGATTTCCGTGCCGTTCGGGATACGGGCGATAAAGCGCGTGACCTCGGACGCCGATTCGCGCAGGTTGAGATGACCGCCCGATGTGGTGACTTTCGCCTTGAAGGTGCCGGTCGTGGGAGGCGTGCTCGGCGTATCGGTGGGCTTGTCGGTCGGGGTGTCGGTGGGCGTATCGGTGGGCGCCGCGCCGAAGGAGAGGAACTTGGTCATCACATAGCCGACCGTGCCGTTATAGCTCGTTTTGCACCATGTCGCGCCCTTGGCCGTAACGACGAGCGACGTTTTGTTGGGGATCTGGCGAAGCACTTTGCAGGTGGTATTCATTTCGACGCGCAGGTTGAGTGAGCCGCCGTTCGCCGTCTTCACCTGCGCGGCGAAGGAACCGGGCGTCAGCGTCTCGTCGGGCTTGTCGGTCGGCGTCTCGGTGGGCGCGTCGGTCGGCTTGTCGCCGAAGGTGAGGAAGGAAGTCATGACATAGCCGGTGGTGCCGCTGTACGTGGTTTTGCACCACGTCGGGCCTTTTTCGGTAACGACGATCCACGCGTTGCGCGGGATGGTGCGCAGTACCTTGGAATCCTTGGTCTTGTCCGCGCGCAGGTTGAGGCTGCCGCTCTTGGTGGTCACCTTGGCGTCAAAGCTGCCCGTGACGGGCGTATCGGTGGGCGTGTCGGTCGGCGTGTCGGTGGGCGCGTCGGTCGGCTTCGTGTCAAAGGTGAGGAAGGAGGTCATGACATAGCCGGTGGTACCGTTATACGTGGTTTTGCACCACGTCGAGCCTTTCTCGGTGACGACGATCCACGCGTTGCGCGGGATGGTGCGCAGCACCTTGGAATCCTTGGTCTTGTCCTCGCGCAGGTTGAGGCTGCCGCTCTTGGTGGTCACCACGGCGTCAAAGCTGCCCGTGACGGGCGTCTCGGTCGGCGTGTCGGTGGGCGTA
This sequence comes from uncultured Oscillospiraceae bacterium, assembly GCA_964459985.1. GTDB lineage: Bacteria > Bacillota > Clostridia > Christensenellales > Aristaeellaceae > CAYWOS01. The sequence continues at coordinate 17,556 of CAYWOS010000038.1, forward strand.
TCGGTGGGCGACGCCGTTTCGGAGGAGAAGGTCAGGAATTTGGTCATGACATAGCCCGACGTGCCGTTATAGCTCGTTTTGCACCACACGGAGCCCTTTTCGGTGACGACGAGCCACGTTTTGTTCGGGATGGTTTTATAGATGGTCGCGTCGCCGCTGCGCCACCCGCGCAGATTGAGCGAGCCGCCGTTGGCGGTGACGACCTGCGCGCGGTACGTGCCGGGCTTGAGCGGATCGGTGGGCGTATCGGAGGGCTTGTCCGAAGGGGTGTCCGACGGATTGTCCGTCGGCTTATCCGTCGGCGCCGTTTCGACGACGTTGACGCTGACGATAACGGACAGGCCGTTCTTCGTGGTTACGGTGATTTTGCCCGTGCCGGTCGTGGTGAGGGAGGCGGTGACAAGACCGCTCGCACTGACCGAGAAGCAGCCGGCGGGCGATACCTCGCTCACGCCGTACACATACGTGGTCGTGGCGTTTTCATCCACCGACGGGATAAGCTGAACCGTTTTGCCAAGCGCAACGGTAACGGGCGAGGGAGAGACCGATACGGTGGTCGGATCGCCCTTGACCACGATGATTTTTAAGGCCGATTCGCCGCCCACGGTCGCCGTAATGGTCGCGCTGCCGGGGGCTTTGGCGGTCAGCGTAGAGCCGTTAATCGAAATAATGTTGGCGTCGCTCGAACCGAGGGAGGCGTTCTTGATGATATTGCCCTCGGCGTCCTTGACCGTGAAATCTATCGTTTCGTTGGGCAGCATATAGGAGGGGTTGTGCCCGACGTTGACGTTGGGACGCGCCTTGACGGTCACCTCGCAGTCCGCCGAGACGCTGCCGCTCGCGGTGGACACGGTGATCTTCACGACGCCCGCTTTCTTGGCGGTGATCAGGCCGGTTGAGGAAACGGAAGCGATGGCGCTGTCGGCGGATGTGTATTTGAAGGGCTTGGTGTTCGTGCCGTCAAGCGTGGCGGCGTCGAGCTGATAGGTTTCGCCCACTTCAAGCGTTTTGGACGTCGCGCCCGGCAGGATTTTCGTCGGCGCGGCAAGCACCGTTACGGAGCAGGTGGCGGTCAGCGTGGGATAATCGGTGAGCTTGATCGTCACGGTCGTCGTGCCGACCTTCACGCCCTTGACGGTGATGGGATTGCCCGTGCCGCTCGCGGTGACGAATTCGGTGTTGCCCGACGTGATCGTGACGGCGTAGCCCGGCCCCTTATCCGTCGTGAAATAAATCGAAGCGTCGTCGCCCGCCACGACGGACAGCGATTTGGGCGATATCGAAAAATCATTCGGCTTCTCGGCTGCCGGCTCGCTGGGCGTGTCGC
>CAYWOS010000038.1:18982-22563 GCA_964459985.1 uncultured Oscillospiraceae bacterium
CGGTGGGGATATCGCTTGCGAGGGCGACGGAGGGGAGAATGAGCAGGATGGTCAGAAAAATGGCCAGAAACTTCTTCACGGGTAAGGACCTCCTTTTCCTATCTACGAAATATATGAATCGGAAAACGATCCATAATGGATGGCCGGGCTTGGCGCGCGGCATAAACTGTCGGCGCGTATTGCGCTGATCCGACAGGTTTATGATACCATAATAACATTAAAATAATGTTAATTCCAGTCTTTCAAATACTTAATATGTGTAACAATATTCCTTCCGAATGGAGACGAAGATATTTCGGTTCTCGGACAGCAGGGTTTTCTGGGGCTTAAGTGGAAAGAAGAAGCGTTGAGCGGAGGATGCGATGAAGAGGTTTGTTTGTCTGTTGATGATGATTCTGCTTGCGGCGGCGAACGCTTCGTTAGCGTCTGATTCGTTTGTCGTATCGGGAGAGGGCGACGGCGAAACGGGCGATGCCGCAAGCCGTTATGAATTGCAGGCGCGGCGCGTGATCGCCTCGATGTCACGGCGCGAGAAGATATGTCAGCTGTTTGTCGCGACGCCCGAGGCCGTGAGCGGTCGGGCGATCGTCACCGCCGCCGACGAGGCGTTCCTCGAGGCGTACGCGCGCACGCCGGTCGGCGGACTGGTTTATTACGCGCAGAACCTGATCACGCGCGAGCAGACGGCGCGGCTGATCGCGGACGTAAACGAAGGGGCGCGGAAAAGCGGACTGGCGGCGACGCCGTTTCACTGCGTCGACGAGGAAGGCGGCGACGTCGCGCGCGTCGCGTATCGTCTCGGCGCGACCGCGTACCCCGACGCGCGGACGCTCGGCTTGTCGCCGGACGCAGAAAAGGCGTACGAGATCGGCAGAACAATGGCGGAGGAGCTGCTCGCGCTCGGCTTCAGCGTCAATTTCGCGCCCGTCGCCGACGTATCGGGCGGGGACGACGTCTTTATCGGCAGCCGCTCGTTCGGAACGTCGCCCGAAATGGTGGCGGCGCTGGCGTCCGCGGAGGCGCGCGGGATGCAGGATCACGGCCTGATTTCGGTGATGAAGCATTTCCCGGGGCATGGATCGGTCACGGGCAACGTGCATTTGCGGCGCGCGAGCGACGCGCGCTCGTCCGATGCCTTCAGGCAGTCCGATTTCATTCCGTTCAAAGCGGGCGTCGACCTTCAGATCGGCATGATCATGATGTCCGATATGGTCATGCGAAGCGTGTCCGAAGTGCCCGCCTGCCTTTCGCGCGAGGTTGTGGCGCTTTTGCGGGAGGAGCTCGGGTACGACGGCGTGATCATCACCGACGCGCTGCGCATGGACGCCGTCACCGAATCCTATTCCTCCGCCGAGGCCGCGCTGCTGGCGATCGAGGCGGGCTGCGATATGATTCTTTTGCCCAATGATCTGGACAGCGCGATATCGGCGCTCGAAAAGGCGGTCGAGAGCGGCCGCCTGTCGGAATCGCGCGTTGAGGAAAGCCTTGCGCGCATTCTTCGGTTAAAACTGACGTACCGGATATTCTGACCGTTACCTGAAATACTCGACCGCGCCCCGGAACATCAGGCTTTCCTGATTGCCGGGGACGTTTTTGTAAAGATGGTTCCCCGTGCGCTCGCAGTGCGACATCCTGCCGAACACCCTGCCGTCGGGCGATGTGATTCCTTCGATCGCCGCCGTCGAGCCGTTGGGGTTAAAATCGATATCCATTGTCGCGCTGCCCGCGAGATCGACGTACTGCGCGGCGATCTGGCCGTTTTGGGCGAGCGTCGACATGAGCGCGTCCTCGATGATGAAGCGCCCTTCGCCGTGCGATATGGGCGCGAGGCGGATATCGCCCACGCGATGGAGCGCCAGCCACGGCGAGAGAACCGAGCAAACCCGCGTGCGCGCGAGGCGCGATTGGTGCCGGCCGATCAGGTTGTAGGTCAGCGTCGGCGCGTGGGCGTCCGGCTCGCGGATCTCGCCGAAGGGCAGCAGACCCAGCTTGATCAGCGCCTGAAATCCGTTGCAGATGCCGCCGATCAGCCCGTCCCGCGCCTGAAGGAGCGCGGCGATTTCGTCGGAGATCACGGGATTTCGCAGGAAGGACGTAATGAATTTCGCCGAGCCGTCCGGTTCGTCGCCGCCCGAAAAACCGCCGGGCAGGAAAAGAATCTGCGTATCGCGCAGCGCCCCGGCGAAGCGTTCGACCGATTCGGCGACGCCTCGCGGCGTCAGATTGTTGACGACGAGCGTCCGCACGCGCGCGCCCTCGCGCTCGAACGCGCGCGCGCTGTCGTACTCGCAGTTGGTGCCCGGGAACACGGGAATGAGCACCGACGGCGCGGCGACGCGACACCCGTGCCTCTTGGCGGCGCGCTTGTCGGAGGAGAAGTTTTCCGCCTGCCCCGCCTGCGCCGCGCGCGTGGGGTACACGCCTTCAAGCCTGTCCGTCATGCGCTTTTCGAGCGCCGCGAGATCGTGCGTCCCGCCGCGCACGCGAAGCGCATACGCGTCGGTCGTGCGCCCGATCACCGTGCCGATCGCTTCTTCCGCGTCGGTTTCGAGGACGAACGAGCCGTAAGGAATAAAGGGGAAATCGATTTCGCCGTCGATGTCGACGCCGATGCGGTTGCCCAGCGACATTTTGATCAGCGCGCCCGTCACGCCGCCGTAGGTCACGGCGTAAACGGCGCGCGCGCGTTTTTCGCGGATGGCGGTTTCGACCTGATCAAAGACGGCCTTCTGGCTGTCCGGCGTCGGCAACCCGTCCTCGTACGCGGGCGTCACGAGGCAGACGGCCGAGCCCGCGCGTTTGAACTCGGGCGAAACGACGCTGCCGGCGTCCGCCATGCCGACCGCGAAGGCGCACAGCGTCGGCGGGACGCGCAGATCCTCGAACGTGCCGCTCATCGAGTCCTTGCCGCCGATGGCGGCGACCGAGAAATCGAGCTGCGCGTCGAGCGAACCGAGCAGCGCGGCGAGCGGCTTGCCCCAGCTTTCGGGGGACGCCGTCATGCGCTCGAAGTACTCCTGATTGGTCAGATGCGCGTCTGCGGCGCGGCCGCCCGCCGCGACGATTTTGGACAGCGCCTCGACGGTGGCGAGATAGCCGCCGCGATAGGGATCGCGCGCGGTCAGCGTCGGGTTGCAGCCGTACGCCATGAGCGAGCAGGCGTCCGTATCGCCCGACAGCACGGGGATCTTCGCCGCCATCGCCTGCGCCGGCGTCGTCTGGTATGCGCCGCCGAAGGGCATGAGCACGCTGCCCGCGCCGATGGTGGCGTCAAAACGCTCCGACAGTCCGCGTTTTAAGCAGTAATTGAGATCATCGGCGAGCGCCTTGGGCGGCAGGGGCGCGGCGAAAACGTCAAGCGGCGCGGACACGAAGGCGTCCGCCGTTTTCAGCGCGCCGTTTGAGGACAGGAAATCTCTTGACACATCCACGATCACCTGCCCGCGCCAGCGCATGACGAGGCGCTTGTCCGCCGTCACCTCGGCGACGACGGCGGTTTCGAGGTTCTCGCCGTCGGCGAGCGCGCGGAAGGCTTCGACGTCCTCCCGCGCGAGCACGACCGCCATGCGCTCCTGCGATTC
>CAYWOS010000039.1:0-22221 GCA_964459985.1 uncultured Oscillospiraceae bacterium
CCTCGGGCACGCCGCGCGCGATCAGCCAGTTCCGCATCGCCTCGCCCTCGGGGAGCGGCTCGTTGTCGCCCTGCGCGCCGCAGCAGATAATCGGGCGCGGCGCGGTTTTGTATTGCTCAAGCGCCGCCTCGAGCCGCCACTGAAGCAATACGTTGGGCGTCCCGTCGGGCATTACCTGCGCGCCCAGCACCACGATGACGTCGCTGTGATCGTTTTCTTCCGGGATATTCCGTTCGGCGTCGCACAAAAGCGCGAGCGCCGTCCCGAACAGCAGCGCGGCGCCGACCGCCGCGATCAAAAGCCAATGCAGGATCAATCTCAAGCCCTTTCTCATCACGATTCCCTTTCGCGCGTTTTCCGCTTCTGTTAATTATAGCAAATAACCGCCGCCGATGCAACAATTCGCCGCGCCCGCGCGTCCTATAAGCGTCGCCCCGCGTGAACGGAAGCGAAAATTTCTGTAAATAACGGCGATAAGGGATTTTCTCGGCGGACAATCTGTTGTATAATGAAGGCGCTTGGTACGCGACGGGCGCGGGCTGATCAAACACATAGGAGGCTGGTGTGACTTGACGGACTTCTGGGATCAGGCACAGATGTTTTTCTGGAACATCCTCCATCAGCCCACTTTGATCGACTGCATCGACATCCTCATCGTCGCGGCGCTGATCTATCAGTTGTTCCTGCTCACGCGGCGCACCCGCGCCGTGCAGGTCATCAAGGGGCTGGCGATCATCATCGTCGGCAGCTATGTGAGCGATCTGATCGGGCTGACGTCCTTGAGCTGGCTGCTGCACAGCGTGCTCAACAACGGCGCGATCGTGCTGCTCGTGCTGTTTCAGCCCGAATTGCGCAAGGCGCTCGAATCCATCGGGCGCGGCACGCACATCGAGCGCGCGGTGGGCGACTCGGGCGAGAACACGCGCGTCGTGGACGAGATTATCCAATGCGCGCTGCGCCTGTCGCGCCGGCGCGTGGGCGCGCTGATCGTGTTCGAGCGCACGACGGGGCTGCTGGACGTATCCGCCAACGGCATTCCCATTGATTCGGTGATATCCTCGCAGCTGCTTGAGAACATTTTCGAGCCCAACACGCCGCTCCACGACGGCGCGGTGATTATTCGCGGCACGCGCATCGTTTCCGCCGCCTGCGTGCTCTCGCTCAGCGAATCCAACTCCATCAGCCACGATCTGGGCACGCGCCACCGCGCGGCGCTGGGCATCAGCGAAAGCACCGACGCCATCGCGCTCATCGTGTCCGAGGAAACGGGCATCATCAGCGCCGCGCGCGGGGGCAGGCTGACGCGCCATCTGGACGCCGCCGGGCTGAAAACGCTGCTCACCGAAATGTATCAGGAGCGGCGCTCGCGCCTCATGGATTTCGTCGGGCGGCTGAAAACCGGGAAGGGAGGCGTCCGGCATGATGAATAGCGAACCTGTAAAAACAAAGCAGGGCGGCGACCGCAAGCTCGCGATCCGGCGCTTCTTCCGGGCGATCACGTATCGCTGGGGCTGGAAGGTGTCCTCTTTCCTGATCGCGCTGGTGCTGTGGGCGGGGCTGATCACGCAAAACGCCTCGCTCGTGCGCGAAAAGGTGTTCAATAACGTGACCGTCAACGTCGTCAACGCCGCCGCGCTGCAGCGCAACGGGCTGATCGTGGTGGACGGACTGGACGATCTGACCGACGTGCGCATCCGCGTCGACGTGCCGCAGCGCAACTATACGAGCGTCACCGCCGCCAATTACAACGTGCGCGTCGATCTGTCGCAGATCACGGGGACGGGCGAGCAGCAGGCGGCGCTGACGGCGACCAGCACGTCGACCTACGGCACCGTCACCGATATCTCGCTCAAAACCGTCACCGTCACGGTCGAGGAATACGTCACGCGCTCGCGCATCCCGGTTCGCGTCGAAACGACGGGCGCGGCGCCCGGCGGCTTTTACACGACCAGCGCCTCGGTCGATCCCGCGATGGTCACGATATCCGGCCCCCAATCGGTGGTTTCCTCCGTCGCGCGGTGCGTGGCGCTCTACGATATGAGCCTTTTGCAGCCCATCGCGGGCACCGAGCGCACCGCCGCCGCCTTCGCGCTGTACGATAAGAACAACGCGCCGGTCGATTCCACGCTCGTTACCGTTACCAACGAATCGGTCGTCATGGACAGCATCATCGTCGAGCAGACGCTGTACCCGAGCATCACGGTGTCCCTTGAAAAGATCGGCGTCGTGACGGGACGCCCCGCCGAAGGCTACCGCGTCGAGAGCGTCAGCGTGTCGCCCGCCGAAATCCGCATCGCGGGCGCCGATCTCTCCAGCGCGCTCGGCGAAACCTTTTATCTCGCCGGCGCGGTCGATATCACGGGCGCGACCGAAAGCCTGACGCGCGCGCTGCCCGTCACGCGCCCCTCGGGCGTCGTGTATATGAGCACTGACGTCGCCAACGTCACGGTGACCATCGTGCCCGATGATGGCGGGGACGCCGCGCCGTGAACGCCTTTGCCGACGTGATGTTTTCGCTGCTGCTCGGCTGGCTGCGCGGGTTTATCGGCGAGATATGGGCGCTGGTGACCTCGGGCGCGGGCGAGGGCTTTTTGTCGTGGCTGGGCGGCAACTGGCTGTGGATCGTTTTGATCGTTTGCGTGATCGGTACGGCGCTCGACTACGCCGTGTGGTTCGCGCGCTGGCGTCCCGACAGGCTCTGGCGCGCGCGGCTGGACGCCCTGCGCGCGCGCGGGCGCGGCGAGGGCAGGCGGGCGCGCAAGTTTAGGCAGGGCTACCAAGAGGGCATTCAGATGGATTGGCTCGATCCGGCGGATGCGCCCGCGCAAGGCGGGTACGCGCCCGACGGCTACGACCCGCAGGCGGCGTACAGTCAATCCGCACAAGGCGGGTATACGCCCGGGGGCTACGACCCACAGGCGGCGTATGAAAAAGCCGCGCCAAGCGGGTACGCGCCCGGGGGCTACGATCCGCAGGCGGCGTACAGTCAATCCGCGCAAGGCGGGTACACGCCCGGGGGTTATGACCCGCAGGCGGCGTATGGAAAAGCCGCGCCCGCGCCTGCTTATGACGAATCGGCATACAGGCCGCCCGTGTCGGCGGAGGAATACGGGACGGACGCCGGGACGCCCGGCCGGCGCAGGCGCGCGGACAGGCGCGCGGCCGGCGCGCGGCGAATTACCGGCAGGCTCAAGCGCGACGACGACGAGGACGAGCGTATGATCGACGGCCTGCCGCCGCTTGTTGATAAGGAGCAGGCGTACCACACGCCCGTGTATCCGGGCGCGCCCGCCAGCGCCAACGCGCCCGGCGCACCGTGGGAGGACCCGGATGACGACATCGGATAACCGCTTGTCCGACGCGAATACGGAGCCGCGAATGCCCGACAGAATATCGGATATCGGGCTTGCGCAAGCGGCGGCGGATACCCGTCTGCCCAAGGCGTTTCTCGACGGGATGGCGGCGCTGCTTCGCGACGAAACGCCCGCTTTTTTGCGTACGTACGCGCAGCCCTTCACCCGCGCCGCGCGGGTCAGGACGGGATATCCCAAGCCCGCGGACGCGCTCGATCCCGTGCCGTGGGCGGACGACGCGTGGTATCTGCCGCCTGATACGGCGGCGGGCGCGGCGATCGCGCACGAAGCGGGCGCATACTACCTTCAGGAGCCCAGCGCCATGACGGCGGCGGCGGCGCTCGGCGCGAGGCCGGGCGAGCGCGTGCTCGACCTGTGCGCCGCGCCGGGCGGCAAATCAACGCAGCTTGCCGCCGCGATGCGCGGCGAGGGGCTGCTGGTCTGCAACGAGCCGTATCCCGACCGCGCGCGCGTGCTGTCGCGCAATATCGAGCGCATGGGCGTCGAAAACGCCGTCGTCGTGTCCGCCATGCCCGAGGCGCTCAAAACGCGATGGCGCGGATTCTTTGACCGCGTGCTGGTCGACGCGCCCTGCTCGGGCGAGGGCATGTTCCGGCGGCATCCCGAAACGCGCGCCGCGTGGTCGCCCGCCGCGCCCGAGGGATGCGCCGCGCGCCAGCGCGCCATTCTTTCGTCCGCCGCCGAGATGCTCAAGCCCGGCGGATTCCTCGCGTACAGCACCTGCACCTTTAATTCGGCCGAAAACGAAGGCGTGATCGAGGCGTTTCTGCGCGAGCGCCGCGATTTTGCGCTCGTTCCCTTTACGCTGCCCGGGCTGCCGCCCACGGACGGCGTTTTGCGCTTTTTCCCCCACCGCGCGCGCGGGGAGGGACATTTCGCGGCGCTGATGAGAAAATCGGAGGACGCCGATGCGCGCGCTGCCGCGCCCGCGCCGCTCCCCGCGCCGAATCAGAACGACGCGGCGGTCGCGCGTGCGTTTCTCAGCGAGTTTCTGGAAGCCCCGCCGCCCATCGCCGTGTTCGGCGGGACGGTCGTGTCCGCGCCCGCGCCGCCGCCGCTTGACGGCGTGCGCGCGCTGCGCGTCGGGCTGCATCTGGGGCAGGTCAGGGGCAGACTGTTCCTGCCCGATCACGCGCTGGCGCTTGCCCGCGCCTGCCGCGTGCGCGTCGCGCTGACCGAAAACGAGGCGCGCGCTTACCTGCGCGGCGAAACGCTGCCCTGCGGCGAGCGCGGCTGGCTGGCGCTGACGTATGAAGGCATGCAGCTCGGGCTGGGCAAGGCGTCGGACGGGCAAATCAAGAATCATTATCCCAAGGGGCTGCGAAAATAACGCAAAACGCCTTCCCGTCATACGATGGATTGACCATCGCAAGGAGGGGAAGGCCTATGTCGGAAACCAAAAAACAATCGCCCTTCGCGGCGCTGACGTTCGCGGAGCAGCAGGATCGCTGGCGCGAGTGGCGTTCGCGGCAGCTCGATTACCAAAGCGCCGGGGAACTGCCGCCCGTCGAGCTGCCGCCGGCGGACGAGCCGCCGCCCGCGTCCGAAAGAACCCCCGCAGCCGGAAAGAATGCCGCGACTGATAGAAATCAAGCGCCCGGGGAAGCGCCACGCGCGGCGGACGAGCCGGCGCGCGCCGTGCCGCGCCCGATCGACGCGCCCGCGCCGACGCGCCACAGGCAGCTGGACAACCTGACGAACCGGCACCGCGACGCGCGCAAGCGCGCCGTCAACTGGCGGCCTGCAGAATAAGGCGCACGACGCCGATCACAAGCAAATGCGCTGGGTACGCGGCATAGGTCATCGCTTTGGGCATCCGCCACGTCCCCTTCGTGGGGATCAATATGAACGGCAGCGACAGGACGGCGAAAAACTGAATCCTGATCATCGCCAGATACATCGCCTTGAGCCCGGCGGGCAGCGAGGACGAAAGAGCGTACAGCGGAAGCCCGAACAGCGAGGACAGGACGTACGAATCCTGTCCCCAGAACAGGCAAAACGCGAGATACACCGCGCCGATCGCGCCCCGGCTGCCCCGGCACTGATAGACCAGAATGACGAGCAGCACGCCCTTCCAGCCGTAATCCATCTCCACCAGCGCGCCGATCAGCACGGCGGCGACGGGCGCCCAGATCTGGCTGAACGCGCGGCGCATCCGAATGCCCGCCACGCCGATAACGCCCAGCAGCAGCGTGAAAAACACGTTCAGCTCGTACCACTCGTGCCCGAGCGCGAGCATGAAGCAGGGCTGCGAGATCACGCCGACGATCAGCAGTCGCGCGATGTATTTTTCAAAGCTGCGCGTGTAGCAGCAGCCGACCACGGCGCACCAGATATACAGCGGGAAGGCGATCCGCCCGAAAAAGCGCATCTCGATCGCGCGCGGGAAGAACACCGCGCCGACGTGATCGACGATCATGAACGCCAGCGCGAGCAGTTTGAGCAGGCCTGTATCGGTGTTGCCGCGCGGCGTCACCGTTTCCGCGGGGAAACGCGTCTGTTTGAAAAGCGACATGTCGAAGCCTCCCGCACTCATTCGATCCCGCGCGCAGTATAGCACAAATTCCGCCGTCTGTCGATGCGGCTTGACAGAATCGCCCGCCGCGATTATGATAACGGTATTCCGCATAAGAGGTGGTCTTCTTGACCGGAGGGACGCCGCGAGTCATCGACCTGCACGGGAAAAAAGCGTATCAGGCGCGCGTCGTGATCGACGGCGCGCTGCGGCGCGCGGGCGCGGAGGTTTACCGCATCCGCGTGATTCACGGCTACCACGGCGGCGACGCGCTGCGCGAGCTGGTTGATTCCTACGCCGCGCATCCCCGCGTGAAGCGCGTCGAGCGCGGCGCGAACGAGGGCAGCGCCGAAATCATTCTGCGCGAATACTGACGGAGGGATCTGCGATGTATACGGTAGGAATTACCCCGGCCGCGCGGGAAAACGGCGCGATCACCATCAATCGGGATTACACGGACGCGGTCGCGCGCGCGGGCATGCTGCCCGTGCTGCTGCCGCTCACGGACGACCGCGACATGCTCGACGCCATGCTCATCGCCGTCGACGCGCTCGTGCTCTCGGGCGGCGGCGACGTGAACCCCGCCGTGTACGGCGAGGAAGCGCTGCCCGAAACCGAGGGCGTGAACGACATGCGCGACAAAATGGAAATCTATCTCGCGCAGCGCGCCGCGGCGCTGGATATCCCGACGCTGGCGATCTGCCGGGGCATTCAGATCATGGCGTGCGCCTTCGGCGGCTCGCTGTATCAGGATATCGGCCGGCAGCGCGGCGGGGATATCGAGCATTCGCGCATGGATGTGCCGCGCGAGCCGGTGCACGCCGTCGCGGTCAGGGAAGGCTCGCTCCTGCGCGCCGTCACCGGGCTGGACGAGATCACGGTCAACACGCGCCACCATCAGGCGGTCAAAACCGCACCCGAGGGGTTTGACGTGACGGCGGTCGCGCCCGACGGCGTGATTGAAGCGATGGAAAAGCGCGGCGCGCCCTTCTGCCTCGCCGTGCAGTGGCATCCCGAATCGCTCGGCGACAGGTATCCCGAGCATCAAAGACTGTTTGCCGCGCTTAAAAACGCATGCGAGGAAGAATACTGATGGTCATCGCGCTCATTGCCGATCTGCACGGCAACCTGCCCGCAACCGAAGCGCTCGAACGCGATCTCAAACGGCGGAATATCGATACGATCTGGTGTCTGGGCGATATGATCGGAAAAGGCCCGTCCTCCGCCGAAACGATGGACTGGGCGATGGCAAACTGCGACGTCGTCCTGCGCGGCAACTGGGACGAGGGCATCGCGGCGCGGCAGTTCAAGAACGACCGCTATTACTACGATCAGCTCGGCGACGCGCGCATGAATGCGCTGCTGCAGCTGCCGCTCGAGCATCGGTGCGTGTTGAGCGGGCGCAAAATCCGCCTGTTCCACGGGCGGCCGGTCATGCAGCCGCTCCGCTTCATTCAGGACGACAAATCGCTGCTCGAGCCCTATTTCGATCCCGATTTCGACGCGGTGTGCTACGCCGACGCGCACAGGCAGGGCCTGCGGCTGGTCGGCACGGGCAAGCAGCTGATCAACTGCGGCAGCGTGGGCAACGGGCTGGGCGTGCCGATGGCGCAGTACGCGATCCTGACGGGCGAGGCGGGCGAGGAAAAAGCGCCCTTTGACGTGACGCTCGTCACCGTGCCCTACGACAACGCCCGCGCCGCCGCGCACGCGCAAAGCGCCGATGGCCTGCACAATGCCGACGCGTACATCAACGAAGTGCTGACCGGGGTGTACTCGAGATAAAAGGATAAAACAACGCGGGGAGAACCGTTTCCCGAAAGGAACGGCGCCCCCGCGTTTTTTCCGTGCCGTATGCGCCCGATGGCCCGTCCGACCGACGAATGAATATCTTGATTCTATGGTTCTCTGTGGGGACGCGGGGGAGAAGTTTTTGACGCAAAAGCCCTTCCTCCGCCTGATTGACCGTCGATTCTCCCGCCCGTTTTACCCGTCGTACTTCTTGAGCAGCATGTCCAGCGCCTCGCGGAGCATGATCGCCTCGCCGATGCCCTCGCGCTTGGACACGCGCGTCAGGCGCTTGAGCTGCTCCTGCGTGTAGTGCGAGGTCTTGGTGACCATTTTTTCTTCGCGCGCGAAGCACACGCGGTCGTGCCCCGACGATTTGGCGCGGAACATCGCGCCTTCGGCGCGGCGCACCAGCTCGAAATACAGCGCGCTGTCGTCCGTGGCGGCGATGCCGACCGATACGGTCTGACGGCTGCCGTCGGGCAGCGTTACGGGGTAGCCCCGGCGCATTTCCTCCATTTGCAGGAACGCCTCTTCCTTTTCGGTGCCGTCGGCGTAGATGATGGCGAACTGATCGCCGCCAAAGCGGTACAGCGTCACGCCTTCGCGCGCGAAGCGCTTGAGGTACTCGCCCGTTTCGATCAGCACGCGGTCGCCCTCGGCGCGGCCGAATTTCTCGTTCACCGTCAAGAAGGAATCCAGATCGATCATGGCGACGACCGTCTCGACCTCCTCGTCCAGCAGCGCGCCCAGCGCCTTTTCAAAGTCGCGCCCCTTGAGTAATTTGAGCGCCTCGTCCACGGCAGATTTTGTCACAGACATTCGGAAAACCCTCCCTTTGAAAGATGATGTCGGAAGTATAATTCATAAAGTATTATTTGTCAAGTATTATTTTAGAAATTCTTTTTGTACGATCGCCGCGCGATCGCGGCGAGACGCAGGAAAGGCGAAACGCGCCGTCGAATGGGAAAAAGGGCTCATGCGGCGCGTCTGCGTGATACGGCGGCCGCCGCCCCGGGAGGAACGGAATGAAACGATCGCTTGCCATGGTTTGCGCGCTTTTGCTCGCGCTGGCGCCCTGCGCGCGCGGCGAGGGCTACCCGAAAAGGAACGTTGCCGGCGTCGTGCAGTGGGGCGCGGGGGGCGGCACCGATTCGCTCATGCGCCCGCTCGCCGCGCTCGCCGAAAAAACGCTCGGCGTCAGCGTCGTCGTGCGCAACATGACGGGCGGCGCGGGTTCGATCGCCGCGCAATACGTCCACGAACAGAAAAGGGACGGCTATACGCTGCTTTTCGGCGCGGAAAACCCGGCGCTGTACGAGGCGCTGGGCATTTCCGATCTCACCTACGACGATTTTGTCTGCGTGCTGCTCGTGGGTGACGAGACGGCGGGCGTCGCCGTGCGCGCCGATTCGCCCTATCGGACGCTGCCCGATCTGATCGCCGACGCGCTCGCGCGCCCGGGGCAAATCCCCTGCGCCACGACGGGCACGGGCGGGCTGCCGTGGGAGGCGGGCGCGTTTTTGACGCGCGTGACGGGCGCGACCTTCAACCAGATCCCCTACGACAGCGACGCGTCGGCGCGCACGGCGGTCATGAGCGGCGAGTGCGCGTTCACGATCTGCAAGGTGCAGTCGGGCATTGAAGCGTGGCGCGCGGGCGATATCCGCTATCTCGCCATGCTCGCCGATTCGCCCGTGCCCGACATGGAAGAGGTGCCGCTTGTCACGGCGGACTACCCCGATTACGCGCGCTACCTGCCGTGGGGTCCGTTCTACGGCGTTTTTGCCGCCGAGGGGACCGATCCCCAAGTGATCGATGCGCTGTCGGACGCGTTCCTGACCGCTTTTCGGGACGAGAGCTATCAGGCGCTGCTTTCGCGCTGCCGCGTCAATCCTCTGGGGCTGACGGGGGACGACGCGAAGCGCTACATCGACGCGTGGCGCGACGCCACGATCGCCGCGCTTCGCGCAAGCGGCGCGATATCGCCGTGAGCGGGCGCGAGCCGCTCAAGCCGGGCGAAAAGGGCTTTACTTTGATATTGCTGGCCGCCGCGCTGTTCCTTTTGTCGCAGGCGATCCTTTTATGGCGCGATCACCCGGGTATCGCGGGCCCGGCCGGCGTGCCGCTTTTGTCCTCGGCGCTCGTTGCGGCGCTGTTGACGGTCGCCGTTGTGACGAACGTCCGCAAGCCGTCTCAAACGCCGCGCGAGGCGTCCGCGCGCGAGAAAATCACGCGCGCGCTGCGCTTTGCCGTCTCCCGCGAAGCGCTGATCGCTCTGGCCGCGCTGGCGCTGGGCGGCGCGCTGATCGCGCTGGGCGTTTCCTTTTATCTCGTCGCGCCGCTTTTCCTCTGGGGGCTGACGAGCGCGTTCTCGCGCGGGAATTATCTCAAAAATATCCTGCCCGCCGCGCTGTGTACGGCGTTCATCTATGTCGTATTCGGGCTGCTGTTCGGCGTCGCCCTGCCGTAAGGAGGCCGCATGATCGAATTTCTGCTCGCGCCGGTCAAAGATCCCCTGCTCATCGCCTATGTCGCGCTGGGCACGCTGCTGGGCGTGTACGTCGGCGCGATTCCCGGCTTGTCGGGCACGATGGCGGTGTCGCTGCTCGTGTCGCTCACCTTCGGCTGGGACGCCTTTTCCGCCGTGTCGCTGATCGTGGGCGTGTTCGCGGGCGCGGTGTTCGGCGGCTCGCGCTCGGCGATCCTGCTCAATATTCCGGGCGCGCCCGCCGCCGTCGCCACCGGCTTTGACGGTTATCCGCTGGCGAAAAGGGGCATGGCGGGCGCGGCGATGGGCGTCGCCGCCGTGCAGAGCGTGATCGGCACGGCGCTGGGCGTCGCGGCGCTCGCCTTCTGCGCGCCGCTCGTCGCGCGCTTCGCGCTGCGCTTTCAGTCCATGGATTATTTGCTGCTCGCGCTGACGGGCATGATGATGGTGGGCAGCCTCGGCGGAAAATCGCTCCTGCGCGGCGCGGTATCGGCGGGGCTGGGCGTGTTTGTCGGCTCTGTCGGCATGGACCCGCTCACCGCCGTTGCGCGATTCACGTTCGGCGATCCCTACCTGAACGGCGGCGTTTCTTTCATTGTGGCGCTGATCGGGCTGTTCGGCGCGTCGGAGGCCTTCGCGCAAATGCGCGATCTGAAAACGCCCGCCGCGCGGCAAACGATCGGCCGCGTATTGCCCTCGATCAGGCAAACGCTCAAGCACCTGCCGCTCGCGCTGCGGAGCGCCGTGATCGGCGTGCTGGTGGGCGCGCTGCCGGGCGCGGGCGGCGATCTGGCGGCGCTGCTCGCCTACGACAGCGCCAAGCGCACCGTCAAAACGCCCGAAACGCCCTTCGGCGAGGGCGCGATCGAGGGCGTGATCGCGCCCGAAACCGCCAACAACGCCGCGATCGGCGGCGCGTTCATCCCCATGCTGACGCTGGGCATTCCGGGCGACGCCGTGACCGCCGTGCTGATGGGCGCGCTGACCATGCACGGCCTGCGCCCCGGCCCCAACCTCATGACCGATTCGCCCGACCTGTTCTGGCTGATCGTGTCCTGTCTGGCGCTGGCGGCGGCGTTCCTGCTGGTTTTCGGGCTGACGGGCATCCGCGCGTTCGTCAGGATCGTCGAGATCCCCAAGGCGGTGCTGCTGCCCATGATTCTCGTGCTTTCGGTCGTCGGCGCGTACGCCGTCAACGGCAATCTGTACGACGTTCTCTGGATGCTGCTGTTCGGCGTCGCCGGCTGCCTGCTCAAGCGCTACGATTACCCGCCCGGCCCGATGGCGCTGGGCGTGATCCTGTGTAATCTGCTCGAAACCAACTTCATCCGCGCCGCGCGCCTGAGCGGCGGCACGGCGGGCGGGATGCTGGCGCGCGTGTTTTCCTCGCCGCTTTCGGCCGCGCTGCTGATCGCCGTTTTGTTCCTTGGCATATCGCAGAGCGCCGCCTACAGGCGCGCGCGGGCGCGCCTCGCAGAGCGCCGCAAAGTCGGGCGAAGGGCATGATATGACGGCGGGACAAATCGGGCTTTGCGGCGGTCATCCGTCGCATGCCGCGCGTCGCCGACAGCCGGACGGAATCAATAGGCTTCCTATCGGCGCGCAAAGCGACCGGCGAGTAAGGGAATGAACGAGCGGGGAGCAATCAACGCAATGCGGAAAGGTGGTCAAATTCGTATGAATGAACAAATGATAGCGCCGTGCGGGCTCAACTGCGCGGTTTGTAAACGCGCGCTTGCGCCGGAGAAGCCCTGCCCGGGCTGCCTCGGCGAAAGCGAGAACAAACCCGAATTTTGCGCGCGCCTGTGCGGTATCAGGAACTGCCGAACGCGCGCGGGTTTCCCCGACCGTTTCTGTGACCAATGCGAGCGCTTTCCATGCGGGGACGTCATGGAAAAGGAGATCCGCTACGCCAACGCGTATCCCCTCATCGAGTGCCCCATCGGCAACCTCGCGTTTATGCGGCAGTACGGCATGGAGGCGTTGATCGCGCGTGAAACGCAGCGCTGGACGTGCCCGGACTGCGGCGGTACCATAGCCGTCCAGACCGGCGTATGCGCGGCGTGCGGCAAGGCATACTCGGATCGGACGCCGTAAGCGCCTGTCAGTTTAGATGTATAGTTTGGCAATTTCGGTTAATCGTCCCGACACGCGCGGCCGTGCGTCGCGCGGGGGAGAGCGCCTTTATTTTCGGTTGATCAGCATAAGCCCGATCAGACAGATCGCGACGCCGACCAATTTGTTCCATGTCAGCGATTCCTTGTACAGTAGCCATCCGACAAACAACAGCGCGACCGCCAGAAAAGAGCTTTGCACGACCGACGCGGTGCTGACCTGCCAGCCCGCCTGATAAGCGAAAATGAAGCCCGTTTCCAGCCCGACGATGACGATGCCGAGAATGAACGGCGCCCAGTTGAGTTTCGCGTACTCGTGGATCAGGCTGCCGCCCTTGCTGAAGGCAAAGTACATGGCGGCGGAAACGAACGCGCCGATCAGGTAGGTGATTGTCAGGGAGGCGAAGGGGTTCATGCCCTCCGGCATTGATTTGGCGCATATCTGATACGCCACGTTGGAGAGCACGACCAGACCGATGGGCCAGATCATATGAAACATGGACCGTTTCTCCTTATCCGATTCGTCGTGACGGGCGTTTTCCGCGCCTGCCGTTATTGCGCGCGCCCGGGGAATGGCGATTTATGATCGCGGGCGACGCCGCGCGGACGCTGTCTGTTCGCCGCCCGCGCGCGCCGTCAGCGCGATGATCCGATCGGCGGCGATTTCGGCGCTTATGTCGTCCGTATCCAGCTTGATCGTATCGAGCGCGGCGTACAACGGCAGCCGCGCGACGCTTCTTTCGAGGATGTCATCGTCTCGCAGGCCGGCGCGGATATCCTTTTCAAGCCGCATGCGCAGCGTGTCTTCGCGGCACATGAGCGATACGGCGACGATGTCGCAGTCCGCCGTATCGAGGCCGGATAAAACGGCGTCTAAAATGGCCTGCTCGTGCATCACCCAGCAAAACACAATGTTCCTGTACGCCGAGCAGCGCAGAAACTGATTGAGCAGAAAACGGATGTTTTGCAGCACCATTTCCTTGGTTTCGTCGTTGACCCTGAACGGCCGCGCGTCCCAGCACCAGTCGCCGTCCAGAAAAACCGCGTCGGGCAGCTTGCGCATGAGCGCACGGCAGACGGTCGTCTTGCCCGCGCCCATCGTCCCGCCGACAACGTACAGCCGTTTCGCCACCGCGCCGCCTCCCTGTCTTTTCGTTGGATGAACATACCCATTATAGCCGCCGGACGCGCGCTGTCAAGGTCGCCGGGCGGCCGGCTGCTTCGCACCCGTGCGCGTCCTTCCGTGTCGGAATATTTCGCGATTTGTCGATTTTCCTCTTGCAATTTTTCCGTATTCTGTTATAATCTACTTAAAAGAATCAAAATTTGATCTATTTCATTCTTATAGTTCGCAATTCGAGGGAGAGAAGCATGTACATCGCGCATACGCTTCGCAATGAGCGGGGCGAAATCATCAAAACCCAATCGCTTGAGGAGCATTTAACCGACACGGCGGAGCTGGCGGCCGGGTTCGCGTCCGTTTTTCGCGGCGAGGAATGGGCGCGGGCTGCCGGGCTTGCGCACGATGTCGGGAAGAGCAGCCCGGCGGGGCAGCGGCGTATGCTGGACCCCGAACACGCCCCCAAGGTGGATCACGCGACGCGCGGGGCGCAGGCGCTGCGGGACAGAATGCCCCGTTGTCCGCCGATCCTGCCCTTTGCCGTGTGCGGGCATCACGGCCGCCTGCCGGACGGCGGCGATCCGGCGGACGCCGATCTTCAGGCGGGGACGCTGTGCGCGCGGCTGCGCAAGCAGGTGCCGGACTGCGCGAATTTTTTGGAGAATTGGGCGATTCCCATGCCCTCGGCGCTTTCCCTTTCGCCGTACGACGGCAAGCTGACGCACAGGTTTTCTCTGGCGTTCTTTACGCGGATGATCCATTCCTGTCTGGTCGACGCCGATTTTCTCAATACCGAGGCCTTTATGCGGGGCGTCGCGGCCGAGCGCGGGCAATTCGCGCCGGTCTGCGTGCTGCGCGACCGGCTGGACGCGCACATGGCGAGGTTCGAGGGGAAAACGGGCGTGCTCAACCGTATCCGGGCGGAGATTCTGCGCGACTGCCGGGAGGCCGCTCTCTTGCGCCCCGGGCTGTTCACGCTCACTGTGCCGACCGGGGGCGGCAAAACGCTGGCTTCCCTTGCCTTCGCCCTGCGGCACGCGGCGGAATACGGGATGCGGCGCGTGATCTACGCCATTCCCTATACCAGCATTTTGGAGCAGACGGTCGACGTGTTCGCCGAGGCGGTGGGACGCGATCAGGTGCTGGCGCACTACATGGACGCCCTCTGCCCGGACGCGGGCGACGGGCAGGCGGAGGACGACGAATCGCCCGATATCCGGCGCAGGCGGCTCGCCACGGAGAATTGGGACGCCGGCCTGATCGTGACCACCAACGTGCAGCTTTTCGAGTCGCTGTACGCCAGCCGCGTCAGCAGATGCCGAAAACTGCACAATCTGGCGGGCAGCGTTCTCGTGCTTGACGAGGCGCAGTTGATCCCGACCGAGTATCTGCTGCCCTGCCTGCGGGCGCTGGAGGAACTGGCGCTCAATTATGGGACGACCGTGGTGCTCATGAGCGCCACCCAGCCCGAGCTCGCGCCCTTTTTCCGCTCCGTGCTGCCTGTGCGCGAGATCAGCCGCCGGATTCCCGAGAGTTACGCGGCGCTCAAGCGCGCAACGATCACGCATCAAGGGGTCATGAGCCTGAACGACGTCGCCGGGCATCTGACGGAATCGCCGCAGGTCCTTTGCATCGTCAACACCCGCAAAAGCGCCCGGGCGCTGTATCGGCTGCTGCCGCAGGAGGGGCGCTTCCATCTGTCCACGCTGATGCTCCCGGAGGATCGGCGGCGCGTTCTCGCCCTTGTTCGGGCGCGGCTGCGCGAAGGCCTGCCCTGCCGTCTGGTCGCGACCTCGCTGGTCGAGGCCGGCGTCGATCTGGATTTCCCCTGCGGCTGGCGCGAGGAAACCGGGCTGGACTCGCTTTTGCAGGCGGCGGGACGCGTGAACCGGGAAGGCGTGAACGCGGCGGCCGACAGCGTGCTGAACGTGTTCCGTCTGGCGGATTCGCGCCCGGCGGGACAGATTTCGCAGCGCGCCTCGGTGAGCCGGGGCATTTTCCGTCTGCACGGCGATGTGACGTCGCCGGACGCCATCGCCGCCTATTTTCAGGAGCTGTACGGTGTGAAGGGCGCGGAGGCGCTGGATACGATCAACGCGCTCAAGCGCCTGAACGTGCCCTCGTGCCTGTTCCCCTTCGATCAGATCGCGCGGGAGTTTCATCTGATCCGGGACGCCGCTCTGCCGGTGGTGATTCTGTCCGGGGACGAGGCGGGCGAATCGCTGCGCAAGCGGTTGATGTCGGGCGACGTTGACCGCGCGCTTTTGCGGCGCGTCGGCGCGCGGTCGGTGCGCGTGTACGCGCGGGAGGCCGACAGGCTGCTCATGGCGGGAAAGGTCGCCGTGATCGGCGGGGGAGACGCGCGCCGTGGGCGCGGCGGCGCGGACGGGACGATCACGCTGCTGCTTCAGGATATCGAGGACTATGACCCCGATCTTGGGCTGAATATCGACCCGGAGGAAGGGAGCGGGCTATACATTGAGTAATCGAAAGGAGGGCGGAAACGCGAAACGGCATACGGGCCTGGATATCAAACCGAAAGGAAGTGAACGAGCTTGTCCAAGGGAATCAGGCTGCGGGTGAAGGGCGATTACGCGCTGTTCACGCGTCCGGAGAATAAGGCCGAACGCGTCAGCTACGACTGCATGACGCCCGGCGCTGCGCGGGGGATTCTGAACGCCATTCTGTACCATCCGGGCATGCGCTGGGTCGTCGACGGCATTCGCGTGCTCAATCCCATCCGCTTTACCAATCTGCGGCGCAACGAGGTCAAGCACAAGATCAGCGGCGCTGGCATCCTGTCCATGATGAACGGCGGCGGCGCGGCGTCCATGAACGTGAAAAAGGAGATCATGCAGCGCGCGTCCATGATGTTGATCGACGTGGATTACGTGATCACCGCGCACTTTGACATGACGGACAGGGCCTCCCCGGACGACACGGCGGACAAATTCTACGCCATGGCGTGCCGGCGGATGCGCCGGGGACAGAATTTCTACCAGCCGTATCTGGGGACGCGGGAGTGCCCGGCCAGATGCGAATGGATCGAAGAGGACGCGCCCATGCCGGAAACGGAGGCGTCGCGGAGCCTGAACCGGGATTTGGGGCTCATGCTCTTCGACATGGATTACGACAATCCCGGCGGCATAACGCCCATGTTCTTTCAGGCCGCGCTTACGCACGGCGACCTCGATCTCAGGGAGGTGAACATTCTCAGATGATTCTGCAAGCGCTGAACCGGTACTACGACGCGCTGGCGGCGAAAGGGAAGGCCCCGGCGGAGGGATTCGCGCCGCAGAAATGCGCCTTCGCGCTGCTGCTTGACGACGACGGGCGTCTTGTCGCGGCGGAATCGCTGATGACGGAGGAGGAACGGGGCAAAAAGAAGGTGATGGCGCCGCGCGAATTGATCGTGCCCGAGCCTTGCGTGCGCTCCAGCGGCGTCGCCGCGCAGTTCCTGTGCGATCATTGCGGGTATGTGCTGGGCATGGACGGAAAGGGCGACGCCAAGCGCGCGGCCGACTGCCGTGCGGCGTTCAGGGCGCTGCATCACCGCCTGCTGGACGGCTGCGACAGCCCGGCGGCCAAGGCGGTGCTGGCCTTTCTGGACAGAGGGGACGCGCCCGAA
This sequence comes from uncultured Oscillospiraceae bacterium, assembly GCA_964459985.1. Classification (GTDB taxonomy): domain Bacteria; phylum Bacillota; class Clostridia; order Christensenellales; family Aristaeellaceae; genus CAYWOS01. The sequence goes on from CAYWOS010000039.1 coordinate 17,031, forward strand.
TACGAGGAGATCCTGGCCCCCGTCCGGGATGAATTGCTCAAGGGCGGCAATCTGGTGTTCCGTTATCGCGGGCAGTTCGTCCATGACGATCCGCAGATCCGCGCCGCGTGGACGGAAAAGCGCGAACGCGGGGAGGACGGCAGGGTCATGACCTGCCTTGTGACGGGCGGGAACGCCCCGGCGGTCGGGGGACACGCGAAAATCAAGGGCGTGCGGAACGCAAGCACCATGGGCGCCAGCCTGATCGCCTACAACGATTACGATTCGGCCGAATCCTACGGCCTGTCGGCCTATGAAAACTCGCCCGTCAGCGCGAAGGCGAGCTTCGCCTTCACCACGGCTCTCAACGCGCTTTTGGCCGACAGCCGGCATCTGTGCCTTCTGGGCGACGCCACCGTGGTCTACTGGTCGGAGGATGCCGACGAGCAGGCGCAGGAGATGTTCGGCCTGCTCATGGAGCCGCCTGATCACAGCGAGGCGGACGAGCGCCTGCACGGCGTCATGGAGCTGATCCGCAAGGGCAAAATGCTTGCGGATACGCGGGTGGACGCGCCCTTCTACGTGCTGGCGCTTTCCCCCAACGCCGGGCGCGTATCGGTTCGGTTCTTCCTCCGTGACACCTTCGGCGGGATGGCGAAGCATTTGCAGGCGCATTACGACAGGCTGCAGATCGCGCACGCCCCCGGCGAAACGGCGTACCTGTCCCCGCGGCGGCTGATGCGGGAAACCGCCAATCTTCACGAGCGGGACAGCGACGCCTCGCCGCCGCTCGCGGGCGCGTTCCTGCGCGCCGTGCTGACGGACGGCAGGTATCCCGAGGAGCTGCTCGCCGCCGTGATGGCGCGCGTCCGCGTCACGCGGGACGACCCGGACCGGCATATCTACCGCGTGACCTACGGCAGGGCGGCGCTGATCAAGGCGTTCCTGCTGAAAAATACGAACGCAGACAGGGAGGTTTTGGATGTGGCATTGAACAGGGAAGCGACCAACAAGCCCTACTTGCTGGGACGGATGTTCTCGGTGCTGGAGCAGATCCAGCAGGCGGCGAACCCCGGTGTCAACACCACCGTGAAGGACAGGTATTTCGCGTCCGCCTGCGCCACGCCCGGCGTGGTGTTCCCGCAGCTTCTGCGCCTGTCCGGCGCGCACATGGGCAAGCTGAACGTCGGCGCGGGGGTGTACTTTGGCAAAATGCTGGGCGAAATCATGGACAAATTGGACGTGACGAACGCGCCCTTCCCGCCCCAGCTTTCGCTGGAGGATCAGGGCTTGTTCTTCTTGGGGTACTATCAGCAGAATCAGGCGCGTTATGAGAAAAAGGAGGATCAGTAACCATGGCGGAAGCGATTAAAAACCGATACGAGTTCGTCGTCCTGTTCGACGTGGAAAACGGCAATCCCAACGGCGATCCCGACGCGGGCAACCTGCCGAGGATCGATCCCGAAACCAATTACGGTCTTGTGACCGACGTGTGCCTCAAGCGCAAGATCCGCGATTACGTGGAGGCGGTCAAGGAGAACGCCGAGGGCTACCGCATTTATGTCAGTCAGGGCGGCACGCTCAACGGCAAGGACGAGGAAGCGCTGGTCAAGACGGGCGTTGATCCCAAAAACGTGAAGGAAGCCAAGAAAACGGACAAGGATATCGACCGCAAGATCATGCGCTACATGTGCGGGCAGTTCTATGACATCCGCGCTTTCGGCGCGGTCATGACGACCTTCGTCAAGGAGGCGCTCAACTGCGGGCAGGTGCGCGGGCCGGTGCAGTTCGGCTTCGCCCGCAGCGTCGATCCCGTCGTGCCGCAGGAGGTGACCATCACCCGCGTCGCCATTACCACCGAAAGGGACGCCGAAAACAAAAAGACCGAAATGGGACGCAAGCACATCATTCCCTACGGCCTGTACCGCGCCGAGGGCTACGTGTCCGCCAATCTGGCGCGCAAGGTCACGGGCTTTTCGGAGGACGATCTGGCGCTCCTGTGGCAGGCCATTCTCAATATGTTCGAGCTGGATCATTCCGCCGCGCGCGGCAGCATGGCGGTGCGCGAGCTGATCGTGTTCAGGCATGACAGCGAGCTGGGCAACGCGCCGGCGTACAAGCTCTTTGACACCGTGCGCGTCCGCCGCAGGGACGAAACGAAGGTCGCCCGGTGCTACGGCGATTACGAGGTCACGGTGGACGAGGCCGCGCTGCCGGCGGGCGTGCGCCGCGTCATGGTGGGCTGATTCCCTTCGCCGCTCTCCCGATGCCGGGGGAGCGGCGCTCTTTCGGAAAAGAGGCGGCGAATGGATACCGACGACGATCTGATGCTGTCCGGCTTGCAGCATTACGCCTTTTGCCCCCGGCAATGGGGACTGATCCATATCGAGGGCTTGTGGCAGGAAAACCTGCTCACCGTCGAGGGCAGGCTGCAACATGAGAGAGCGCACGACCGGCAGGCGACGGAAAAGCGCGGCGCGCTGCTGATCGTGCGCGGGCTGCGCGTGCGCTCCGCGCGCCTCGGGGTCGCCGGCGCCTGCGACGTGGTGGAGTTCCGCGAGGACGAGCGAGGCGTGCCCCTGACCGGACGGAAGGGACGGTATCTGCCCTATCCGGTGGAGTATAAGCACGGCGCGCCCAAGGATACGAACGCCGATCGCCTTCAGGTCTGCGCGCAGGGCATGTGTCTTGAGGAAATGCTGTGCTGCGATGTCCCGGAGGCCGCCTTGTTTTACGAGTCGGTCCGCCGCAGGGAAACGGTGAATCTGGACGCGCCGCTCCGCGCGGAGGCGGAAAGAATGCTCGCGCAGATGCGCGATCTCAAAAAGCGCGGGCACACGCCGCGCGTCAAGCCCACGGCAAAGTGCAAAAGCTGCTCTCTTGCCGATTTGTGCCTGCCCGGGCTGGCAAAAACGGAGGCTGCGGACGAATACCTGAACATGCGCATTCGGGAGGAACCATGCGACATTTGCTGAATACGCTGTTCGTGCTGTCGGAGGACAGCTATCTGCATCTGGAGAACGACAACGTGGCGGTGCGGCAGGGCGAGGACGTCAGGGCGCGGTATCCGCTGCATACGCTGGAGAGCATTCTGTGCTTCAGCTATCGCGGCGTCAGCCCGGCGCTGATGGGCGCCTGCGCGGAAAAGCGTATCGCGCTGTCCTTTTTCACACCGGCGGGACGCTATCTCGCCTCGGTCAGCGATCTGAATGGGAGCAACGTGCTGCTTCGCCGGACGCAGTACCGCGTCTGCGCCGAGGAAGCCGCTTCCTGCCGCATCGCGCGAAACATGGTGCTTGGCAAATGCTACAATGCCCGATGGATGCTGGAACGCGCCGTCCGTGATCACGCCGGGCGCGTCGACGCGGCGCGCGTCAAAGCGGTCTCCAGACAGTTGTACGATGTCCTGCCCGCGCTGCGCGCGGCCGAAAGTCTGGAAACGGTGCGCGGGCTCGAGGGTAAAGCGGCGGCGGCGTATTTTTCCGTGCTGGACGAACTGGTTCTTCAGCACGCGGACACCTTCCGCTTTGACGGCCGAAACCGACGCCCGCCCATGGACCCGATGAACGCCGCGCTGTCCTTTGTCTACACCCTTTTGGCGCATGACTGCGCCGCCGCGCTTCGCGGAGCGGGGCTTGACCCACAGATGGGCGTCCTGCATCAGCCGCGCCCGGGGCGGGATTCGCTCGCGCTGGATCTGATGGAAGAGTTTCGCTGCCTGTGGGGCGATCGCTTTGTGCTGACGCTGGTCAACGGCCGCAAACTGCTCCCTCGGCACTTTGACGCGCAGCCCGACGGCGCCGTTTTTCTGTCCTCCGAAGGTCGCAAAACCGTGCTGGTCGCGTGGCAGGAGCGTAAGCGGGAGATCGTCGAGCATCCTTATCTGCATGAAAAACTGCCCCGGGGCTTGCTCCCCTATGTGCAGGCGCTGTTGCTGGCCAGAACGCTTCGCGGCGATCTGATCGAGTATCCGCCGTATCTGTGGAAGTATTAGGCGGCGTCCGGTCCGCGCCGATCGTTGACAAGGCGATTGCCCTGCGGACAGAGGGCGTGAGACGCTCCTTTAACCGGAACGCGGTTTTCTCTTGACAGGACGCTGCCCGGCAGATGAAAGACGCCGCGCGACGCTCTTGCCCCCGGACGCGCGAAGGGAGGCATAGATATGCTTGTGCTTATTACCTATGACGTCAACACGCAGGACGCCGCGGGACGCCGGCGGTTAAGGCTGGTTGCGAAAGCCTGCGTGTCGCGCGGTCAGCGCGTGCAGAATTCCGTGTTCGAATGCGCGCTGGACGCCGCGCAGTTCTGCCAGCTCCGCCACGATCTGATCGGGCTGATCGATCGCGATCGGGACAGCCTGCGTTTTTATAACCTCGGCGATCACTATCGCTCCCGAATCGAGCACGTGGGCGCGCGCCCCTCCTACGACGCCGAGGATACGCTGCTGGTATAGCGCCGTGCAGGAAGACGGGTCGGCGGATAGGGGCTTATTCGTATCAGGATACGATCATTCGCGGACGGCTTTGCGCCGCGAGGAGCCGTCAAGCGCGTTTGCCTATCGACACGGAGACCGCGCTGCCGGCACAGGGCCGCGCGAAGGGCGAGCGTGCCGCGCGTGTTTTTGCTTGGATGCCGCCGCCGCCGATGCGGCACAGCGCCGCGCGAAGGACGAGCGTGCCGGGTGTGTTTTTGTTCGGATGCCGACGCCGCCGATGCGGCACAGCGCCGCGCGAAGGGCGAGCGTGCCGGGTGCGTTTTTGTTCGGATGACGCCGCCGCCGATGCGGCACAGCGCTACGCGAAGGACGAGCGTGCCGGGCGTGTTATTGCTTGGTTGCCGACGCCGGTGATCCGGCACAGCGCCGCGCGAAGGACGAGTGTGCCGGGCGTGTTTTTGTTTAGATGCCGACGCCGCCGATCCGGCACAGCGCCGCGCGAAGGGCGAGCGTGCCGGGCGTGTTTTTGTTCGGATGCCGACGCCGCCGATCCGGCACAGGGCTGCGCGAAGGGCGAGCAGTCAGGGAAACCCCGTGAGTTTCGCACCGAAAATTTACGTTCATTCGTTGATATTGCAGGAAAAACGATGCGTTCTATCGAAAATTCATATAAAATGCGTGCTTTGCATTGCGTTTTTCGTCAAATTGCGCATGTGCTCGCGAAAGAATCTGTGCAGTTTGGCTGTCATCCCCCTCGCGGGGATGTGAGTTGAAATA
>CAYWOS010000040.1:0-21972 GCA_964459985.1 uncultured Oscillospiraceae bacterium
GAAAAACGTGCAAACCGCAAAAATGAAAGCTTCATTTTTGCGGAGGGTGTCGACTTTGTCGACACCCTGAACGTCCGCCCCGCAGCCGGGACGGACGTTTTCGCGTGATCGAAGAATTATTCCTTGATCGAGCCGATCATGATGCCGTGGACAAAGTACTTCTGCAGGAAGGGATACACGCACAGCACCGGCACGGTGGCGACCATGACGGCGGCCATTTTCAGGCTTTGCGACGGGATCGCCTTGCCGTCGAGATTGGTCAGGCGCACCGCGCCCCGGCTGTTCATCGACACATTGGAGCTCAAGATCTCATGCAGCAGGTATTGCAGCGTTTTGAGATCGTCGCGGCTGGTGATGAACAGCATGGCGGCGTACCACTCGTTCCAGTAGCCGATCGCCAGATACACGATCATGGTCGCCATGATGGGCTTGGAAATGGGCAGGATAATACGGAAAAACACGGTGAAATCGCCCGCGCCGTCGATCTTGGCGGATTCCTCCAGCGACGCCGGCAGCGCCATGAAGGAGTTGCGCATGATGATCAGATTCCACGTGGCGATGGTGCCGGGAATGAACAGCGAATAGATGGTGTCGATCATGCCGAACTGGCTGATCACCATGTACCACGGGATCAGACCGCCGCTCACCAGCATGGTCAGGTAGACGTAGAACGTCAGCTGCTTGTGATAGGGCAGATACTTTCTGGACAGCGCGTACGCGCCCAGCGACGTGAACAGGAGCGTATTGCACGTGCCAATGACCGTGATGAATACCGTGACCTTGAGCGCGTCGATGAATTTGGCTGACGAGCCGAACAGGTATTGATAGTTATAGAACGTCAGCGTGGTCGGGAAAAACTGATATCCCCTGGCGGCGATCTCCACCTCGTCGGTCAGCGACGCCATGGCGACCAGATAGAAGGGAATGAAGAACAAAAGCGAAAGCAGCACCATCAGCACGCCGTTGAAAACGCGGAACGGCGCTCTCGCCGCCGTCGGCTCGATCCAGCGCCTGCGCCGCGAGAAATGATTGTTCCTTACCATATGCCCATGTCACCTACCTTGTTCGCCAGCTTGTTGGTGCCCACCACCAGCAAAAGGCTGATGACGCTCTGGAAAATGCCGGCGGCCGTGCCCAGCGAATAGCTGCGCCGTCCCAGACCCACGCGGTAGATATAGTAATCGAGCGTTTCCACCTTGGAATACAGCGCCGTATTGCTGCCCACCAGCGCGATGAGCTGCTGCTGCGAACCGCTCATCAGCCCGCCGATCTGCATGATGAACATGATGACGATGGTGGGGAGAATGCAGGGTATGGTGACGCGCGTGACCTGCTGGAAGCGCGTCGCGCCGTCGATCACGGCGGCCTCGTACAATTCGCTGTTGACGTTGGCGATCGACGCCAGATACAGGATGGAGGAAAAGCCCACGCCCTTCCAGATATCGGCGAACACGAGGATGCCGCGCCACAGATCGGGGCGGACATACCATTTGGGCGGCGTCGTGCCTAGTGTGCGCAGCACGGAATTCAGGATGCCGTAGGAGCTGTTGATCAGCGCGTACAGAATGCCGTTGACGATGATCCAGGAGACGAAATGCGGCAGATAGGAAATGGTTTGCAGCGTGCGCTTGAAGGCGCGGTTGCGCACCTCGGTGAGCAGCAGCGCGAAAATGATGGGCGCGGGAAAGCCGAACACGATCTTGTACGCGTTGAGCACCAGCGTATTGACGATCAGACGGCTGAACTCGGGCAGTGAAAAAAGCGTTTTGAAGTTTTGCAGCGCGACGAACGGGCTTTTCTCAAAGCCTTTCCACGGAATATAGTTGTAAAAGGCCATGCGGAGGCCCCACAACGGGTAGTAATTGAAGATCGCAAGGCAGACGATCGTGGGCACGAGCATCAGATACAGCATCTTATACTTGCCCAGATTGTAGATCAGCCCGCGTTTTCCCCCGCGCGGCTTCATGCCGGCGGCCTGCGCTTGAGAGGCCATACTCCTCACATCCTTTTCACATGGAATCGTCGCGCGGCTTCGGAATCATGGTGCGAAGAGGCCTGCATGGCGCGTGGAAACGCCGTGCGCCATGCAGGCCGTTGTTCGTTATGCCGTCGGGCATTCGCCCCGTCCGTTCATCGGATTACTTGGCGGCCGCCCAGGCCTCGTACTGCTCGGTATAGGCGTCCACAAGCTCCTGGCCGCCGGTCTGATACCACTGCTCCACGATGCCGTCGAAATCGTCCACTTCGCCCAGACCCACCGTGATGTTGAACAGGTACTCGTACAGATCGATGGGATTGTACATGCCCAGCTCGCTGCCGTCGGGGGTGAAGCCTTCCAGACCGGTCAGAATGGGCGTGGTCGTGTTGAACGCTTCGTTCAGGCCGTTATGCACGCCGGCCGATTCGGGATTGGTGTTGGCCGAGGGCTTCAGTACGTCCAGGAACTCCCAGCTGAGCGGGCGCAGCACCTGGCTGTAGAGGCAGTTGGTGCTGTCGATGCCTTCGGGATACACCCAGTCCGCGCCCTGATCGACCCAGTGGACGCCTTCGATGCCGTTCATAGCGGTCTCGTAGAAATCCTGATCGGCGATCATCTTGTCGAAATACTGGACAACCGCTTCGGGATGCTCGGACAGCGTGGTCAGCCAGACGACGCGGCCGACGCCGTAGCCCATGGGATAGTAGCACACGCCGTCGTCCGCCTTGATCGGAGGAATGAAGGCGGCCTGACCGTCGGGATTGTTGGCGCGGAAGGCGCTCCAGACCCAATCCAGCGCGCGGTGCGGATCGCAGAAGTAGATGGCGACGCGGCCCTGCGCCCACAGCGAGGACTGGCTGTCGTCATTGCCCGCCAGCCATTCGGGATCGAGCCAGCCGTTGTCGACCCACTTGCGGTACATGGCGATCATGTTCTTGTATTCGGGCTGGGTCATCGAGGGGACGACCTTGCCGTCGCGCAGCACCCACTCGGTCTGCTGCGAGGCGTTGCCGGAAACGGCGCCCTGCAGGAAGGGATCGGAGAACCACGGCAAGCCGGTGGCGACCATCATGTCGGGATACTTCTCGTGGAAGACCGCCATGACGTTCTCAAGCTCGGCGATGGTGGTGGGCATTTCAAGATCGCACGCCTCGAGCATATCGGTGCGGATGACGGCGCCCTGCCAGATCCACTGGTAGTAGTCCGGAATGCACCAGATATTGCCGTTGCTGTCGGTGCAGGGAATCCACGCGGCATCGGGGATTTTGTCCAGAAGATTCTTGCCGTATTCCTCGAGCAGTTCGTTGAGCGGCATGACCAGCCCGCTGCCGTCGGTCAGGTAAGTTTTGGCGTCGCCGATGTTCATGCTGACGGCGTCGATCTGCTTGTCGGTGATCATGACGTTGAACTTCTCAAGCGAGCCGTCGGTCGGGGTGATGATCCAGTCGAGGTCGATATCAAGACCGTCCTCCTTCATCATCTCCTCCAGCTTCTCTTCCACCATTTTGGTGTCTTCCGCCGTAGAGGTGTTGCCCCAGGGGGTGAAGATCACCGCGGTTTCCGCCAGCGCGCTCATCGGCACGGCGAAGACCATCAGGGCTGCCAGGACATACGCCAGAGTCTTTTTCATGGGGTTCTCCTTTCATGGTTCGCGTTTTTTCGATGGAACCCGGGATGTTAAACGTTTAGTCTGGTAAACGAACCCAATGTTGCCCTGAAACCAGATAAACGCCCCCGTATGCGTCTATTATAGGCGGCCTCCGCGCCTTTGTCAAGAGTCCGAACCATCAATATCGGAAAAATTCAGCTTGTTTTTGACATCCTTCGCAATCGGCTTTCGTTGCCCTTTGCGTTCGGCAATCACGCGGCGTAAACGTTTAACATCATTTGCCAGTCCCGTCCGGCCGTCAAAGCACGGCGGAGTGCGCCAGCGCGGAAAACGCCACGGCAGGCGCGACGCCCGGCTCGACACGCACAAATCACGCCATACGGCAGGCGCGTGTCGGTGACGCGGCAACGGCATACGGCAGGCGCGTCAGTCCTGCGCGCGGTACGGCGCGTCGCGCGCTCAAACGCCCGCGCGCCTTGACAAACACCCGCGCGCCTTGACAAACGCCCGCGCGCCTTGACAAACGCCCGCGCGCCTTGACAAACGTCCGCGCGCCTTGACAAACGCCCGCTTTGCGCCTATATTGTAGAAGACGGCGCAACGACGCATAGGGAGTGATTCCGTGTATCAGATATTCATCGTGGAAGACGAGCATTTGATCCGGCAGAGCATACGCTCCGTGATTGAAAACATGCCGGGCCCTTACGCGCTTTGCGGCGAGGCGTCGGACGGCGAAATGGCGCTGTCCATCATGCAGGATCTGATGCCGGACATCCTGATCACCGATATCCGGATGCCGTTTCTGGACGGCTTTGAGCTGATCCGCCATCTGAAGGCGCTGATCCCCTGGCTGAAGATCGCCATCGTCAGCGGATACGACGATTTTGAATACGCGCGCAGGGCGATTTCGCTCGGCGTGGACATGTATCTGCTCAAGCCCGTGCGCGCCGCCGAGCTGACCAAGGCGATCGACGAAATGGCGCGGCGCATCGACGAAAGGCGCGCGCTCGCGCGGACGCCCGACAACCTCGATACCGACGAATTGCAGACGGCGCTGCATCAGCATTTCATGCGGCAGCTGCTCTACGGCGGCGCCGACGCGAGCCAGCTGATCGAGCGGGCGCGCGCGCTGAACATCAGCCTGATCAGCCCGTGTTATCAGGCGGTTTTGTTTTCGTTTGACGACGGCGGAACGGACGCGCGGCTGCTCCGCTCGCAGGCGATCCGGCTGATCAACGAGGCGAACGCGCCGCTCTATTACTTCAACGAACCCGACAAGCTGACGCTCCTGTTAAGCGGCGCCGACACCGAATCGCTCAACGAGGAAACCTACCGCATCATCAACATCATCCGGCACGAGCTCAAGGAAACGTGCCCGGTCGTCACGGCGGTCATTTCCAACGCCGTCCGGCGGCTGGGCGCCGTGAAGGACGCCTACCTGACGGCGAACAGCCTGCTCAAGAAAGCGGTCGCCCTGTCGCCCGGCCGCATCGTTGATGCGAACGATACGGCGCAGATCACCGAAAACATTCTCGATTTGTCCACGCCGCTCGCCGTGGATTACAAGGAAAAGCTGCTCGCGCTCACGGAGGCGGACGCGCCCGCGTTTTTCCGCGATACGCTGTGCGGCGGCGATCCCGCGCGCTTTGACAGCGTGCTGATGCGGTATTCGGCGCTGATTGATCTGCTCAAAATCACGGTGCAGCTGACGCTCGACGCCGATCCCGGGGCGGACGCCAAGGATATTTCGGCGCAGATGTGCAGCCAGTACGACATCCTCACCGCCTCCGGGCGGCGGGACGCGTTTGAGAAACTGGCGATCGAGCTGATCGCCAAGGCGATCGCCACGCGCCGGGAACAGTCGCCCGGCATCCGCCAGAGCTATGTCGTCCACCGCGCCGAGGAATACGTGCGCGAGAATTTCCGTGATCCGAATATCTCGCTGATCAGCGTCGCAAAGCACGTCGGACTCAGCCCGGCGCATTTCAGCGCCGTGTTTTCGCAGGCGCTGGGCAAGCCGCTCATCGCGTACCTGACCGAGCGCCGCATCGAGCGCGCCAAGGAGCTGCTCATGACCACGCCCATGCGCCTGTCGGCGATCGCCATGGACATCGGCTACAACGATCCCAATTATTTCAGCCACGTGTTCCGCAAGTCCGTCGGCGTGACCCCCAAGGAATACAGAACCCGGCACGCGCGCTGATCTGCCGCCGGAAAAGAAACGCGGCGTCACCTTGCCGCCGCGCCCGCACATGCGACAAGTTTTTACCCGCCTGCCGCGCCGAGGTGCTGTGTGTCACCTTGCGCGCGCCCGCGCCGCGCGCCCGCGCGAAAACCGCGCAGCGATGCAATCGTCGCCGCGCGGCTTCACTTTACCGCCGCGCCCGCTTAATACTCGCGTGCGTCGATCATTTCACGCGTGATGGTTCGCGCGTCAAACGAGGTTTCTTCGACAAACGTGAGCTTGGGCGGCGAAGCGCCCGCCTCCAATTTTTCGATGATCGCCCACACGCGCGGGCCGTGGAGCGGATTGCATTCGACATTGAAGCTGATCTCGCCCTTGAGCGTCATTTCCAGCGCGGCGCGGTTGGCGTCGAAGGAAAGGATGGTCACGTCCTCGCCCGGACGCAGACCCGCCTTTTTGAGCGCGTTGATCGCGCCGTACGCCATGTTGTCGTTTTCGGCGTACACCACGTCGAACATGAGCCCCTCCGCGAGCAGCGTTTCCATGATTTCCTGCCCCTTCGCCTGCGTGAAATCGCAGCTTTCGCGCGCGACGAGCGTCCAGTCCGGGTGCGTTTCCATCGCCTTGTCCAGCTCCCGCGTGCGCCCGATCTGCGCGGACGAGCCGATATTGCCCTGTAAATGCACGATGCGGAGCGGCCGATTGCCGAACCGCGCGTCCAGCCATTCGGCGGCGGTCTTGCCCTCCTTGTAGAAATCGGAACCGACCCAGCAGGTGAACAGGCTTTCGTCCTCGACCTCGATCATGCGGTCGACCACGATCACGGGAATGCCCACCGCCTTCGCCTCGGCAAGAATGGTGTCCCAGCCCGTCTCGCGGGTAGGCGCGAGCACGATGTAATCGACCTCCTGCTGGATAAAGTTGCGGATGGCGGTGATCTGCCGCTCCTGCTTTTGCTGCGCGTCGTCAAAGATCAGCCGGCAGCCGTTCGCCTCCGAAAGCGCCGCCTGCATGCTGTTGGTATTGGCGATGCGCCAGTCGCTTTCGGCGCCCACCTGCGAAAACCCCACGACGATCCAATCGGCGTCGTCCGGATCTGCGCCCGCGTCGCGCGAGCAGCCGCACAGCGCAAGCGCGGCGATCAGCACCGTCAACATCGTCGGCAGCCAACGTTTCATCCTATCGTCCCCCTTCCGCCGCCTCGTTCCGGGGCGTGTTTTTTCCGTCGCCGTCAAGCGGCGGCATGTCCCTGGGCAGCAGGATTGAAACGGTCGAGCCGACGCCCTGCTCGCTCTCGAACGTCAGCCCGTACCTGTCGCCGCAGTACAGCCGGACGCGCTTGTGCACGTTCACCAGCCCGAGCCCCGTATGATTGTCCTCGTACACGCCCGAGCGCAGCTTTTGCAGCAGCGCCTCGCTGATGCCCGCGCCGTTGTCCGTCACGCTGATCAGGATATCGCCGTCGCGCTCGCGCCCGATTACGCCGATCTTGCCCATCGCGCGCTTGGATTTGATGCCGTGATACAGCGCGTTTTCGACGAGCGGCTGCAGGATCAGCTTGGGCACAAGGCAGTCGAGCAGTTCTTCGGGGATATCCATTTCATAGGTGAACCGGTCGCTGTACCGGATCTGCTGGATCTCCAGATAGCTGCGCACATGCTCGCGCTCCTCGCGCAGCGTAATGATATCCTTGCCCTTGCTGAGCGAGTTCCTGAAAAACACCGACAGCATGGTCACCATCGTCACCACGTCCTCGTTGCGGCGCATTTCGGCAAGAATGGCGATGGAATCCAGCGTATTATACAGGAAATGCGGGTTGATCTGCGCCTGAAGCAGCTCCAGCTCGGCGCGGTGCAGGTATTGCTGATCGCGCTTTTGCTTTTCCATCAGCGCGTTGATGCGCTCCGCCATGCCGATAAAGCCGGCGTCGAGCGTCTGCAGCTCGGCGATATCGGTCTCAAGCGGCGCGCTGCTGAAAACGCCCTCGCCGAAACGCCGCGTCTTGAGCGCAAGCTCGCTGATGGGCGCGGTGATGCGCCGCGCCAGCCGCACCGAATAGGACAGCATCAGCGCCGTGAGCGCGATCACGCCCGAGACGACCAGCAGGATGGCGAGCGAGGTCTGCCCGCTCAATTCCTTTTGCAGCCGCGCCAGCTCGCGCACCTCGTCGTCCAGATACTCGTGCATATACGTCTCGATCAGCACCGTCAGCCCGGTCTCGCCGCGAATATTGCGTTCGAGCAGCTCCATGCGGTCGTCGTAGCGTTCGGACGCCGCGATCTCGTACATGTACGCGCGCAGGTTTTCGCACATGTTGAGCATGCTTTTGATGCGCCATCGGTTGTCGCGCAGCGTGGTCGTGACCTCCAGCCGGTGCAGCACGCCCACGGCGTCGTCCAGCTCGCTCATCGGCAGTTCCCGCGCGCTCTGATCGCTGCGCGGCCTGATGACGTGCACGTACATTTTCAGGTCGATCGTATCCTTGAATTCCTTATTGAAATCGGCGGCGGTATTGGCGTTGGTGAGCGCCGCGCTGTATCGGCCGTTGACGCTGATCAGCAGCGCGAGCAGCGCGACGATAATGGCGATCATGAAACCGATCATCGTCAACAGCAATCTGGATATCCGGCTGCCCACGCCGGTTTTGCCGAAACCGCGCCGGGTTTTCATCAGCATGTACAGGCACCCCCGATGGATTGATCCGCGTCCGCGCGCCCGCCGGCCCGCAAAACCTGTCGTTTTCCGGAATATTGTATCACATTCCGCGCCGGTTGCCTATGAAACAAAAGAATTCACCGGTTTGCCAAAAGAATTTCGCGTTCGGCGCCGGGCAGGGCAAATTTCCCAAAATAGTCGCGGAAATATCAAAAAGAAAGTTAATGTAAAGTTGCGAAGATCCACGTATACTGTGCACGAATAAGTCCGTTTCGAAGCGGACAATAAACAGGAGGTTGATCCCATGAAGAAACTGTTCGCCCTGCTGCTGGCGCTGCTGATGCTGTCGTCGGCCGCCGCGCTCGCCGAGATCACGGTGGGCATCGTCAACAATCCCCCTTCCGAATCGGGCTATCGCGAAGCCAACGTCAAGGACTTTGAAAAAGTGTTCACCGCCGAGAACGGCTACGCGGCCAAGACCTATTACAGCCTCAAGAACGACGAGCAGCTCTCCGCCGCGCAGCAGTTCATCACCGACGGCGTGGACTACCTGTTGATCTCGGCGGCCGAAACCACCGGCTGGGACAGCGTGCTCGCCTCGGCGAAGGAAGCCGGCATCGGCGTGTTCCTGTTTGACCGCATGATCGACTGCGACGAAAGCCTGTACGAAGCGGCGGTCGTGTCCGACATGCGCAATCAGGGCATTCTGGCGGTCGAATGGCTCAAGAGCCTGAACCTTGAAGCCTACAACATCATCCACATTCAGGGCGCGATGGCGTCCGACGCGCAGATCGGCCGCACGGGCCCGCTCGACGAGCAGGTCGCGGCGAACGACAACTGGAAGCTGGTCGTGCAGCAGACAGCGACGTGGGACGAAGCCGCCGCGAAGAAGATCACCGAATCGGTCATCAACTCGGGCGAGAAGTTCAACATCATCTACGCTGAAAACGACGGCATGGCGCGCGGCGCGGTCGCGGCGCTCGACGAAGTCGGCATCACGCACGGCGTGAACGGCGACGTCATCGTCATCGGCTTCGACTGCAACCGCTGGGCGCTGCGCGAGCTGCTCTCGGGCGCGTGGAACTACGACGGTCAGTGCAGCCCCTTCCAGGCGGACGTCATCAGCGGCATGATCCAGAAGATCGAAGCCGGCGAGACGCTCACCGAAAAGAAGATCATTTCCGAAGAAAAGGGCTTCGACGCCCGGACGATCACGCAGGCCGACATCGACCAGTACGGCTTGGGCGAGTAACGGCATAGCAAACGTCTGATCGCGCGCGGTGTGAGTACGCGGGTTCGCCCCGTGCTCACACTGCGCGCCTACATAACGCGAGGGGATAACGGATGCAAAACGACGCGATCATCGCCATGCGGGGAATATCCATAGCGTTTCCCGGCGTCAAAGCGCTGGACGGCGTGGATTTCACGCTGCGAAAGGGCGAGATACACGCGCTGATGGGCGAAAACGGCGCGGGAAAATCGACGCTGATCAAGGTGCTGACGGCGGTCTACCGGCAGGACGAGGGCGAGATCTTCGTGGCGGGCAGGGATGGCGCGGCGCGCTTCCGCTCGCCCAACGACGCGCAGGCGGCGGGAATCAGCACGGTGTATCAGGAAGTGCCGCTCTGCCCCAACCTGACGGTGGCGGAAAACATGTTCATCGGGCGCGATAAAGGCGCGCTCGTCAAGTGGCGCGCGCGGGAAAAGCGCGCCGGCGAAATCCTCGACAGCCTGAACATCCCGGCGCGCGCCAAGCGGCAGCTCGGCGCGTATTCGCTCGCCGTGCAGCAGATGATCGCCATCGCCCGCGCCGTCGATATGGACTGCAAGGCGCTGATTCTCGACGAGCCGACCTCCTCGCTGGACGAGAAGGAAGTCTCGATGCTGTTCGATCTGATGCGGCGGCTCAAGGCGCAGGGCGTGGGCATTATTTTCGTTACGCATTTTCTGGAGCAGGTGTACCGGGTATGCGACCGGATCACGGTGCTGCGCAACGGAAAACTGGTGGGCGAGTACGAAATCGATCGCCTGCCGCAGGTGGAGCTCGTCGCCAAAATGATGGGCAAGGAACTGGACGACCTTTCGGTTATCCGCAAGCGCGACGACGCGGCGGTCGCCGACGCGCCGCCCGTTTACGAGGCGAAGGGGCTGCACAACGCGAACGGCGTCAGGCCCTTTGATTTCTCCATCAGGCGGGGCGAGGTGAACGGCTTTACCGGGCTGCTCGGCTCGGGGCGCAGCGAAAGCGTGCGCGCCATATTCGGCGCCGACGCAGGCTCGGCGGGGCAGGTGTTCGTCGGCGGCGAAAAAGCAAGGATCGCAAAGCCCGTCGACGCCATGAAACACGGCATCGGTTACCTGCCGGAAGACAGAAAAAACGACAGCATCATCGACGAGCTTTCGGTGCGCGACAACATCATTCTCGCGCTTCAGGTGCTCAACGGCATGTTCAGGCCGATATCGAAGGCGAGCGCCGAGGCGTTCGCGGACGAGTACATCCGCGCGCTGGACATCAAAACGGCGTCCACCGACACGCCGGTCAAATCGCTTTCGGGCGGGAACCAGCAAAAAGTGATCCTCGCGCGCTGGCTGCTCACGCACCCGCAATACCTGATCCTCGACGAGCCGACGCGCGGCATCGACGTGGGCACGAAAACAGAAATACAGAAACTGATTCTCAAGCTCGCGGAAGAGGGCGTGGGCGTCACGTTTATATCATCCGAGATAGAGGAAATGCTGCGCACCTGCTCGCGGCTGATCGTCATGCGCGACCGCGATATCGTGGGCGAACTGACGGGCGGGGACATGACGCAGGCGCAGGTGATGCGCACGATCGCGGGAGGTGCCGACAGACATGCCTGACAAAAAAGGACTGGCCTCGCGGATCACGCGCGCGTATTCGCAGCTTTTGGTCCCGGTGGTCGCCATCCTGTTCCTGACGGTGTTCAACCTGATCCGCGACGTCGAGTTCTTTTCGATCGGCGTGGCGGTGAACAGTGCGGGCTACAGCGTGCTGACCGGCAATTTGATCAGCATCCTGAACGGCGCGAGCGAGCTGGCGATTCTGGCCATGGGCATGACGCTGGTCACGGCGGCCTGCGGCGGGCAGGACATCAGCGTGGGCGCGGCGGCGGCGATCGCGGGCAGCGTGTTCGTGCGCGTGCTGACCGGCTCCCCGGCGATCACGGGCGGCTCCGTCGCGCTGGCGTTCGGCGCATGCCTCGTCACCGCCATGCTGTTCGGCGCATTCAACGGCACGCTGGTCGCGGTGTTCAAAATTCAGCCGATGATCGCCACGCTGATCCTGTTCACCTGCGGCCGCTCGATCGCGTACTGGATCAACGGCGGCGCGACGCCGACCGTGTCCAGCCCCATCGTTACCGCGATCGGCGGCTTTATCCCCGGCGTGCCCGTGCCCACGCCCGTGTTTATCGTGGCGCTGTGCGCGCTGTTGTTCTTCCTGCTGTTCAAGTTTACCTCGCTCGGGCTGCTGACGCAGGCGGTGGGCGTCAATCCGCGCGCCGCGCGGCTCAACGGCATTCATACCACCGCCGTCAAGCTCGCCTCGTTTATCATTCTGGGCGCGTGCACCGCCGTCGCGGGCGTCATCAGCGTGGGCAGATTGAGCCTGATCAACCACGAAACGCTTCTGATCGAAATCGAGATGGACGCCATTCTCGCGGTCGCCATCGGCGGCAACGCCTTGAGCGGCGGCAAGTTCAAGCTGTCCGGCTCGGTGCTGGGCGCTTACGCCATTCAGGCGCTTACCACGACGCTGTACGCCATGAAGGTATCCTCGACGGCGATCAAGGCGTATAAAGCGGTGGTCATCATACTGCTGGTCATGCTTTCCTCGCCCGTGATCAAGCGCGAGATCGGCCGCCTTTACTCGAAAATCAGACCGGCGCGGCGCGTGACGGCCGCCGGGAAGGAGTAACCGTGCAAGCGACAGACAACGACCGTCGGCTCAAGCGCCGCGAGCAGATCGGCAGCGCGCAGCTGCTGATGTACATTACCATCGGCATATTCGTCGTCATGTATCTCGCCGCGATGCTGATCTGGGGCGGCGGGTATCTGCGCGCGCAGAACCTGTTCGACATGCTCAACAACAACGCGGCGCTGATCATCATTTCCTGCTCGCTGACCGTCGTGATGATCGGCGGCGGCATCGATATATCGGTCGGCGGCGTGATCGCGCTGGTGGTGATGAGCTGCTGCGTGCATCTGGAATCGAGCGGCAGCATCCTCACCACCGTGCTGCTGGCGCTCGGCATCGGCTTGTCTTTCGGCGTCGTGCAGGGTTTCCTGATCTCCTATCTGGAGATCCAGCCCTTCATCGTCACGCTGGCGGGCATGTTTTTCGCGCGCGGCATGACGACCATCGTCAGCGCCAAGCCCGTCAAGGTCGCCAGCGAGAGCTTTCTGGCGCTCATGAACTCGCGCATCTCCATCTCGTGGCTCGGCTACACGGCGAAAAAGGGCAATTGGATTCCCGCGCGCATGGAATACGGCGTCGTCATCGCCTTCGCGGTGGTGCTGCTCGTGTTCTTCCTGCTGTATAGGACCAAGCTCGGGCGCGAGTTTTACGCCATCGGCGGCAACAGCCAGAGCGCGCTCATGCTGGGCGTGAACGTCAAGCGCGCGCGGTTTTTGTCCTATGTCATCAGCGGCCTGCTCGCCGGCATCGGCGGACTCGTGTTCATGATGCACACCGGCTCGGGCAACGCCACCAACGCCACCGCCGCCGAAATGAACGCCATCGCCTCCTCCATCATCGGCGGCACGCTGCTCTCGGGCGGCGCGGGCAACGTATTCGGCACGTTTTTCGGCGTGCTCACGCTCTCAACCATCAAATCCATCGTCACCACCTCGGGACTTCGCGAGCCGTGGTGGCAAAGCATCACCACCGGCGCCATGCTGTGCTTCTTCATCCTGCTGCAAAGCGTGATCCTCTCGATCCGCTCAAAGGGCGGCATCCGGGTAATTAAAAGCAAAACAGGAAAGCGCGCGAACCTGCCCAAAGCGGGATAGCGCCGCGCGCGTACCGGGGCAGGGCGTCCCGTGCGGCCGTCGGCAGGGAAAGCAAACGCGCTTCAGGGAATCAATTCAATACAAAACGGCGTTCGGACCGCGTTCACGGCCGACCGCCGTTTTCTTCATATATCGGTTTCCCGTAGCCGACGATGCGTTCGTCGCTCAAGGGATACGTCCGGCTGACCACACGATTGCCGGCATTGCCTTCAAAGGTCGTAAGCGTGTCCGACGCGACGGCGCGCACGATGCCGACATGGCTGACATTCACGCTCGGCGAAGCCCCGCTCCATCGGAAATAGACATAATCGCCGGGAGCGGGCGCGTACGCGATTTCATCGTCCGTCAAAGCGGCCGGAAGCCGACCGATCGCGGGATAAGCGCCGATCATGCGCGCTTTATGCGCGGCGCTCTTGAAAAAGAAGCCGCCGCTCCGCGCGTCGTTCACAAACCACACGATGCCGACGCCGCAGTTGGCGGTATTCGGGACGCGCGCTTTGGGCTGCGCCGCGTGCATGGCAAGCCAGTCGGCGAAGCGATGACACCAATCGCCGGTATAACCGTTATAATAGACCGATTGATCGCGCCCAAGCTCGGGCAGCGCCATGGTCGTCATGCGCGCCACGATCGAGCGCGGAACGGGATCGTCAAGCGGCTCGATGAAATCCGCCGATACATAGGCCGGCTCGCCTCGATAAATCGTTTCATACCAGCCTGCCACGACCGGCCTGATCAGCGCCACGCGGTTTCCCGGCCAGACGTTGTTCCACAGCGCGGCAGAGATCGCGGGCGCTTTGCGGACGTTGAGCGTGCCGGATGTGACGCGGCCGTACGCCCAATCGCCGACAGGCCGCGCGCCAAGCGCCACATACCGTTTCATCACATAGCCCGCGTAACCGCCGTATGCGGCGCGATACCACGTGCCGCCCGCGTCGTAATCCGTCACATCGATATCCGCGCCGTCGGGAATCCGCGTAAGGACATCCGCCGACAGCGACGCCGCGCGGCGCAGGTTGAGCCTGCCGCCCGTCACGCTGCCCTGAAGAACGGCGTCGGAAACGTCGTCCGTCAAGGTCACATACCGCTTCATCACATAGCCACCATACGCGCCGTAGGTCGTGCGATACCAGTCGTCATGACGGTCGTTGACCGCAAGGAGCGTACCGTCCGGGATCAAGGCCAGCCTTGCGGACGACGTATCGGGCTGTTCCCGCAGGTTCAGCCCGCCGCCGACCACAACGCCGTATATCGCAGGCATAAAAGCCCTCCTTTCGGTTTCGGGGCAAAGTTTCGCGCGTCGGGAGCGTCCGCGCTCCCGCCTCTGTTCCATGATATGCCCGGGCGTGATCGAAGGTTCGTCCGGGCATTTCCGCTGCAAAGGCGGTTATCCGGCATGCCATGAACCGTCGCCGTGAATCGACGATTTGACACAGGTTTTACAAATCCCGTATCCACGCGTGATTTTGGTGCTTTATCCTGTGTCTGTACGAAATGAAAGGGGTTTATGATGTATGAAGAAACTCATGGGGATTCTGCTGGTACTGACGATGTGCATGAGCGTGGCTTCCGCAAGCGCCGCAGCCTTCAACGCAGGCCACGAAATCACGGTGATTTCCCGCGAGGACGGCAGCGGTACGCGCGGCGCGTTTGTGGAGCTGTTCGGCGTGGAGGAAAAGAACGCGGCGGGCGAAAAGGTTGATATGACGACCGAGGAAGCGATCATCACCAACAGCACCAGCGTGTGCATGACGAGCGTGGCGGGCAATCAATACGCGATCGGCTACATATCTCTCGGTTCCCTGAACGATACGGTCAAGGCGCTGAAAATCAACGGCGTGACGCCCAGCGTGGAAGCAATCCAGAGCGGCGAGTACACGGTCGCGCGTCCCTTCAACATCGCAACGGGCGAAACGGCGTCCGATCTTGCGAAAGACTTTATCAGCTACGTCTTGAGCGCCGACGGTCAGGTGATCGTTGCCGGAAACGGCTACATTCCCGTCGCGGCGGACGCCTCCGCGCCTTATGTCGGCACGGCGCTTGCGGGCAAACTGGTCATCGGCGGGTCTTCCTCCGTCACGCCCGTTATGGAGAAATTAACCGAAGGCTACGCCGCCGTCAATCCGAACGCGAACATCGAAGTGCAGCAATCCGATTCCACGTCCGGCATGAACGGCGTGAGGGACGGCGTGCTGGATATCGGCATGGCGAGCCGCGATCTGAAGGAAAGCGAGCTGGAAGCGGGGCTTCAGCCGACTGTGATCGCAAGGGACGGCATCGCGGTCATCGTTAATCTCCTGAATCCGCTCGAAGACGCAACGCCGGACATGATCAAGGCTGTCTACACGGGCGTGATCACCAACTGGAACGAACTGGGTGAATAACCCCATCGGCGGAAGGGCGGGAATACGTATGAAAACCATGAAAGAAAAGGCGATGAAGTGCGTATTCCTCGCCGCTGCCTGCGCGTCGGTTTTGGCCGTCGCGCTCATTTGCATTTTCCTGTTCGGCAGCGGCCTGGACGCGATCCATGAGATCGGGCTTTGGAACTTCATCAGCGGGCGGACATGGAAGCCGAAGCTCGATATCTACGGGATCTTTCCGATGATTCTCGGCAGCCTTTATGTGACCGCAGGGGCGATGATCGTCGGCGTGCCTGTGGGCGTGATCACGGCGATCTATCTGGCGAGGTTCTGCCCGCGCCGCCTGTACCGCGTGCTCAAGCCCGCGACGGAGCTGCTTGCGGGCATCCCGTCGGTCGTGTACGGGTTTTTCGGGCTGACGGTGCTGCTGCCGTTGATCGGGGAAATCACGGACACGGACGGCTATTCCATTTTCACCGCCTCGGTGCTGCTGGGCATCATGATCCTGCCCACGATCATCGGCGTATCGGAGTCCGCGCTGCGCGCCGTGCCCGAGAGCTATTACGAGGGCAGTCGGGCGCTGGGCGCGAGCCATGCATCAAGCGTGTACAAGGCCGTGCTGCCCGCCGCGAAATCGGGCGTGCTGGCGGGCGTCGTGCTGGGGATCGGGCGCGCCATCGGCGAAACAATGGCGATTATCATGGTCGCGGGCAATCAGGCGCGCATGCCCAAGGGGCTGCTCAAGGGCGTGCGCACGCTGACGGTCAATATTGTGATGGAGATGGGTTACGCGGCGGATCTCCATCGCGGCGCGCTGATCGCCACGGGCGTCGTGCTGTTCGCGTTCATTCTGCTCATTAATTTCTGCCTGTCCGCGATCAGGAGGAAACTGTCATGAACAAGCTCAAGGATTTCATGCTCAAATCCATCACGTATTCCGCCGCCGCCGTGACGGGCGTCATCGTGCTGGGACTGATCGGCTATATTGTCGTCAAAGGCGTCCCCCATCTGTCGCCTGATTTGTTTTCATGGAACTATACCTCGGATAACGGATCGCTGCTCCCCGCGCTTGTCAATACGGTCGTCATGACAGTTCTGTCACTTATGATCGCGACGCCGCTCGGCGTCGGGGCGGCGGTGTATCTGGCGGAATACGCGCGGCGCGGCAACCTGCTGGTGAAGGTGATCCGCATGACCACCGAAACGCTCTCCGGGCTTCCGTCGATCCTGTATGGACTGTTCGGATATCTGTTGTTTCTGGTGACGCTCGGCTGGGACTACTCGGTTTTATCCGGCGCGATCACGCTTTCGATCATGATCCTGCCCCTGATCATGCGCACGACCGAAGAAGCGCTGATCGCCATTCCCGACGCATACCGCGAGGGGAGCTTCGGTCTGGGCGCGGGGAGGCTGCGCACGGTAACGAAAATCCTGATTCCGGCGGCGACGCCGGGCATTCTGGCGGGCGTCATATTGGGCGTGGGGCGTATCGTGGGCGAAACCGCCGCGCTGATGTTCACGGCGGGCACGGTGGCGCAGATCCCTGACACGCTGATGGGTTCGGGGCGCACGCTTTCGGTGCATATGTACGTGCTGTCCAGCGAGGGACTGCATATGGACAAGGCGTACGCGACGGCGTTCGTGCTGCTTGTGATTGTCGCGGGCATCAACGCAATCTCGGCCGCCGTGGCGAAAAGGCTGGCGAAAGGATAACGTATGGAGAAAATGAAGGTGTCCGATCTCAACCTGTTTTACGGCGGTTTTCAGGCGCTTAAGCGCGTGAACCTGTCGATCGAGAAAAACAGGATCACCGCGTTCATCGGGCCGTCCGGCTGCGGGAAAACGACGCTGCTCAAGAGCCTCAACCGCATGAACGATCTGGTCGAGGGCTGCCGTACGGCAGGAGAAATTACGTTGGACGGCGAAAGCATTTTCGGCAGTATGGATGTGAACGCGCTCCGCCGCCGCGTGGGCATGGTGTTTCAAAAGCCCAATCCGTTCCCGATGAGCGTGTACGACAACGTGGCGTACGGTCCCCGGACGCACGGCGCGCGCTCGCGCGTGAAGCTGGACGAAATCGTGGAAACCGCGCTTCGCCGCGCCGCGATCTGGGACGAGCTGAAGGACAGACTCAAAAAAAGCGCGCTGGGACTATCCGGCGGGCAGCAGCAGCGGCTTTGCATCGCGCGGGCGCTGGCGGTGGAGCCGGAAGTGCTTTTGATGGACGAGGCGACCAGCGCGCTCGATCCAATTTCCACATCCCGCATCGAAGATTTGGTATCGGAACTCAAAAATCGCTACACCATCGTGATGGTGACGCACAACATGCAGCAGGCGGTCAGGGTGTCCGACCGAACGGCGTTTTTCCTCTTGGGCGAGGTTATAGAATGCAGCGATACCGAAACGCTTTTCTCAACGCCCGCCGACAAACGGACGGAGGACTATATCACGGGGAGGTTCGGATAATGCGCAATCGCTTTGACGAGGAGCTAAAGACGCTGGGTAATGAACTTATCGAGATGGGCGCGATGATCGAAAACGCCATCGAGAGCGCGTGCCGCGCGCTGGTCACGCGGGACGTCGCGCTCGCCAAGCGGGTATTTGACGGCGACGGCGAGGTAGACCGCATGGAGCGCCAAATCGAAACGCTCTGCCTGCGCCTGCTGCTTCAGCAGCAGCCGGTCGCGCGCGACCTGCGCTTGATATCCGCCGCCATGAAAATGATCACGGACATGGAACGCATCGGCGATCAGGCGCAGGATATATCCGAAATCGTGGGCTATATCGCGAAGGACGGGCTGCTCAAGGAACCCGAACATATATCCGCAATGGCAAAAGCCACCATCATCATGGTGCATCAAAGCGTCGACGCGTTTGTCAGGCGCGATCTGGCGCTGGCGCGGCGGGTGATCGAATCCGACGATCAGGTGGACGAACTGTTTATGACCGTCAAATCGGAGCTTGCGCAGATCCTGTCGGACGATCCGACCCGCGCGACCGCCGCGCTCGATCTGCTCATGATCGCCAAGTATTTCGAGCGCATCGGCGACCACGCGGTCAACATCGCCGAATGGGTTGAGTTCGCCATGACCGGCATCCATAAGGGAGAGCGTCTGCAATGATTTTTTACGTGGAGGACGACCAGAGCATCCGGGAGCTTGTGCTGTACACGCTGAATCAAGCCGGCTATCAAACGCGCGGCTTTGAATGCGCGAACGGGTTCTTGGATGCCTGCCGCAGGGAAAAGCCGGAGCTTGTGCTGCTGGATATCATGCTGCCGGGAACGGACGGTTCCGCGCTGCTCAAGGCGCTCAAGGAAGATCAGGCGACGCGGGACATCCCGGTGATCATGCTCACGGCGAAGGGCACGGAATACGATAAGGTGATCGGGCTGGATTCGGGCGCGGACGATTACATGGTCAAGCCCTTCGGCATGATGGAGCTTGTGTCGCGCGTGCGCACGGTGCTCAGGCGTGGCGCGCCCAAAGCGCAGGATCGGCCGCTTGCCTGCGCGAACGTCCGGATGGACGTGAAAAAGCACGCGGTGTTTGTGTCGGACAAGCCGGTCGAGCTGACCTATAAAGAATATGAGCTTCTGAGACTGCTCATGGAAAACCCCGACCGCGCGTTCACGCGGGAGCAGCTTCTGGACATCGTGTGGGAAGGCGGATACGACGGAGGAACCCGAACGGTGGACGTTCATATCCAGACGCTCCGACAAAAGCTGGGCGAATCGGGAAGCATAATCGAAACCGTTCGCGGCGTAGGCTACAGGCTGGGAGGACGGGCGTAATGCGCAGGAAATGGTTCTTCAGTATGGCGCTTGCCTCGGGTTTTTCCGTACTGCTGGCCGTCGTATGCGTCCTGATCTCTCTGGAAGCGGCTTCGATCAGGCGGACGGAAAGCGTTAACCTGACGGAGGCGCGCGCGCTGGCCGCCGCGCTTGATGCGGGCAGGGATATCGATACCTATCTTGAGATCACAAAAGGCAACGGCGTTCGCGTCACGCTGCTGTCCGACGACGGCGTTGTTCTTTTGGACAACGTCGCCCGTACGGACGCGATGGAAAACCACTCGGACAGGCCGGAATTCAGGGATGCCGCAGCGCGCGGCGAAGGCGTCGCGCGGCGCGATTCAAAAACGCTCGGCGAGCAGTACGTCTATTGCGCGGTTCGGCTCGGCGACGGCCGTCTCGTCCGCGTCGCCCGCTCGCTGCGAACCGTGACGGGACTGCTCGGCGATATCGGCGGCGCGCTGACCGTGATCGTCCTTTTGACCCTGCTGATGTCGACGGCGTTGGCGCTCCTTTCCGCACGGGATTTCGTCCGGCCGCTTCTGACCATCGATCTGGATCACCCGGAAGACAATATCGCGTATGACGAATTGACGCCTCTGCTTAAAAGAATCGCGGAGCAAAAGCGGGATTTGAGCGAGAAAGTCCGACAGATGGAGATCGGGCGCAATCAACTGGCGGAAATCACGAAGACCATGCGCGAAGGCCTGATTGTGCTGGATCGGCAAGGCAATATCCTGTCGCTGAACGACAGTTCGAGAATCCTCCTGAACGCCGGCGAGGACGCGTACGTTGGACGGCATATTTACGAAATGTACCGCGACGTTCGTTTTTGTGAGATGATCAAGCGGGCGCAGGAGGGAGAAGAGGCGTTCCTTAACACGGAAATCGCAAACAGGTATCTTGAATTTCGCATCGCGCCCGTCATTGAACCCCATGCGATTGAAGGCTTTGTTCTGCTGATCGTCGATGCGACGGAAAAGCGCGACGAGGAGCGGATGCGCCGCGAGTTTACCGCGAACGTCTCGCACGAACTAAAAACGCCGTTAATGTCGATCTCGGGGTATGCCGAAATCATGCAGAATGGCGTGGCGAAAGACGCGGATATGCGCATGTTCTCGGGGCGTATCTATCAGGAAGCGCAGCGCATGATTCTGCTTGTGAAGGATATTCTGCGCTTGTCCAGTCTCGATGAAAACCATGTCGAGCTGCCTTTCGAGCGCGTGAGTTTACCGGACGTCGCGCGCGAAGCTGTCGATCTTTTATCCGCGCAGGCGCACGACAAAGGGATCGCGCTGACGATCGAGGGCGATGACGAAGATGCGTGCGCGGTGCGGGAGCTTGCGTTCGAGATCCTGAAAAACCTCGTCGATAACGCGATCCGTTATAACATGCCGGGTGGCTCCGTCGTTATTTCGCTGCGCGGCACGACCGTCCGCGTGACGGACACCGGCGTGGGGATTTCATCCTATGATCAGGAGCGCGTTTTCCAGCGCTTTTATCGCGTGGACAAGAGCCATTCCAAGGCGACCGGCGGAACGGGGCTCGGCCTTTCCATCGTCAAGCACGCGGCGATGTATCTCGGCGCGGAATTATCGCTTCAAAGCAAGCCCGGCGTCGGCACAACCGTCACAGTGTCTTTCAAACCCTGGCCGAGCGAAAACTGACGGCGGTGAACGGTATGCCGCGTTGGCTCTCGACTCGGCCGGCACAGCCCGGTCTACGCCGTAATGATACGAATAACTTTTCTCACAATATAAAAGTATGACAAAGTGATAAGCTTGATTTGGAAAACGCCCGCATTAATCGATCGTCCATTTCGTCAACCGCCTGTGAAAGAAGAATTCGCGCATACTGAACAACATTAGTATTAATTATGAACTTCTATTTATCTGCTGATGATTGTTTATCTCATAGATGTTTTCGTTATAGCATCGTGCTGGCAGTAGAAACGACTGTTTTTTTGACGGCGCTGAACTATCCTTTTCTCGCAGGGAATCGAAATGTCTGTTTATGTAAACTCGTGTCGGCGCAGACAAACGATGAATTAGGTTCTGCGATTCACCGCAATCGCGCGATTGCAGTGAATGCTTCCAACGTTTCCAATGCAACCAGATATCGCAAGCCGTTTTGCTGTTCTCCAATACGCAAAGAACCCGTACGGTTGTCCGTACAGGTTCTTTCACCATACAGGTGATGACGTGGCTCCCCCGGTAAGACTCGAACTTACAACATTTCGGTTAACAGCCGAACGCTCTGCCATTGAGCTACGGAGGAATATCGGAGGCGGTATTATCCGCGCTCCGTATTGGAATCCGGCGGCGACCTACTCTCCCGGGCCGTTACCAGCCAAGTACCATC
>CAYWOS010000041.1:0-19713 GCA_964459985.1 uncultured Oscillospiraceae bacterium
CTTCCGTCCCTCAAGGGCGCTCGGCTATCTTATCATGCGATTCCGGGTTTGTCAAGCGATTTTTTGATATTTTTCGATCTTTCGACACATATTTTCTGTATACAAAACCGCCGGGCGAACCCGGCGGCGTGAACGGACGGTCAATCAGGTGACGGTCGGACGCGCGCAGGTGCTGCAGCCGCTCCCGCAGCCGCACCCGCACCCGCAGCGATTGCGGCAGCAGCCCGTGGTCGCGGATACGGACGCGTCCTCGTCGCAGAGCGTTTGAGGCGGGAAGAGCGGCAGCGAGAAGAACTCGTCGCACACGGCGTCCGCGAATTCCTCGCAGGGCGGAATGGGGCAGAACCCGTAGGACGGCACGAGCATTTCGACGCGCGCGAGCACTTTCAGCACGATGGTCACGCAAACGGTCAGACGGAAGGTATTGTCGCCGATATAGCTGCCCGCGACGCACACGGCGCTCGCCATGCCCTCGAGCGTATACGGCACGATGGATTCGTCGGGCACGGACAACAGGACGTCCTTATTGACCGTCACGACGCCCTTGCCGATATATTCGACGCATCGGCTGTCGGTAAAGAGGATATCGATGGGGATTTGCAGCGTGCCGCGCACGCGGGCGAAGCACGGCCGGTCGCACAGGCGCTCGATGGAGAGATTGCTGATATCGACATCCATGCTGCTCGAACGGCAGGACTCGAACACAATGGGCGGCACGGGCGCCGATGTAGGCGGAATGGTTTCGGTTTCATTGCCGCAGCAGGCCGAGGAATTGCAGCAGCAGGTATTGACGACCTGCGCGTAACTGGAGATGGTTACGTCAACGCGGGTGAGCTGTTCCTGCTGCAGACAGCTGTCGTATACGCGCTGCACCTGAATACAGACCCGTTCCGCCAATCCGTCCAGCGCGTTGCCCGAGATCACGCCGGGGCAACAGGCGGGATTGGCGTTTTTGTAGGAATAGAACGACATACGGACGCCTCCTCATACTTGGCACCGCAAGCGGTGCGTTCTTGGAAGTTAAAGACCAAGCGTTCGGTCTTCATCTTCACGATATGAGAAAGCGCCCGAATGGTTACTTGACGGGAAAGTCGAACGACGTATCGGGATAAGGCTCGTTCATCAGGCGGAAGTGCCACCATTCCTTATCAAACGGACGAAAACCGCACCGCGTCATGACGTCCCGCAGCAGCGCGCGGTTTTCCTTCTGCGCGTCGGTTGCGCCCGCATATTCGTACCATGACCGCTTGCCGAAGAAATCGAAGCATCCGCCCATGTCCAATTCATTGCCGTCTATATCGGTCAGCGTCAGATCGACGGCGCTGCCGCGCGTATGCGCCGAGTTCCGCGCGATGTATCCCTGATCGACAAGCAAAATCTTGCGCTGATAATCCGGATAAAATTCGTCGCGCATCCGCGTATCGTCCGCGTCGTTCGCCCAGCGCAGAAAATGCCTGACGGCGCTTTGCGGCCGGTACGCGTCGAAAATCTTGATGCGGTACCCTTTTTCGCGGAATACATCGGCCGCGCGCGCGAGCGCGGAGGCCGCCTCGCGCGTCAGGATGGCGCGGGGCGCTTCATACCCGTCGATCACGCCGCCGACAAAGTTGTGCTCGCCCGCGTAGCGGATATCGAGCACGGCGTCGGGAATCACATCGTCCGCATAGACAAAGCCGTCGGGCATCGCAGCCACCTCCCCGGAACAGGCGGAAACGAACAGAAATGAAGTCATCAAAGCGATCAGCAGGGTTTTACGGATTGCCGGCATGGGTGAACCTCACGGAATTGGGATTGCCGCAGAGATAATACGTGACGGTGATATCGCGCGCGGCGACGGGCGCGCCCTCGGTCACGACGGCGCACCAGACGTCGCGCGTCGCGCCCGCGGGGATGATCACTTCGTTGCTTTCTCCGTACATCAGGACGTCCGCCTGCGCCGGCGACACCTGCATTTCAACCATTTCGGCCGCGACAAGGCATTTGTTGTGCAGGCGAAGCGTGTATACATAATAGGTATATTTGCCGGGATCGTCGAGCGCCGCGTCGCGGTAAACGACGCCCTGCAGCGCGTTCCGCTCAACGACCGACTGCAGCGTGAGGAACTCGTTCGCGCGCTCCGACGCGCTGATCGCCTGAAAGCCCTGTCCCTCGACGGCAAGCGAGGTGTTGAGCAGCGCGTACACCACGACGCCGCCCGCCGCGAGCGTGATCACGATCAGAAGGATAGCGACATACTTCATCAAATCCCTCATTCCATCGAGGAAAGAATGCGGTTCATTTCCTCGATCATTTCGGCGTCCTTCAGGCGGAATTTGAACTCGACGCGGCGCGAGGCGTCCATATTGACCGAGCCGTCGGCATTGTACACGGGATCGGAATAGCTGCGGCCTTTCGCCGTGAGCAGCGATTGCAGCAGCGTTTTCTGACGCGACGAAAGCGAATTGAGCTGCAGGCAATATTCGGCGACCGAGAGCGCGCGGTTCTGCGAGAGCTTCAGGTTCGCCATGTAGGTGCCCGCCGTGTCGGTGTGACCCTCGATAATGATTTCACCGACGTAATCGATATACCTCTCGTCCATCAGCACGCTGAGATAGACGGGCAGAAAACGCGACAGCAGCTCGAGGCCGCTCGTTTTGATGGTGCTCGAATTGGTGTCGTAGAACACCGCGCTGTCCAGCACGATATCGCCCGTCGCGGTATCGACCGCCGCGCGAAGATTCGCCTTTGAGAGCGCCAAGCTGAGCGCCTGAATGATTTCGGTGCGCACGCCGATCAGATCGTCGATGCGCGTCTGCTGTGACAAAAGCTCGCTTTTCTGCGATTCCAGCACCGTCTGCATGGCGGACAGGCGCGTGCTTTGCTCGGCAAGCTGCAATTGCAAAAGCGCCTGCGCCTCTTCCTGCGTTTTAAGCGCCGTCTGCGCCGCGTGGAGATCGCTTTCCTGCTCGTCCAGCTGAATCTGGATGGCGGCCAGTTCCTCCTGCTTGCCCATCAGCGTGACGTTCGCCGTTTCAAGCTCTTCCTCGCGCTTCACCAGCGTGATCTGCGCGCGGTCCAATTCCGCCTGCTGCTCGTTGAGCTGCTGCGTCTTGATATCGAGCATATTGTAATACTGATAAATGCTGTAACAGACGGCCAGCACGAACACGAGCAGCAGCGACGCCATCATATCCGAATAGGATATCCAATGCGCGCCGCTGTCGCTGCCTCGCGGCCGTCTCGCCCGGTTCCTCGCCGCTCCCGCCGTCATTTACGCTACCTCCGATCCCTTCTTCGCCCTTTCCACCGTCTCGGTGAGATCGGTCAGCACCGTTTGGAGCTTGCTCATCGCCGTAACGCAGCCCTCGGTTTCCTCGCGGTACGCCTTCGCGTCGGCCGGCGCGGCGGCGATCACGGTTTTCAGCTCCTCCAGTTTTTGGTTGAGCGCGCTCATCACGCCGTCCATGCTCTCGTCGAATAAACCGAGCGTGCGCGACAGCCCGGCGCTGATGTTTTCCACAAAGGTCGAATAGCTGCCCGACAGCAGTTTGCCGCTCTCCTCCATTGATTTCGCCATTTTCAGGCCCATTTCCGCCGCGCCGCTCTGCCGCTTCTGCGCGGCGTCCGTCATCTGCGCGCTGACGGCGGCGTAATCCTTCATGCTGTCGGCCAGATCCTGCTGCGCCGCCTTGAGCGCGGCGAGGAAATCCGTCTGCTCGCCCGACGCCGTCAGCATTCCCGAAAGCACCTGCGAGCCGTGCGTGAGGAAGGCGGCGGCGTTGCGCTGCGAATCGTCGATCACGTTGATGTATCCCTCGAAACGCTCCATCACGCGCCGGTTCAGTTCCTGCAGATCCCGCATGCTGCCAAGGATGGATTCGGACGCCGCCATCGTGCGCTCGAGCGTATCATACGATACGGTCTGCGACTGGTTGAGCGCGGCGAGCGTCTGCCCGAGCTGCAAAAACTGTCCGTTGAGCGTGTGATTGAGTTGTCCGATAAACTGCTGAACAATGGCGGACAGGCCTTCGACCTGCGTTTGCGTCTGTCCCAGAATAAAGTGATTCATCGACTGCGTGATCGGCGTGAACGTGCGTTCGACCGCCTGCGTCACGCCGTCGCCCACGCGGTTGGCGATATCGCCGACGGCGCGCCGGAGAAACGCCGCGCGGTCCTCCTGCTGGCAAATGACCTGCACGCCCTCGTCGAGCGGCTTTTGCATGACAATCTCGGCGAACGCCTCCTGAAACTCGTCGATGGCGCGCGTCGCGCTGCCCGTCGCCATGCGGTGGATCATGTTGAACGCCAGAGAGCAGGCGACGCCGGCAATCGACGTGGCGAAGGCGAACGTCATGCCGCCGATCAACGTCGGGATCGATTCCATGGTCTTGGCGGCGTCTGAAACGTCCAGGCTGCCCAGCCCGCGCACCAGACCGATGAACGTGCCCAGAATGCCCAGGCTGGTCAGCAGGCCGGGCGTGATTTCGGACAATTGCACGTGGCCGGTGGCGTAGATGGCGCTGTCGTCGTTAATATAATCGGATACGTCGCAGTTCAGCCCGCGCGCGTCGAGCTGTTCGGCGTTGTTGAGGAACCGCCGCCACGCGCCCTGCATATCCTTGCCCAGAAACATCACGTCCTGCCATACGGGACGGTCGCTGCCCGAGGGCGACAGCTCAAGCTGATGCACGGCGCGCCTGAGGCACCGCGCCGTGCGGCGCACGGGGAACACGCATTTGACGAACGCGATGATCTCCACCATCGCAATCGCGGCATAAATCAGGAAATCAACCAGATTATCCGCCAAGCTTTGAAACAGGTCCGCCAAGCCGATCCCTCCCCGAGCCAGTGAATGTTCCTATTGTAAAGG
Source organism: uncultured Oscillospiraceae bacterium (assembly GCA_964459985.1). GTDB lineage: Bacteria > Bacillota > Clostridia > Christensenellales > Aristaeellaceae > CAYWOS01. Next base: position 4,850 of record CAYWOS010000041.1, read on the forward strand.
ATAAACCCGCAAAATGCAATGCAATCGTGACAGAAAAGTAACAAAGTTCACATATCTTTAACGACAAAAGCGGTCGATTTCATCCACGGACGCAAGAAAAATAGGCGGTTCGCGGCGCTGCGCGATTGACACGCGCCGCAGGATGGCTTATAATAGCGGGTGAATTCACGCCGGAGGGTTCGTATGGGGAAAACGCACGTATCCGATTTTTGCAGGCGCGTCCTGTGCACGCTTCTCGTTCTGCTGATCCTGACGCCTTATGGGGCGGGCGGCGCGCTGTGTTCGGAAGCGGGCGGCGCGCCCGATCAGGCGGCGCGTCAGCTGACGCTGACTTTTCTCGGCGACTGCACGCTGGGCAGCACGCCGCTGACGCGCGCGGACAAAACCTCCTTTATCAGCTATATCGAGCGCTGCGGGCTGGACTATCCCTTTTCGGGCGTGATTGATATCCTCAAAAACGACGATCTGACCGTCGCCAATCTCGAAAGCGTTTTCTACGACTACGAGGCGAACAGGGCGGACAAGACATACAATTTCCGCGCCGAAACCGCGTGGGCGCGGATGCTGCCGCTCGCAAGCATCGATCTGGTCAGTCTCGGCAACAATCATATCGGCGATTACGGCGAAAAGGGGTATCTTTCGACGATCGCCGCGCTTGAAGCCAACGGCGTTCCCTATTTCGGCACGAACGATTACGCCGATATCGCGTATGTGTATGAATCGGGCGATATCCGCATCGGCTTTCTCGCCGTGTATGTCACCTACTGGTGGCTCAACAATCAGGTATTCATCGACGCGCTCAAGCGTCTGGAGGACATGGATCTCGACCTGACCATCGTCTGCATGCACGCCGGCGTCGAATACGACAAGCGGCACGACGTCAGTCAGGAAAGAATGATGAACACGTTCTTCAAGTACGGCGCCGACATCATCGTGGGACATCACCCGCACGTCATTCAGGGGATCGTCCGCCGGGACGGGAAAAGTTGCCTGTACAGCTTAGGCAATTTTTCCTTCGGCGGCAACAAGGCGCTCAAGTCCGACGCCTGTTATATGGCGCAGATCACGCTGTCCTTTGACGAAACGGGCGTCTATCTCGGGCATCAGATCAACATCATCCCCTGCAGTCCTTCCTCGAACGGCGAATACAACGACTACCGTCCCGTGCCCGTCACCGGCCGGGCGGCGGAGCGGGTGATGGAAAAGATCCAGTACGACACCGCTTTCAAGCTCAATCCCTATGTTGAAGGAATCGGCGCGATTCAGGACTTTATTCCCGCGCAGACGCTTGTGCCGGACGGCGCGAATGGTGTATAATAGCAATCAGATCGCATGACGGGGGGGATTCGCTTGATCAACGCCGAGGATTTCGTCAAGGCGCTTTCGCTCAGGACGCTCTTTGCGTCCTCGCGCGCGGAATGGGAAATCAATTCCGCCGAGCTGAACCGCCCCGGCTTGCAGTTTTCGGGCTTTTTTGACTACTTCGCGCACGAGCGCCCGCAGGTCGTCGGCCGGGTCGAGATGACCTATCTCGAATCGATGACGGACGAGCTGCGCGCCGAGCGTCTGGCCAGATTCTACGCTTATCAGCCGCCCTGCGTGGTCATTTCGCGCGGCATGACGCCGCCCGAGGATCTGCTGGAGCTGGCGCGCAAATACGACGTGTCGGTCTACCAGACCGAGCAGATCACGACGCGCTTTTTCGTCAACGCCATCAATTATCTCGGGCGCTGCCTCGCGCCGCGCTCGACGCTGCACGGCGTATTGCTCGACGTGTACGGCGTGGGCGTGCTCATCACGGGCGAGAGCGGCGTGGGCAAAAGCGAGGCGGCGCTGGAGCTTGTCAAGCGCGGGCATCAGCTCGTCGCCGACGACGTGGTGGACGTCTGCCGCGTCACCGATAACCGCCTGACGGGCGAATCGCCCGAAACGGTGCGGCATTTCATGGAGATTCGCGGCATCGGCATCATCGACATCAAGGCGATGTACGGCATCGGCGCCGTGCTCATGAGCAAGACCATCGATATGGTCATTCATCTGGAACCGTGGAAGGAAAAAAAGGTGTACGACCGGCTCGGGCTGTCGGACGATTTTACCACCATCATGGACGTGCGCGTGCCGCAGCTCGTATTGCCCGTGCGCCCCGGGCGCAATCTCGCCATCATCATCGAGGTGGCGGCGCGCAATTTCAGCCTGCGCCAGATGGGCTACTCGGCGGCGCGCGAGCTGGACAGGCGCCTCAACGACATGATGCGCAATTCGAACACACGAACCGGCGAGTAATCATTTCGAGGGAATACGGGGCATCCCGGCACAGAATACGGAGGGCGGAGACATGGTCAGGATTGGCGTGGATCTGGGCGGCACGAATATCGCCGTGGGCGTCGTGAGCGAGAGCGGCGCGATTCTCGCGGAAACGAGCGTGAAAACGCTTCCGCAGCGCCCGTACAAAGAGGTCATCCGCGATATGGGCAACTGCGTGCTTCGCGCGATCAATCAGGCGGGCGTATCGCAGGAGGACGTCGTCAGCATCGGCGTCGGCGTTCCCGGCATCGCCGATCAGAATACGGGGCGCGTGATCTTCTGCCCCAATATTTTCTGGACGGACGTTCCCCTGCGCGAGGAACTGCAAACGTATATCGATAAGCCCGTGTACATCGACAACGACGCGACCGTCGCCGGCCTCGCCGAAAGCGTCGCGGGCGTGAGCAAGGGCTGCGACAACAGCGTGTTCCTGACGCTCGGCACGGGCGTGGGCGGCGGCATCGTATTGAACGGCCGTCCATACAGCGGCGCGCACGGCATCGGCAGCGAGATCGGGCATATGATCATCATGGTCGACGGCGATCCCTGCAACTGCGGCAGCCGCGGCTGCGCCGAGCGCTATTGCAGCGCCAGCGCGATCATCCGCATGGCGAAGGAAGCCGTCGGCGGCGCGCCCGACAGCCTGATCCTCAAGAAAGCCTCGGGCGACGCGGGCCGCATCAACGCCAAGCTCGTCATCGACGCCGCCAGGGAAGGCGATCCCGTCGCCGTCAAGGTATTTTCCGATTACGTCAAGTACCTCTCGATCACCATCGCCAACCTCATCCAGTATATGGACCCCGAAATGATCGTGCTGGGCGGCGGCGTTAGCCACGCGGGGCAGTTCCTGTTGGACGCCGTGCGCGGGCAGGTGCCGAACTATCTGATCTATAAAACGCTGCCGCACGCGCGGATCGAGCTGGCCACGCTCGGCAACGAGGCCGGCATTATCGGCGCGGCGTTTCTCGGCAGATAACAGAAAAGGAGTGATCGCACATGGAGGATCTCGTCAAACGTCTCTTTACCGATACGCCGCGGGACGGCGCTTCCGTCGCGGTTTCCGGCTGGGTGCGCACGGTGCGCGACAGCAAGGCGTTCGCCTTTATCGAATTGAACGACGGCACGTATTTCAAAAACGTGCAGATCGTCTGCGACGAATCGCTTGAGAACTTTAAGGATGTGACAAAGATCACGCTGGGCAGCGCGCTCAAGGTGACGGGACGCGTCGTGCTGACGCCCGATATGAAGCAGCCTTTCGAGATCAAGGCGGAAAAGGTCGAAATCGTCGGGCTTTCCTCGCCCGAGTACCCGCTCCAGAAAAAGCGCCACACCTTCGAGTACCTCCGCACGCAGGCGCATCTGCGCCCGCGCACCAACACCTTCAACGCCGTTTTCCGCGTCCGCTCGCTCGCGGCGCAGGCGATCCACGCCTTCTTCGCCGAGCGCGGCTTCGTCTACGTCCATTCCCCCATCATCACGGCGAGCGACTGCGAGGGCGCGGGCGAGATGTTCCGCGTGACCACGCTGGATATCGACAACCCGCCGCGCGACAAGGACGGGAAGCTGCTCGAAAGCGAGGATTTCTTCGGCAAGCCCGCCAACCTGACCGTTTCGGGGCAGCTCAACGTCGAATGCTACGCGCTGGCTTTCCGCAACGTCTACACCTTCGGCCCGACCTTCCGCGCCGAGAACTCCTACACGCCGCGCCACGCCGCCGAGTTCTGGATGATCGAGCCCGAAATCGCTTTCGCCGATCTGAACGACGATATGGCGCTCGCCGAGGACATGCTCAAGTACGTCATCGCTTACGTACTCGAGCGCGCGCCCGAGGAAATGGCGTTCCTGAACAGCTTTGTCGACAAGGAGCTGATCGCGCGCCTCACGCACGTCATGAACAGTCAGTTCGCGCGCGTCACCTACACCGACGCCATCGCCATTCTCGAAAAAGCCGATGTGAAATTCGATTATCCCGTGTCTTGGGGCATGGATATCCAGACCGAGCATGAGCGCTATCTCGCCGAAAAGCATTTCGGCGGCCCGGTCTGCGTGTACAACTATCCCAAGGAAATCAAGGCGTTCTATATGCGCATGAACGACGACGACAAAACCGTCGCCGCCGTGGACGTGCTGGTGCCCGGCATCGGCGAACTGATCGGCGGCAGCCAGCGCGAGGAACGTCTCGACAGGCTCGAAAAACGGCTGGACGAGCTGCATTTGTCCCGCGAAAGCTACTGGTGGTACATCGAGCTGCGCAAATTCGGCACGACGCCGCACGCCGGTTACGGATTAGGTTTCGAGCGCCTGATCATGTACTTGACCGGGATGCAGAACATCCGCGACGTGCTCCCCTTCCCGCGCACCACGGGCAACGCGGATTTCTAAAGGACGATCGCGAAACGAATACGGCAAAGGGAGGAGCATTTCATCGATAGCTCCTCCCCTTGCGTTTTCAAAAGTTCACCGCTTACGCGCAGAACCCGGCGCTCATTCGTTGAGCATTTCCCGCGCGTGTTTTCGCGCGCTTTCGGGATCGCCGCCGAGCATCCGCGCGATTTCCTCCACGCGCGCCTCGGGCTCAAGCAGCATCAGGCGCGTGACCGTGCGCTCGCCGTCGTACGCCTTCTCGACCAGAAAATGCCTGTCCGCCATGACCGCGATCTGCTGCAAATGCGTGACGCACAGGACCTGTTTGTGCGCGGCGATGGCGCGCAGTTTTTCGCCGACCACCTGCGCCGTGCGCCCCGAAATGCCGGTGTCGATCTCGTCGAAAACCATGGTCGGCACGTCGGCGGTGTCGGCGGCGATCGATTTGACGGCAAGCATCAGGCGCGAAAGCTCGCCGCCCGAAGCGATCTTCGAAAGCGGCTGCAGGCTTTCGCCGCGATTGGGCGCGATGAGGAAGGCGCACGTTTCGCGCCCGCTTTCGGTATCCCCGCACGCGTCCAGCGCTGCGCGAAAGACCGTTCCCGCCATGTTCAGCTCGGATAGCTGGCGTTCGACCGCCTGCCCGAACAGCTCGGCGAGCGTCCGGCGCGACGCAGAAAGCGCGTCGGCGACCGCGCGGTACGCCGCGTAGCGCTCCTCCTCCGCCTGCCGCAGCGCGTCGAGCGTCGCGTCAAGATGCCCGAACGTCTCCAGCTCCGCCGTGATTTTCCGGTACTTTTCGAGCATGTCCGCCGTCGTCGCGCCGTACTTGCGGGACAGGCGGCGAATGAGATCGAGCCGCGCGGCGACGAATTCCTGCCGGTCCGGGTCGGCGCCGTTTTGCTCGATCAGATCGCGCAGCGTCAGCCCGGCGTCCTCCAGATCGTAATAGGCGGCGTCGAGCGCGTCCGCCATTTTAAGAAAGCGGTCGTCCAGCGCGGAAATCTGCCGCATGGCGGCGGCTGCCTGCTTGACGCGCGCGACCGCCGCGCCGTCCGCCGCGTCATACACGGCGTCAAACGCCGAACGCAGCTGTCTGTCGATCTTTTCGACGTTCCTGAACAAATCGCGCTCACGCTCGAGCGATTCTTCCTCGCCCGCCTCGAGCGCGGCGGCGTCCAGTTCCTTCTTTTGCGCCGTCATTAGTTCGACGCGCTCGGCCTTTTCCTCGCTCGCTCTGCGCGCCTTTTCATATTCGCGCTTCGCCTCGCGGTAGGCGGCGTACGCCTTTACCGTCCCGGCGACGAGCGATCGATGCGCTTCGTCGCCGTAAAGGTCGAGGAACCGCAAATGCCTTTTCTCATCCAGAAGCTGCTGATGCTCGTGCTGGCCGTGCAGATCGACGAGCAGGCGCGTCAGCGTCTGATACTGCGCAAGCGGCATCATCACGCCGTTGACGCGGCAGGACGAGCGCCCCTGAAGCGTGATCTCGCGCGAGAGGATCAATTCGTCGCCGTTGTCGTTCAATTCGTTTTCGGTGAGCCATTCGGCCGCCTGCGGACAATCGGACAGCGCAAACACGCCCTCGACGAACGCCTTTTCCTCGCCCGCGCGGATGATTTGTTTGTCGGCGCGCGCGCCGAGCAAAAGCGACAGCGCGTCCACGATGATCGATTTGCCCGCGCCCGTCTCGCCGGTCAGCGCGTGAAAACCCTCGCCGAACTCGACGGTGATGCGGTCGATCAGCGCGATATTCCGAATGCTCAATGCGGTCAGCATTTGCTTTTCTCCGTTATTTCAGCATTTCCTCGAACCGCTCGACGACAGACTGCGTATCGACGTCGGCGCGAACGACGACCAGCACCGTGTTGTCGCCCGCCATCGTGCCCAGTATTTCCTGCCAGCGCATGCTGTCGATTGCCTCGCCGGCGGTGTTGGCGCTGCCCGACAGCGTTTTGATCACGATAATATTGTTCGAATAGGCGATCGAAAGCACCGAATCGACGAACATTCGGATAAAGCGGTCGCTGAGCCCGTGATCGGCGCGGTCGGAGGTCGCATATTTATAGCTGCCGTTCGCCGTCAGCACCTTGAGCAGCCGCAATTCCTTGATATCGCGCGATACCGTCGCCTGCGTGACCATAATGCCCTTCTCCCGAAGGCGCAGCGCAAGCTCCTCCTGCGTTTCGATATTCTCGTTCTCAATCATATTGAGAATGGCGGATTGCCGTGCGTTCTTCATCGGTCGGTTCACTCCTGTTTCTCTTCCCGGGATTCTGCGCGCGCCCCCCGCGTCGGCGGCAAGCCTCGCGCGCCCTAATCACCGTCGGTTTCCCTGTGCAGTATACCATATCAGGCATAAATAAACAATACGCAATTCCTCCGCCGCGCTTTCCTTCCGATACGGCTTGACAAGCGCCGCCGGGCACACTATGATAACCGGGGATTGAAAGGAGGCGCCCGTCATGGATCGAAACGTCCGCAAAACGGTGTTCATTGCCATGCTGACGGCGCTGACGGCGCTGGCGACCATGTTCCTCAAGATTCCCACGGGGATCGGCGGGTACATGAATCTCGGCGACGCCGTGATTCTGGCCGGCGGCGCGGTCATGGGGCCGTGGATGGCGCTCGCCGCCGCCGTGGGCAGCGCGTCCGCCGATCTGCTGCTCGGCTATGCGGCATACATGCCCGCCACTTTTGTGATCAAGGGATTGATGGGCTTCCTCGCGGGGCGGAGAATGCCCGCCGTCGCAGGCCGGCGCGCGATACCGATAATGGCGCTTTGCGAAGCGCTGATGATATCGGGTTATTTCCTCTTCGAGCTCGCGGCGTTCGGCGCCGGTTACGCCGTCGCCTCCGTCCTGCCCAACGTCCTGCAGGGCGCGCTGTCCCTGCTGGCGGCCGCCGCGCTGACGCCCTTTCTTGCCGGCATCCGATCCGCCGTCCGATAATTTTGCATATTTTTCCCGTATCCCGCGCATCCTTGCAGGCAAGGAGGGATTGTATGCGGCAAAACGTTTGTATTCTTTGCGGCGAGACATACCCGACGGGCCTGCAGATCATGGGATGCCTGATCTGTTTTCGGTGCGAAAAACGTCTGCTCGAACCGGACACGCCCGAGCATTTCAGGCGGCTCGGGCTGATCTACGAAGTCGGGCGGGATCAGCGCGCCGCGCGCCCGCCGGTATCGCAGACGGTATAACTTTCCCGCCGGGATTGATTTTTCGCGCCGCGTCCTGTACAATAACACTCGTCCGAATGAAGCTTTGGAGGGTGTTTTCTTGCTGTACGACGCGGTGATTTTCGATCTGGACGGCACGCTCAGCAACTCGCAGCCCGGCATTGTCAACTGCGTGCGCTACGCGCTTCAGAAAATGGGGCGGCCCGTTCCCGACGACGCGATGCTGAACCGCTTTATCGGCCCGCCGCTGATCTATTCCTTTACGCAATACTGCCATATGTCTAGCGCGGACGCCGTGCTTGCGACAAAATATTACCGCGAGCGCTATATCCCGGTCGGATGGGCGGAAAACGCCGTGTATCCGGGCGTCAGGCGGCTGCTCAAGGCGCTCCGCGACGAGGGCGTTTACCTCGCCGTGGCGACCGGCAAGCCCGAGAGCACGTCGCTCAAAATCCTCCGGGCGTTCGGCCTGCTCCACTATTTCGACGCCGTCGCCGGGCCTGACGACGGCTACGGCAGCGCGGAGAAGGACAGTCTGATCGCGCGCGTGCTGCCCAAAGGCCGCCGCGCCGTGATGGTCGGCGACACGGCGGGCGATATTTTGGGCGCGAAGGCGACGGGGATCGACTCGATCGCCGTCATGGGCGGGTTCGGCGATCAGGACGCCATCCATGCGGCCGCGCCGACGCATACCGTTCAGGACATCGCCGGGCTGACGGCGCTTCTCTGCCCCGATCTCAAGCCCTCGCGCGGGTTTTTCATCACGGTCGAGGGCATCGACGGCTGCGGCAAGACGACGCAGCAGAAGCTGTTAATCAAGCATCTGACGCGCGCCGGCTTTCCGCTTCGTCTGACGCGCGAGCCGGGCGGCTGCCCCATATCGGAATCCATCCGCGCGCTGGTGCTCGCCAAGGAGGACAACGGCATGGCGGACATGACCGAGGCGCTTTTGTTCGCGGCGGCGCGCTCGCAGCACGTCCGCGAGGTCATCCGTCCGGCGCTGGAGAGCGGTCAGGTCGTGCTGTGCGATCGCTTCGTCGATTCCTCGATCGCCTATCAGGGCGGCGGGCGCATGCTCGGCGAAAAGCTCGTGGGCGAGATCAACCGTCCCGCCGTGGACGGCTGTCTGCCCGACGCGACGATCTTCCTGCGCCTGTCGGCGGAGGACGCCATGCGCCGGCGCGCAGGCGGCGATCTGGACAGGATCGAGCGTCAGGACGTCGGCTTTTTCAGGCGCATCGAAAACGCGTACGAGACGCTGTGCCGGGACAACCCCGGTCGGTTCATCGCCGTCGACGCCGCGCTCCCGCGCGAGGTCATCGCGCAGCAGGCCTATGAAGCGCTGCGCGACCGCATGATCGCCGAGGGCGTCGCGTGATGCGCGTCGTCGCGGGCATGTCGGGAGGCGTCGATTCCTCCGTCGCCGCGCTGCTGCTCAAACGGCAGGGCTACGACGTCGTCGGCGTGTTCATGAAAAACTGGGAGGAAGCCGATGAAAACGGCGTCTGCGCCGCGGAGAGCGATTGGCGCGACGTGCGCGACGTATGCGATCTGATCGGCATTCCCTATTACGCCGTCAATTTCGCCAAGGAATACCGCGACCGCGTGTTCTCGCTGTTTCTGTCGGAGTACCGCGCGGGGCGGACGCCCAATCCGGACGTGCTGTGCAACCGCGAAATCAAGTTCCGCGCTTTTTTGGATTTTGCCCTGCAGCTCGGCGCGGAGAAAATCGCCACCGGGCATTTCGTCCGCACGGACGGTGACGGACGGCTCCTCCGCGGCGTCGATCAGGCGAAGGATCAAAGTTATTTTCTGTATATGCTCAAGGCCGACAAGCTCAAACAGTCGATGTTCCCGGTCGGCGGCATGACCAAGGGCGAGGTGCGCGCCCTCGCGCGCGAGGCCGGGCTGCCCGTCAGCGAAAAAAAGGATTCGACGGGCGTATGCTTTATCGGCGAAAGGCACTTCAAAAAATTCCTCATGGAGTTCCTGCCCGCGCAGCCCGGCGACATGACGACGCCGGAGGGCGAGATTGTCGGCCGCCACGACGGGCTGATGTACTATACGCTCGGGCAGCGCCGGGGACTGGGCATCGGCGGGCGCGGCGACGGGCGCAGTTTTTTCGTGGTGGGCAAGGATCTGCAAAACAACAGGCTGATCGTCGCGCAGGGGGATGATTCTCCCCTGCTCTACTCGCGCGTCGTCGCGGTTTCGGACGCCACCTTTGTCGGCGAGCCCGTGCCCGAAAACGTCCCGATCCGCCTGACCGCCAAGTTCCGCTACCGTCAGGCCGATCAGCCGGTGACCGTTACGCGGCACGGCGATGAAATGACCATCGTATCGGATGACCCGCAGCGCGCCGTCACGCCGGGACAAAGCGCCGTGCTCTACGACGGCGAGCGCTGCCTCGGCGGCGGCATTATTCAAAGCGCCTTGCCTTGACAATGGCCGGATAATCACGTAATAATTACCAAATTACCATCGATTGTGTGTGTTTATTTACAGATTTGTTTCTTTTTTTCATCTTTCACACTATACGAACGGTCGCGACCTGTGATATAATGTTTAGGATTCCGCGCGGCGGAATCCGCACCGGCGGACGACCGTCGCTCCCCGCGCGCCGACAAGCGCGCGGCGCGGCGTTTTGATTCGCGATGGCGCGCCGCGCGGCGTACCCGCGCCGGTACGCGGCGCGCGCGGTTCAAATCAGGCAATTTGATCCCGGAGGTTCACGATATGCCCCGTCTTCTGCTCGCTTCGTCCTCTCCGCGCCGCCGGGAGCTTTTATCCCTCATGGGCGTGCCCTTCGAGGTCGCCCTGTCCGACGCCGAGGAGATCGAATCGGGCGCGCCGGACGAATTGGTTTTGCGCAACGCGCATCTGAAAGGGACGGCCGTCCTCCGGAAGTATCCGGACGCCGTCGTTCTTGCCGCCGATACGATCGTCTGTCTGAACGGACAGATCCTCGGAAAGCCGGCCGACAGGCGGGACGCCGCGCGCATGATCTCGCTGCTGTCGGGCGCGTGGCACGAAGTCTATACCGGCGTGTTCGTGGGCGGAGGCGGCCGGGAGGACGCGCGGACGGCGGTATCGCGGGTGAAATTCGACCGCCTGACGGACGACGAGATCCGGCGGTATATCGAAACGGATGAGCCGATGGACAAGGCGGGCGCATACGCGCTGCAGGGGCGCGGCGGCATGTTTGTCGAGCGCATCGAGGGCAGCTATTCCAATGTGATCGGCCTGCCGATGTCGCTTGTGCGGCGGATGCTGATCGCGCGGGGCTTCGACCTGTAACCATTATCGAACAGAAACGGATGAAAAAGCATGGCGATCATCGCACCGGATATCGGGATTGACCTGGGCACCAGCAGCACGCTGATTTATGTCCGCAAAAAGGGCGTGCTGATCGACGAGTCGACCATTTTGGTGGTGGACCGCGCGGGCAAGCATACCGTCCGCGCCATCGGCGAGGAAGCGCGCGTGCTGCTGGGACGCACGGCGGGCGACGTCGCGGCGCTGCGCCCCATGGCGGACGGCATTATTCGGGACTTTGACATGACCGAATACATGCTGCGTTACTTTATCCGCAAAGCGATCGGCGCGTCCATGCTGGTCAAGCCGCGCGCCATCATCACCATTCCCTGCCGCATCACGCCCGTCGAGCGCCGCACCATTCGCCGCGTCGCCGTCGGCGCGGGCGTGCGCGCCAATCAACTGCACATGGTCGAAAAGCCCTTCGCCGCCGCCATCGGCTCGGGGCTGCCCGTTTTCGAGCCGCAGGGCAGCATGATCGTCGATATCGGCGGCGGCACGACCGAGGTCGCCGTGATCTCGCTGGGCGGGCTTGTCGTTTCGCGTTCCATCCGCATCGGCGGCATCAAAATGGACGAATCCATCATCGCCTATGTCAAGCGCGAGTTCAACATGCTGGTGGGCGACCGCACGGCGGAGGACGTCAAGGTGTCGCTCGGCACGGCGCTCCCGCTGAAGGAAGAACGGCGCGCGCTGGTCCGCGGGCGCGATATGATCACCAATCTGCCCCAGACCGCCGAGCTGTCCTCCTCCAAGGTATACGAGGCGCTTCAGGCGCCCTGTCAGGCGATCCTGGCGGCCATCCAGTTCGTGCTGGAGCGCACGCCGCCCGAGCTCGCCGGCGACATTATGCGAAGCGGCATTTATCTGACGGGCGGCGGATCGCAGTTGTTCGGTATCGATCAGTACATTGCGAGCCAGCTCGGCATTCCCGTGATGCTGTCCAAGAATCCCCTCTCCTGCGCCGCGCAGGGCGTGGGCTACCTCACGGACAACATCGAGGTTCTCCATCGCATCGGCAAGAGCAGCTTCCTGAGCGATACGGAGATCGAGTAGCGCGACAAGGAGGAGCTATGGCTTCCGACAGGATTGATCCGCGCGGGGAATCCTCCCCCGCGGAGCCGAAAAAGGTCGACCCCCGGCAGCCCGAACCGAAAAAGGACGAGCCGGGAAAGAAAAAGCCCGCCGCCAAAGGCAGGCGCGCCAAACGGCATTCTGGCGACGACAAAAAAGGCCTGTTTCGCAGGCTGGTGATCATCGCCGTGATTGCGGTGCTCTTTGTCGTCGCCGCCATGACGATCGCGTCGAGCTTTTTCCCCGAGATGACCATGCTTTCGGCGCCTAAAAAACTGCTGACCAACATCATCGCGCCCATTCAGAAGGGCTTCACCGCCGCGACGGGCAGCGTGGTCGACTATCTGCGCAAGCTCAAGGTACGCGGCGAGATCGAATACGAGTACGGCGAATTGCTCAAGCGGCTGGACGAGTACGCCGATAAAGCGGCGCTTGCCGACGAATACCAGAAACAAATCGAGGCGCTGTACGACCAGATCGACGAAATGGACCGCAATCCCAAGCTCGATCCCATCACTGCCACCGTCATCGGCCATGATACCGCCAACTATTTTTCCGTGCTGACCATCGACGTGGGCGCCAATCGCGGCATCACCAACTACATGGCGGTCGTCAAGGGCGGCGGTCTGGTCGGCTATACCTATGACACGCAGGCCGATTCCGCCAAGGTGCGCTGCATTATCGACAGCGACGCCACCGTATCGGCGAAAATCCAGAGCAGCGGCGATCAGGGCAGCGTCAAGGGCACGCTGGGCATCGACGGACAGCCCATGTGCCGCATGTACTATCTGCCCGAAAACACGCTCGCGCGCCCGGGCGACATGGTGGTCACATCGGGCGTCGGCATGGAATTCATCAAAGGAATTCCCATCGGCTATGTGCGCGAAAGCACGCGCGGGCTGGACGAGAACAAGTCCTTCGTCGTGATCGAGCCGATCGTCGATTTCCAGCACATCGAAACGGTCGTCGTCTACCGCTATATCCCGTACTATGCCGAAAGCGCGTCCGTGCGCTCGGTCGGCGTGCAGTCGACGTTCGTTCCGATCGCGCCGCAGCAGCCGATGCCGACCTTCATCGTCGGCGTCGACGACGGCTTCAATCAATCGACGCCCGATCCGAACGCCACGCCGTCGCCCTCGCCTACGCCCTCGCCCACGCCCTCGCCTTCGCCAACGCCCTCGCCCACGCCCGATCCCAACGCCACCGTGCCGCCGCCCAATCTGCAGTACAACCCGCCCGGCAACATGACGCCCGAGCCGACCGCCGAGCCGCGCCCGACCGCCACGCCCACGCCGACGCCCAAAGCGACATACGACCCCGCCAACATGAATGTGGAGGAGGACGAATGACCGCGCTGCGCAAGGCGCTCGTCGCGCTGATCCTTACGCTGGCCGCGTACCTGACGCAGGTGTGCGTGATGCCGTATCTGGCCGTCGGCGGGATCACGGGCAGCCTTTTGTTCGCGGTGATCGCCGTCCTGACGGTGAGCTGCGGCAAGAAATATACCTTTTGCTCGTCGCTGCTCATCGGGCTGCTGATGGAATGTATGCAGGCCAGCATCAACGCGCTGTATATCATCGCCTACCCCGCGATTTCCATGCTGTGCGCGCAGTTTTACGCCGATATGAGCGACCGCCAGCGCGAGCGCCGGCGCGCGTCCGACGGCAAGCGCCGTCAGGACGATCTGCCCGCGCTGCTGCGCATTCCGCTCTGCGCGCTGACCATGTCCCTGATCATGAGCGTGATTCTCGGCGCGTACACGTATCTGACGGGCATCGATATCACTTGGATGCATTTCAGCCGCGCCTTCTTTACGGCGCTGTACACCGCCGCCGCGGCCGTCGCTGTGATGCTGCCCTGCCGCGCGCTGCTGGGCATGTACCGCCGCCGCAAAAGTCGCTTTCAGGGAGGTGAGCTCTATTGAAACGTTCCGTTGAAGCGCGGATTCGCTTCCGCTTCTGGCTGTTCACGGGGCTTGTGCTCGCCGTATTCACCGTGCTGGTGTTCGGGCTGTACAACCTCCAGATCGTCAAAGGCTCGGAGTACGCCGAGGAAGCGGGCACGGCGAGCATTCGCACCATCCCCGTCAAGGGCATTCGCGGCATGATCACTGACGTCAACTCGGTCGTGCTGGCCAAGAGCGAAAAGGTCTATAACGTCACGTTCATGCGCGAGTACGCCAATGAAAACTACGGCGACATCACCCGCTCGATCATCGAAACCATTCAGATCATCGAACGCAACGGCGGCTCGCTGTCCGTTACCTTCCCCATCCGGCGCGACGCCGCGACGGGCGAATGGGCGTTCAATTTCGGCGCGGGGATCAGCGATTCGGCGCGCCAAACGCGCGAGAGCCAATGGCGCCGCAACCATTATCTGACGACGCTCAGCAAATACCCGACGGCGGACGCCTGCTTCAGCCGCCTGCTGATCCGCTACAAATTCGTTTCCTCGGACGGGACGGCGCTGATTGACGCCGACGAAGCGACCATCCTCAAGGTCATGGCCGTCTATTCCGAAATGCAGATGAACCTGTATCTGGGCAACCCCGTCGTCATCGCCAAGGACGTTTCCTTCAGCGCCGTCAGCGAGATCGAGGGGCGCAGCATGACGCTGCCCTGCATGG
>CAYWOS010000042.1:0-19283 GCA_964459985.1 uncultured Oscillospiraceae bacterium
TATACGTCGATATCGTCGCCGGCGAGGTATTCGTTGTAGTTGTCCACATACGACGCGACGGTGTCGCGGAACTTGTTTTCACAGTCGTACCGATACTCGATCTGATACCCCTTGTCGCCGTAGAAAAACACGTTTTGCGTCGATCCCGCGCGGGTATAGCCCGAAGGCGGCGTTTCCGCCGACGCGGGCGGAACGCCGAGCATCAGCGCCGTCAGAACGCAGAAAGCAAGCAGCCTTTTCATCAATCGCGCAGCCTCCGTGAGCTATTCCCGAATAAATTAATAGAAGAACAATCCCTCGCTGGTCAGATACCGCGTGTAGTTTTCGACGGCGTCGTCGATCCCGGCGGCGAAGGCTTCCCGCGACGCGGCGGGCGCGGCGGCATACCCGAGCGCGCTTACCGCTTCATGATACGCGGACTGCGCCTTCACGGCGTCCAGCGCGCCGCACAGCGCGATCACGAAGGACTCGGACGCCTGCGCGCGAGCGAACGCGCACTGCATAACGCCCGGGAGCGCGGTTCGGTAGAGCGGCTGATACATATCGAGCGCTTCGGGACGCATCGCCTCGCTCATGACGAGGATATCGACGGCGCCGTTGGCCGCCGCCTCGCCCATTTCTTCGTAATCTGCGTACAGGTTTTCGTTCGTGTACATGTCTTCGGTCGCCTTGACCGTCAGATAATCGGTGTGGCTCGCGTCGATGAGGCGCGCCGCGAACAGCTCGTAGGGATGCTCGTCCGTATACGCGATCAGCGATTCTTCCGTGGCGCTCCTAAGCAATTCCAGTGCGGCGGGCGACGCGTATAGCCGGCTGTCGGAGGCCGCGACGCAGGCGACCGGCTGCGTTTCGATCGCAAAATCGCCTTTCGTATAGCCCTGAAGCGAAAGGATCAGCGCGTCCGACGGGCAGATGAGAAAGGCGCGCGCATCGGCGGGCAGCGCGAGAAAGGCGTCCGCCGCGTCCGCAACGCCGTTTTCGTGCGCGACGGTGATCCCTTCCTGCAGCGCTTCACCGGCAAGCCGCGCGATCAGATCGGTCAGCGCCCGTTCCTTTTCGTTTTGCGCGTACGGGGTGATCATCATGATCTCCGCCGCCGCCATACTAACGAAAAGGAGACATCCGACAAGCGCGATCAACAGTTTTTTCATAGCCATCTCCTTAAAACCTGAAATAGATAAACGGATTATACGTCACGCCGAGCAAAAGCGCAATGCACAGCGCGAACAACAGGATATCAAGCGCGACGCTGAAACCGGCCGCGAGGCGCGGCGACAGGCGGCTGCGCAGGACGCCGGCGACGGGCATACAGCCGATGCAGGCGGGGATAACAAGATAGATCGGGTACAGCGCGTCGCGGTGCCCGAGCAGGAAAGCGACGCCCGTGCCGTCGAAGCGGAACAAACCCGCGAGAACGGCGGCGATTCCCGGCAGCGATTCGACGCGGAAAATGATCCAGCCGATCAGCACGATCAGCAAAACGGCGCAGCGACGCGCGGCGGCGGGAATCCTTTCAAGCCGCGCTTTGCCCAGCAGTTTCTCGATCAACAGGAAAACGAAGTAGTACAGCCCCCACAGGACGAAATTCCACGACGCGCCGTGCCACAGCCCGGTCAGCAGCCAGACGATCAGCATATTGATCAGCGAGCGGGCCATGCCCTTTCTGTTGCCGCCCAGAGGAATATACACGTAATCCCGGAACCATGTGCTCAAAGAAATGTGCCATCTGCGCCAGAAATCGGTGATGGAGGAAGCAATGTACGGATAGTTGAAGTTCTCCAGAAAGGTGAACCCGAACATTTTGCCCATCCCGATCGCCATATCGCTGTAGCCGGAAAAATCAAAGTAGATTTGCAGCATGTAGGCGACGGCACCCAGCCACAGAATGCCGCCGGAGGGCAGAACGGACTGTCCGAAAACGGTATCGGCGAGCAGCGCCATCTGGTTGGCAAAGATGACTTTTTTCCCAAGCCCGATCACAAAGCGATGCAGACCGGCGGTGAAAAGCGGCAGGGAAGACCGGCGATCGTCCAGCTCTTCGGCGATCGTCTGATATCGGACGATGGGGCCGGCGACCAATTGCGGGAAAAGGCAGACATAGGTCGCGAGCTTGAGGAGGCTGCGCTGGGCGGGCGTTTCGCCCCGGTACACGTCGATCGTATAGCTCATGATCTGGAACGTAAAGAAGCTGATGCCGATCGGCAGCACGACGCCGAGCACGGGCAGATCGGCGTTCAGAAGCATCCCGAGGTTTTCAAAGATGAAATTGATGTACTTGAAAAAGGCGATGGCGCCGATGTCCGCGGCAAGCGCGAGCGCGAGAAAGGCTTTTCGGCGCTGCGGCCGCCGCGCCATGCCGAGCGCAAGCGCGTAGTTAAGCGCGATGAGGAACAGCATGAGGAACAGATAGATCGGCTCGCCCCACGCGTAAAAAACCAGCGAGAATACGCACAATACGACGTTTTTGAGGCGTATGGAGGGCATCAGGAAATAGCAGATCAGTACGCAGGGCAGGAACGCGAGCAGGAATACGAGGCTTGAAAAAACCATCAGTCGCCCGCCTCCTTCTCCTCCGCGCCCGTAAAGAACGCGATGTCGCCCATCAGCAGCAGCTTGTCGATGGCGCGCGATTCGATATAACTGGGAAGATCGAACGGCTCGCCGATATCCTTTTCGTAGTACCGCAAATCAATGATATAGGTTTGATCAAAGTGACTCGCCAAAGGCAGGTTGACGGGGTTGGAATAGGAATCGGCGATGATCAGGAGGTTTCCGCCGTGTCCCTCGCCGTTGTCGATCCGAATCTCGCCGTAATCCCCGCCGTAGAAATAGGCGTAATGATTGCGCATTTCGTCGGTCGGATACCTGCCCCGCTCGTACAGCGACTGATGGCCGTACTGCCCTTTCTTGCCGTTCAGCGTCAGCTTCATTCCGGGCAGGGGATAGCTGTACGCCTTGAAGGTTTCGTCCGCGCACAGAACCTTGGTTTGTCTGGCGTACGAGCCGTTGAACACCGCGTCGAACGTCCATTCCTTCCCGGGCGCGAGCGTCTTTTCCTCCGCGCCGAGCAGCAGGGCGACGATTTCCCTGTACCCCTGATCGGCGCCTATATGATTCCAGTGATGGTCGGTTTGATAGAACTGACGGCAGAACCCGTCGTAATCCCCGGCGCCGAAGCAGCCGAAACCGTCCGCTTGGTACGCAGATCGCACGCAGTCGTACACGGCGTCGTTTTCTTTCGACGACGCGGCGAAATCCAGCGCTCTCGAATTGCGGATGAAGTAGACGTACTTATCGACGCCGCTCACCGCGTTGAAGGACGCGGCGCGCTCGGCGATGCGCAGCGCATAGGCATCCTCCGTCCACAGGCGCTCGACAATCCTGTGCTCGTCGCCGCGATAATGGTAGTATCCCGACGTGATTTCCTCGTAGGCGGGGGCGGCATCCGGGAAAACGGCGCGGAGAACGCCCGATTCGGCGTGCGCGACGGCGGTTTCGGCGGTCAGGACGGCGCTTTTGATCGCGTCGCCAAACGGATATTGATCGCCGAGCGCCTTTTCAAGCCCGTCCTGAAATTCCCCCGACGCGAAGGAAGCGGCGGAAAGGGACGGGAACCGCGCGAGCGTGCGGTTCTCGCTGTCGGAGATATCCGTTTGCCCCCGGAACAGGAGCACGGACAAAAGAAGGATCGGCAGGGCGCAGCCGATCAACAGCGCGATGGTTTGGAAACGGTTGTACTTCATTCGTGAATCATCGGTTCGTCAGGGCGTCCCGTCCGATCTCCTTTCCGCTTTTTCTGATCAATATGATGCCGATGGCGAGATACGCGAAAATAATGAACGCGTACGCGCCGTAGTTCGCCCAATCGGAGACAGGCACATACCCGCGGTCCAGCTGCTTTTCCATGGCGAAGCACAGCGCGCCCGCAACGGAAGAAAGAATCAGGGAAGCAACGCGCCGTCTGCCCGATGTCAGCATTGTCAGGCAGACTGTCGCCGTGAGCAGCGACAGGACCTGCTGCGCCTTGACGAATCCCCAGATCATATGCCCGTCCCGGCGGAGCGATTCCATCAGAATCTGGATCGCGGCGAACAGGAACAGATAGACGCGCAGCCCGTCTTTCCAGCTCCGCTCGGGCTTTCTTTCGCGGAGAATGACGGCGATCAGCAGCGCGGCGGCAATCAGGATTTCAATCAGGCGGACGTTCAGCACGTCGCCGAACATCGAGGGCACCGAAAACAGGTTGGAGAACTCGACGTCCACGCCGATCCCGAGCGATTCGGGCGAAAAGTATTCCGCGATTCGCGCGCCCGGGATGAACACGGCGAGCGATACGGTCAGGGAACGGCAGGACGGCGCGCTTTTGCGGCCGCAAAGCAGCGCGGCGGTCAGCACGCCGAACAGCGCGCCGTACAGCGAAAGCCCTCCCGTCAATAGATACGCGACGGAGAGGGGACAGAGCGCGAAGACCGCGAGATTGACCAGACAGAACAAAATGCGCGACATCGCCAGCCCGAGCCACAGCGCGCCCGCGCAAAAGCGGATCGCGCCCGCCCTGTCCCGGTTTAGCAGCATAATCGCGCACAACGACAACGCTGCCGCGCCCGCCAGCGCGTACCCGTACAGGTTCATCGGCACGACGCCTGAAAAAGCGACGCCGCGCGTGCTCTCCATTTCGCCGCGCACGTCGGACAGGAGCTGGCCGTCGGGCACGAATAGACAAATGACCGCCAGCCCGGCGGCGATCAGGAAAGAACAGCCTGCGATCTTCCATGCGTTCTTTTGTTTCATGATACCTCTCCGCGGCTCGGCAGTTCCCGCATCAGGGCGCGACGGCGCTGACGACGTACACGATATCGCTCTGCGCGCGCTCGTTGGATTTGCGTATGCGACCGATATACTGATTGTTAAACAGCATGACGGTGGATTGACCGCCGTCCAGCCCGTACGCCTGTTTTAGATCGAGCGTCGCCAGGAAATCAGCCATTTCTTTCTGCGTAAAGCCCGCCTTGTCGTGGGCGATGCCCTCGCAGGTAATGAAGGCGTAGGATAGTTCGCCGACTTGAGCGATCACCGTGCGCGAGAGATGCTCGTTGGGATAAAATAGTAGTCATCTCTCGGCGTCACGGGCGTTCCGTCCACGACGTACGCCGGACCGAAGCTGAAGGCGTTGACGATCACGCCGCCGCCGTCGGTAAAGGCTTGTATTTCGTCGGCCTTGTTTTCCGAGGTAAACAGGTGGAAATCCCCGCAATCGTCAATGACGAGCACATCCTTGAGCGAATCCACCTGGTTGCGGATCATCTGCCCCTGACGGTATACGATGGTGTCGCGCGTGCGCTGGATATAGAACTCCCCGTTGATGATCAGCACGGCGTTCAGCGCCCGACCCATGCGGGAGGGCAGCGAGGTGACGTTTTGATTCGGCTTGCCTGCCAGCGCCGTGCGCAATTGCGTGGGGCTTTTCACGTCGAAATACGCGATGAACACGCGTTGTTTATCGGTCGTCACCGTTTCCAGCCGGACCGTCAGGCTGTCGTCCGTATACGTGGTATCGGTAAAGACGCCCTTGGCGGGGCAGCCGCCCGTTTTGATATCAAGCGGTAAATCGAACGCGCTTTCCGCGCAGGCGCAAACCGTCGCCGCGGCGGCGCATAACGCAAGGATGATCAGTCGTTTCAACAATGTCATGAACGGGGTCGCCTGCCTTTCCCATCGTCCGAAGGATCGCCGTGTTTCAGGTGAAAGAATCAATTGTCCGATCGATACGATGCCGCTGCATATTATAACAAATCTCATATATGATGACAAGCGGAAAATGGACCGGCAACCGTATATCGGCCGCTCCCGGGATCGTGCGCAACGCGACGAAGGGTTCGCGCCCGCCGCGCTTGACCGTGAGCCGGGCGGTGTGTATAATGGAATCAAGGGCGTCGACGCGCGCGTTCCGCCCCGACGAAAAGCGATCGAGGGATCGCGAGAAGGAGAAGCCATGGACAGACAACCGATCACGGCGCAGGACGCGCCCGCCGCTATCGGCGCGTACGCGCAGGGCATATTTGCCGGGGATTACCTGTTCACATCGGGCCAGCTCGGGATCGATCCGCAAACGGGCGCGCTCGCCGAAGGCGTCGAGGGACAGGCAGAGCAATCAATGAAGAACATCGGCGCCATTCTCGTATCTGCGGGCATGTCGTACGCCAACATCGTCAAAACAACGGTTTTTATCAAGAATATGAGCGATTTTGCCGCCGTCAACGCCGTATACGGGCGCTTCTTTTCGGGCGCGTACCCGGCGCGAAGCTGCGTCGAGGTCGCCGCGCTGCCCAAGGGCGGGCTGGTCGAAATCGAGTGCGTGGCGATGCGGTAACCGCTCGGAAGGGCGTTTCCGCGCACGGCGCGGACGGGACGGTTGAACCGTATACGTCCGCGCTTTCTTGATTTGCGTTATTGTCCGCGCTCGATCTTTTCCATCGCCAGATAGATTTTTTCCAGCTCGTCCTCCGTTTGATACTGCAGGACGATTTTGCCCTTCTTGCGGTTGCCCGTCACGACGGCGCGCACGCCGACGGCTTCGCGGAAACGCGTTTCCATGTCGGCGAGCTCGAGCGGGAGCGGGCGCTTTTCTTTTTTAGGCGGCGCGGCGGGCGCGGGCGTCGCCGCCAGCTTTTCCAGCGCGCGGACGCTTAACCCCTCGGCGATCGTGATTTCACACAGCCCGATCTGCCTGTTCACATCGTCAAGCCCGGCGAGAACGCGCGCGTGGCCGGCGGAAATATCGCCGCGCGCGACGGCGGCGCGCACCGTTTCCGGCAGACGCAAAAGGCGCAAAAGATTGGTCAGCGCCGGGCGCGATTTGCCGAGCTGTCGCGCCGCTTTCTCCTGTGTGTAGCCGCATTGCTCGATCAGCGCCTGAATCCCGCTTGCCTCCTCGATGGCGTTCAGGTTTTCGCGCTGGAGGTTCTCAATGAGCGCCGCCTCCATTTGCTGCTCGGGCGTCATATCGCGCGCGAGGCAGGGGACCGATGAAAGCCCGGCGAGCCGCGCGGCGCGGAAGCGGCGTTCGCCCGCCACGATGCGGTAACGCCCGCGGTCGGGAACGACAAGCAGCGGCTGCAAAACGCCCGAGGAGCGGATGCTGTCGGCAAGCTCGGCGAGCGCGGCGTCGTCAAAGGAGCGGCGCGGCTGGCGCGGATTGCGGTCGATCAGCGTGATATCGATCATGCGAATATCGCCGCCCGACGCGTCCTCGTTTTCGGAAAACAGCGCGTCCAGTCCGCGCCCGAGACCGTTTTTTTTCGTCATGACGATTGCTCCTTATGCCCGGTTGCGGGCGATGACCTCGCGCGCCAGCGCCGTATACGCCTCGGCGCCCGTGCTTCGCGGGTCGTAGCTTGTGATGGGCAGGCCGTGGCTCGGCGCTTCACCCAAGCGCACGTTGCGCGGAATACAGGCGGAAAAAACCTTGCCGCGAAAGTGCTTTTTCACTTCGGCGGCGACCTGAAGGCTCAAATTGGTGCGGCCGTCGAACATGGTCAGCAGCACGCCCTCGACGTCGAGCGAACGGTTGACGCTTTGCTGAATGCGCCGGACGGTGTTCATCAGCGCCGTCACGCCCTCGAGCGCGTAGTATTCGCACTGGATGGGGATGAGCACGCTGCGGGCGGCGGCAAGCGCGTTGATGGTGAGCAGGCCCAGCGAGGGCGGCGCGTCGATCACGATGAAATCATACCGTTCGGAAACGCTTTCAAGCGCGGCGCGCAGACGGTATTCGCGGCGGTCGAGCGCGACCAGCTCGATCTCGGCGCCCGCCAGACGGATATCGGCGGGCGCGACGAACAGCGATTTCTGCGGCGAGGGCACGATCACGCTGTCCATCGTCGTTTGTCCGAGCAGCGCTTCATAGATGGTCGCGCCGCCCGCGCGCGCGCCCGAGCCGCTCGTCGCGTTGCCCTGCGGATCGGCGTCGCACAGTAACACCTGCTTGCCCAGCGCGGCGAGACAGGCGGACAGATTCACGGCGGTGGTCGTTTTGCCCACGCCGCCCTTTTGATTGGCGATCGCGATCATCTTACCCAATGCTATTCCCTCGATTGTGATGAATTGAGCCAGCCGAGGCGAAAGGCGGGATACCCGCCCCGCGCGATGCGGGCGATGGCGGACAGTTCCTCGGGCGTGTGCAGCGCCTGAAAGCGGGTGTACAGCGCGCGCAGCGCCGAAAGGCTGTTGTGCGACAGCGCGTAATCGTTGAGCATGGCGCGATGCCGGGCATCGACGGGGTACGACGCGAAATAGAGATACATCACATCGTCCGTCATCGTCGCTACATCGTCCACGCGGATGCGAATCCATGTGCCGTCGTCGAGCAGCACGCGCATGCCGGTCCCGGCGATTTGGCGGATCGTACCGAAGAACAGACTGTCCAGCGCGCGATACAGCGCGTCCGGGTCGTCCGTTTGGCGATAGGCGTTCATCCTGAACGCCGCTTGCTCGGCGAGCGGCGCGGCGCGGAGCAGCGCCATGCCGAGCCAAGGCTGCATGGCGAGAGTGACCTGCGCAATGGAGATCATGCAAATCCCTCCCCGTCCTGTACAAAAGATACCACATACGGGTGAAAATGTCCATATCAAATAGGCGCGAAAGCGCGGAATATCGCGCGCCAAACGAGCGGAATATCAACGATCTGTTGCATCCGATTAAGAATATTTAACAATACGGTTATCCGATTATTTCATTGTTAATTATACTGATAAACGTATAATAACACATTTCGCGAACGGCGAAAGTCAACATTCTGTTGTGGGTGACCACATTGCGACCACAACCGATGGGGGATCAAGTTATTCACAAAATGATTGCATATAAAGCGAACGGCAAACACCGAAAAAACGAAAACAGGCTTGAAAAACGCTTCGCAATCTGCTATGATGACAGCCGTGGCACACACGGGATGAGGGTTATCAACAATAAGTTATCAACAACCTGTATGCTGTGACAGGGCGCGCAGGTTTGCGTTTTCATCGCGTCGCGCACGAAAGTACAACAAATAATCATGCAGAGAGCGAGCGAGCATCTTGGAAAAGCAGGAGATTTGGGATCAGGCATGCCTGATTATGCGCCGGGAAATGACCGAAGTGACCTTCAATACGTGGATTTCCGCCGCGCTGCGTCCGCTCGGTATGAACGGCGACCATTTCTATATCGAAGCGATGACTGATTTTTATCATCAGTTCGTCGTGCCGCGCTATGCCGTATTGATCGCCAACGCGCTCAGCGAGATCGTCTGCCGCCCGGTCAAGGCGGATATTCTGACGCCCTCGCAGGCGGACGAATACCGCGACGGCGCGCTGTCTTCCTCCGTCACGCCCGAGAACGAGGCGGGGCTTAATCCGAAATACACCTTTGAGACCTTCGTGATCGGTGGCAATAACCGCTTTGCACACGCCGCCTCGCTCGCCGTGGCGGAATCGCCCGCCGACGCCTACAACCCCTTGTTCATCTATGGCGGCGTGGGCTTGGGCAAAACGCATCTGATGCACGCCATCGGGCACTTCGTGCTGTCCCAGAAGCCGAACACGCGCGTTAAGTACATCACCACCGAGCTTTTTATGAACGAAATGGTCACCTCGATCAACAAGCGCACGCAGACCGAGTTCCGCGAGAAATATCGCAGCATCGACGTGCTGCTCATTGACGATATTCAGTTCCTCGCCGGCAAGGACGGCACGCAGGAGGAGTTTTTCCATACGTTCAACGCGCTGCACAACGCCGGCAAGCAGATCGTCATCACCTCCGACAAGCCGCCCAAGGAGATCGCGCGGCTCGAGGAGCGCCTGCGCAGCCGTTTCGAATGGGGACTGATCGCCGATATCGGCAAGCCCGATCTCGAAACGCGCGTCGCCATCCTGCAAAACAAGGCGCAGGATGAAATGATGCGCGTGGACAACGAAGTGCTGCAAATGATCGCCGAGCGCGTGACGAGCAACATCCGCGAATTGGAAGGATGCCTGACGCGTCTTGTGGCGTATTCCTCGCTCACCGGCCGTCCCATTGACCGCGCGCTCGCCGAGGACGCGCTGCGCGAGGTGTTTGCCAAGAGCGAGCCGCGCCACGTTTCCTGCGACGATGTGATCCGCACGGTCGCCGAGTACTACTCCATCACGCCCGAGGACATCATCAGCGACCGCCGCAGCCGCAACATCAGCGTGCCGCGCCAGATCGCCATGTACATCGCGCGCGAGATGGTCAATATCTCCTTTGAGGCGATCGGCCAGTCCTTCGAGCGCGATCATTCGACCATCACCTACGCCTGCAAAAAGATCGGCGATCAGATGAAGACGACCGCCGAGCTGCCGGGTATGCTCGAGGATATTCGCAAAATGCTCAACGAACGGGACGGGTAGGCTTCGCATTCCGGCAAGTTGCGCGATCCCTTGATCAACCCATCGGCTGCATGAACCCACCGGTCCGCAGACGCCCGCGCCGGCGGACAATGGCCGCGCGCATATTTTTACGGAACAGAAAGGATACGACATGACAATCACCACAGACCGCCTGACGCTGCGCCCGTTTGAACGGGGCGACGAGCGGGACATGATCGCCATTCTCAAGGATGACACCGTCAAAAAAACGTACATGATCCCCGATTTTGCTGACGAATCCGAGGCGGTCGCGCTGTTTGACAAGCTCATGAACCGCTCGCTGGACGGCGCGCATTACGTTCGCGGCGTTTTTCTGAACGACAAAGCGATCGGCTTTATCAACGACGTGGCGATCGACAACGGACGCGTCGAGATCGGCTATGTGATCGCCCCCGCGCATCACAATCAAGGCTACTGCACCGAAGCGGTGCGCGCCGCGATCGACGATCTGTTTGCGCGCGGATTCGACGCGGTCGAGGCGGGCGCGTTTCCCCAAAACACCGCCAGTCAGCGCGTCATGCAGAAATGCGGTATGACGAAAATCGAGAAAACCGAGCGGATCGCGTATCGCGGACGCGTCTACGACTGCGTGTTCTACGAGATCCGAAAGAACGCGTAACCGCGCTGCCAGATCAGGCGGTTATCAAAAAACCCGCGCCGCCGCAGACGGCACGGGAAAGACGCATATAAACCGCGCCGCGCGACGACTGCCCGCCGCGCGGCGATTGATTTTATGCTTCCATATGCTTCAGATACAATATGTTCTCGATCACAATGCTTGATTTCCACCAGTTCTTGCTGATCGACCATTGCTCCTCGTAGCCCTGCCAGCCCCAAGGCACGTTCCACGAGCCGTCGGCAAGCTGGGTTTCGCGCAGAAAGACGCACTCGTATAGCGCGAGCTCGCGGTTATCGTCAAAATACGCGCTGTCGCGCGATGCGATGAAGCGCGAGGGACGGCAGACATATCCCGTTTTCCACTGTTCGGTATCGCGCGTGATGACGTTTCGCACCTGCGCGCGCAGCGCGTTTTTGTAAGCGTCCCGGTCGACGAGTGTCTGTTCGCCCGCCGCGTCGATGTACTGCAGCATCTGCTCGTAATTGGCGAGCGTGTGCATGTTCGCGATATCCCCGAGCGAGCGGAAGGTTTCGTACGCCCTGCGCGCAAGCGAGCAGCCCAGATCGTGCGGCGCGCTCCCTCGGGACGCGAATCGGACAAGGAAGCCGGCGAGCGAGGCCGTCGGGTTGTCGTCGCTGACATCATCCGCCCGGTACGTCCACCACGGCGCGCCCGGATGATCGTTATTGCTCGGCACGGCGAACAACCAGTGCCTGCCGTCAAAGGCGTCGCCGCTTGCCAGATACCGAAGGATGCCCTGTACGATGGGATGATCGGCGTCCGTCCAGCCGATTTCACGAAGGATTTCGGTCGCCGCCCATGTCTGGATGGGCGATGAGTCGGGATTCCACGAATCGGCCTCGAGCGCGTGTCCGAAACCGCCGTCGGCGTTTTGGTACGCCGCCAGCGCCGTCAATACGTCCTCGCGGCTGCCGTTTTCAAAGTGATACCGCCACCGCGTCAGATCGACGGGACGCGCGTTTTGATAGATAAACGTTCGTGCTTTTTCAAAGGTTTTGTCCATAGAAACCCCTCCTATGCGTTTTCGTCCAATTGCATAAATCCTTCGCCCAGCGCCTCCTGCGCGCCGGTGATGAACATGAACGCCGTTTTGTCCTCCTGCTTGACGATCGCCTTGAGCGCCGATACCTCGCGCACCGAGAGCAGGCACAGGATCACGTCGCGCTCGGCGCCGCTGTACGCGCCGATCGATTTGAGCAGCGTCGCGCCGCGCTCGAGCTCCGCCATGATGCGGCGCGTAATTTCGGGCGCTTTTTCGGAGATGATATAGCACGCCTTGATGCTGCGCGATTTGAGACCGACGAACACAATATCGACGCATCGCGCCGACACGAATATGCAGATCAGCGAATACAAAGACAGCGTGGCGCTCATGGTGAACCACGCGGCGAGCACCACGGCGCAGTCGAAGGCGAACAGCCACGCGCCGACGGACAGAAAGGGGATATACCGATGCGCGATGCGCGCGATCATATCGGTGCCGCCCGTCGTCGCGCCGCCGCGCAGGATCAGTCCGATGCCGAATCCGAGCAGAATGGAGCCGTAAACCGTCGCCAGCACCATATCACCCTGAATGGGCGGGAGCTTGAGCAAATCGATCACCACCGAAAAGAGCACGGTGGCAATCAGCGAGCGGAAGGCGAATATCCGTCCCATCGAGCGGTAGCTGATGAGGAAAAGGGGCAGGTTCAGGATCAGGCTGACCGCGCCGACAGGCCATCCGAACAGATGATGCAGGATGGTCGCCACGCCGGTCAGACCGCCCGGCGCAATGCTGTTGGGCGTCAGGAACAAGGGATACGCCGCGCCGCCGATCAGGCAGCCCAGCACGATCAGCAGATAGGACCGTACGCGCTCGTTGCCGGCAGCGCGCTTCAAAAAAGCCTTCAAACACACCACTCCGTCCTTGGAATGATGTGGGTTTCGCTAACAAACGCAAAAATCCTTCAAGTCGAGGGCAGATTATCCAGAATATCGTTGGTGATCCTGTCGAGCGCCGCATAGTCCATCGCGTCGATATAGTATCTTTCGAGTCGATCGTGCAGATATTTCGCCTCCGAGAGCATATCGATCGCCTGCGTGAGGCACAGGTTATGCAGCGCCAGATCGAAATCGAGCTTGGTCCGGGCGGCGGCGAGCTTCCGACGATCCAGCTCGATCTCGACGACCGGCGTGTCCATCAGATCCGCCGCGATAAACAGCGTGCCGCCGACGGCGAGCGCTTCCGTTTTTCCGGCGTCGAGCGGATGATGATACAGCGTGTGCGCCGATCCGTCGTGCTTGGCCTGACGCGCGACGGGCATGAACAGCGCGTCGGCGTCGAAGCCCCACGGCGCTTTGACGGCGACGACGCGGTCGGTGCGTATGCTGTCGAGCTCCTCGATCGCCCCGCGATGCGTAATGGCGCGATAAAAGATATGCTTTTCATCGCCGTTCTCGGCGGCGCGCGTCAGATAGGAAAACAGTTGATTGACGGCGCTGTGGATTTCGCGCCTGTCCAGCGCGTCGGCGAGCGTGTCGGCGGCGTCCGCCTGCGCCTGCCGCGCGGCGGCGAGAAAGCGATATGCCGATTGATACCGCCGCGCGATATCGCGGCCGATGTCCTCGATATCACGGCGATCCTCGCGCAGTTTTGCGGCGTCCAGACACGCGCCGAGATTGAGAATGCCGTCCGCCGCGCCTGGACACAGGGGATCAAGAATGTGCGGCGACGTGCCGTCGAGCATCATATAATCGCTGCCGTGCGCGTAAACGCCGTCCAGACTGTCGGGATCGCCCGAGCAGCGATAGTAGGTCACGTCCTCGCCGCGTTCCTCGAACCGCCTGCCCACCTTGCGCATCAGCGTGCTTTTCCCGACGCCCGGGCCGCCCTTGAGCAGCGTCACATGCCCGACGCCGCGCCTGAGCTCCTGATAAAACCCCACAAAACCGGCGCAGGTATTGCCGCCGGGGAACAGACGCCGTATTCTGCCCATCTTTTTGCCTCCTCCGCGTTGTTTGTCGTTCACTTTATGCGGGGAGGCGGGGGCGTTATGACAGCTTTTTTATGATCACATCCATATACAGATCGACAATCCCGATGTCGGTATACTGATACAGCATGCGCGTGCCGACGGCGTCCTCGATTTCGTTGATATAAGGCTTTCCCTTGTGATAAATGAGGTCGACGCCGATCAGCGCGGCGTCAAAGAGCGGAATCACGCGCTCGATCAACGCGCGTTCCTCGGACGACAGCTCGTGCGGCTTCGCCGTGCCGTGCAGTCCGAAATTGCTCCTGAAATCATCGTCCGAATAGCGCAGCATTGCCTGTACAATTTCGCCGTCCAGCACGTACGCGCGGATATCGCGCCCCGGCGTGTCGCAAAGCGGCTGCACGACGGCGGTATCGGGAAAAACGGCGGCCAGACGATCGATGTATTCGCGCTCGTCGCGGCACAGATACACCTGCCGTCCGCCGCACCCGGCGCTTGCCTTGACGACGACGGGATAATCGAACGGATGTCGCGGGCAGGCGGCGGAAACGAACGCCGTGTCAAGCATGGGAATGCCGCGCGACGCCAGATATGCGTGGGTTTTTCGCTTGTCGTTGCAGACGCGCGAGACGAAGGCGCTGTTGAACACGCGCGCGCCGCACGCTTCCAGATGCTCCGAAAGATCGGGTAGCATACCGCGCACGACGGCGAAATCGGGCGTTTTAGGCAGCATAAACGGCCGGCCGTCCCGGATGCCGAGCGTCAGGCGGTCGGTGGTCGTCAATTCGAGCGTCACGCCGCGCTTTTCCGCCGCTTCCATGAAAAAACCGATGAAGCGCTCGTTCCGCGCGACGTCCTCGGGACGATAGATCAAGTAGCCGAGCATACGCGCCTCCGGACAGCGGACAATATGGCGTCCGACGGGGTGACGCCCGTGAGTTCGGCAAGCGCGACAAAATGCGCGTTGGAGTTGACCTCGCAGAGCAGGGGACCGTCCTTCGAGCGCAAAAGATCGACGCCGGCAAAGGTCAGGTTCAAACGCTCGCAGGCGCGCGCGGCGATGTCCGTCTCTTCGCGTGTCGGCGTGCAGGGCAGCGCCGTGCCTCCGCCCGCGATATTGGCGCGAAAATCGCCCGTCAGGTTGACGCGCTCCATCGCGGCGACGCATTGGCCGTCCACCATGTACAGCCTGAGATCGCGGCCGGCGCTTTCGCTGATGAATTGCTGGAACAGAATAGGCACGGCGCCGCACGCGCCGATGATCCTGCGCGCCTCGTCGGTGTTCTGCGCCAGATAGACCTGCTGACCGAAGGAGCCGAACCCTTCCTTGACGACAAAAGGACAGTGAAGAAGACCGGCGTATTCGTCGATAAAGCGGTCGTTCTCATAGCCGCAGCCCGGGAATGTCTGCGGGCAGAGCAGCGTGCGCGGCATGGGCACGCCGCTGTCGAGCAGATGAAGATAGGTGAGCGTCTTGTCGTCGCAGACGGCGATGGCGTCGGGCGCGTTGAATACCGGCACGCCGCGCATCTCAAGCAGCCGTCCCAGGCGCACGTCTTTATCCCACAGCAGCGCGAAATCGAGGGATTCGAGCGTCCCCGCCTGCGCGCGGCACAGCGTATCGGCATTATCGCTTAACGCCAGACGAATCCCTTGCTTCTCGGCCGAGCGCATGAACATGCCCGTCATGCGTTCCATCGACCGGCTTTTCCAGAAGGCATTAACAATCAGGAGTCCTTTGAGCGGCATACTATTTCCTCGCGGCAGAATGCCTTTTTCCGCGCGGAGCGGGGCGGCGCGCGGCGCAAAGCGTCCATAGCCCGGGCAGCGCCGATACCAGCGCGGCGAGCAGCGACAGGACGATATAGACGATCCATTGTACGATATCCGCCGCGCTTTCGTCAAGCAAAAGCGGCAGGATCGCGGCGCGCAGGGCGTCGCGCTGTCTCCACGCGAGCGCCGCCGTCAGGAGCGGAAGAAGGCAGGCGAGCGTCAGCCCGATCGCCGAAGCGATTCTATCAATCGGCGAGCGCTTGGTCTTGCCGGGCAGATCAAAAAACGGCGCCGCGTTGACCTCGCCGTGCGGTTTCGGCGGGACAGGCAGATCAGCGACGGAATACGCCGGCGCGATCAGGGGCTGCTGCGCCGGCTGCGTCGGCTGCACCGGCTGCGGCTGCGCGGCGCGCACGTCGGGACGGCGCGCGTAGGGCTGAAAGCGCCCGGCGCTGCGCTGCATGCCGCATCCGCGGCAGAGGACGTCCTGATCGCTGTTCTCTTGATTGCATTGATGACAAATCCACATGCTGTTTCACCTTCGCTTTCGTAGATATCCAGTAAACGGGAAAGAAACGTTGATTCATCCATATGCGGCAAAATAGTTTCCTATCAGCGATTGAACAGGCATTATTTACCGTTCATCTTTGCGTAGGACAGGCCGACGGCGAGCGCGAGCGCCGCGAGCGCGCGGAGCGCCCCCGGATAGGCGTTCAGCGATTCAAAGGGCGTGCCGAGCGGCAGCGCGCGAAGGAAAAGGTAATTTGCCCCGAAGCGTTCGTTGACGGCGATCGCCGCGATCAGCATCGCGAGGCAGATCCTGTACATGCCCGTCGCCGCGCCGGTTAGGGACGCTCGTCCGCATTCATGCCCGCGCGCCGCCATATCGCGCGACGGCGCGCCGCAGATGCCCGCATCGCGCACAGCCTTACCTTCCGCAGCCGTATCGCGCGATACTGTTTCCCGTGACGAAGCTTTGCGCGAGACGGTTTCGTGTTCTGATGCGTAAAGTGATTCCGCTTCGGATGACGCCATTTCGCATGACGGTATATCGCGCACAGCCTTACCTTGCGCAGCCGTATCGCGCGATACTGTTTCCCGTGACGAAGCTTTGCGCGAGACGGTTTCGTGTTCTGATGCGTAAAGTGATTCCGCTTCGGATGACGCCGTTTCGCATGACGGTATATCGCATGTTATTTCGACGCGTAAAGCTGCGTACCGCGACGCCGCTTCACATTTTTTCGCAATATGAGTCGTTGCTTCGTCCGCAGTTGTTGCGTTTGTCGTTATATCGCGAGTTACTGCCTTATACGCTGACGTTATCCATCTGAAAACTCCGCGTGCCGCCTCTCCGCGCGTTTTCGTTCCGTATCCCGTCGCCGCGCCGCGCTCCGTCGTTTGACGCGTTGAGATATCGCGCTTTGTCAATACTTGGGCTGCTGCGTCGCGCGCGGACGCGTGATGCGTTGCCCTGTTGCGCGCTTCCGTTCCGTATCCCGTTGTTCCGGGCGTTATCGCCTGATCTGTTTCAATACCGCGCGCTGTGGTTTCGTCTTTTGTCGTGTCGTGTGTGGCGGCTGCTCGCACTATCGTTTTGCGCGCTGTCGATCCGCCCGCTGTCGCATTATATGCCGTCAACGGAAGCTTTCCCGCGCCGCGTGCTGTCGCTCCGCAACCGATCGTTTTTTGCGATATCAGAAGCGGGAGCGAAAGGAGCAGCGAATGCAAAAGGAAAAAACCGATTTCGCCAAGCAGCATCAGTCGCGTCGGATACACGGCGGGGAACAGCAGCGCAAGCAGCGCGCCGGGCATGGCGACGCGGCGCATAAAGCGCGAAAGCGCGGGCGTTTCAAGCGTTAGCGCGGGGAGAGACAGAACGCCGGAAAAACCGCACACATGGAGCGGTAATCCCGTTGCGAGCGTCCATTGACCGTCAATGAGCAGCACGGCGCTCTGGATCAGCATGCTGACCATGATCAGCGCGAGCCACAGCGCTTTATGCGCGCGCGTGACGCCGTTTCTACGGAAAACGAGCGCGACGACGAGACAGATAAGCGGAATACAGTACAACAAAACGTTTCCTCCGGGCGATAGTATGCCCGGAGAAAGCGCGGATTCATCAGTTTATCTCTTCCGTCCGCCAAGCCCCAGCGTGCCCAGCAACGAACGCGTCAACGAGCGGCCGACCTCGCGCCCGGCGCTGGTGGTGGCGCTCTTTGCAAAGGATTCGAGATACTTCTGCGCCGTTGTTTTCTCTTGCTTGGGCGCTTTCTGTGTTTTGCGCGATACGGGCACGGCGTCCGGGACGGCCGGATAAACGGGCTGCTGAACCGGATAAACGGGCTGCTGCGCCGGATAAACGGGCTGCTGAACCGGGTAAACGGGCTGCTGCGCGTACTCCGTCTGTGCGGCTGGATACGAAGGCTGCATGACGCGCTCCTCATATTGCCCCGTCGCCGGGTTAAACACGCGGAAGGTCACGGGCGATGCGGGCGACGCGACGGGCACGGCTTCCTGCGCGAGCGGCGCCGTCGGCGCGGCTTGCGGGATCGGCGCCGTAGGAGCGGCTTGCGGGATCGGCGCCGAAGACGACACGGTATTCATGAAGCGTCGGGAGAGCAGCTCGTAAGCGCTCTCGCGGTCGACCATCGTGTCATATTGATCGCCGATGTCGTCGGTCCCGATAAACGTTTGGCGGAGAGAATCGGATATTGTCCCGATGGAGGACTGCGGCGGCAGGATGACGGCGCGCTCGGTGACGGACGGGACGCCCTTCTGATCAAGGAAGGAGAGCAGCGCCTCGCCGGTGGCCAGCTTGGTCAGTTCGGTCTCCGTATCAAACTCGGGATTGACGCGGAAGGTCTCGGCGACGGCGCGGATCACTTTTTGCTCCTGCGGCGTAAAGGCGCGCAGCGCGTGCTGGACGCGGGCCGAAAGCTGCGCGAGAACGGGACCGGGGATATCGGTGGGGGACTGCGTGATAAAGAACACGCCCACGCCCTTGGAGCGCACGAGCTTAACGGTCTGCTCGATTTTGTCCATCAGCATTTTGGGACAATCGTCAAAGAGCAGGTGCGCCTCGTCAAAGAAGAACACCATTTTGGGCAATTCCCGGTCGCCCTGTTCGGGGAGAACCTCAAACAGCGTGTCAAGCAGCCACAAAAGGAAGGTTGAGTACATCTTCGGATGCTGGAAGAGTTGATCGGCGGCAAGAATGTTGATCATGCCGTTTTTGTCGTCGTCCTGCCGAATCCAGTCGAGGATATCGAAAGCGGGTTCGCCGAAGAACACGTCGCCGCCCTGATCTTCCAGAATTGCGACGGCGCGCTGGATCGTGCCGACCGACGATTTGGCGATATTGCCGTAATCGAGCGTGTATTTTCCCGCGTTCTCGCCGATGTAGGCAAGCATCGCCTTGACATCCTTGAGATCGATGAGCAGGAAGTTTTCGTCGTCGGCAATGCGGAACAGGATGTG
>CAYWOS010000043.1:0-4824 GCA_964459985.1 uncultured Oscillospiraceae bacterium
CTGATGCAGCTTGGTGATCTCGGTACGCATGGCAACGCGCAGCTTGGCGTCCAGGTTGGACAGCGGTTCGTCCATCAGGAAGACCTTGGGCTCGCGGACGATGGCGCGTCCCAGCGCGACGCGCTGGCGCTGGCCGCCGGAAAGCGCCTTGGGCTTGCGGTTGAGGAGATACTCGATATCCAGGATGCGGGCGGCTTCTTCGACGCGGCGCTTGATTTCATCCTTGGGGGTCTTGCGCAGCTTGAGGCCGAACGCCATGTTGTCATACACCGTCATGTGCGGATACAGCGCG
Organism: uncultured Oscillospiraceae bacterium; assembly: GCA_964459985.1. Lineage (GTDB taxonomy): Bacteria > Bacillota > Clostridia > Christensenellales > Aristaeellaceae > CAYWOS01. The sequence continues at coordinate 293 of CAYWOS010000043.1, forward strand.
TAGTTCTGGAAAACCATGGCGATATCGCGATCCTTGGGCGCGACGTCGTTGACCAGCTTGTCGCCGATGTAGAGCTCGCCGTCGGAGATTTCTTCCAGACCGGCGACCATGCGCAGCGTGGTCGATTTGCCGCAACCGGACGGACCGACCAGAACGATGAACTCCTTGTCTTCGATATCAAGCGTGAAGTCGCTGACCGCCGTGACGCCGCCGGCGTAGACCTTATAGATGTGCTGAAGTGATACGCTGGACATGTAAACACCCTCCTTAAACTTCTGTCAGCATGGCGATCGCGCGATGCCGCGCCGCCATCCGTTGCCTATATTATACTTGGAGAAAGGCAAAAATGGAAGTGCGGAAACTTGACAAATATTCCGTACATTGTTTGTGCAAGAGTTGTAAGTTGCGGAACGAAACGAACCATTCCGCACAATATGCTTGACATCCGCCGCCAAAACGCGCCATAATATTCACAAAAAGGCAAGGAGAAACTGGCAATGGATACAATCAAAACGCTTTGCACCCTGCTGCTCGGGAACGCGCCCGCCGTCTTTCTGGGCGGCGCGGGCGTGTCCACCGAGAGCGGCATCCCCGATTTCAGGGGCACGGGCGGACTGTATAACCAAAAATGGGACGTCCCGCCGGAAACCATATTGAGCCATGATTACTTCATGCAGCACACCGAGACGTTCTATTGCTTCTACCGCGAAAAGATGGTCTTCCCCGACGCGAAGCCCAACCGCGCGCACACGGCGCTCGCCGAGATGGAGCGCATGGGGCTGCTGCTGGGCGTTATCACGCAGAACATCGACGGGCTGCATCAGCAGGCGGGCAGCAAAACCGTCGTCGAGCTGCACGGCTCCGTCCTGCGCAATCATTGCGTCCGGTGCGGCCGCGCCTATCCCGGAACCGATATCATCCTCAAATCAAGCGGCGTGCCGTCCTGCGCCTGCGGCGGAATCATCAAGCCCGACGTCGTGCTCTACGGCGAGGCGCTGCCCGATGAAGCGATCGAGCGCGCGCTTGACCTGACCGACCGCGCGAAGCTGATGATCGTGGGCGGCACGTCGCTCACCGTGTACCCCGCCGCGTCGTTCGCGAGCGAGTTTCGCGGGAAAAAGGTCGTCATCAACAAACAGCCCACGCAGATGGATCATTGCGCCGATCTGGCGCTGTCCATCAGCATCGGCGAAGCGCTGGGCGCCTGCGCCGACCGGCTCGCGCGGCGGTAAGAATCACACGTTCGGATTGGGATGCCTGCGCATGTACGCGACCAATTCGTCGACCGTCGTGAACGCCAGCCCCGTCACGGTGTCGGCGCAGCCGTAATAGATCGCGATGCGTCCCGTCGGCGCGTCGGTCAGCGCGGCGCAGGGGAAGGTGACGTTGGGCACGTCGCCGGCCAGCTCGTAGATCTCTTCGGGGCCAAGGATATACCACGCGCAGCGCTCCAGCACCTTCCACGGCTTTTCAAGATCGAGCAGCATGACGCCCATGCGATACACAAAGCCGTTGCAGGAATTGAGCACGCCGTGATAGATGAGCAGCCAGCCCTCGTCCGTCTCGATGGGCGTCGGGCCGGGGCCGACCTTCTTGCTCTCCCAGCCGTAGCACGGGCCGAAGGCGAAGCGGTGCTTTCCCCAATAGACCATGTCCTTGCTGAAGCTGACGAAGGTGTCGCCGAAGGGCGTGTGCCCGGTGTCCGACGGCCGCGAGAGCATGGCGTACTCGCCGCCGATTTTACGCGGGAACAATACGCCGTTTCGGTTGTAGGGCAAAAAGGCGTTCTCGAGCTGATGGAAGGTCTTGAAATCCTCCGTCCACGCCGCGCCGATGGTCGGGCCGTGATACCCGTTGCACCACGTCAGGTAGTATCTGCCGTCCTCGGGGAAGAAGCACACGCGGCAGTCGTAGCGGTACTCAAACCGCGTCACCTCGGGATCGCCCTCAAAGACGAGCGGATCGGGATTGATCGTCCATCGGAAGCCGTCCTTGCTGAACCCGGCGTGGATGTTCATGGTCATCGATCTGTCGTCGCAGCGAAACACGCCGGCGAAGCCGTCCCCAAAGGGCACGGGCGAGGAATTGAACACGCTGTTGCTCGCGGGCACGGCGTGGCGCGGGATAATGGGATTGTCCGCGAAGCGCCACACCGGCGCGTCGCAGCCGGCGGGCTTCTCCTGCCAGGGGATGTTCGGGAGCGCCGAACCGATGATCTTCGCCATGGGAATCCTCCTTGCCGTTTGTAACAATTCATGGGAACATCCTGATTATATCGAAGAACTTTGCGAATTGCAACATTGACATTCCTTCCTATATCTGATATAAATAGAGGGGCTGTTATGCGATGGCGCACGGAGTAATCCCCGAAACGCGGGGCGCGAATATGGAAGGTGATTGACCATGTCGAAAAACACCAAACAGGACGCCTATAAAAGGCTATGGAAATGGTTTATTCTTGTGACCATCCTTCTGGTCATCTGTCTGACGGGCTATCTGCTTCTCGAACGCTACGGCGAATCGGCGCTTGAGCAGCGCAGGGCCGAGGTGCAGGCCGAGAACGACCGGCTGACGGAACAGCACGCGCAGGCGCTCAAGGAGCTGGCCGATAATCAGGTCAAGCCCGAAGACCCCAAATGGCCGACCGCCGCCGCCTCGGGATGGGACGTGCTTGACGTCAGCACATTTTCGCTGAACAATCCGCGCTCGGAAACGGTCGCCCGCGCCGATCTGATCAAGGGCGGCATGATGCTGCTCAACCAGTTCGATCATTCGCTGCCCGCCGGCTTCCCCGAAACGGATATCGTGCCCGTCTACACGCTGGACAAGACCATCCCTGTCTCGGGCTCGGGCGTCAAGCTCTATCCCGTCGCCATTGACGCCTTGAGCAAAATGCTCGCCGGCGCCAAGGAAGCGGGGCTGGAGGACTATCTGATCGAGGAAGGCTACCGCACCAACGATACGCAGACCACCTATTTCAACGAGGAAATGGCCAAGCACGTCGATAAATACACCGGCGACGCGCTCATCGAGCATACGAAGAAGTACGTCAATTACCCCGGCACGAGCGAATACCAGTCGGGCTTCGCCTTCCGCGTATCGCGCTGGCGCAACGACACCACCTTCCACGGCGTCAAATTCGTCGATTCCGAGCATTCTGACTGGCTGGTTTCCAACTGCTGGCAGTACGGCTTTATCTTCCGCTTCCCCGTCGAGGGCTATCCCAACGCCACCGTTCACGATAAGTCCTACAAAACGGGCGAAACCAAAAAGCTCATGATCTACCGCTATGTCGGCGAGGCGCACGCCGCCGTCATGCACGCGCTTGACCTGTGCATGGAGGAATACGTCGAGTATCTGGCGGCGCACCCGCACATCGCCGTCTATCAGGACGGTCAGCTCAAGTATGAGATCACGCGCGTCGCGGACAACGGCGCCGCGAGCGTATCCGTCCAGTACAACCGCACGGCGCAGTCTTATACCGCGTCGATTGACAACATGGGGGGCGTCATCGTATCGATGACGTATTAACGCAGAATGACATACGCGCGAAAAATGTTTATCCCGATGATCCTGATCATGGTATTAAGCTGCCTTTTGTTCGCAAATTCTTGCTTGGCGGAGGATGAAAAATCAATGGAAACACCCATTTACCCCACCTTTGAAATCGTGCTGGAAAACGGCGGCGTCATGCGCGGCGAGCTGTATCCCGAGTTCGCGCCCCAATCGGTCGGCAATTTCATTTCGCTCGCCAACAGCGGCTTTTACGACGGGCTGATCTTCCACCGCGTCATCCCCGGCTTCATGATTCAGGGCGGCTGTCCCAAGGGCACGGGCACGGGCGGCCCCGGCTATTCGATCAAGGGCGAGTTCTCGGGCAACGGCGTCAAAAACCCGCTCAAGCATACCTACGGCGTGTTGAGCATGGCGCGCGCCATGAATCCCGATTCCGCAGGTTCGCAGTTCTTCATCATGACGAGCGATTCGCCGCATCTGGACGGCTCCTACGCCGCGTTCGGCAAAGTGACCGAGGGCATGGAGTACGCCGACCGGATCGTGAACGTCGCGCGCGACCGTTCCGATAAGCCGCTCGAGGCGCAGCGCATCCAATCCATCCGCGTCGACGCGCACGGGCAGGTCTACGATTTCGAGCAGATCTATTAATATGGACGAGAAAGCAAACCCGAATTTCACCTTCAGGATCGCCGGGCGCGACTATACCATTTCCTCGAATGATTCGACCGAGCATATGAAGCGCGTCGCGGTATACGTTGATCGCAAGATCACCGAGGTATCGGCGACGGGCATGATGTCGCGCGAAAGCGCCGCCGTCGTCGCCGCGCTCTCGATCGCCGACGAACTGATGACGGCGCAGGACGACAACACGCGCCTGCGCCGGGAGCTCTGGCAGGCGAAAAAGGACGCGGCGGACAAGGCGCACGCCCCCTGAACCGCTTCCGCCGCGCGCGCTTAAAGGCGGCGCGGCGGCAAAGCCGCGCAGCAACGGGTCAAGACGCGGCGTGAAATTCATG
>CAYWOS010000043.1:4924-19066 GCA_964459985.1 uncultured Oscillospiraceae bacterium
CCGTATCGCGGCAGCATAAAGCGACGCGGCAGACAAGCGAATGCCGTATCGCGGCAGCATAAAGCGACGCGGCAGACAAGCGAATGCCGTATCGCGGCGCGCGCAAACGATACGCGGCGGCGCGGCGCGCGATCAAAATAAGCGGGAGTTGGCAAAGCAAGCGCATGTCCCCAATAATCGAGCTTCTGTCCCCGGCGGGGAGCATGGACGCCCTTCGCGCGGCGCTGGCAAACGGCGCCGACGCGGTATATCTGGGGGCGTCCCTTTTCGGCGCGCGGGCAAGCGTCGGCTTTGACGAGGAAACGCTCAAAGACGCCGTCGCGCTTTCGCATCTGCATAAGCGCCGCGTGCATGTCACCGTCAATACCTTGGTCAAAAACGCCGAATTGAGCGACGTCCGCCGGACGTTCGCCTTCCTTGAATCCATTCGCGCCGACGCCGTGCTCGTGCAGGACGCGGGCGCAATGAAAATCTGCTTAACGGAATTCCCCTCGCTCGCCGTCCACGCCAGCACGCAGATGACGGTTCATAACGCGTACGGCGCGGTGTTTCTGCGCGATCTGGGCGTTCGCCGCGTCGTGCTGGCGCGCGAGTGCGATATCGACGCCATCCGCCGCGTCGCGCGGACGGGCATTGAAACCGAAGTGTTCGCACACGGCGCGCTGTGCGTGTCGGTGAGCGGGCAATGCCTGTTTTCCTCGATGATCGGCGGCAGGAGCGGCAACCGCGGGCGCTGCGCGCAGCCCTGCCGTCTGCCCTATTCGTTCGGCGGCAAGCCCGGCGCGTGGCTGTCGCCGCGCGATCTGTGCGTCCGCGACCGCCTGCCCGAATTGATCGGCGCCGGCGCCGCGTCGCTCAAGATCGAAGGGCGGCTCAAGCGTCCCGAATACGTCGCCGTCGTGACGCGTGCTTACCGCGACGCCCTCGACGCGGCGCTCGAAGGCCGCTTTTCCCCCGCCGACGCCAATGAAAAACGGGCGCTTCAGCAGATCTTCTGTCGCGGCGGGTTTACAGAAGGCCGCGCGTTCGGCAAAGAAGACGCCGCCGTGATCGATCCGGCGCGCGTCAAGCCCGCCGGCGTGTCCATCGGACAAATCACGCGCGTCCGCGAGCACCGGGACGTGTTCCTGTGCGACGCGCGGCTGTCGCTTGGCCTGAACGACGGCGACGGGCTGGAAATCGGCGATCAGACGGTTCGCTACGCGGGCAATCCCGTCCCTTCGGGACAGACGGCGACTCTCCGGATGCGCGCGCGTCCGCGCGTGGGCGACGACGTGCGCCGAACGGACGACGAAGGCCAGCTCCGCGCGGCGCGCGCCTCCTGCGAGGGCGACGCGTTCGACCGCGCGCTCCCCATCCGCCTGTCGGCGCGCCTGACCGCGTACCCGGGCAAACCGCTCGCGCTCGCGCTGACCGACGGCGAAATCACCGTCGCGCGCGAGGGCGATCTTTGCCGGTCCGCCGAGACAAAGCCGCTCGACGCCGATGCCGCCGCGCGCTCGCTGTGCAAAACGGGCGGAACGCCCTACATCATTCGGGATATCGCGCTTGATACGGCGAACGCCTTCGCGCCCGCCGCCGCGCTCAACGCGCTGCGCCGCGACGCGCTCGAGGCGATGACAACCGGCCGTATCGCCGCCTATGCGCCCGCGCCGCAGGCCTTGGCAGCTTCCGCGATACCGCGCGCGCCGGCATCCGCGCGCCTGCCCGACCGTCCCTCGCGCGATCGGGCGCGCCCCATGCTGTATGTCCAAACGCATGATCTGTCCGAGGCGTCCGCCCTGCGCGGCGCGGGCGCCGACCGCTTGATCGCCGCGCCGCGCGATCTGCGTCCGGCGCAGCTCCTGCAAACGTCCGGGCAAATCCAATCCTTTGAGTATCTCGCGCTGCCGCCCTTCTGCGGCGACGAGGCGCTCGAGGCGCTCGCCGCCTTCGCCGGACAGCACGGGATCGGGCTTTGCCTGCAAAACATCGGGCAGTTCCCTCTCGCGGCGGAAACCAACTGCATTCTCGGCGAATCAATCCCTTTAACGAACGCCGAATCGCTGTCCTTCTTTGCCTCCCTCGGCGCGCGCGCCGCCACGCTCTCGCGCGAATTGTCCTTCGACGAGGCGCGCGCGTTCGACGCGGCCTTGATCCCGCTGATCCTGCCCGTCTACGGCAGGACGCGGCTTATGCTGCTCAAGCACTGCCCGTATCGCGCAGCGAATGGGCTGTCGGACGGCCACGCCGCCTGCGCGCGATGCTTTTCGGGCGAACCGTCCGCGCCCCTGTGCCTGAACGACCGCTTCGGAAACAAACTGCCGCTCATCCCGCAAAAGCTGCCGGACGGCTGCGTGAACGCGCTGTATTCGCATCAGATCACCGATCTGTCCGATCAACCGACGCCCGACGGCGTATCCTATCTCATATCCCTGACCGACGAGACGCCCGACGAACGCCTGCGCGTCGTCCGCGCCTTCCGCGACAAACTGGACGGCGAACCCGCGCCGCGCGGCGCGCGGTTCATCGGGCGTTACGCCGAGGGTGTCCAATAATCGAACGCCGTGTAAACGTTTCTTGAACATTCGGGGCAAACGCTTGTCACCGCGCCCCGAACGCGCTACACTGACAACCGGGAAACCGCCGATCGGGCCGTTTCCCGCCATGGGGAGGCATTCACATGAACGACCGCGCCCTGCGCGTCCTGGAATTCAACAAGATCCTCGAGCGCCTGTCCGCCTACGCGCTGTCCGACCCCGGAAAGGCGCTCTGCGCCGCGCTGACGCCCGAAACCAATATCGACGAGGCGTCGCGGATGCTCGACGAAACCGAAGAGGCCGTCGTGATCCTCGCCTACGTCGGCGGTAACCCGCTCGTCTCCTTCGCCGATGTGACAAGCGAGATTTCGCTTGCGGAAAAAGGCTCGGTGTTGTCGCCGCGATCGCTGTTAGGCGTCGCCGAGGTGCTGCGCGCGTCGAGAAGCGCCAAAAACTCGCTCGTCACCGATCGCGAAAACACGCCGCTGCTCACCGCCGCGGCGTCGCGCCTGCAGCCGCTGCGCGCGCTCGAGCAGGACATCTCCGACGCCATTCTGGGCGAGGACGAAATCGCCGATCAGGCGAGCGCGACGCTCGCCGACATCCGCCGCCATATCCGTCAGGTCAACGAAAAGATCCGCGAGCGGCTCAACGGCATGGCGCACGGCAGCGCTTACGCCAAGTATCTGATGGAACCCATCGTGACGGTGCGCAACGGCCGCTACGTCCTGCCCGTCAAGCAGGAATACCGCCAGAACGTGCCCGGGCTGGTGCACGATCAGTCCTCGACGGGCGCGACGCTGTTCATCGAGCCGCTCGCCGTCGTCGAGATGGGCAACGATCTCAAGGAATGGAACGCCAAGGAGCGCGCCGAGATCGAGCGCATTCTGGCGGCGCTGACGCAGTATGTCGCCGACAACGCCGCGCTGATCTCGCAGAACCTGTCCATACTGGCGCATCTTGACTTCACCTTCGCCAAGGGAATGCTGGCGCGCGATATGGAAGCGCTGCGGCCCAAGCTCAACGACAAGGGGCTGATCCGTCTGGAGCGCGTGCGGCATCCGCTCATCCCGCGCGAGACCGTCGTGCCGTGCAGCTTGCGCCTCGGCGACGATTTCTCCACGCTCGTCATCACCGGCCCCAACACGGGCGGCAAAACGGTCACGCTCAAAACCATCGGGCTGATGACGCTGATGGCGCAGGCCGGGCTGCACATCCCGGGCGCGACGGGCACAGAATTGTCCGTGTTCCGCGAGGTCTACGCCGATATCGGCGACGAGCAGTCCATCGAGCAGTCGCTCTCGACCTTCTCCTCGCACATGACCAACATCGTCTCTATCCTCGACGCCGTGACGCCGCGCGATCTGGCGCTGTTCGACGAGCTGGGCGCGGGCACCGACCCGACCGAGGGCGCGGCGCTGGCGCAGACCATCCTGTCCCATCTATTGGCCATGCGCGTGCGCACGGCGGCGACGACGCATTACAGCGAGCTCAAGGCATACGCGCTGTCCACCAAAGGCGTCGAGAACGCCTCGGTCGAGTTCGACGTCGCCACGCTGCGTCCCACCTACCGCCTGTCCATCGGCGTGCCGGGCAAATCCAACGCCTTTGAGATATCGCGACGTTTAGGGCTGGGCGATTCATTGATCGCCGAGGCGAAAAAGCTGCTCTCGATGGATACCATCCGCTTTGAGGACGTTATCGCCAACGCCGAATACCACCGCCAGATTGCCGAAAAGGAACGCGAAATCGCCGAGCAGGCGCGGCAGGAAACGGTGCGGCTGCGCGACGAGGCCGAGCGGCTGTACGACGATATGGAGCAAAAGCGCGCCGACGCGACGCGCAAGGCGAAGGAAGACGCGCGCCGCATTGTCGAGCGCGCCAAGCGCGACGCCGAGACGGTCATTTCCGATCTCAAACGCATGAAAAAGTCCGCGTCCGCGCCCGACCACGAGATCGGCGCGCTGCGCAAACGGCTGGAGGAGAGCCTCGACAGCCTCTCCGAAGGACTGTCGCAGCCGCGCAAAGCGCTCGCCGAGCCGCCCAAAACGCTGCGCCCGGGCGACGAGGTGGAAATCGTCCATCTGGGCACGCGCGGCGCCGTGCTCTCCGCGCCCGACGCCAAGGGCGAGGTACAGCTGCAGGCCGGCATCATGAAGCTCAAGGCGCATATCAGCCAGCTTCGCCTGATCGACGAAAAGAAAGCCAAAAAGGTCTCCAGCGTTCATGTCGAAACGGGCGCGGCGACGCGCACGATGTCGCTGTCCTGCGACGTGCGCGGGCTGGCGCTCGACGAGGCGCTGACCGAGGTCGACCGCTACCTCGACGAAGCCGTGCTCGCGGGGCTTTCCGAGGTCACCATCGTGCACGGCAAGGGCACGGGCATCCTGCGCGAGGGCATCTCGCGCCATCTCAAAAATCACACCCACGTCAGGAGCTTTCGCAAGGGCGTGTACGGCGAGGGCGAGGACGGCGTGACGGTCGTATCCCTTTCATAACGCGTCGGGAGGTGCTCAAGGATGAAGGACAAACAAACCATCATGATCGTGGACGACGATCCCAACATCGCGCAGCTCGTCAGGCTGTATCTCGAGAAAGAAGGGTATGATATCTCGGTGCAGACGCGCGGCGACGACGCGCTGGCGGCGTTCCAGAAGAACCCGCCGAGCCTGCTGCTGCTCGACGTCATGCTGCCCGGCATGGACGGCTGGCAGGTGTGCCGCGCCGTTCGCCAGATCAGCGCCATCCCCATCATCATGCTCACGGCCAAGGACGAAACGTTCGACAAGGTGCTCGGGCTGGAATTGGGCGCGGACGATTATGTGACGAAGCCCTTTGAAACCAAGGAGCTGGTCGCGCGCGTCAAGGCGGTGCTGCGCCGCGCGACGGCAAGCGAGGCGGAAAAGGACACGCTTTCCTTCCCCGGGCTGACGATCTCGCTGGAAAAATACGAGGTCTATTATCAGGGCAATCCGATCGAAATGCCGCCCAAGGAGCTGGAAGTGCTCTACTTCCTCGCCTCGCACCAGAACCGCGTGTTCACGCGCGAGCAGCTGCTCGAGCAGGTCTGGGGGTTTGATTTCTTCGGCGACAGCCGCACGGTGGACGTGCACATCAAGCGCCTGCGCGAAAAGCTGGCGGACAGCGAGCAGTACGGCTGGCAGATCCGTACCGTGTGGGGCGTCGGGTATAAATTCGAGGTGAAATAATCATGACTCCTCCGCCGCGCCGACGCGGGATGTTCGCCATGATTCTGACGGTCTTTCTGATCGTCATGTTGACGTGCGTCGGCGTCCTGTACTCGGTCGCCTATCTCAATATCCGGGACGGGCGCATCGCCAGCCGCATGGAGGCGCTCAAATCGCAGGCGCGCGACGTATCCTATCTCGCCAGCCGCATGGGCGCCGATCAGACGATGCGTTTGTTCGGGAAAACCTCGACGGCGCAGCAGTTCCTCATCTGGAAAGCGACGCGTATTTATGAGGAATACAACGCCTATATCGTCGTCATCGGGCGCAACGGACAGCGCTATACCTTTTACAACGAACAGACGCTCAACGACGAAAGCCTGCAATCGCTGCCCTCGACCGAGGAAATGAACGCGCTGCTGCAGCGCGTGGCGCTGGGCGAGGAAATCGTCAAGCAGACGCAAAGCCCCACGGGGCCGCTTTTCACCGTGATCGTGCCGTGGATGCAGGAGGGCGCGGTGATGGGGCTGGTGCTCATCCAGACGGCGGCGCAGACGGTGCACGCCGCTTACAGGGGGCTGGCGTTCCAGGTCGGGCTGACGGGCATCGCCGTGCTGATGATATCGATCGTCGCCGTCTTTTTTGTGACCAGACGCCTGACCAGACCGCTGACCGCGATGGCGATGGCGGCGTCCGACATGGCGCAGGGCAGCTTTTCCGTCCGCGCGCCCGAGGAGGGCGCCAACGAAGTGCGCGAGCTCGCCGTCGCATTCAACCAGATGGCGGATAAGCTCGGCTCGCTCGAGCAGTCGCGGCGCGATTTCGTCGCCAACGTATCGCACGAATTGCGCTCGCCCGTCACCAGCATTCAGGGCTTCGCGCAGGGCCTGCTCGACGGCGCCGTCCCCGAGGCCGACCGCGCGAGCTCTTTGCAGGTGATCGTCGACGAGACGCACCGTTTATCAAAGCTCATTGCGGGCCTGCTCAACCTTTCGCGCATGGAAAGCGGCACGACCGAGCTGGCCATCACCGATTTCGACGTCAACGAGATCGCCCGGCGCGTGCTCATCTCGCGCATGACGCAGATCGACGACAAGCGCATCGAGGTCAGCGCCGAGTTTGAGGACGAATCGTGCTTCGTCCGCGCCGATCAGGATCAGATTGAGCAGGTCGTCATCAATCTGGTGGACAACGCCGTCAAGTTTACGCCCGAGAACGGGCATCTGACCGTTTCGACGCGCCGCGTCGGCGATCATGTGTCGCTGCGCGTCAAGGACGACGGCATCGGCATCCTGCCCGAGGACGCCGCGCACATCTTCGACCGCTTTTACAAGGCGGACAAGGCGCACACCGTCGGCAAGGGCACGGGGCTGGGGCTGGCGATCTGCCAAAGAATCATGGAGCGCCACGGCCAGAGCATCCGCCTGATTTCGGGCGAGGGCGGCGCCGAGTTCGAAGTCACGCTGGCGCCCGGCAGGCAGGAGGGAAACGGCCATGCGGATCACGGCGCGGGCGAAAATCAACTGGACGCTTGACGTGCTCGGCCGGCGCGGCGACGGCTATCACGAGCTTGACACCGTAATGCAACCGCTCGCGCTTTGCGATGAAATCGAGTTTCTGCCCGCCGACCGCCTTACGCTGACGGCGCAGGGCATGGCGGCGGACGACGACAACCTGATCCTCAAGGCGGCGCGCGCGCTGAACGCTTCCTGCGGGACGGCATACGGCGCGGAGATCCGCCTGACCAAGCGTATTCCCCTCGGCGCGGGGCTGGGCGGCGGCAGCGCCGACGCGGCGGCGGCGCTCAAGGCGCTGAACGATCTGTGGGGGCTGCGTGTATCCTTCGACGCGCTGTCGGACATCGCGCTGTCGCTCGGCGCGGACGTTCCCTTTTGCCTGCTCGACGCGCCGGCGCGCGCGCGCGGGATCGGCGAAAAGCTCTCCCCGATCGCGACGGCCTTTCGCTGTCCGCTCGTGCTGATTCAGCCGTGCGGCGGGCTGTCGACAAAAGACGTGTTCGCGCGATACGCGCCGGCCGAGAAAACGCTCGACGTGCGCGGCGCGGCGGAAGCGCTCGGGCGCGGCGATCTTCAGGCGCTTTCCGCGCTCGCCGGCAACGCGCTCGCGCCGGCGGCGGACGCAATGCGCCCCGCGATCCGGCGGACGGTCCATGATCTGTCGGCGCGGGGCGCGGCGCTCGCGCAAATGACCGGCTCCGGCTCGGCGGTATTCGGCGCGTTTAACGACGCCGCGGCCGCCGACCGCGCCTTCGCCGCGCTCAAGGAGACATACCCCGTCGCGCTCCGTACCGAAACGGCGGTATAAACCGTCGGAAATACGCGCATCCTGTACACGGGAAGTGACGGGATGCGCGTTTTTGCGGTGATTTTGACGGTGCTGGCGCTGCTTTGCGCGCCTGTTCCGGCGCGCGGCGACATCTATCTGCGCGTGATCGCCGACAGCGACGCCGAGGAAGCGCAGGCGCTCAAACTGCGCGTCCGCGACGCCGCGCTCGCCGTCTGTCAGGATGACGCCGCGCCGTCCCCCGCGCTGCTTGCCGGGATCAAATGCGCCGTCAACGCCGTCGCGCCGTGCGAGGTGGCGCTTGTTTTATGGCGTCCCGATCAGGAGCATCCGCCCGCGCCGACCGTGCGCGTCACGCTCGGTTCGGGCGAAGGGCGCAACTGGTGGGGCGTGCTGTATGAAGAATCCATCGACTTTTTTGCCGAAGACGGCGCGGAAAATAACCGCGATATCGGCCGCGGGGACACCGTCCATTTCCGTTGGGCGCTCTGGGAAGCCGTTAGGCGTCTGTTCGGGTTCTGACGCGCTCTATTCCACGCCGATCACGTGCTGGGCGGCCATGAGATGATTGAGCAGCAGGTTCCTTGCCTCGATGGTCGAGCTGGTCGCCGTCTGCGTGAGCGTTTCAAAGGATGTCAAATCGCCGTACAGCGCGGTGAACGCCTCGTCGGGCAGGAATCGCCCGCCCTCGCCGTTAAGCGCGATGGAGATCTCGTTGATCTGCTCCATCGCGTACACATACTGCCTCACGACGGCGATCCGCGAGCCGGTCGATGAGATGACCGAACTGGACATGCGGTTGACCTGATCGATGGCGGAAGAAACGTAATTGGTGATGCGCTGCGCGTACTGGCGGTTGGCCTCGGCGCGATAGGACGACGCGCGGATGCAAAGCGCCGCCAGCGCGATCGTGGCGATCAGCAGCACGGGGATCACAATGATCACCACGCGCTTGAGCAGGCTTGTATCGGTCATATGCGTTTTGAAATTCCTCGAATACCGATTCATGGATTCGTCCTCCGGTACGTCGTTCGTTTCCCGGCGCGGATTCCGCCCCGGAATCCTTTAATTCGTCTATGCGTTTCGGCGCGCGCCCCGCGCCCGCCGAAGGGGAATCCGAAAGATCCCCTATCAGTATACCATAAAACGGTCGTTCTGTCACCCCTGCGAATTTACACGGAATCCTTTGTAGCTTAACAGATTGTTCACGATATGCGGCCGACCGCCGTGCTATAATAATCCCGGACGCAAAAAGGCGCGTTTTCCGCGCGCCGCGCGTACCGGAGGGACAGACGGGTTCATGATCGAAATCACGGCGCTCGGCAAGCGTTACGGAACGCATCAGGCGCTCGAAGGCGTCAGCTTCTGCATCCCCAAGGGGCAGGTCGTCGGGCTGCTCGGGCAAAACGGCGCGGGCAAAACGACGCTGCTCAACATCGTCGCGGGCTGCCTCGCGCCCTCGGCGGGATCGGTGACGGTGGGCGGGCATGATATGCTCGTCGATCCGCGCCGCGCCAAACGCCTGATCGGTTACCTGCCCGAGCAGGCGCCGCTCTACGACGAAATGACGGTCGACGCTTACCTGCGCTTCGCCTGCTCGCTCAAGGCGGTCGAGCGGAAAGGCATGGACGCGCATATCCGCGAGGTCGCGCGCGGCGCGGGCGTCGAGGACATCCTGCCGCGCAAGATCGGCAACCTGTCCAAGGGCTATCGGCAGCGCGTCGGCTTCGCGCAGGCGCTGTGCGGCGCGCCCGAAGTCATCATTCTGGACGAGCCGACGAACGGGCTGGACCCCTCGCAGAGCCGCGAGTTCCGCGAGCTGGTCAAGTCGCTGTCGGGCAGCGCGACGGTGCTGATTTCCTCTCATATTCTCACCGAGGTACAGTCGATCTGCGACCGCACGCTCATCCTGCATCACGGCAAACTGATCCTCGACAGCGCGGGCAGGCAAGAAGACGGCGTCGTGCGGCTGCGCGCCTCGATCCTGATGCAGAAAGCGCGGCTGCTCCCGGCGCTGCAGTCGCTCGAGTGCGTCGCGCGCGTCGAAGCGCTGCCCTCGGACAGCGAGGACGTCACCAACGTGCTTTTGACCGCCAGACAAGGCTCCTCCCCCGAGCGCGCGCTGTTCAAGCTGCTCTCCGGCCTGCAGGCGCCGCTTTTGCGCCTCCAGCCGGTCGAGGACAGCCTGGAGGACATCTTCCTGCGCGCCACCGGCGAGGCGGGCTGACAGATTCGGAGGTTGTATGCGGGCGATATACCGGCGTGAAATGCAAAGCTATTTCTACACGCCCACGGCGTACGTGTTCATCGGCGTTTTCATGGCGATGAGCGGCGTCTTTTTCGGGATCGGCAATCTGATGACGCGCTCGACCAACCTGCTGTCGCTGCTGTCGAGCATGGGATATCTGTGGATGCTTTTAACGCCGCTTCTCGTCATGCGTCTGTTCGCGGGCGACCGCAGGCAGCACACCGATCAGATGCTCTTGTCCTCGCCCTGCTCCCTCGGGGGCATCGTGCTGGGCAAATTTTTCGCCGCCTGCACCGTGCTGCTGCTCGGCGTGCTGCTGACGCTCGCCTATCCCGCGCTCGTCGCGGTTTACGGCACGCTGTACGTCGGCGAAACGGCGGTGGGCTTCCTCGGGTTCATTCTTCAGGGCTGCGCGTTCATCGCGCTGGATATGCTGATTTCCTGCTTTGCGCGCAATCAGGCGACGGCGGCCATCCTGTGCTTCGGCGGCAACCTGCTGGTTTGGTTCACGGACATCCTTTCGGAAGCCATCGCCGTTGATTTCGTATCCGATCTGCTTGCCTTTGTCAGCCTGTACAGGCGTTTCCTCCCCTTCTCGATGGGACAGTTCAGCCCGGCGGCGACGCTGTATCATCTGGTGTTCGTCGCGCTCATGCTCTTTTTGTGCGGACGGCTGCTGGACGCGCGGCGATGGAACGAGGCGCAGTCATGAAGAAGATCGAAAAAAAACGCGCGGACGACGCGCTGCTCGCGCGGCGCAGGAAATGGCGATGCGGCGGGTTTTCCGCCGCGCTGACGGCGTTTGCCGTGCTGATCGCCTTCCTTATCTGCTACATCGGCGACGCGGCGGAGGAACGCTGGGCGCTGTCGGTCGATTGCTCCTATAACGCTTCGACCACGCACGGCGACGTGACGGACGCCGCGATCAAATCGCTCAAAAGCGGCGTGCATCTGTACGCGCTCGCCTCGCAGGGAAACGAGGACGACACGCTGCTCGCGCTGCTCGCGCGCTACGCCGCCGCCTCGGACAAGATCACGGTATCGCGCGAAAACGTGCTGCAAAACCCGGCGCTGATGACCGCCTTCACAGACGCGCTCGGCAAAAACGCCGTCAGCACCGATTGCCTGATCGTCTATTCGCAGGCGAACGACCGCGCGCGCGTGCTGACGAAAAACGACTACTACACCTATTCCTACGACATGACGACGGGCGTCTACTCGCCCGCGACGCTCAATTACGAGAAAGCGATCACCGAGGCGATCCTGTACGTCTCGGCGGGCGAGCTGCCCCGCGTGCAGATCCTGACGGGGCACGGCGAGCTGACCGAGACGGACACCGCCACGATGGAAGCGGCGCTGGTCGCCGCCAATTACGACGTCGCGCGGCTTGATCTGTCCAAGGAAACGCCAAGCCCCGACGCCGTGATGATGATCCTTTCGCCGCAAAGCGATCTGACGGACGACGAGATGGACAAGCTGACCGCGTTTGCCGCGGCGGGCGGCAGCTTCTTCATCATTTCACAGTACGCCGATCCCACGACGCTCGGGAATTTCAACGCGCTGTTTGATTTATACGGCATCACGCCCCTGCCCGGACTGGTCATCGCCAAGGAAAGCGCCTCCGACAGCTATTACGCCGACGCGACGGTTTATCTGATGCCCTACATGCAGCGACACGCGTCGACAAACGCCATGATCGACGCCAAAACCGATATCCTGCTGACGCCGCTCGCGCGCGCGTTCGATACGTCCGCGCATCCGCAAAACGTCACGGTAACGCCCATTCTGGTCACGGGCGACGCCTATATCCGCAATTACGCCGATAACAGCAGCGCCTCCGAGCAGCAGCCGGGCGACGCCGAGGGCGCGTTCACCGTCGCCATGCTGTGCGAAAGGCAGGAGGAAGGCGAGGTGTCGCGCGCCTTCGTGATCGGCTCGGCGACGACGTTCACCGACTACTGGGTGCAAAGCTATACGGCGTCCAATGATTTCATGATCAACATGCTGTACTACATGCAGGAGGAATCGCCCGTCAATCTGGACATCCTGCCCAAGCCCGCCGTGCGCGCCTCGCTTTCGCTGGGCTCGCTCACGGGCGCCGTCGTCGTCGTCGCGCTCATCCCCCTCGTCGTGCTGCTGGCCGCCGCCTTCGTGCTCATGCCGAGGAAAAACCTATGAATCAACCGCCGCGAAAGCCCCTTCGGACGATGCGCAGGGGCGCACTGATCGCGCTGTGCGCGTCGTTCGCCGCCGTGCTGGCGATCGCGCTGTACCTGATCATCCGTCCGCAGACGCCCGCCGGGATCGAAAGCCACGACCATTCGACGGTGCTTGTCTCGCGCGAGATCGCCGATATCCAAAGCGTAACCGTGGAGAACGCGGACGGGCGCTTCACCTGCCTGTACCGCGATCAGACGCTCGTGCTGAAGGACGATCCCGACGCCGCGCTCGACGCGGACGATGTGAAAAGCCTGCTCGAATGCGGGCGGAAAATCACGGCGCTCGACACCGTGCTCGATACTTCGGCGCAGGCCGTTCGCCTGAGCGATTTCGGGCTGGATGCGCCCGACGCCGTCCGCGTCACGTATTCGGACGGCACGACCGCCGCGCTGCTTGTCGGGCGTCTTTCCCCCGCCGACATCCCGAGCCATTACGCCATGCTCGAGGGCGATCCGCGGATATACACCGTCGATCCGTACTTTTACGAAACCGCAAGCCTGACGAAAGAATCGCTCCGCGCCTTTGAGCAGCTCTCGCTCAAGGCCGATCTGATCGACGCCGTGACCGTCGCGGGCGATACCGCGCTGAACGCCGCCTATAACGGCGAGTTCTGGCAGATGACGACGCCCTATGATTATCCGATGGACGAAACGAAAACGCGGGCGCTGCTCGAAAACATCGAAACCATGCGCTTTTCCGCCTATCTCGGGCGCGCGGACGAATTGGCGCTCGCCGATTACGGGCTGAACAGCCCGCGCGTCGCGCTGACCGTCACGCAGGCGCGTTCGCTTGTCTCGGCGACCGACGAAGACGGCAAATCGGTCACGGTAGAAATTCCCGAAACGGTTCATACCATCCTGATCGGCGGCATGCGCGGCGACACGATGTACTACGCGCTGTACGACGGCGGCGTGTATACGACGGGCGCGCTGACGACGGCGTTTCTCCTGTCGCTCAACGCCAGCGATCTGCTCAACCGCAACCCCGTCAGCTTTCCCGAAAAGAGCCTTCAATCGCTCACGCTTTCGCGCGGCGGCGAGGAAACGCGCTATGACGTATCGCTCGTCGAATCGGTGCTGCCCAACAACGAGCTGGAAACCGACGGGTACGGCAACGTGCTCTACCGCTTCGCCGTCGCGCGCGACGGGCGCGAGATCGACAGCGAAGCGTTCCTTTCGTGGTACGCGCGGCTCGTCGTCATGCAGGCGCAGGGCTGGGCAAAGGAGGAAGCATACCGCGACAAGCAGCCCTCGCTGACCGTCACGCTCGCGTCCGCCGCGCACGAGCGGGTGATCGAGTACATTCCCTACGATCTGACCCACAGCGTCTGCCGGGTCAACGGCGTCGCGCTGTTCTACGCGGACGGCGATCTCGACGCGCTGTACGCCGATCGCCCCTGAACGTGCCGCCGTCCCCGCGCGCGCTGATCGCGCCGGCTGTCCGCATAACGCCGCGTCCCGGCGCGGCGTGTTGACGGTTGTGGGGGCGGCAATTCAACTTGCAATCTTTAATACGGCACGAACCGGGTAATTTTCTCTTGACAACTCCTTTGGGATTGCGTTATACTGTATCGCGTCTTCGGACGGTCGTGTGGAGAGGTATCGAAGCGGTCATAACGGGGCTGACTCGAAATCAGTTTGGGGGAAACTCCACGTGGGTTCGA
>CAYWOS010000044.1:0-18812 GCA_964459985.1 uncultured Oscillospiraceae bacterium
AACCGCAAAAATGAAAGCTTCATTTTTGCGGAGGGTGTCGACTTTGTCGACACCCGGAGGCTGCCGGACGACGCGTTCGGCAGCCTTTCGCGCGGCGGACGCCGATCCGCTCGTTTTGGCTTGCCTGTCAAAGCGGTTTGTGATAGAATAGCACGGACGCTCGGCAAGGAGGTCTGTCTGTTCATGACGGCGCTGCTCAAGTGGTTTTCGCGCAGGCCCGCGTTCGCGGACGACGAGATCGAGTTGGTATTGTCCAATGAAACGGTCGAGGACCGCGAAAACGGGATTACGGACGGTTACGTGCTCAAGATCTACCGCGCGGGGCAAAGGGATTACGCGGGCTACGTCTGCCTGCGTCTGGGCGAAAGCGCGGCGCTGTATTATCTGGGACACATCGGATACAGGATCGAGCCGGCGTATCGCGGACACGGCTACGCCGCGCGCGCGTGCGGGCTGATGCTGCCGCTCATCAGGCGGCTCGGGCTGAAAAGCCTCGTCATTACCAACGACGTGGACAACCTGCCCTCGCGCCGCACCTGCGAGCGGCTGGGATGTCAACTGGAGCGGATCGCGCCCGTGCCGCCCGAGCACCGCGCCGTGTGTTCGGGCTCGACGCGCAAATGCCGCTATATCTGGCGAATCCCGGACGGCGAATGACGGCGGGAGCGGCGGCGTATACTGGCAGTGGAGGACTTGGCATTGGTTGTTGAGGCAAACGGCGTCAGGGTGTACTGCGAACAGGCGGGCGAGCGCGGCGGACGCGTGCTTTTGCTGCACGGCTGGGGCTGCTCGACGAAGCATTTCGAGCCGATCATCGGCGCGCTCAAGGATGATTTCCGCCTGACGGCGATCGATTTTCCGGCGCACGGGCGCTCGGACAAGCCGGATGCGCCGTGGTCGGTCGATGATTTCGCCGCCTGCGTGATCGATCTGATGGATCGGCTCGCGCTGTCGCCGTGCGATATCATCGCGCATTCCTTCGGCGGCAGGGTGGCGCTCAAAATCGCCGCGAACGCGCCCGAACGCGTGAACCGTCTGGTGCTGACGGGCTGCGCCGGGCTGAAAGCGCCGCAGACGGAGGCGCAGAAGCGCCGCGCGGCGGCATACGCGCGCGGCAAGGCGCTGGCGAAGGCGGTCATGAAAGTAAAGTTCCTCGCGCCGCTGGGTGAGCGCCTGCTGGATAAGCTGCGCGTAAAGTACGGCTCCGCCGATTACAACGCGCTCGACGCCGATATGCGGGAAACGTTTTCGAAGATCGTGAGCGAGGATCTGCGCCCGCTCCTGCCGCGCGTCAAGGCGCCCACGCTGCTCGTCTTCGGCGAAAACGATACCGAAACGCCGCTGTGGATGGGGCAAACGATGGAAAAGGAGATTTCGGACGCCGGGCTGGTCGTGTTCGAGGGCGGCGATCATTTCGCGTATATCCGGCAATGGCAGCGCTTCTGCGTGATCGTCAGGCGCTTCCTGAAGGGGGAATAACGGCATGATCTATGCGACGAGCGATCCCTTTTTCGGCGGCGTGCTCGCGCTGTGCGCGGCGGTGTGCGCCGTCTGCTGCGCCCGACCCTGCCTGCACTATTTTCAACTGGAAAGTTATCAGTTTCAGGGATATTTCCGCACGCTGACGCGGCAGTTCCGCCGCGTCGTACCGCCGCTTCTTCTGGTGACGGCGATCATCGCCGCGCTGTACCTGATCTGCCTGTTTGCCGTGGGCGGATGGGCGGCGGACGAGGACGCCGCGACGTCCTTTCCGGCCAATACCGGCTTCGCGCTGATCGCGGCGGGCGTAGGCGGCGCGCTGATCGTGCTGACGGGCATTCTCTTTTCGCGGTTTTCAAGGAATCAAAAGGAAAAAAAGGCGTTCGTCGTCACGGCGCGCGTGAGGCGGCTGTATGCCGTGCTCTCGCTCGTGCTGATCGCCGCCGCCTGGCTTTTGCTGCGGCTGTCGCCGTTCCCTTTCTGGCTGCTGCTGCCGCTCGGGACGCCGCTTTTCACCGCGCTCGCCGCCGTCGCGGCCTACCCGCTCGAGCGGTTCGTGTTCCGTTTGTATTTCCGGGACGCCGAAAAGCGCCTGCTCGAGGACCCGCGCCTCATCCGCATCGGCATCACGGGCAGCTACGGCAAAACGTCGGTCAAGTTTATCCTGAACACGCTGCTTTCTCAAAAGTACAACGTGCTGATGACGCCCTCGAGCTTCAACACGCCCATGGGCGTGACGCGCGTGGTGCGCGAGCGGCTGACGCCCTCGCATCAGGTGTTTATCGGCGAAATGGGCGCGCGGCACGTGGGCGAAATCAAGGAGCTTTGCCGCCTCGTGCACCCGACCGTCGGGCTGCTGACCGCCGTGGGGCCGCAGCATCTGGATACCTTCCGCACGCTGGACAGGATCGCCAGAACCAAGTATGAGCTGATCGCCGCGCTGCCCGAGAACGGCATGGCGGTGTTTCAGGACGATCAGGCGATCGTCACCGATTTCTACGAGCGCACGCGCAAGCCCAAGATGCTGGTGGGCGTCAGGGACGGCGACGCGTGGGCGGAGGATATCCGCGTGTCGCCCGAGGGCAGCGCGTTTACGCTGTTCATGCGCGGCTGCGCGCCGATTCAGGTGGAAACGCGGCTGCTGGGCGAGCATAATATCCGCAACATCCTGCTTTGCTGCGCGACGGCGAAGTATCTGGGGCTGACGCCGATGCAGATCGCGCGCGGCATCGCGCAGCTGCAGCCCGTCGAGCACCGCCTGCAGCTGCTCAAAACGCCGGGCGGCGTCACGATCATCGACGACGCCTTCAACACCAACCCGCGCGGCTGCCGCGCCGCGCTGCACGTGCTGCGCGATTTCCCGGGGCGGCGCGTGATCGTCACGCCCGGCATGGTCGAGATGGGCGAGGAGGAAGCGCGGTTCAATTTTGATTTCGGCAAGGAAATGGCCGCCTGCGTCGATCTGGCGATTCTGGTGGGCAGGCGTCACGCCGAGCCGATCCGGCAGGGACTGCTCGAGGCGGGCTTTGACGAGGGCAGGCTGTTCACGACGGCCAACCTCGACGAGGCGACGGGCATTCTGAACGAGCTGATGTCGCCGGGCGACGTCGTCCTGTACGAAAACGACCTGCCCGATCATTATACGGAGGGGTAAGGCAATGGAGAAAATCCAACTGGGCGTGATGTTCGGCAGCCGGAGCTGCGAACACGAGGTATCCATTATCAGCGCCGTGCAGCTTATGCGCGCCGTGAACCGCGAGAAATACGACGTGATCCCGATCTATCTGTCGCAAAAGGGCGAATGGTTCACGGGCGACGCGCTTTTCGACATGAAAACCTACACGCCGTTTGATCCCTACAACAAGGCGCTCCGGCGCGTGTCGCTGGACATGACGGGCGGCTCGGGCGCGCTCATGACGCTGGAAAAGAGCAGGGGACTGTTCGGCGGCGACCGGGAAATCGCGCTTGCGCGGCTCGACTGCGTGCTGCCCGTCATGCACGGGCTGCACGGCGAGGACGGCTCTTTGCAGGGGCTTTTGGAAATGGCGGACCTGCCGTACACCTCGAGCGGCGTGACGGCGTCCGCCGTGGGCATGGATAAGATCGTGATGAAGGCTTTCTTTCGCGGCTGCGGCTTTCCCGTGCTGCCCGACTGCGCCGCCACGCGCTCCGAATGGGAAAAGGACCGCGAAGGCGTGCTCGCCCGCGTCGAGCAGGCGCTGCCGTACCCCGTGTTCGTCAAGCCCGCGTGCCTTGGCTCGTCCATCGGCGTCAGCCGCGCCGACGACCGCGACAAGCTCGCCGACGCGCTCGAGCTGGCGTTTTCCTACGATCGCCGCGTGCTGATCGAGCAGGGGCTCGATCATCCGCTCGAGATCAACTGCTCGGTGCTCGGCTTCGACGGCGAGATCGCCGCTTCGACGCTCGAAATGCCCGCTACGAGCGGCGATTTCCTCGATTTCGCCGATAAATACCTCGCCGGGAACGGCGGCAGCAAGGGCATGGCGAGCCTGAAAAGGATCATGCCCGCGCCCGTCGGCGATGAAATGACGAAAACGATTCAGGATTTGTCCTGCCGCGTGTTCGACGCCATGGACTGCAAGGGCGTCACGCGCATCGATTATATGATCGACCGCGCGAGCGGCGATTACTACATCACCGAGATCAACACCATTCCCGGCTCGCTCGCCTTTTATCTGTGGCAGGAGAGCGGCGTCGACTATCCCGCGCTGATCGATCGCATGGTCGACTGCGCCATGCGCGCGCACGAGGAAAAGGAGCGGAACAATTTCGCCTTCTCCTCCGACATATTGAGCGGCGTCACGCTCGGCGGCAAAACGGGCAAGGGCGGCAAGTTCGGAAAGGCGTAAAGCGATGATTACAAAGGAAATCGCGGCGGGGGATATCCCCGCGATCGTCTGGGGCAGGCCTTCCGACCATGTTTTCCTGTTCGTGCACGGCAAAATGTCGCGCAAGGAGGACGCCCGCGCCTTTGCCGAGATCGCCGACGGGATGGGCATGCAGACGCTGTCCTTCGATCTGCCCGATCACGGCGCGCGCGCCGGACGGGGCGAGAGATGCGAGATCATCGCCGGGATGCGCGATCTGCGCCTAATCGACGAATACGCCCGCGCGCGGTGGGATCGCTTTTCGCTGTTCGCGTGCAGTCTGGGCGCGTATTTCTCGCTGAACGCCTACCGCGACCGCGCGTTTGAAAACTGTCTGTTTCAATCGCCCATCGTCGATATGGAGGCGCTGATCAAGCGGATGTTCGCGTGGTCGGGCGTGACAAAAGAGCGTCTCGAGGCGGAAAAACTGATCGAAACGCCGCTCGACACGCTCTCGTGGGACTATTATCAGTACGTCCTGACGCATCCCGTGACGAAATGGACGACGAAAACGCATATCCTGTACGCCGCGCGCGATCAGCTCCAGAGCCTTGCCGAGCTGACGGCGTTCGCCGAGCGGTTCGGCGTGCGGCTGACCGTCGCCGGACACAGCGATCATCCCTTCATGGAGCCGGGCGACGACCAGATCGTCGCGCGCTGGATCAGGGAATCCTTATAGCGCCGCTTTCGTCAGCTCGTCCCGGCGGACGCGGTACAGCACATGCGGCATATCCTCGCCGCGATAATGCTTGACCCATTGATCGACGACCTTCATGCCGTTGCGCTCGGCGACGTTCCGCGAGGCGGCGTTGGTTTCGCAGATGATGGAGTGCACGCATTCGGCGTCCAGCGCGTCAAAGGCGTACGCGCGGCAGGCGCGCGCGGCTTCGGCGGCGTAGCCGTGATGCCAGTACGCCTTTTGAAAGAGATAGCCGATTTCGAGCACGCGCTCGTCCTTCCAGTTTTGCCACGTGATTCCGCACTGACCGATCATTTGACCGTTTTCCTTCAGCACGACCGCCCACAGCCCGAAACCGTATTCGGCGTAACGCGCGAACTGGTTGTTGAGCCAGCCGCGCGTTTCTTCGTCCGTGAACGCGCCGTTGTAGGCGTACATAACTTCGGGGTCCTGAAGCATCAGACGCAGCGCGGACTCGTCCTCCGCGCGCATTTCGCGCAGAACGAGCCGTTCCGTTTCGAGAATAATCTTTTGTTCCATCGCTTATTACCTCGCTTGTCCGCGTGATCAGGCGGGCGCGCCCGCCGCGCTGCCGTACGCCTCTATCTCGCGGACGGCGTCGCCGGCGAACCGCGCGGCGAGCTGTTTGTCGTATCGCATGGCCGCGCCGTTTTCGTAGGCGTCGAGCGCCGCGAGAATGAGCGGACGGCAGGCGGGATCGAGGCTGGCGAGCGCCCAGTGCCCGGCGGCCTGCTTGGATTCGACGCGCCCTTCGCGGATGTAGATGAGCGCGCGGCACAGCGTCAAAAGGATGTAAACCGGCTCGTCGTTCAGCTGACCTTCGATGTCCTTGAGATCGCGCCGCACGGCGTCCAGAAAATCGGCGGGACGGACGTCGCCGAACACGCGCGTGATGCTCGGCCCGTACACGGCGATGCCCGCTTGATGCAGCGACATGACGTGCGAGGCGAGATCAAAATCGACGCCGTGCATGTTTTCGCAGAACTTTTCGGGATTCTCGAGATACTTCTTTTCCCACATCGGCGAATAGTGTAGCTCAAAGGGCGCGGGGTAGGGCATATCGCGGCAGACCTCGCGCAGCATGACGCTCATCTCCACGCCGCGCGGCGGTAAATCGTCCTTCATGTCGTGGAGCGCGGCGATCAGGCGGAGCTTTTCCCCGGGCGTGAGCGGCGACTGCACGACGGTGATGAAATCAATATCGCTCGACGCCCAGTGGAAGCATTGCTGCGCCAGCGAGCCGTGCACGTAAATGCCCAGCAGCTTGTCGCCGAGGATGTCGGCGTACTGCTGCTTGATGATCAGCATGATCTGCTCGGCGTCGCTCGTGTCCTTGGGCGGCTTGAGACCGCCGTTGAGCAGGCGCGTCAATTCGTGCGCGGCAAGCTGCTCGTCCTCGCCCTCGACGATGAGATACACCTCGTCGTCGCCCGTCGAGCCGAGCGAAAGCAGCCCGAGCATGGATTTGCCGTTGATGGTGCGGTTTTTGTGCTCGATGATGATGCGCGAGGAGAAGCGCGATGCGACGCGCACGAAATACTCCACCTGCATCCGGGTCATGGGGGTCAGTTCGGAAAGGGAAATCGCCTCGGTCGTCATGGGGGAGACACCTCCGTGTCGTTCAAATGGATGATATCCATGAGCTTTTTTATTCTGTGCCGGACGCCCGATTTGCCAAGCGGCGGGGCGAGCATCTGCCCTAGCTGCTCGATGGAGACGTCCGGGTTGAGCAGGCGCAGGCGCGCGACGTCCTGCAGGGGCTTGGGCAGCCCGCCGAGCCCCCGCGCGAGCGAGAAGGCGCGGATGCTCTCGAATTGCGCGTGCGCCGCGTCAAGCTGCTTGACGAGGTTCGCCTGATCGCAGTTGGCGGCGCGGTTGGCCTGATTGCGCGATTCGCGGCGGATGCGCGCGTTTTCGAAATCCAGCACGGCGCGCGCCGCGCCGATGCGCGCCAGCAGCGCAGATACGTCGTCGCCGCGCGTGAGATACACCACCGTCGCGCCGCGCCTCTTCACGGTGCGCGCCTCGAGATCGCATTTGCGCAGGATGGCGAGCAGCGTTTCGGCGCGGTCGGGGGAGGACAGGGAAAACTCGACGCGATAGCCGTTTTCGGGCGGGGACACCGTGCCGCCGCCCAGAAACGCCCCGCGCAGGAACGCGCCCTGACAGCATCTGCGCGACATCGCCGCGCGCGGCGCGCCGCGGAACAGCCCGCCGCCCTCGCCCTCGCGCAGCATCCTGATCGCGAGCAGCAATCGCGCGCTGTCCTGCTCGCCCACGATCAGCACGCACACGCGGCGCCCGCCGAAACGCGCCTGCCGCGTGAACTGCAGCGTCGGCGTGATTTCGAGGCGCAATTTCAGGAGCAGGAAAATCCGTTTGGCGATCTTGGCGTTCTCCACGCGATAAATCACGCGCATTCGACCGCCGCCCCGCAGCGACAGCGCGCCCAGCGTCTGCGTCAGCGCGCTTAACTCGCTGATCATGCAGCAGTGCTTATGCGACGCCGCGCGCATGAGTTCTTCCTTGACGGTTTGTGTGTAGCTCACATATCCTCGCCGACGATGCGCGCTTCGTTTTCGAGCGCGACGCCCGCGCGCGCGTACACCGTCTCCTGTATCAGACGCATGAGACGCAGGAAATCATCCGCCGTCGCGCCGCCGCGGTTGATGAGAAAACCCGCGTGCTTTTCACTGACCTGTGCGCCGCCGACGCGTACGCCCTTGAGGTTCGCCTGCTCGATGAGCGCGCCGGCGAAATGCCCTTCGGGGCGCTTGAAAAAGGAACCGGCGCTGGGGTATTCAAGCGGCTGTTTTTCGCGGCGTCTGGCGGCCAGATCGCGCATGGCGCGCTCGATCGCGTCCCGGTCGCCGGCGCGCAGCCGGACGGTGGCCGATAAAACGACGCCGCCCGTGTCCGCCAGACGGCTGTGGCGGTACGAAAAATCCATATCGGCGTTTGTCAGCGCGATCAGGCGGTCGTTCTCGTACACGTCGACCGTTTCGACGATCTGCGACATTTCGCCGCCGTACGCGCCGGCGTTCATATACACCGCGCCGCCGACCGAGCCGGGAATGCCGCCGGCAAACTCAAGCCCTGTCAGACCGCTCGCCATCGCCTCGCGCGACAGCGCGGGCAGCGCCGCGCCCGCAAGCGCCGTGATCCTTTCGCCCGACGCGTCGATCGCGGCGTAGTTCTTCCCCAGATGCAGGGTCAGCCCGCGAAAGCCGCCGTCCCGCACCAGCAGGTTGGAGCCGCCGCCGATCAGCAGGAGGGGCGTTCCCGTTTCTCGCGCCGCCTGTACGGCGGAAAGGATTTCCTCCCGCGAGGCAGGCTCGGCGAAATAGTCGGTCGGGCCGCCCACGCGCAGCGTCGTGTACCCGGACAGGGGCACGTTCGTCGTGACGCGGAGCCGCGGGCAGCGCTCGCGTAAAATGTCAGGCAATGCCATGCGTTTCCCTCCATTTTGGTCATTATAACAGCAACCGAACGTCATTTCAAGACCCAATCATGTAAAAAGTGAAAAGAATAATCCCATTTATGACATATTTACAAGTTGACGAACCAATGTTTAGTGATTATTTCACGCCGCGATTGATCCGCGCGGACGTCGGCGTCCGGCTTCGGCGTCCCGTCACGAAAACAGAAAAAAGAGCGCCGCGTTCGCGCCCTTTCTTCCGTGTCGCCGCCGCGCTTCAGACGGCGGGGAGTGCGAGCAGCGCGCCCTGCGTATACACAGAGAGATCAAACCCGTCCGCCGGGAGCAGCGCCGTCGCGCCGGACGGCAGGCGCAGGCTTCCGCCCCGCCATGAAAGGAAGGATTCCTCGGTCGCCGTCAGAATCCGGAAGCGCCGCGCGTCGCGCTCGACGCCCACGGGCTTTGTCAGGCGGTCGACGGCAAAACGGCCGGCGTCGATCAGGCGCTCAACGCCGTCCGCGAGCGGCCGGGGAACGGCCTTTTGCGGTTCGCGTCCGAACCGGACGACGTCGAGCGCGCGATCGATGTGCAGTTCGCGCTTCGCGCCCTTTTCGTCCCGCCTGTCCCAGTCGTAGAGGCGGTAGGTGACGTCGCTGGACTGCTGAATCTCGTACAGCAGGATTCCCGCGCCGATGGCGTGCACCGTGCCGGGAGCGATGTACAGCGCGTCGCCCGCCCGGACGGGGACGAAGCGCAAAAGCTCCTCGATGGCGCGGCTGTCCGAGGCGTCGCGGAGCGCTTCGCGCGAAACGCCCTCGCGCACGCCGAACACCAGACGGGCGTTTTCGTCCGCCGCGAGGATCACCCATGCCTCCGCTTTCCCGGATTTGCCCTCGGCGTTCCGCGCGTAGGCGTCGTCCGGGTGCACCTGCACGCTGAGCGTCTGCCGCGCGTCAAGCAGTTTGAGCAGCAGGGGAAATTCGCCCTGAACCGCCGTGCCCGTCAGCCTCTCCCCACACTCCGCCAGCCATTGCGAAAGCTGTTTGCCTGTTTCCGACGCGCTTTCCATGCCCGGCAGCGCGCTGACCTCGAGGCTTTCGCCCGTGCGGTCGTCGGGGATTTCCTTGCGGTACAGGGTTTTCAGCCTGTCGCCGCCCCATGGCGTCGCCGCGCCGTGGCGGAAATGCGGCGTCATGAGGATCGGCGCGAGCGGCGTCATGCGCACAGCCTCACGATGGCCTTGGCGATGATCAGCACGTTGCGCTCGAGCGCTTCGACGCCGATGAATTCGTCCGCCTGATGCGCCATGTCGGGTTCATCCGGGAAGGTCGCGCCGAACGCCACGCCTTCTTCCATGGTGCGCGCGTAGGTGCCGCCGCCGATGGCGAGCGTTTTCTTTTCAAGCCCCGTGACCTCGTGATACGCGTCGAGCAGGCTTTTGACCAGCTCGCTGCGCGCGCTGACGTGATGCGGCGCGTGACTACCCTCGCAAACGACGCGCAGGTCGGACAGTTCCATCCGCGCGACGCGGAGCAGGCTTTCCTCGCTCATCATCACGGGATAGCGGATATCAAAGTGCGCCGTCACGTCGCCGCCGTCGCAGGAAATCATGTCGAGGCTGCACGTCAGCGCGCCCGAGACGGCATCCGACACGGCGATTCCGAGCCCCGCGCCGTCGCTCGTCATGCCGACGCGCCGCGCCAGTTCGCCGATCACGCCCTCCGCGCCCGCGCCGGCAAGCGCGAGCAGGAGCTGGCCGATCGCGTTCCTGCCGCCTTCGGGCATGGCGGCGTGCCCCGTGACGCCGATGGAAACGGCCTGTACGCCGTCCGGGACGACGGCCGCCTCGACGCGTAGCCCGAGCTTTTTCGCGGCGGCGTTGATGCTGTCCGCGATGTCCCGACCGCCCTCGATCAGCGCTTCGGCGCGACCGGGGATGACGTTCAGCCGTTCGCCCGTATGCCATGATTTGACGCGGACGCCGCCCGCCTGCGCGCCGTCGACGCGCAGATGATAGCCGCCCTTTTCGATGTTGATGACGGGGTATACGGCGTCGGGCGAAAAGCCCGCGACGGGCATTTCGACTTTGCTCTTGTAGTATTTGATGTCCGACATGCCGCATTCCTCGTCGCAGCCGAGGATGAGGCGCACCTTGCGCTTGAGCGTTATGCCCGAATCGACGACCGCTTTCATGGCGTACAGCGCGGCGACGGCGGGGCCTTTATCGTCGCTCGTGCCGCGTCCGTAGATCCTGCCGTCCTCGATCACCGCGCTGAAAGGCGGGTGAACCCAGCCGTCGCCGGCCGGCACGACGTCCAGATGCGAAAGGATCGCCAGCGCGTCCTTCGTTTCGCCCTCGCCGAGATCGGCGTGGCCGGCGTAGCCGTCGATGATTTGCGTCGGGAAGCCCAGACGCGCGCAATCGGCGATCGCCGCGTCAAGCGCCCTGCGCACTTCCTTGCCGAAGGGCGCGCCCTCGGCGGCGTTTCCGCGCACGCTGGGGATCGCGATCCATCGGGCGAGCGTATCGAGCATGTCCTGCCGTTGATTCCTGATGATCCTTTCCAGTGTATCCATTTCGTTCACTCCTCATTCATGGCGGCCGCGATGCGGCGCAGCGCTTCGGAAAGCTGCGCGCGCGGGCAGCCGAAATTAAGTCGCATAAAGCCCTGACCGGCCGTTTCGCCGAAGAAATCGCCGCTCGTCATGACAACGCCGAAACGCTTGAGCCTGTCCGCCAGTTCGGCGCAGGTTTTGCCGTAGGCGCGCAGATCGAGCCATGCCAGATAGGTCGCTTCAATCGGCGTGAGGACGGCCTTGGGCAGAAGCGTCCGGACGCGCTCGGCGATCAGCGCGCGGTTGCCGTCCAGATAGTCGATCAGGCCGTCGAGCCAATCGTCGCACGCGTTGTAGGCGGCGCGGGTGGCGCACAGCGCGAAGGTGTTGCCCGACGTCGCGCCGTTGGCGGTCGCCGTTTTCCGGATCGCGCCGAGCAATTCGCCGTTATAGGACGCCGCCTCGGACTGCTGCAGCCCGGCGATATTGAACGTCTTGCTTGCCGAAAGCAGCGCCACGGCGCAGTCTCGCGCCCCGGGCAGCGAAAGCACGGGCGTGAACGCGCCCGGCTTGTACGCGAAATCGGCGTGAATCTCGTCGGAGACGAGCACCGCGCCATACGCGTTGACGAGCGACACGAGCGTTTGCAGCTCCTCGCGCGACCACAGGCGCGAAACGGGATTGTGCGGGTTGCAGATCATGACGAGTTTTGCGCCGTCCTTCAGCGCCTCCTCGATGGCGGCAAAATCCATGGAATACCGCGCGTCGCCGCCGCGCACGAGCGGGCAGTCGATCAGGCGTCTGCCGTGATCCCTGATCGAGTAGTAAAAGGGGCCGTAGACGGGCGAGCAGACGAGCACGCCGTCGCCCGGGGCGGTGAAGGAGTCGACCGCCGCGCGCAGGCCCGAGACCACGCAGGGCAGCATACAGGTGTTTTCGGGCGCGAGATCAAGGCCGTGGCGGCGCTTCCAAAACTCGCACAACGCTTTGATATCCTCGGGATTGGCGGCGTTGTAGCCGAAGCAGGGATGCTGCGCGCGCGCGATGATCGCGTCGGCGATGGGCTTGGCGCACCTGAAATCCATGTCCGCCACCCACATGGGCAGCGCGCCCTCGGGACAGGCGGCGGGATCGTCCCATTTTTCCGAGCCGGTGCCGCGCCTGTCGAGCGGCTCGTCAAAGAATGAACTGTCGTACACCATGGTTTCTCACTCCTTTGTGCATTGAATCACATGAAAGCCGCCGCTCCTGCCGACGGTTTCCACGGCGTCAAACAACGTTTTGAGGTACTGAACGGCGGAGGCCGCGCACTGCTGCTTGCGGATGACGAGGACGAGACGCCCGCCGGGATTGAGGCGCTCGGCGCTCTGCGCGAACAGGCGGTAGATGGTCTGTTTGCCCGCGCGGATGGGCGGATTGGTCATCACGAGATCAAACGCGCCCGGGATATCGGCAAAGCCGTCGCTCTCAAGGACGTCGGCGCGGACGCCGTTCGCCTCCGCGTTGCGCCGGGCGAGCGCGACGGCGCGCGCGTTGATATCCGCCATGACGATTTCGCATTCGGGAAAGGCTTTGCCGACGCTGACGCCGATCGCGCCCCAGCCGCATCCCAGATCGAGCGCGCGCCCCACGGGAGACTCCAGCGCGTCGAGCAGCGTTTTCGTCCCGTGATCGATTTCACCGCGCGAAAACACGCCGGCGTCGGTCACAAAGTTCAGCGCATGTCCGCGATACGTGAACGCGCAGGCCGCCTCGTTGTGCGCGGCCGTCGGATCGGCGGCAAAATACTGCTCACTCATGCGTCATGCCCGCCGCTTCGTACAGCGCGGCGACCTCCCTGTCCGTCAGTTCGCGGCATTCGCCGCTTTCAAGCGCTCCATCCAGCGCGAGCGGGCCGAACGACAGCCGCTTGAGGGATACGACCGGCAGCCCGCGCGCGCCGAGCATCCGTTTGATCTGGTGATACTTGCCCTCGCGCACCGTCACGCGCACGGCGCGGTCGCCGATGATCTCAAGCGTCGCGGGCAGCGCCGTGAAATCCCTGAGCGGCACGCCCTTTGCGAACGCCTCGATGTCCGCGCCCGTCGGCTCGCCGTCGACGACCGCCTCGTACGTTTTGTCGACGTGGCGCTTGGGCGAAAGCAGCCGGTGCGCCAGCTCGCCGTCCGTCGTGAATACGAGAATGCCTTCGGTATCCTTGTCCAGCCTGCCCACGGGCATACAGCCGAGCGTGAGGCACGCGGGCGGCATGAGCTTCATGACCGTTTCCTGCCGGCCGTCCTCGCTCGCCGTCAGGAGACCGGGCGGCTTGTTGAGCATATAATGCCGCGTCAGCCGCGTATCGAGCGCGCGCCCGTCCAGCGTCACGTCGTCTTCGGGCGACACGCCTGCCGCGGGGCTTCTGACCGTTTCGCCGTTTACGCGCAAACGCCCCGAACGCAGAAGCGCAGCCGCCTGGGAGCGGCTGCATACGCCCAGGACGGACAGCATCCTGTCAAGCCGCATGGCTCGCCTCTTTCCTGCGCTCGGCGCGCTCCGAAAACAGGGTGTAGACCAGCGCCGCGCTGCGCATCCTGCGGAAGAAGGCAAGCGGCGCGTACAGGAAAACGAGCAGCAGCAGCAGCGTCGTGCGCGTTTCGCCGGTGAGCGGCGCGCGCAGCAGCGTCATCAGCTTGAGCGCGTTGTTCGTCAGCGACGGCGACCATTCGACCGACGCGTTGATATAGCCGATCAGCACGGCGGCGCAGGCGATTAAAAACGGCAGCATGTACGGAATCTGCGACAGCGCGTGGCGCGTCAGCCTCCGCCCGTTCGCCTTTCGCACCTCGGCGGCGATCGTCAGCGCGCGGCGGTCGGTGCGGCCGACGATGCGCATGTAGTCGCTCACCCTTCCTCTTTGCCAGCCGAAGAGGAACAGCGCGCCGGTAAGCAGGATGGCGATCATCCAGATCGCCGTGCCCAGATCGTAGTACTTCCCGCCGAAAAACCGGCTGATTTTGAGCAGAATGGGCAGGAATTCGTTGTAATTCAGGCTCCAGAAGCCGTAGCACCACGCCGCCGTCAGCGCCGCGCAGGGCAGTCCCCACAACAGCCCGATGCCGCAGCGAATCAGCGAGAAACGCAGGCAGCGCCAGTAATCCGGGTACACGCCCTTCGCGTCGGCGTTGACGCAGATCGGGCGCAGCCCGGTCCGCGCGCCGTCGTCGCCGATGATCGGGGAATAGCGCGTGCCGCCGATATTGTGGCGCAGAACGGCGTGAACATACGCGCGCGAGGGCATCACGAAGAGAACGATCAGGATCAGCGAGGCGGCGATATAATAAACTTCCGGGATGTGGGACTGTCTGCGCGTGAGCAGAAGATACAAAGGGGCGTACGCCACGGCGCGCAGCGCCGTATCGGCGAGAAAAAGGACGCCCGTCGCGCCGGCGCGGAGATTGATCGTGTCAAACGCCAGCCGCGTCGCGCCGACGGCGCTTTTCCTGTCCCGTCCCGCCATTTTGCCATCCCTCCGCCCGTTTTAGCGAAAGTATATCACACGCGGCGCGCAAAAGCAATTATCCGATCATTTTCGCGCGGTAGTCGGCGTCCTCGATCGCCTTGACGACGCTTGCGTCCGGCACGCCGGCGTTCGGCGCGTAGGTCACGCGCCCGCTTTGAAGATCGACCGATACGTCGCGGAGCCCGAGCGACGTGAGCGCGTCCGTCACGGTCGCGACGCAGTGCGCGCACATCATGCCCTCCACGGCGATCACGCGTCTGTTTGGCTGCGCGTCGCCCGGCGCGTCCGTCCGTGCCGGCCGGAAGCGGCGCAGGCGCAGCGCGTTCATGACGACGGTGACGCTGCTGACGCTCATGGCGGCGGCGGCGAACATGGGATCGAGCCGCAGCCCGAAGGCGCGGTAGAAAACCCCCGCCGCCACGGGAATGCCCACGACGTTATAGATGAACGCCCAGAACAGGTTTTGCTTGATCACGCGCATCATCGCGCCCGACAGCGAAAACGCCGTCACGGCGTCGTTCAGATCGCTCCTGACCAGCACGATATCCGCCGAATCGACGGCGATATCGCTGCCCGCGCCGATGGCGACGCCGACGTCGGCGCGCGTCAGCGCCGGCGCGTCGTTGACGCCGTCGCCGATCATGGCGACCGTATCGCCCTTGTCCTGCAACTCGCGCACAACGCGCTCCTTATCGCCCGGCAGCACGTCGGCGATCACGTCGTCGATGCCCGCTTCCCCGGCGACGGCGCGCGCCGTCCGTTCGTTGTCGCCCGTGAGCATGACGACGCGCCGGCCCGTCGCGCGCAGCGCTTTGACGGCGCCCCGGCTCGATTCCTTGAGCGTGTCGGCGATGGCGATCATCCCGAGCAATTCATTCCCGCGCGCGAAGAACACGGGCGTTTTGCCCTCGTTCGCCCAGGCTTCGCCGCTTTCCGAAAGCGAAACGCCCTGTTCGCGCATCAGCGCGGCGTTGCCCGCGAAGTATTGCTCGCCCGCGATCACCGCCGTGACGCCGTGCCCGGGCAGCGCTTTGAAATTCTCGACGGCGCGCGTTTCCTCGCCGTCGGTGTATTCGAGTATCGCCTTGGCGAGCGGGTGCTCGCTGCCGTTTTCGAGCGCGCGCGCGGCGGACAGCAAGCCCTCTCGGTCGCCCGATAACGGCATAACGTCGGTCACGACGGGCTTGCCGCGCGTCAGCGTGCCCGTTTTGTCAAGCACGACGCAGGTCACCTTGCGCGCCGCTTCGATGGCGGCGGCCGATTTGATCAGCACGCCGCATTCGGCGCCCTTGCCCGTGCCGACCATGACGGCGACGGGCGTGGCGAGCCCGAGCGCGCAGGGACAGGAGATGACGAGCACGGCGACGGCGCTGGTCAGCGCGAAGGAAAAGCGCTCGCCGAGCAGCAGCCAGACGGCGCAGGTAATCAGCGCGATCGCCATCACGCAGGGCACGAACACGCCGCTGATGCGGTCGGCGAGGCGCGCGATGGGCGCTTTGGACGCCGAGGCTTCCTCGACCAGACGGATGATCTGCGACAGCGAGGTATCGCCGCCCACCTTTTCGGCGGTGAAGACGACCCTGCCCGACAGCGCGACGGTCGCCGTAGAAACGCGGTCGCCCGCTTTTTTGTCCACGGGCATGCTCTCGCCCGTCAGCGCCGATTCGTCGAACGCCGACGCGCCCTCGATAATCACGCCGTCGGCGGGCACGCGCTGCCCGGGACGCACGACCAGCGTGTCGCCCGCGCGCGCGTCGGCAAGCGGGATTTCGGTCTCGACGCCGTTCTCAAGGCGCGTCGCGGTATCGGGCGCCAGCTTCATCAGCTTTTCAATCGCCTCGCCCGTCCTGCCGCGCGCGCGCGCCTCGAGATACTTGCCCAGCGAGATCAGCGTCACGATCATGCCGCCCGACTCGAAGTACAGATCCATATGGAATTGATTCACCAGCGCGTGATCGCCGTGCCCCAGCCCGTAACAGACGGCGTACAGCGCGTACAGCCCGTACAGCACCGCCGCCGATGCGCCCACGGCGATCAGGGAATCCATATTGGGCGCGCGGCGCGTCAGCGACGCGAACCCGCGCGTGAAATACCCGCGATTGAGGATCAGGATGGGCAGGACGAGCAGAAACTGCGTCAGGATGAACACGGCGGCGTTTTCGTGCCCCGTGAGAAAGGCGGGGACGGGCAGGCCGATCATGCCGCCCATGGCGACGTACATGAGCGGGATCAGGAAGCCGAACGAGGCGATCAGGCGCTTGCGGAGCGCGCCCGATTCGTCGGCGACGGCGACGCGCTTTTCGCTTTTTTCGCCCTGCGGCGAGGCGGCGTAGCCCGCCTTATGTACGGCGGCGGCGACGGCGGCGGCGTCAAAATCGCCTTCGACCGAAAGGGTGTCGGTCAAAAGGCTGGCCTGCGCGCCCGTCACGCCGTTTACGCCGCGCGCCGCCTTTTCGACGTGCGCCGTGCAGGACGCGCACGTCATGCCCCTGACGTCAAAAACTGTCTTCATGCTCCTCCTCCTGAACGGTCACGGGAACGATCTCGCCGCCGACGCGCGGCTGATACCCGAGAACGGTTTGCAGGCAGACGTGCTCCGAACTGTGGAAAATATTGCCGATGACCGACGGCGTTTCGCGCTCGAGCTGAGCGAGCAGCGTTTTGACGCGCCGGCGCTTGCCGCCGTCCTCGCTCGCCGTGACGCGGCAGGCGCAGCGCAGCGTGTCGATGCCGAGCGAGCGCCGCCACGCGTCGATATCGCGCTCGCGGATCAGATACATCGGGCGGATCAGCCGCATTCCCCGGTAATTCCTGCTCTGCACGACGGGCATCATGGTCTTGTACTCGCCGCCGTAGAGCATCGACAGGAGAATGGTTTCCACCACGTCGTCCATATGATGCCCCAGCGCGATCTTGTTACACCCGAGCTTTTGCGCTTCCTTATAAAGATATCCCCGCCGCATGGCGGCGCAGACGTGGCAGAACGAGCGGTCGAGCCCGTCCAGCGCCTCGAAGATCGGCGCGTCGGCGACGTGCGGCGCAAAGCCGAGCGATTCCGCGTTTTGCAGCGCTTTTTGACGGTTTTCGGGCGCGTAGCCCGGATCGAGCATCAGATACTCGACCGAAAAGGGGATATTGCTGTACCGCGCAAGCTCGCGCATGCACACGGCGAGCGCCAGCGAATCCTTGCCGCCCGACAGGCAAACCGCGACGCGGTCGCCCGGCTCGATCAGATGATAAGCGCGGACGGCGGACAGGAACCTGCGCCAGATCGGTTTCCTGTAATCGCGCTGCACGCTGCGGCTGGCGGCAATCTCGCTCGGTTCGGGCATACGGAACCTCCGTGTCGTTGTAGTCAGACGATTATACCACGTTTTCGCGCGCCCGGCATCCCGCGTTTTGCCGTCGGCGCGCTTGACATGCGCGCGGACGGATGCTATCATCGCGGTAGGTGAGGAAAGGCGGCAAACGCGATGAGAAACGACGTCCTGATTCGTCCCGAGCGGAAAGAGGAATTTGACGAGATCGACCGCATGGTGCGCGATTCCTTCGCCAAGGGCACAGCCTATTCCGACGGCGCGAGCGAGGTCGCGCTGATCCATGAAATCCGCGCGAAGCGGTATTACATCCCCGAATTATCCTTCGTGGCGGAGGTGGACGGCGACATGGCGGGGCATTTCATGCTGTCGCATTTCCCGCTTTCGCCCTCGCCCGAGGCGGGGCGTTACGACCGCGAAATCGTGAAAACGCCTGTCGTGATGCTCGCGCCCGTCGCCGTCGCGCCGAAATACTTCCGGCAGGGCGTTGGCACGGCGATGCTTGCGCAGGG
The DNA here is from genome assembly GCA_964459985.1 of uncultured Oscillospiraceae bacterium. Lineage (GTDB taxonomy): Bacteria > Bacillota > Clostridia > Christensenellales > Aristaeellaceae > CAYWOS01. Next base: position 18,373 of record CAYWOS010000044.1, read on the forward strand.
GATTGAACGCGCGCGCGGGCGCGGCTATCGCGGCATACAGGTCGAGGGCAATCCGGCGTTCTACAATACGCTGGGCTTTGTCACGTCGACGCGCTTTCGCGTTTGCTGCCTGCCGGCGGATCAATGGCTTTCGCAGCATCCCGACTGCCTGATGATGATGGAATTGTTCGGCGGCGCGCTTGACGGCCTGCGCGGCTACGTCGATTACGGCATGTACGACAACGCCTGACGCCGCGCGGCGGCGGAGCGCGCCTTACTTGCGCTTGTGGATTTTCGCCTCGTGCCCCTGATCGCTCGGGTGGTAATACTCCGTTTTTTCCATGCCGTCGGGCATGTATTGCTGGCGCACCCAATGCCCGGGATAGTCGTGCGCGTATTTGTACTGCGTGCCCGTCGTCACGCCCAGGCGGTTGGCGCCCGCGTAGCTTTCGTCGCGCAGA
>CAYWOS010000045.1:0-12939 GCA_964459985.1 uncultured Oscillospiraceae bacterium
GTGGTCGAGGTCGAGGACACGGTGGAAAGCCGCATCCTGTTCGGCGACGCCGTCGCGCTTTTCTACGCCTCGACCGCCTACGCGGGCAACGCGCCCGTGATGCTCGAAATCCTCTGCGAGCGCGCGGCGCTGCGCATGGAGCCGGGAACGCTCGAAATCATCCCGAATGCGGGCCCGCGCGAGCGGCGCGATTACGCGCGCTCCGAGCCGCTCGGCAGGGATTACTGGGGCAACGGGCATATGCCGTGCATCGCGGATTTCTACGCGCGCATGGACGCCGGCCTGCCGCCCGCGGTCGGGCTGCCCGATATCGACGCCACCATGCGATTGATGCTCGATATGTACGCGCAGAACGGGGACAAGGCGGAAGCGTAACCGCCGCGCAAACGCGGCCGCCGCGCGAAAGCCTGCCATTGGGGTCTCTGACTGCCGCCGTCACGCAAAAAGCGGCGCATGCCGCGCGGGGATATCCGATTTATCCGTCGATCATCCACGCGGGCAGGCGCGGCCTCATCGCCGCGAAAATCCACAGCGCCGCGCCCGCGACGAGCAAAAGATCGCCGACGCTCGCCAGCCCGAAGGCGGGCAGGCAGATCACGTCGCCGAGGAAGGGCAGGCGCGTGTCCGCCGTCTGCGCGGCGTACATCGGAATGCCGCCGGAAAGCAGCCTTTCCAGCGCCCCGGGCGACAGATAGCGCTGCGCGACGGGGCTGACGGGCATCCGAAAGCCGTTGAGCGATATCACGAGAAAATTGCACAGACTGCCCGCGCCCAGCGCGAGGGCGGTCTTTTTGTATGATCTGTTCAGGAAAATGAACGCCGCGATCGCCGCGTAGGACAGGCAGACGGCGGCGGCGCAGAGCCTGTCGTTCCCGATCGCCTTGGCGGCGTACTCGACCGCGACCGCCGCGACGGGCAAAAGCGGCGCGCGGAAGGACGCCTGTTCGATCCTCCCGATCCTGCCGCCGAAAATGAGCGCGGTCAGCAGCGCGAGCAAAGCGCCCAGCAGCAGCATTACGGCTTCTCCGCCTTTTCCTTGGGCGGGATCACGGCCAGCTTGCCCTCGTCGATCATGCGCGTCACGGCGGCGGCGACGTCGGGATGGAACTGACCGCCGGCGCATTCGGCAATGATCTCCCGCGCGCGGCGCGCCGTCATGCCGGCGCGGTAGGGACGGTCGCTCGTCATGGCGTCAAAGGCGTCGGCGACGCCCAGCACATACACCTCGAAGGGGATTTCGTCGCCCTTGGTGCCGTCGGGATAGCCGCGCCCGTCAAAAAACTCATGATGATGGCGCACCAGCGTCTCCACCTGATCGGAATAGTGCGTGTTGTTGAGAATCCGCGTGCCGATCACGGGATGCTGCTTCATGAGCACCCATTCCTCGTCGGTCAGTATGCCGGGCTTGCACAGCACGCTTTCGGGCACGCCGATCTTGCCGATATCGTGGAACAGCGCCGCCAGATGCAGGTTTTTCGCCACATGCCTGCCCAGCTTCATTTCCTTGGCGATCCTATCGACGTACTTGCTCACGCGCACGGAATGCCCCTCGGTGTAGGCGTCCTTGGCTTCGATCACGGCGGTCAGCGTGCGGATCATGTCCGCCTGCTGCTCGTTGGCGCGCAGGAACAGCTTGAAGGAATACCGCGCCAGAAGGAGCGGCATCATGAACAGCACGACCATCGCCGCGCCCGCCGTACGCGAGGCGAGGTAGGCGATCAGATAACCGATGGGCGCGCAGCACGCCATCGAAGGCAGCAGCGGCAAAAGCATTTGCAGCGACTCGCGGAAAAAGGGCGATTTTGATTCGATGGAAAACAGCCCGTTCATGATCAGCGAATTGGCGATAACGGCGGCGAGCAGGTACGCCGCCATCGGCAAAAGCACGCCGGGCAGCGATATATCGCCCGCGACGCCGCCCGTCCATTTGTACGCGAAACCGGCGGCCACCAGCGTGATCGTCAGGTTGGCGGCGTTAAACAGCGTCTTATACAGGGTGGCGTTGAAAACATGCGAATAACTTTTCCCGTCGGGCATCTGCGTGACGACGAGCGGCGTCGTGATGAGCATCGCCACCATCGCGCCCTCCGGACCGTACAAAAGCGCGATGGCGATGACGGCGATAAAGGATATATCGAAATTCATGTCCTGGCTCAAATACAAGGGCAGGCACCGGCAAAGCACGGTGATGGCGCAGAGGATCACGTAACGCGGAATGTTGTCGACAGGCGACGCGAAAAACCGGACGGCGCCGATCACGCCGAGCGTCAACCCGACGGCGCTGATGAGCGCCACATACATCCGCGTGAATTTTTTCATCCGTATACTCCTTCCGATCATGAGATCGGGGCGGATCTCCGGGCGCCGCGCGCGAACCGAAGGATGGCGCGGACGCCGCGCCGCGTATCCAGGGGATCGGGGGCTGCCGTGACGCGTCGCGGCAGCCCCTTATAAACTACCCGTCTTGCCTTCTTGAACCAAATCAGCGCCAGGTAATGAACGCACCGCTGGAGAGAATGAGAGCCGCCAGAGCCGAAAGCGCGAGCATGATCTTGGTTTTCATGGAAATAGCCTCCTTTTGCAAGGCTCTGTCATTCGCTAACAGACAGGCTATTTTCCGCTTCGCTAAAAGGTCGGGGGGTAGTTTAAGGCATTTTCGGAGGCGCGGAGCCCCGCGCCGGGAACGGAGCCGGGAGAGCGGGCGTCAAAAGCGGATTTTGCGGTTGACGGCGTCGAGCACGGCGTGGATCACGGCGTCGTCGCCGTTGCCCCGGTCGTACGCGGCGCCGGCCAGATCCTCGCGGCGCGGGCCTTCCTCATAGAGAATGCCCGCGAGCAGCACGCGCTTGCCGGCAAGCAGACACTCGGTCAGATCGGCGAGATGCACGCGCTCGCCCTGTCCGAGAAAACGGTTGATGGCGCTGACCGTGGCGCGCGCCACGGCGCGCTGACGGTCCATGCCGAATTTTTCGCCGTGCTCGGTCGCCTCCACGACGCGGTCGCCCAGCGCCAGCGTCACGGTGGCGTCCACCGCCTGCTGATCGAGCGAAAGCGCGAGCTTGGTCGATACCAGCCGCGCGGGCGGCGGGGGCGCGCCGTTGTCCTCCGCCATTTCGCCGGGGATCTGCGCGATGCTGATGAAGCGGTGATCGACGGCAAGCGAGAACTTCGCCATCAGCGCCGACTGGATATCGCGCACGATCTGCTTGGGCGAGCGGACGTCGGAGGACAAAATATGCATTTCGCGAATCGCGCCGTCCTGCTCGATGATGCGGCAGGCGAGCACGGACGGGATTTTCCCGATCAGGGCGTATACGTCGTCTAAAGAATAAGCGAGAGGATGCGCGTTCGGCTCGATCATCAGGCGCCTCCGATAAACAAAAAATAACACGGAATGTGACGAAAATACGAATTCATTGTACCAAATCGTGTGACGCCCGTCAAGAGCGAACAACGCGAAACGTAAAATAAATATTCATATTGGTCTAAAATCTGACAATTTCCGCATGGCTGACGGCGGCGTCGATCAGCGCGTCCGCGTCGAGCGCCGCTTCGCCGCGCGTAACCTTGTCCGCCTTGGGATGCGTGGCGGGATGGCGCGGCGTGAACACCGTGCAGCAGTCCTCGTAAGGCAGCGAGGACAGCGCGTAGGTGCCGATCTTTTCGGCGATGCGGATGATCTCGATCTTGTCAAAGCCGATCAGCGGGCGGAACACGGGCAGGCGGACGACCTCGTTCGTGCAGGCGAGCGCCTCCATCGTCTGGCTGGCGACCTGCCCAATCGCCTCGCCGGTGATCAGCGCGCCGCAGCCCTCGCCGACGGCGATTTTCTCGGCAATGCGCATCATATAGCGCCGCATGATCAGCGTGGTGTAGTCGTCGGGGCATTTTTCGTGGATCGCCATCTGGATGTCGGTAAAGGGCACGACGTACACCGTCATGCCGCAGCCGTAGCCCGCCAGCACTTTGGCGAGATCGAGCACCTTTTGCTTGGCCAGCTCGCTCGTGTAGGGGAAGGAATAGAAGTGGACGGCGATCAGTTCGACGCCGCGCTTTATGATCATGTACCCCGCGACGGGACTGTCGATGCCGCCGGACAACAGCAGCGCCGCCCGGCCGCCCGTGCCCACCGGCATCCCGCCCGCCGCCTCGAGGACCTGCGCGTACAGGTACGCACGGTCGCGGATTTCGACGCTCAACACATGCTCGGGGTGATGCACGTCGACCGTGAGGTTCGGGTTTCTTTCGAGCACATAGCCGCCCACGCGGGCGTTGATCTCGGGCGAATCGAGGAAGTAGTGCTTATCCGAGCGCCGCGCCTCGACCTTGAAGGAGCCCTTGAGCGGCCGCATGATCTCGACCGCGCGCTCGCAGACGCCCTCGAAATCGTCCTTATCGGTTTCCACCGCCGGGCAGACCGAGTGCACGCCGAACACCTTGCGCACGCGCGCGGCGATATCGTCCATATCGTCGATCCCGGCGACGAATACGCGCGCGTCGCGCAGCCAGACCTGACAGCCCGTGCCCGCCACCGCCTGACGGACGCGCTCGACCAAAGCGCGCATAAAATAAGGGCGGTTCAGGCCCTTGAGGTAGATTTCGCCGTATTTGACCAGCAGGAGCTTGCGCATGGGACGCCTCCTATTTTCTTTCAAACCGCTTGAGCAGCGCGTAATGCTCGCCGACGCGCCCGGCGGCGCGGGCGACTTCCTCCGCCGTGGTGTAGGGCGACAGACTGACGCGCACGGCGCAGCCCGCGATCTTGGCGGGCACGCCCATCGTTTGCAATACGCCGCTTGTCTTTTTCTTTTTGGATGAGCACGCCGAGCCGACACCGACGTAGATCAGATCGCCCTCGAGCGCGTGCAGCATCGTTTCGCCGCGCACCGGCGGGAGCGAGAAATTGAGGATATGCGGCGCGGCGGCGGCGGACGCCGGATCGGGGCCGTTCACGACGGCCTCGGGCGCGCGGCGGCGCACGTCCGAAAGGAACGCGAGCTTCAATTCGCGCATGGCGTTGTCGTCGGGATATTCCGTGACGGCGGCGCAAAGGCCCGCGATGCCCGGCGTGTTTTCGGTGCCCGAGCGCAGCCCGCCCTCCTGCCCGCCGCCCGAAACAAGCGGCGACAGGCGGACGCGCGGCGAAGCGACCAGCGCGCCGACGCCCTTGGGCGCGTGGATTTTATGCCCCGACAGCGCGTAGCTGTCCGCGCCCGTCTTCGCCATGTCCATCGGCACGCGCAGAAAGCCCTGCACGCCGTCGACGTGCAGGATCGCCCCGGGCGCCGATTCGTCGCGTATGTCCGCGATCTCGCGAAGCGGCTGCACCGCGCCCGTTTCGTTGTTCACCTGCATACAGCAGATGAGCCGCGTGTCGGGCGTGATCAGCGCGCGCAATTTTTCAAGATCGCAAAGCCCCTCCCGCGTGTAGGGGATTTCGAGCGCCTCGAAGCCCTTTTGCATCAGGCAGTTTTCGCGCACGGCGGGATGCTCGCCCGCGCCGAACAGGATTCGGCCGTCCCGGAAGGGCGACAGCGCGCCGCGAATGGCGAGCGCGTCCGCCTCGGTGCCGCCGGAGGTGAAGACGACGCGCGCGCCCGCCGGCGCGCGAAGGCGCGTCAGGATCGCCTGACGGCAGGCGTCCATCCTTTTCATCGCGTGCAGCGAGGGCGCGTACAGCGCCGAAGGGTTAAAGTAATCCTCGGTCATTTCGCGCAAAACCGCCCGCGCGACGCTCTCGGTCACGCGGGTCGTGGCGCTGTTGTCCAGATAAATTTCCACTGTCTCTCCTTGCGTCGGTTGACCCGATCGTCAGCGGCTCGCGTACTTCCCCGCGTCGGTTGACCCGATCGTCAGCGGCTCGCGTATTTCCCCGCGTCGGTTGACCCGATCGTCAGCGGCTCGCGTATTTCCCCGCGTCGGTTGACCCGATCGTCGGCGGCGAACGCATCTTACCGCGTCAGTTGAGCTGATAGACGCCCTGGCCGATGTAGCGCTTGATGAGGCCGATGAGCGTCTCGGTCGGCTCGATGATGATGATGCGCTTCTGGCTGTCCTTGGTAAAGTAGAAATAGAACAGCTCGGCTTCGCGGTTGAGGAACCAGTTGGTGCGCTTGACGCCCTGCATATTGATGTAGCGGTTGAAGCTGCCCGAGGACACCAGCCCGCACGCCTCGACGTTGCGCACGTTCATCGTGCCCAGCGATTTGCGCTTTTTGTTGTTGAATACCTGCGCGAAATCAAGCTGACCGTTGGTGAAGGTGTACTCGTACTCGGTCTTGATGCGGTCGCGGCGCAGGAACAAAAGCACGGCGCAGCCGCCCGTGACCAGCAGCATCACGATGCTGATGATCGCCTGCACCGAAAAGCCCTCGGCGAACACGTAGGTGATCGAGCTCAACTGCATCATGGCGAACAGCCCGAACACCACCATCATGACGTTGGCGAGCAGATACATGAAATTTTCCACGCCCCTGCGCTGCTTGGTAACGACCTCTTCATGAAAAGCGTCCATATCGATTCCTCCAACCATCCGAATTATCTTGCGTCAAGCCATGCACAATACGACGATCACGGCGACGATGATGCCGCCCAGAACCTCAAGCGGCGTGTGTCCCACCAGTTCCTTAAAGCGCTCCTCGGTAATGGGCTGGCCCTCGATCAATACCTCGCGCAGAATGCGGTTGAGCGCCGCGCCCTGCTTGCCCGTTTCGGCGCGGACGCCCAGCGCGTCGTAAATCACCACGCCCGCCAGCGCGAACGCCAGCGCGAACGCCGTGCTGCCCACGCCCTCGACCACGCCCGTCATCACCATGAGCGCCACCACCAGCGCGGTATGCGAGCTGGGCATGCCGCCCATGCCGAAGGCGCGCCGCCAGTCGAATTTGTGATGAATCAGGACGGACAGGATCACCTTGATGGCTTGGGCGACCACCCAGCTCAGCGCGGCGCAGACGAGAATCCTGTTGCTCCCGAGCGCCTCGAAAAATCCCATGCAAGCGCCTCCCTCCGCGTCAAATGCTATTGTACGCGAGAAAGCGTGCGTTTGGCAAGCGTTTTGAGAAATTCGGCGTCCGCAAAATGCGGCGAAATCGCGTCAATCGCCCGCCGGACGAAACTTTCGGCGTCCTTTCGCGCGTTTTCGACGCCCACGCAGGCGATCCACGTCATTTTGTTCGCCGCCGCGTCCATGCCCGTGCGCTTGCCCAGCGTTTTTTCGTCGCCCAGCGCGTCCAGCAGATCGTCGACGATCTGGAACGCCATGCCCAGATTCTCGCCGTACGCGCGCCCCGCCGCCACCGCGCTTTCGTCCGCGCCGGCGAGGATCAGCCCGGCGGCGACGGGCGAGGAGAACAGCGCCGCCGTTTTGCGCAGGTACATGGCGCGCACGGTGTCAAGCGACGGCGCTTGGTTCTCGGAAAGCATGTCGATCACCTGCCCGGCGATCATGCCGCCGATGCCCGCCGCCGCCGCGATCTCGCGCAGCGCCCGGAGCGCGCGGGGATGATCGGACGCGCTCATGACCTCGAACGCGGCGTTCAGCAGCCCGTCGCCCGCTAAAATGGCCGTCGCCTCGCCGAACCGGACGTGACTGGACGGCTTGCCGCGCCGCAGATCGTCGTCGTCCATCGCGGGCAGATCATCGTGAATGAGCGAATAGGTGTGGATCATTTCGACGGCGCAGGCGAAGGGCGTCGCTTCCTCCGCGCCGCCGCCCGCCGTTTCGCACGCCGCGATCAGCAGACAGGGGCGCAGGCGCTTGCCGCCGGACAGAAGGCTGTACCGCATCGCCTCGCGCAGCGCGCCCGGCGCGCCCGTCAGGGGCAGCGCGTCCAGCGCGCGCTCGATATGCTCCCGATACCGCGCGTACCGCGCGTCAAAGTCCGTCATGCGTCCGCCCCGGGCGCGGCGTCGGCGTTCGTCAGCTCGATCATGCGCTTTTCGGCGGCGTCCAGCTCGCTTTTCAGCTCCCTGACCAGCGCCATGCCCTCCTCGTACGCCTTGAGCGTGTCGGCGAGCGGCATTTGCCCGTCCTCCATTTTTTTAACGACGCTCTCAAGCGCGTCCAGCCTGCCCTCAAAGCTCGTTTTCTTCGGCAAAGGGATCGCCCTCCTTGATGCTTTGTACCGTGACCACGGCGCGCCCGTCGCGCAGGATCAGCGTCGGTCGGCGCCCGATTTCGCGCACCGAGGCGACCGCCTTTCCGTCCGACGTGACGATGGCGTAGCCGCGCCCGAGCGCCTGCCGGGGGCCAAGCGCGTCCGCCCGGGCGACGGACGCCTCGAGCCGCGCGCGCAGCGAAGCCAGCGATTTGCCCGTCAGCGCCGTCAGCCGCGCGCCCGCCGCCTCCAGCCGCGCGCGGGAAAGGCGAAGATGATTGATCGGATGCAGCGCCGTCAGGCGCTTGTCAAGCGTCTGCACCGCCGCGCGCCCGGCCATGACGGCGCCGCTGAAGGCGCGGGCAAGCCGCGCGGCGCGTTCGCCCAGCAATTTGACGAGCGCGTCGTACTCGGGCACGGCCAGTTCGGCGGCCGCCGAGGGCGTCGCTGCGCGCACGTCGGCGGCGAAATCGGCGAGCGTCACGTCGGTCTCATGCCCGACGGCCGAAATAACGGGCACCGGGCACGCGGCGATCGCGCGGACGACGATTTCCTCGTTGAACGCCCACAGATCCTCCATCGAGCCGCCGCCGCGCCCCACGATCACGACGTCGACAAGCCCGCTCTGCGACAGGCGAAGAACGCCCCCGGCGATGTCCGCCGCCGCGCCCTCGCCCTGAACGCGCGCCGGGCACAAAACGAGCTGCATCCCGGGATAGCGGCGCTTTGCCACCGTTTCGATATCGTGGAGCACCGCGCCCGCGCGCGATGTGACGACGCCGACGGCGCGGGGCAGAAGCGGCAGCGGCTTTTTGCGCGCGGGGTCGAACAATCCCTCGCGCATGAGCTTGTTTTTCAGCTCCTCAAACTTGAGGTACATTTCGCCGATGCCGTCCTGCCGCATGTCCTCGGCGTAAAACTGATAGCTGCCGGCGGCGGCGTACAGCCCCGCCGAGCCGCGCAATACCACACGCAGTCCGTCGCGCGGCTCGAAGGAAAGGCGCATGGCGTTCTGACGGAACAGCGCGCAGTTCACGCGGCTTTGCTCGTCCTTGAGCGTGAAATACAAATGCCCCGACGCCGCCTTTTTGAAGCCGCTGATCTCCCCGCGCAGGCTCACATCCTTGAGGATGGGATCGCCGGCGAGCGAGCGGCGGACGTACTCGTTGAGCTCGGTGACCGTCAGCGTCCAGCCCATGCGCGCTCCGCCGCCTCGACGGTATTGCTCATCAGCATACCGATGGTCATTTTGCCCACGCCGCCCGGCACCGGCGTGATCCACCCGGCGATTTTCTCCACGTTTTCGAAATCGACGTCGCCCACCACTTTGCCGTCCACGCGGTTGATGCCCACGTCGACGACGGCGGCGCCTTCCCTGACCATGTCGGCGGTGACGAATTTCGGCCTGCCCAGCGCCGCGACGAGGATATCGGCGCGCCGCGCGTGTTCCTTGAGGTTCCGCGTGCGCGAGTGGCAGATCGTCACGGTGCAGTTTTCGTTCATCAGCAGCATGGCGACGGGCTTGCCCACGATATTGCTGCGCCCGATGATCACCGCGTCCCTGCCCTCGAGCGGCACGCCCGCCTTTTTGAGCATGTACAGGATGCCCTTGGGCGTGCAGGCGACGACGCCCCTCTGTCCGGTGAACAGCTTGCCGGCGTTGTCGATATGGAAGCCGTCCACGTCCTTTTCGGGCTGGATTCTGCGCAGCGCCGCCGCTTCGTCCAGATGCTTGGGCAGCGGGAGCTGCACAAGAATGCCGTGAACGGCGGGATCGGCGTTCAATTCGTCGATCTGTTTTTCAAGCGCTTCCTGCGCCGTATCGGCGGGCATCAGGATGGTGCGCGACTCGATGCCGAGTTTCTCGCACGCGATGCCCTTGTTGCGGACGTAGACCTGGCTCGCCGGGTCTTCGCCGACCAGAATTACCGCCAGCCCCGCGCTTCCGCCGCGCGCCTTCAGCGCGTCCATGCGCAGGGACAGCTCGTTCATCAGTTCCGCCGCCATGATTTTGCCGTCAAGCAGGATCGCCATGCCCGTCCGCCTCCCATCGTTCAAGTCCGATCAGCGCGACGCCGACCGCGTTGTCGCCGGAAAACTCCGGCCTGCCGTAGTACAGGTTCAAATGCAGCCCGCGCTTTTCGTTCCGCGCGTTCAGCAGCCCCCGCAGCCGCGCCGAGGACATCACGCCGCCCGCGAGCAGGCAGTCGGATACGCCGGTCCGATCGCGCGCCGCCGCCAGCATTCTGATCACCGTGCGGCATAAAAGATCATACACCGTCGCCGCGGCGTCGCGCGCCGGCGCGCCCCGCGCGATCATGCGCAGGATCGCCGCCTCCGCGCCCGACAAATGGCAGTCGCCGCCGTCAAAGGACACAGGGATTTTTTCGGGCGTTCCGCCTTCGGCGAGGGCTTCCAGATGCGCGCCCGAGGGAAACGGCAGCCCGAGCGCCACGCCGACGCGGTCGACCAGCTGCCCGGCGTGCAGATCAAGCGAGGAAAAAAGCGGCGTCAGATGCCCGTCCTCGCAAAAAAGCGCGTCGGTCGTGCCGCCCGAGAGGTGCAGCGCGACGAAGCGATCGGCCTTCAGCCCGCTCTGATACCGCGCCGCGCTGACATGCCCGCGCTGGTGATCGGTCAGGTAAAGCGGCGCGCGCAGCGCCGAGGCGAGCGCGAGCGCGAACGCGCGCCCCGTCTCGAACACCGGCATGTAGGAGCCGTCCCGCCCCGTGGGCGAGGCGGACGCGCACACGCAGTCGATCTTGTCTTCCGCCCGGAGCGCCTCGTCGATCAGGCCGCCGATCTGCCTGACATGCGCGAACACGGCCTCGCTCTGGCGAAGGCCGCGTTCACCCGCCGCGACGGGCAGGAGCTTGCGATAGGAGGATACGCCGCGCGCCGACGCCAGCGCGACCGAGGTGGTATAACAGCTCGTATCGACGCCGAGGCAAACGCTCATGCGGGCGCTTCGTCCGCCACGCCGCGCAGCACGCCGTTGACGAAGCTGCCCGAGCGCTCGGTTGAAAACCTCTGCGATATCCTGACCGCTTCGTTGATCACGACGCTGACGGGCGTTTCGCCGCCGTCGAACAAAAGCTCGTACACCGCCACGCGCAGCACGGCCAGATCGACCTTGGCGATGCGCTCCATCGTCCAGTCCTTGAGCCGCTTTTCAATCTGCGCGTCGATATCCGCCGCGTGAGCGGACACGCCCGCCACGAGACGGTCGATGAACGCCTGATCGTCATGTTCCGGCTCGAACGCGATCAGACCGGTCAGCGTTTCCGCGCCGCCGTCGCCGCCGAGCATGTGCTCATACACCATTTGCACGGCCGCTATCCGTGCCGCTTTTCGCGCCATCTTGCTTGTACCGCTCCCGCCTTATCGGTCGTCCGAGGCGTCCTTTTCCTTCATCTTTTCGCGCACGAGTTTTTCAAACGCCTCGTCGCCCGGCTTGGAAACGCCCGGCTCGCGGGCGGGGAACAGGCGGTTGACGAAATCGCGCAGCGCCTTTTTCTTGTCGCGGACGCCGCCGATGAACGCGCCCAGCGCAATGCACGCCGCGATCAGCACCGTGCCCCAGAACCCGATCAGCAACAGCAGGATCGCCGCCAGCATGGCGACCAGCGCCAGAAACACGGCGCACTCGGGCGTGCCGATTTTCAGGATATTCCGAAGATCAAACCCATTCTTACCGTCGTCAGGCTGTCGGTTCATGCTCCGCACCTTCCTCGCCGTCTGTCCGCGTTTCGTCGTTTTCTTCCGTCTTGGGCGCTTCCTCGGCGGGCGCTTCCTCGGCGGACGCTTCCTCCGCCGGTTTCGCCTCGCCGGGCGCGGGCGGCGTCTCGGGCATGGTCACGGGCTGCTCCGCCTTGCCGAAAATGCGGCGGTGGAGCGGCAGCCTGATTTTCGCCTTGGGCGCTTCCTCGCCGGCGGGGGCGCTCGCCGCGGGAATGTCGTTATTGACCAGATAGGGCGATTCGCCCACGCCGTTTTCAGCCGTCTCGACCAGCACGCGCACCTCGCACACATCGATGCCCGAGGAGGCGAGCAGGTACTGCTTGATCTGGCGCTGGAGCGACGCCACCGCGAGCGGAATGGAAATGTTGTTGGCGAGCGATATGCCAAGATCGATGGTCACGCCGTCGCGGGCGTTGATCACGTTCATCGAGATCAGGCGAATCTCCTCGTGCATATCGACGCACTTTTTGATGAGGCTGTCGATCGCTTTGATGGCGATGCGCAGTTCGCCGTTATCGGTCTGCTGGACGATAAAGCCGTTCCTGTCGCGCTTGACGCGATGCGGCAGACACGCCAGATAGCCGCCCGCCAGCAGCAAAAGGACGCCCGCCGCCAGCAAAAGGACGCGCAGGAGCGAAAAGCCTTCGCCTTCCGCGCCAAAGTCAATCGCCGCCTTGCCCAGCGACAGCACGATCGCCGCCGCCCCGCAGACCAGCGCCACGACGGCGCACAGAAAGAGGACGACGCGATCCATCAGCTTCAGCTTCATAAGATTCCTGACCACCTTTCATGACGCGCGCTCACGAGCGCTTGCGGGGACGGCGTTTCTTATCGTTGGGCGTATCATCCTTCTTCGCTTCGGCTTCGGGCGCGGCGGCTTCGGGCGCGGCGGCTTCGGGCGCGGCGGCTTCCTCCGAAGGCGCTTCGCATTCGCACGGCGCGGCGGCTTCGGGCGCGCATTCGCCGCATTCGCACGGCGCGGCGGCTTCGGCCGCGCATTCGCCGCATTCGCACGGCGCGGCGGCTTCGGCCGCGCATTCTTCGCATTCGCACGGCGCGGCGGCTTCGGCTGCGCATTCGCCGCATTCGCACGGCGCGG
>CAYWOS010000045.1:13039-18626 GCA_964459985.1 uncultured Oscillospiraceae bacterium
CATTCGCACGGCGCGGCGGCTTCGGCTGCGCATTCGCCGCATTCGCACGGCGCGGCGGCTTCGGCTGCGCATTCTTCGCACTCGCACGGCGCGGCGGCTTCCTCCGAAGGCGCTTCGCACTCGCACGGCGCGGCGGCTTCAGCCGCGCATTCGTCGCATTCGCACGGCGCGGCGGCTTCGGCTTCGGCTGCGTCCCCGGCGGGCTCGGCCAGCACCGGGTTGTTATGCGCCGCCTCGAGCGAGGACTGCGCGGCGATCTTTTCCTTTTCAAAGCTGACGCCCTGCACATGCACGTCCACGCGCACGACATGCAGCCCCGTCATGCTCTCGATCGCCTTGCGCACGTTTTCCTGCACCTCGGACGCCACCTTCTGGATGGGCTTGCCGTATTCGATGATGGTGAACAGATCGACCGCCGCTTCCTCGCTGCCGATCTCGACCTTGACGCCGCGCGTGATGTTGCGGTTTTTGCCGATGATATCGCCGAAACCGCCGCTGATGCACATGCCGGCGACGCCGTCGATTTCATTGGCGGCAACGCCCGCGATAATGGCGATGACCTCGTTCGCATAGGTGATTGTGCCACCGTTCTGAAGATCCACATCGGCGTTGATGGGAAGATTGTCCTTTTTTTGTGGCATTCAAAAGCACCTCCTTACAGGTATTTCACAGTATAGCAGATTTTTCGGAAATGCGCAACATCGCGCGGCGCGTCACGGCGTCAGGCGGTTCGGGCCCCTGAAGAGGAACATGACTTCCTTGATGGGAATGCCCAAAAGCAGCATGGTCAGGCGGTCGACGCCCAGCCCGAAGCCGCCGTGCGGCGGGCAGCCGTAGCGGAAGAAATCCATGTAGAATTTCACGTCCTCGCCCAGCCCCTTTTCGTCCGCTTGCTTTTTGAGGCGCTCGTAGCGGTGCTCGCGCTGCGCGCCGGTGGTGATCTCGGTGCCGCGCCAGATCAGGTCGTACCCGAGCGGATTGCCCGCTTCGTCGCGCATATGATAGAATGCGCGCTTTTCAGGGCCGTAATCGGTGACGAACAGGAATTCATGCCCGAATTTGTCCATGGACAGCCTGGCGCACAGATGCTCGGCGTCGGTGGTCAGGTCGTTTTTCTCGGATTCCTCCGTCGTATAGCCGTAGCGCTCCTCAAGCTCTTTGTACACGTCCTGCAGCTTCATTTCGGGGAAGGGCAGCGAGGGCACGATCGTGTCCAGACCGAACAATTCCTTGATCTGATCGCCGTATTTGTCCTTCACGTCGCGCAGCGCCGCCTGTAAAATTTCCGCCTCGATGTTCATCACGTCGCGGAAGGAATCGATATAGCTCATTTCCAGATCGAAACCCGTGAACTCGGTGGCGTGCTTGTTGGTGAAGGATTTCTCGGCGCGGAAGACGGGGCCGACCTCGAAAATGCGGTCGAAGCCCGCCGCCATCGCCATTTGCTTGTAGAACTGCGGGCTTTGCGAAAGATAGCCCTTGCGGTCGAAATATTTCAGCTCGAACACGTCCGAGCCGGACTCGCTCGCCGCGCCGATGAGCTTGGGCGTATGGATTTCGAGGAAATCGCGGTCGAGCAGGTACTGGCGCATGGCGGCGACCAGTTCGGTCTGCGCCTTGAAAATGAGCAGATTGCGGTCGCTGCGCAGATCGACCCAGCGATAGTCCAGCCGCGCGTCGATGGCGGCGTCCTTGGTGATGGGCAGCGGCTCGGCGATCGACTCGATCGTCATGGTTTCGGGCAGCATTTCCACGCCGCCCAGCTTAACGTACCCGTTTTCGACCACCATGCCCTCGGCGCTCACCACCGATTCGACGGTCAGTTGATCAACGACGGCGGCGATTTCGGGATACTTTTCCTTTTCGACGGTCAGCTGGATGCGCCCGGAGTAATCGCGCACGACGAGAAACGCCATGGTGCGCTTGTTGCGGATGTTTTCGACGAACCCCTGAATCCTGTTGATTTCCCCGCGCTTGACGCGCGCGATCAGGCTGCGTTCCATATGTTGATCCTCCCTTGCAAATGCAGGCGTTATTTGATCAGATCGGCGATTGTCCGCGCCGCGCCGTCCAGCAGGATTTCCTTTTCCTCGCGCGTGGCGAGATCGCGCGCCCGCGCCGCGCCGCGCGCCCATTCGTCGCCGCCCACCATCACGATCAGGCGGCAGCCGAGCTTATCGGCAAACTTGAACTGCGCTTTTAAGCTCCGCGCCGCGTGATCGGTGTCCGCCTTGACGCCCATTTCGCGCAGCGCCGTCGTCAGCGTGAACGCCGGCGCGCGCATATCGTCCGAAAGCGGCGCGACGAATACGTCGCACACCGAGGGCGACTCGGGCAGAAGGTTTTGATTCGCCAATTCGAGCAGTATGCGCTCGGTCCCGATGCCGAAGCCCACCGCCGGGCAATCCGGCCCGCCCAGCTCCCCGACCAGCCCGTCGTACCGCCCGCCGCCGCACAGCGCCAGTCCCTCGCGCCCCGACTGCATGACCACCTCGAACACCGTCTTGGTATAGTAGTCCAGCCCGCGCACGATGTGGCTGTCCACCTCGAAGGGAATGCCCTGCGCCGCCAGAAGCGCCTTGAGCGCGTCGAAATGCGCGCGGCAGTCGTCGCACAGGCAGTCGATCATCACCGGCGCGTCCCTGACGATCTCTTTGCACTTTTCTTCCTTGCAGTCGAGCACGCGCAGGGGATTGCGGTCGAACCGCTCGCGGCAGACGGGGCACATCTCCTGAATCCGCGCGCCCAGAAACTCGCGCAGCTTCTGATGATAGGCGGGGCGGCAGGAAGGGCAGCCGATGGAATTGATGTGCATGACGAGATTTTTCAGCCCCAGATCGGTCAGAATCCCGTACAGCGTCGTCATCAATTCGGCTTCCGCCGTGGGCGCTTTTGCGCCGAAGCACTCCATGCCGAACTGGTGATGCTCGCGCAGACGCCCGTTCTGCGGCTTTTCGTAGCGGAAGATGGGCGCGTTCAGGTAATACATTTTGCAGGGGAGCGGCTCGGCGTAGAGCTTGCCCTCGATGAAGGCGCGCACAGCGCCCGCCGTGCCCTCGGGCTTTAAGGTAATCGAGCGGTCGCCCTTGTCCTTGAAGGTGTACATTTCCTTCTGCACGATGTCGGTGGTGTCGCCCACGCCGCGCAGGAACAGCTCGGTGTGCTCAAACACCGGCGTACGCGTCTCGCGGTAGCCCGCCAGCGCCGCCGCCGCGCGCATTTTCGCCTCGATATACTGCCACAGATAGCTGTCCTGCGGCAAAACGTCCTTGGTCCCCTTGGGCGCCTGGGTCAGCATGCTCATCGCCTCCGAAACGGGGCGTCGCCCCCGGTTTTTCATGAACGCCGCCGCCGCCCGTCCGATCCGATCAAACGGCGCGCGGCGCGTCGCCAAAAATGCCGATACCGCTTCATTATAGCGATATCGGCAATCCTTGTCAAATGAAACGGACGTCAGCGCGCCGGCGTCAGCGTCGTGCCCATGGGATCGCCCGCGAGCACCTTGAGGATGCTTTGGGGATCGTCCAGCTTGAACACGCGCACGACGGGCACCTTGTTTTCGGCGCACAGCGCGAAGGCGGCGGCGTCCATCACGCGCAGGCGCATGTCCTGCGCCTGTTCGTAGGTGATCGCCGGCAGGAATTTCGCGTCGGGATTCGTTTTCGGATCGCTGTCGTACACGCCGTCGATGTTCTTGGCGAGCAGCACGGCGTCGGCGCGCAGTTCGACGGCGCGCAGCGCGACGGCGGTATCGGTCGAGAAAAACGGGTTGCCCGAGCCGCCCGCCAGCAGCGCGATCCCGCCGTTTTCCATCGTTTCAAGCGCCTTGTCGGCGCGGTAAGCATCGCACACGCGCGGCATATCGACGGCGGAAAACACCCGCGACCGCCCGCCGGCCCGCGCGATCGCGTCGGAAAGCGCCAGGCAGTTGATCACCGTGCCCAGCATGCCCATCTGATCGGCGGTCACGGCGTTCATGTCCTTACCCTGCCGTCCGCGCCAGATATTGCCCGCGCCGCAGACGACGCCGAGCTGCACGCCGCGCCCCGCGGCCGCGATCAGCGCCCGCGCCGCGCCGTCGAGCACGTCGAAATCAAAGGTTTTCCCCGCCGAGCCGAGCATTTCGCCGCTTAATTTGAGCAGCACCCGTTTGTATTGCATATCGCCCGCCGTCCTTTTTCGCTGTCGACATGAAAAGACCGCGACGGGGCTTATCGCCGCGCGCGGTCCCGATGGATTACGCCTTTTTGGTGAGCTCGTCGATTTCGGCGGCGAGATCGGAGGTTTTCTTTTCGATGCCCTCGCCGCGCTCATAGCGCACGAAGCGGCGGATGGAGATCTTTTCGCCGCTGGCGAGCGTCGCCTCGTTCACGAGCGTCGCCACCGTGATGTCGGGATTCTTGACGAAGGGCTGATCGACGAGGCAGAAATCCTTGTAATACTTCTCGATGCGGCCTTCGACCATCCTCTCGATGATCTTTTCGGGCTTGCCCTCGTTGAGCGCCTGCGTGCGCAGAATTTCCTTTTCGTTCTCCAGCACGGCGGCGGGGACTTCCTCGCGGCTGACGTAGAGCGGATTGGCGGCGGCGATTTGCAGCGCGATATCGTGGCACAGGTTTTTGAAGGTGTCGGTCTTGGCGACGAAGTCGGTCTCGCAGTTGACCTCGACGAGCACGCCGATCTTGCCGCCCATGTGGATGTAGCTGTCGACCGCGCCCTCGGCGGCGATGCGGCCCGCCTTCTTGGCGGCGGCGGCGAGACCCTTCTCGCGGAGATAGGCGATCGCTTTATCCATATCGCCGTCGTTCTGGACGAGCGCTTTTTTGCAATCGAGCATGCCGGCCTGCGTGCGTTCGCGCAGTTCCTTGACCAACGCGGTGGTTACTTCCATGGTGAATTCCTCCTGTCTGTTGATAAACGCGAATCCCGATTATTCGGCGTCGGTGGCGTCGTCGGCGTCGCTGTCGGCTTCGCCCTGCTCGCCCTGCTTGCCCTCGAGCACGGCGTCGGCCATCTTGCCGGCGATCAGTTTGACCGCGCGGATGGCGTCGTCGTTGCCGGGGATCACGTAATCGATCTCGTCGGGATCGCAGTTGGTGTCAACGATGCCCACGATGGGAATGCCCAGCGTGCGCGCCTCGGCGACGGCGATATGCTCCTTGCGGGGATCGACGACGAACAGCGCGCCGGGGAGCTTTTTCATTTCGCGGATGCCGCCCAGATTCGCCTCGAGCTTTTCGCGCTCGTGCTCGATCTTGATGACTTCCTTCTTGGGCAGCACGTCGAACTGACCGGCCTGCTCCATCTTGTCGATGGCGTTCAGGCGGTCGACGCGTGTGCGGATGGTGCGGAAGTTGGTCAGCATGCCGCCGAGCCAGCGGTTATTGACATAGAACATGTTGCAGCGCTCGGCTTCGGACTGGATGCTTTCCTGCGCCTGCTTCTTGGTGCCCACGAACAGCACGGTCTTGCCTTCCATCGCCAGATTGCGCACGAACATGTACGCCTCGTCGATCTTGCGGACGGTCTTTTGCAGGTCGATGATGTAGATGCCGTTGCGTTCGGTGAAGATGTACTGCGCCATCTT
>CAYWOS010000046.1:0-17744 GCA_964459985.1 uncultured Oscillospiraceae bacterium
GCTCTTCGCCATTTTACTCCAGCGTTTTTCCGCCAGAACAGGGCGGCGTTAATAACGTATCCAATCATAGAATCCGTGTATCAACCTGTAAATGAATACGCTATCTCAATTAGGACTGTCGCGTTTTATCAACCCCGATGTCCGAACACATCAAAGGACGTCGATATGAGTACGATATCGGCGTCTTTTCTTATGCCCGAAAAGCCCTTGTTTACTGGGCTTTTCGGGTACTTATTCTTCTGCCCCATTTTAGGATGCGGATACGAATGCACCCATCCCATTTATAATTGCGGTTTTTTCCTGCATTCTGAAACGGATTTGGCTGGGGTGCAAAAATGGGTGCATTCAGAAACGGCAGCATGATTTGCGCTTCAGAATAGCCAACTTGCTTTAGAGGTCAAAGCATAATGCTTGTCTTGCTACTTCATTCTACCAGATGACGCTGACCTTGTCCCTTATTTTGAACAGATCCCTTTTCTTGAATTTGCGCAACTCATTGTACCTTATCCAGTTCTAATATAGGTTACAAAACAACTCCTACCATTATTAACAGTATGAATGAACTTTCATTTTTCCACAGCATACTGTATGATTTCCTTTATTGTATTGGTGATATAATGAGAGGCATGGAGATTAATCGGATATACTCTATTCTTTACAATGGCAGTTGTTTTTGATAAGGTTCGATTAGTCAATATACTCAAGGTTTTGCTCCAAGCATATTGATTATCTATACTCAAAACCGAGCCGTCTGTATCCAGCCATGCTGCATTAAAGAAAATGATATCAGGATTCCAATCTGCTATAAGAGCATCGTCGATATTGACAAATTCAGTTTTGCCGCTATAAAGATTCTGCAATGCACATTGCTCTGATACGATGGAAAATGTATCTTGCCAAGCATCATAGTATACGACCTTCAATTTATTGATCGGAGTCAACTGTAGCGTATCTTCAATCAATGATAATTCCTGTTCCATGTTTTCAAGAATCTGATTGGCTTTTGCGGACTCGCAAACAGTTTTTCCCAGCAGAGAAATTGTGTTCATAATATCTTGCAAGTTTTCTGGAGAATGAACAAACAAAACCGCGATTTGCTCATCCGATAACAGTGGAAACAAATCATGATTGTAATAGGCCTCTTCCAAGTCGTCTGCTAGAATGATCAGATCAGGTTCAAGGGATAATAGATACTCCTCATTACAATTCTGCCAATTATTACCACATATGGATTCTGTCAAAGCCATTGTTGGCGAATAGGCTTCTCCGTTTTCCAAATACTCATGTCCGACGTAAACAATACGGTTCGGTCCAACCATATCTATTAGGATTTCCTCGGCAAAAAGCGGAAAAACTGCTATGCGCATCGGTTTGTTAGGATCCTCTGCATACGATTTTGGCAAAACACCGCATAGACAACCTGAAGCGATGCATAAAGCTACCAACATTTTCAGCCTGGGCGAGAATTTCAGCAAGAATCTTTTCATATTTTGATGTCCTTCCGTATTGTTATTACTTCATTGTCACTTCCGATTATTTCTTCAAAATCCACTTGAATAAAGAAATGATGATACCTTAATCAAGGACGATTCCCATATGCCATCCATAGTACTTTCAATCATTGCTTGTATACGGTAAAAGGTTGCCCCGGTTAGTGCCTATATGAAAGGAGTAACAGGATAGGGAATAATTTACAACTGCGTGCGGATAAAGAGAATAACCCGTTATGCGATCCGACAGGCTACTCGCATGCCATAGCATCTTGCGATTTATTCAGAAACCGTCCACTTGTACTCATGTTTGTAGTATTCAAAGCACGCCGGGCACACCCATCCAATGCCATCTTCGGTCGAAAAACCAACATGTAAATCATTGGGTTTACTAGAAAATTTGGCTCCACACATGTTACAATGCTCATGGTCAACGGTATTTGATGGAGTGAATTCTTTCTTTTGCAAACGCTTTCCAACGAAAAAGCCTTGATAAGTAATCGTTTTGTTATCCTCCTTATTATGGCTGAAAAATTCTTATCTTCCCATCACCCGACCCCCAATAATCCCAATGCGGTCCGATCGGATCTGGATAGCTCAAGTCTGGATGCAACGATTTATTCGTCTCCGGACTGTAATAATTGCCTTGACCCGATTCAGGAGTTTCTCTTCCTTTCCATTCGTAGCCTTCGGGCGGCTTCAAAGGGTCATCTCCCGGATGCCGAGCGTGGCGGCGCGGGAGCCGGAAGTATCAAGCGGCTTACCCCACATGTCGTAGGTATAGCACACAACCTCCGCGCCGTTTCATCCGCCGTCGTCTGCACGCCCGTCACGCGCCGCGGCGCGTCGTAGGCGTAGCTGACCGTCTGCCCATCTGGGTCAGTCACGGAAACGGTCTTGCCGCGCGCGTCCGTCTGCTCCGTCGCATAGTTCCGGTCGGTCGTGTATGCGGTTTCGCCTTTGATGAACGTCGCACCTGTGCTGTTCCGCGTCTTCTGTGTCAGCACGTTTCCCTTGTTATCATACGTGTATTCCTGATGCATGTCAAGGGGCGATTTGGACGTTTTGACCAAATGCGTCTTCTTCTCGGCGTCGGTCGAACCGTGAGTCATGGTGAACTTGTCGCCGCTCGGACGACCGGGCTGACGGTAGGAGAGCATGTTGTTGAAGGCGTCGTACGTCGCGTAGCTTTGCAGCGCGGCGAGGTTTTTGGTGGACAGCACGTTGCCATTGGCGTCGTACTGATAGCTCCTGCCGAACTGCTCCTTGTGCAGGAAGAAGCGCGCCCTCGCCGTGCAATTTTTCGATCGCCGCTCACTCGCCGTCCATGACTTTTTCAGCGTCCTTCTTGCTTTATCTATATAGATATATAAGGATGAAAGCATTCTGCTGCCTCCGACTCTCTCTAATATTACGGGGTTGATGATGGGCGCCTGCGCACTGCCCGCGCTTGCGCTGTGCGTGACACCAAATGCACCTATGGTCGTATGTGCGTTGCTCATGGGCTTAATCAGCGCGTTGTTGTATGGCACAAACCCGTTGATTACAACGCTAATGCCGCTGGATTATGACAATGCAGGGCGCATAGGCTTGGTAGCAGGATTGATCGATAGTTTCATTTACGTCGGTTCAGCCCTTGCGGGCGCGTTCACCGGCTGGATGCAAGGCGCGTTTAGCGGGTGGCAGGGCGTATACGCGTGTTGGGCGGCGGTCGCCGTGGCAAGCATAGGCATTTCCATACTCTCGCTGCATGGTTATAGGAAGCTCTGCTCTTCGTCAACCGCACAGACATCACAGTCCCATCCGCCGGTGTAAAAGGGCGCATTCTGAAACGAATCCCATTTCAAAATGCACCTGTAGCCTAATTGTATTGTTTTGAACCTGCTTTGCCAGATCGGAAGCCTATTGCTTTTGCGATAGGGTTTTTTTCTGTTCGCCTTATTTGTTCGCTGGAAATACGTCTCGCAGCTTGGGCTCGTCCGTTCCATGCCACGGCTTGGGCGACGTTTTTGTCTGCGCGCAGCGCCGTACGGCGTCCGATCACGCGTTGCTTGCCGATGGCTGGGAAGCATCGGAGCGCGGCGGACTTCTGCCGTCGGCGTCACATGTCCGCTTGGATTCGCGGGAATGCGGTTTTACAGAGCAATCAAGGGAGGATTGAGATGCCGAACGGTCGTGCTCAAATGCTTTTCCGTCAGGTTTTAGTTGCATTCTTCGTCAATAATGAGTATACTGTTCCTGTCGATAGATAGCTGAACAGCCGTCATCCCGGCAAACCGTCGGTCCCCCGCTTGTATGACGAGCGAAGCGCACCTGACCGGATCGCATGTTGTTTTTGAGCGCCATGGCTTTCATCGCGGCGCGCTTCATCAAGCCGCCTTGCCCGTTGTCGTCGCCGGATACGGGCGGCGGGAATACTGGACGAAATAACCGAAGCCGAGGAGCTTTCGGACGCCGGAGGCATCGATTGAACGCGGACAATGCAAACGCATACTGCCTGTTCTGCCTGTCGGGGCATGAGCAAAAGGTCGTTTTCCATCTTCATGCCGCCGGGTACGCCGCGCTTGCGCCGCAGGCCGTTCGCTGGCGGCCGACGGCTGCCGGTATCCGAAAGGTCACGTGTCCGATGCTTCCAGGCTATGTGTTTTTCGAATCAAACGGCACGCCTGACTGGCAGGGCATACAGGCGAATGAGTCCGTGCTCAAGGTTTTGCAGTATGACGACGGGGAACGTGCGCTGCGCGGCGCGGACGCCGAGTTTGTCACATGGCTTAAGAAATACCGGGGGATCATCGATATCTCGCACGCGATACAGGCGGGAACAAAACTGGAGTTTGTCGACGGCCCTCTGAAGGATATGTCCGCCAAGATTGTCAAGGTCAATAAGAACCGCAAGCAGGTCCAGATCGCGCTGGGCGATGAGGCGAGCATCCTGCGGACGGTCTGGTGCTCCATAGAGTTCATCGAAACGAATACGGACATGACAGTCCCGCGGCGCTGACTGAACTTCGACGCGCGCGGACGTCACCGTGGCGGATAAGAGGGATTCTGTCGGGAACGGATGCGGCGTCGCTCCTTCGGAGAGCTGTCTGAAATGCGGGAGGGATCGGGATATTCTGCGATACGGCGCGGATGTCGCGGTTCCTGCTGACAATGGGGAAAGTGCGGCGAATGGAAAGCATGACCGAACAATCTGTACATAAGATCGTCGTCGTCGGCGCGGGCTATGTGGGGCTGTCGAATGCCGTTCTTCTGGCGCAGCATCATGAAGTAACGGCCGTTGATATCATCCCTGCCAAGGTGGACGCCATCAACGCGCGTCAGTCGCCGATTATCGATCAGGAGATCGAGGAGTATCTGGCCGGAAAGCCGCTGCATCTGACCGCTGCCACAGACGGCGACGCAGCCTACGCTGCCGCGGAGTTCGTGGTCATCTCTACGCCGACGAATTTTGATCCTGTGATGAACTGCTTTGATACTTCGAGCGTGGAGTCGGTCATTCGGCAGGTGATCGCGATCAATCCGGACGCTGTGCTGGTCATCAAATCCACCGTGCCTGTGGGCTTCACAGAATCTGTGCGCCGGAAGTATGCGTGCGACAACATCCTGTTCAGCCCGGAGTTTCTGCGCGAGGGCAGGGCGCTGTACGATTGCCTGCATCCCTCCCGCATCATCGTGGGCGTGCCTGCCGGCAATCAAAGGATCGGGATGGCGGCGCGTGTTTTCGCGGATATGCTCGCGCAGGGCGCGGTCAAGAAGAATATCGATACGCTCTTTATGAGTCCCAGCGAGGCGGAGGCGGTGAAGCTCTTCGCCAATAGTTATCTGGCGCTGCGCGTCAGTTTCTTTAACGAACTGGATACCTACGCCGAGATGCGCGGCTTGAGCACAAAAGCCATCATCGACGGCGTGTGCCTTGATCCGCGTATCGGCAGCTATTACAACAACCCGTCCTTCGGCTACGGCGGATATTGCCTGCCCAAGGACGCCAAGCAGCTGCTGGCGAACTACGACGATGTGCCGAACAGCATCATCGGCGCGATCGTGGACGCCAATCGCACGCGGAAGGATTATATCGCGGAACGCATTCTCCGACTGGCCGGATATCCGGCGCGGAAGAACCCCGTCGTCGGCGTATACCGCCTGACCATGAAAACCGACTCCGACAGCTTTCGACAAAGCAGCATTCAAGGCGTGATGAAGCGCATTAAAGCCAAAGGCGTGGAGGTCGTGGTTTACGAACCGACGCTGAAAAAGGACGCCTTCTTTGGCAGCCGCGTCATCAGGGAGATAGCTTCTTTCAAAGCCATGTGCGACGTGATCGTGGCTAATCGGTTTGACCGGGAGACATTGAGCGACGTAAGCGAGAAGGTCTATACGCGCGATGTGTTCGGGCGGGATTAAGGGCGCGGGAGACGGAGTCATACTCAACTGTCTGTCTGATTAAAAAGAAGCGAACACGGAAAAGATTCGCGCTGTTGCGCATGCGCGTTGTCATCAGGCGTCCTATCGCCGCGAAACGGCTGCTGCGTCCCGCAGTTCGACCTTTCTGTTTCGGATATAGGTTTCGGCATCATAGGATGTGATATTTCCGTACCATTCGGCAAGGAAATCGTAATGAAAGTATGCCATCCCGAAACTTTGCCCGTCCAGCAAATGCGGAAGCTCGGCACGGAGCACCGGGTAGAGCGTTTCGAAAGCGTCGCGCGTTTTCATTTCACCCAGTCTGTTCATGCAGTAGAATGCGGCTGCGTTCACATAGCTTTGCCGGAGCGTGTCAAACAGGTTGCCGCCGTCGCCGTCCGGCGTATTGCGCAGTATCTTTTTGATTTCTCGCCATGCTTCCAGAAAGCAGAAGGGATGCTCCGACACCCTGCCGACCGTGCTTTCCGGGTTGCCTGTACGGTAATACACCAGACGCTCCTTAAGCGCCGCCACTTTGTCCGCGAGCGCAAGAGAGCAGATTGTGAAGCATACGCCGTTGGAATTCGCCAGCGATTGAAACGACAGGTTCTTCTCTCGCAGGAATCGTGCGCTGTATAGCTTGTTCCACGCCACCCCGAGCGTGATGTTGAGGATGTGCTCCGGGATATCTTTCCTCGAAAACACCTGCTTGTCGGGAAGAAAGCGGCGGTTGAGAAGCATGGACGATGTGCTTTTTTCTTTCGTTGCGTCCTTGAATCTGAACGCGTCGAAGATGAGTATGTCCGCCTTTGACGACGTGATGGCGGCATTTGTCCGGGAGAGAAGCTCCGCGTCGAAAACGTCATCCGCGTCAAGGAACATCACGTTCGCGCCGCGTGCGGCGGCAAGCCCTGCGTTGCGCGCCGCCGCAGCGCCCATGTTTAGTTGATTGATCACGCGTATACGACTGTCCCTCGCGGCATAGGAAGCGATGATATCCGCGCTGTTGTCATCGGAGCCGTCATTCACAAGAATGAACTCCGCGGCCTGCAGCGTCTGGTCAGTCAGGCTGTCCAGACACTCGCCCAAATACCTCGCCGCGTTATGCACCGGAATGATCACGGATACTTCGACGACGGGCTTGCCGGCCGTCTCCGGCGCCGTTTCGTTCTTGCCGGGGATGGCCGGCGGCACGGAATGTATCGCGTGGCTCTCCCGCGAGGGAGGCATACGGATGATATCGTTGATTTTTTCATATATATCGCCGTCGAAAAAATCGTCGCGCGGCCGATCGGCGATACCCAACGCGCGGAAAATATGCGCGCGGAGCATTTCGTAAAACTGCGAGTAGGCATCGTAGCTTTTCATCAGCCGGAGCGCGCGCAGGCAGTTCCGGGCAGCGCGATTGATAAAGCTCCGCTCATATGCGGGGAAAACGCCTTCGCATACAAGCTTGTGCTTGACAGACAGAAAGGCCTTGAACTGGCTCATGGGATACTTTGCCGAGTTCGACATCTGTCCGGCGGAATTGTTGACGCGGTGACGGACAAGACGCTCGCAGCACACAGCCGTAGCCGAGGACATGGCGGAAGCAAGCATTGAAAAATACGTGTCGTCGGCGCCCGGAATGTCCTGAAAGCGCAGTGCGAGCGACGCGATGTAATCTGCCCGGTAAAGCTTTGTCCACACGTTTCCCCCGCTCAGCGAGAACACCGCGTCCGGGAACTCGCGCGCCGCGAACGGTCGTTTCGGAGGGATCAGGCGCCGATCAAGATACCATGTCGCTTCCCGCGTTTCACCGCTCCTGCCGTCAAATACGAAAGCGTCAAAGACAAGCATATCCGCCGATGCTTTTTGGGCCGCCGAAAGCGCCGTTTCAAGCGCACCGGGGCAAAGACAGTCATCAGCGTCAAGAAAGTACAGGTACTCGCCATTCGCGTCGTCAAGCCCCGCGTTGCGCGCCGCGCCCGCTCCCGAATGGCAAAGGCTGATCACGCGCAGCCTGTCGTCGCGCGACGCATACTGCGCAAGGATCGACGGCGTCGCGTCGTCCGAACCGTCGTCTATACAGATGATTTCCATGCTCCGGCAGGACTGCGCAAGCACGCTGTCCAGGCAGGCGTTCAGATAATCGGCGGCGTTGTACGCCGGAATGATCACGGATACCGCCGGGCGCGGCTTCCCGCTTGCCGCAGGCTTCTTGGCGTTGCCCGGCAGCGTTCCGGCCGCCCGGGCGAAGGCGACGTAGTATGCGGCAAGCGGCGCGTTTTGCATGTCCCACGGTTTTTTGCCGGACGTATAATGAATGATCGCCGGTTTCGACAGCGCGCGAAAATACATGTCGGACACCGTTTCGCTGAGATTCCAGTCGTCCTTCAGCAAGGGATGCCATTGCAGGTTCCAGCGCATATCAATGATGCCGCGCGATATCTCGCCGCAGTTCAGCGCAAGATTCATGAGGTCCTGATCGAGCATGCGCAGTTTTTGCCCGGCAAACCCGCGACAAAGCCCGATGATCCCGGCGTCGCGACAAAGCTTTGTGTTCCATATCAGCACGCCTGCATTGATGTATTTCTCTGCGGGAATGCATAGTTTTTGTTCGATGTAACGGCAAAGCGGCCCGGAGGACGCGTTGACCGCGCCGCATATCGCCGCTCCCGGCACAGCGCAGTCGAGAAGCAGCGCGATATCGTCAAGCAGGACAAGATCGCAGTCAAGATAAATCACCCGCTCATAACATGAAAAGAGCTCCGGGATGAGAAACCGATAGTAGGTCTCTTCGGAAATATGCGCGATATCTTCCGCCCTCTCGCCGATGATTCCGGAGAGAGCATCGATGCTGTCGCCGACGTCGAGACAATTGACCGTTACGCGGCGGGCGGGAAACAGCTTCCGCGGCAGTTCCTCCAGCAATATGCGATTGTCGCGGGACAGCGATGTGTACAGAATATACACGCGGTAATCGCATTCCGCCGAAGCGGAACGGCACAGCGAGTAGATCGCCGTGCGCAGACAGGACACATATCCGTCATTGGCCGCGAATACCACGGGAACAAGCCGCTTTTTTTGTGAAAGAGGAGGATTCATCCGGCACCGCCTTTACTCCCGCCAGTCGATGACGAGATCATACTCATCCGGCAGCGGCTCCTGAAACCGACTGTCGATGACTTTGAATTTCTCCGGGGAGATCAAACGATTGACCCGTCCGGGAGCGGACAAATCCGCGTTTCTGCGCGTCAGTCTTCGCTCGCACTCGGCGCTTGGCGTGTTGATGTATAGGAATCGCGTGTCAAACCCGGCAAAAACCGCCCGCGCTCTTTCCCGCTCGGCGCGGGTGAAAAAGCCGAAATCAAGGACGGCGTCGGCGCCCTGCGCCAGTATTCGGCGCGCGGTTCGGAACAAATACTCCTTGGCGGCATCTTCGATGAACGCTCTGTTGCCGATGTTCATGAAATCGCCCAAAACCCCCTCTGTAAGCTCGTCCATCGAAAGCAGAACCGCGTTGAGCCGCGAGGCGTACGTGGTTTTTCCGCTCGCCACGCGGCCGATTATCAATGTGACGGTTGACATGATTCGTCGCCCTCCTTCCGCGTTTCATTCATTCGTGTCAGCGAGTCAAAAAGCTGCCCGGCGCTTTCGCCGCACAGGATTTCGGCGTCGTCCGGCACGGCTTTGAGCACGTCGTCCGGCACGGTCGGGGAAAACAGATACAGTTTGCCGCCCGACGTTTGGCGCGCAACGCGCGCCGTTCCGACAAGTCCGGGAATGACCGCCGCGTGTCTTCCCGGCACGCGCACCCCGCAGACGGGAAGCGTTTCGTATTCAGGCAAAATGAACGCGCGGCAGCCGGGAATCACCCGGAAATACTCTGCGAGCAGCATGAGAATCGCGCCGTCGTCAAATCCTTGGGAGCAAAGCCGCCCGCAGCTCCAGTGCCAGGCGATATCAAGGCACGGATAATCGCGCGCCCACAGATCGTTTCCCGTAAGGATTGCCGCCGCCGTCCTGTGCCGTCCGTTGATGGGCACGCCTTTTATGTCGAGAGGAATGAAGCGCTCTTTGTCGAACCCGTTCTCCGCCATTGAACGGATGAGCGAGGCAAACGCCGAACAAAAGCTGTCGAAGCCGCGTTTTTCGACGTAATCGGAAAAATAGCGCGTTTCCGGCCTGCCGCCTGAAAACTCATCGCCGCCGTTGACAAGATCAATCCAGCGGCGGTACAGCGCCATGCCTGCGCCCTCTTTGCCGGATAGTATCTCGCGTCCTGCCAGACACAGAAGAATGATTTCCATGCGATCCGGATTGATCAGAATGCGCGGGTCAAGCTTCCGCAGCGGATTCTTCTCGCACGCGGTCAGCGCTTCGATGATATTTTCGCGTTCCATCAGCCGTTCCCGCCGCCGCGCGCGGCGTACAATCCGGCGAACCAAAGCCGCAGCGCCCTGAAAGGATAAACCCGTGAAAGATAGCGGAGGTATATGCCTCGCTGTCTGCCGACGTATTCCTTATTCCACGGTTTCGTATGCTTGATATAATGAAGAATCACCGTGTTCTTCCTGATCGCGCGGTACTCCTCCCGGCTCACGGGTTCCCCGGAGGTGAACTGTCTGTTATAGCGCTTGTCGTCAAGATACAGCGTTCTTCCGGCAAACGCGATATTGACGATGTCCTGATCGGGAAGAAGGGTATCGGGATAAAGCGAATGGGTTTCAAAAAGAATCCGTTCGCCGAGCAATTCCCTTATCTGCCGTATATCGAAAAGAATCAATCCTGCGTTGACGTAGAGCTGACCCTCCGGCAAGTCCAGCCTTTTCCGATGGCTGACCTGCCGGTGATTGGGCGTTGCCGCAATACAATTGCCCTTCAGATCGGTGTGATACAGCGGTTCGATGTTCCCGTTGATCACCATATCAATATCCATCAGCAGAACCCGGTCGAGATTCTTGAAGAACTCGGGTATCAGAAACTTATACCAGCACTCCACAGAATAATTCAGGTACGCCTTGCCCGCAAACGAGAAGCTTTCAAATTGCCGGTTGTCCACATGAATGAAGCGCGCGGTTATGTCCAGACGCGCGGCGTAATCGGTAAACGCGGATATGTCGTCGCTTGACAGTTCCCCGTGGAGTATGTACATATCGCACGGAGCCGAGTTGTTGAGCCTGAAGGATTTCGCCAGAACATAAACGTAAGGCAGGTATTCTTTGTTCACGGCCGCCGCGATATTCACAGGTTTGCCACCTCCTGCGGCTCCAGTGCCTTTGGATGGCAGATGAAGCCGTTTATGCTGTTCGTGATGGTCAGAGACGCCTCATAGGTTGAACGAATCGTATCGATGATTTCTTTGTCGTCATACGCGCCCGAAACCGCGCTTCCGTCCCGACGGATGACGAGCGTTTTGCACTTCAGAAGAAACGTGTGCGCGGGGTTGTGCGTACTCATGACGATCGAGCGCCCTTCCGCGGCGAGACCGCGGATTATTTGCAGTATATCCCGCTCGTGGTTGAGGTCGAGCGATGTCAGGGGCTCGTCGAGCAGCAGCACCGGCGTATTCTTGGCAAGCGCGCGCGCCAGCTTGGCGCGCTTGCGCTCCCCGCCGCTCAATCTGGCAACCGGGACTTCCGCATATGTTGATAAATCCATCCGGCGAATGCATTCGATGCAGAGCGCGGCGTCGGCGCTGTGCGCTTTCGCGGTTGCGCCGAGGTACGGATTCCTTCCCATCAGCACATATTCAAACAGCGAAAGGCAGCAGTCCGCGTCATTCTGCCCGACATAGGAAACAAGGCGCGCAAACTCCTTGACGCTGTATTCGTTGATATCCCGTCCGAACGCCGCAATCTCTCCGCCGTCGCGCGGAATCAACCGCGCGATCGCTTTCATCAGGGTTGATTTTCCCACGCCGTTTACCCCGAGCAGCGTGATGATCTCACCGGCTCCGAGCGTAAAGCTGATGTTGTCGAGCACCGGTTTGTCCCGATGATAACGGCAGGAAAGATTCTTAACGCATATCGGCGTCAATTCCATGCTTTCGTTCACAGAATTCCCATCCTTCCTTTCCCGCGAATCAGGGCCGCAAAAAGGAACGGCGCTCCGATGATCCCCGTGATGATTGAGAGCGGAAGCTCCGAACCGCAGATGCTCCGCGCGGCTGTATCGGCTGCGATCAGGAAAATCGCCCCGAGAATGACCGCCGCGGGAGCGGATTTTACGTAGCTTTGCCCCGCGATGATTCGCGCCATTTGCGGGATGATCAGCCCCACCCATCCCACGTTTCCCGCTACCGCGACCGCAGACGCCGTCAGCAGCGTGGCCGTCATGACGACGATTGGTTTTTCGAGCCGGATGTTTACTCCGAGCCCGAGCGCATCGCCGTCGCCCAGCGCAATATAGTCGAGCCGGCGGCGGAACACCAGAACCAGCGCCACACAGACGATGATCCCCGGCGCCATGAACGCCAGTTCTCCGTACTTGACCTTTGCCAGCGAAGCAAGCTCCCAGAAAACAATTTCGGACAGCGCGTTGTCACGGTCGGCGAGAAATTTGACCAGCCCGAGCACCGAGCGCGCAAGACCCGCCACGATGACGCCCGCCAGCACCAGCGCCGTGCGGGATTTTTCTCTGATCGCGGCAGATATGACCATGCTGAGAAAGACCGCGATCAGCCCAGCCAGAAACGACGCGGCAATGACGAGCGGCCCGCCGAGCCCGCACAAAATGGCAAGCGCGGCTCCGACGCAGGAACCCGCCTGCACGCCGAGCACGTCCGGCGAGGCGAGCGGGTTGGAAAACAGCGATTGATACAGGATCCCTGCGCAGGAAAGCGCCGCGCCGATCAAGGCTGCCGCGATCACTCTCAACAGCCGGAGATTGACGACAATCCCCAATGCGGCGCTCTCCTGCGGCGAACCCGCAAACGCCGCCCGGACGGCGGCGGCCAGATCACGCGCATCGATTCCGTATCTGCCGATCAACAGCGCCGCCGACGCAGTCAGTATCAGCAACAGAACAAGAAAAACCATCTTTCTCCGTTGATTTGATTTCCGCATCGGACAAGCGAACGCATCAATCAATGTGATTGAATTCCTCTCTGCCGGCCAAAACAGCGGCTATACTGTCCGCGTCCGGCGCTTTGCCGTACATATCCCGGTAAAACGCCGAAGCGGCGTCGGCAACCTGCGCGGATGAAATGGCATCGGGATAGAGCACCGAGGCCAGCCAGAGAATGAACAACGGCGTTTCTATGCCGGCGCGCGCCCAATGGAAAATTCTGCAAGGGCAGAGATAGACATTCCCGTCGCGAAGCGCCGACATGCCGCGCGCGAGGTCGCTTTGCGGCAAGGCGTCATACGCCTGTGCCTGATTGGTTCCGCCGACGACGATAAAATCCGGATCGGCGGACAGCAGCGATTCGGCCGTTACGGCAAAATTCCTGCCGCGCTCGCCGATGGCCAGCTTTCCGCCCGCCGCCTCAACACATTCCGCGAAAAGGGTATGGGCGCCGTCCGTCATGCACGGATCGATGCCGGCATTCGCGTTGAGATAGTATACGGTCGGCCGTTCCTCCGGGTCCTTTGGGATCACGGAGGCGACTTTTTTCAGGATCGTTTCGGTATGTTCGCGGAAGTATTCTGCCCGTCTCGCCGCCTCTCCGCCGGAGATCTCGCCGATCAGATCAAAGCAGGAGATAAGCTCGTCAATCGAATACGTGGAAAGCACCACGGCGGGTATGCCCGCGCGCCGATAGCTTTCCGCGGTTTCGGGATCAATGATATAGGCGACGTCAAAGTCCATGGCCAGCAGTTCTTCAACGCTCGCGTCGTTTTCGATGACGCGAATATCCTCTATCCCGTCGAACATCAGGCGCGCAAAGTCAGTTATGCAATCGTAGGAAGCCTTTGAAATATAGGCGATGTTTTCAACGTCGTCAAGCGAAGCCACCATATTGAGTATTTTGCTCAGGCAGGCCACTCGCCTGACCTGCGCGGGGATGACGACTTGGCATCCGTCTCCGTCGATAATCGTTCTTCCGCCATCCTGACGCCCGGCACAGCCGGCGAGCAATATCAGCGCGAGAAGAAACGGAAAAGCCCTTTTGTAAAGCTTCATATATGGAAATCTCAACCTCGGTCCGATAGAATGCTTTCATATTATACCACATCGCCGAAAAACCTGTCAAGGAAGGACTGCGCTCCATTGCGGCGCGCCGCCAATCCCCGGCGCGCTGCCGGACATCGGGGAGAGTCAGTCATTCGAGGGATGCAGGCGCGCGTTTTGAGGCGGCATCGAGATATTGCGCGCAAAAAAACGGATGGCGTGCATCCGTCTAATTTGCCGATGATCACAACATATCGTGGATGTTTCTTTTGCGAGCGATTCACCGGCGCTTGCCCGTCCCGCACCGTCTGTGGATTTGTGCGGGCGCATGGGGACGCCCGACGGCGCGCCCTGCGTTACGCCGACTGCCTTTCGACGATCGAGCAGTGAATGATCACCCGCGCGGGCGGCGCGGATGGATTGGCGATCTTTTCCATGAGCCGCAGCGCGGCGCCCGCGCCGATTTCGGTGGTGGGCAGGCGAACGGTCGTCAGGGGCGGCTGCAGATAGGCGGCGACCTCGCGGTTGTCGAAACCCGCCACCGCGATATCGCCCGGGATGGACAGCCCCGCCGTGTTAAAAGCGCGGATGCAGCCGGCGGCCATCAGGTCGTTCATGGCGAAGACGGCGGTGGGACGGACGGGCAGCGCGAGCAGCGCGCGCGCCTGTTCCTCGCCGGAAAGGTATTCCCAGTTGCCGTAGCGGATGTACTCCTCCGGCAGCGCCAGCCCGACCTGCTGCAGCGCCGCCTGAATGCCCTGCATCCGCCGCGCCGTGGGGTAGGAATGCGGGTGACCGGCGATCACGGCGATGCGTCTGTGTCCCTTGTTGATCAGATACCTTGTCAGATCGGCGGCCGAATCCTCGTTGGAATAGGTCACGTAGGTATCCAGCTTCGTGCCGTGCGAGTAGGCGAACACGAGCGGCGTGTCCATCGGGTCGAACAGGTAATCCAGATGCCTGTCGTGCATGCCCACGTAAATAATACCGTCCACGTTCGCCGCCTTGAGCAGCGCGACGCCGTCGTTGATGCGCTGCCGGTACATGCCGATCTGCTCGTACTGGTTATAGAGCTTTTCCAGCAGATGCAGATCGTGCAGCAGCATTTTGAAGCCGCCCTTGGACAGCGTTTCGCTGACGCCGCTGACGATATCCGCGACGGGCAGGCCGCGAATATCCTCCACCAGCACGCCGATGGTGTGCGTCTGCCCGCTCCTGAGCGATTTCGCCAGCGTATTGGGTACGAAATTAACCTCGGAAATGGCCTGAAGCACCCGCTCGGTGGTTTCGGGCGAGAGTTTTTTGGTCCCGTTAACCACGTGGGATACCGTCGCCGTGGATACGCCCGCCAGCAGGGCTACGTCGCGCATGGTCGCCATGGTCATCACCAACTTTACGATCAGTTAAACGATTGTCTGGATTATAGCATAACTGATTTCTCCTGTCAACGGTTGGTCAATAAATTAACCCGTCAAAAATGGTTGATTTGCGCATTTTCGCTATTGACTTTTGGAATCCCGACTGGTATTCTATGACCAGATGGAAGGTTAATCGAATAACCTTCCGGGGCCGCGTAGGAACGATCAAAAAGGAGGAACCATCATGAAGAAACTGTTCGCCCTGATCCTGTGCCTTGTGATGCTGCTGCCCTTGCTCGCACTGGCGGAAAGCGACGGCCGCGTCCACATCACCTATTCCTTCTGGGGCAATCAAACGGAAGCCGACAGCGTGCAGACCGCGCTGGACGCCTTCAACAACATGCAGGACAAGATTTTCGTCGAGCCCATGCAGATCCCCAACGAGGAGTACACCCAGACGCTGGTGAACTACGCCATCGCCGATCAGCTGCCCGACTGCGGCATGGTCAACGAGAACGCCGTACTGTATTTCGCGCGCAACGGCGTCATGGCCGACGTATCGAACATGTACGCGGGCGAGGCGCTGCAGCCGATGGACTGCATCACCTTCAAGGATGCCGGCACGCCCGTGGGCTATTCCAGCTGCAACGAAATCCTTCTGCTGTATTATAACAAGGATATGTTCGACGCGGCGGGCGAGCCGTATCCCTCCGCCGACAAGCCCTACACGTGGGACGAGTTCGTGGCGGTCGCCAAGCGCCTGACCATCGACGAGGGCGGCAAGCACCCGGGCGAGGAAGGCTTCAACCCCGACAAGATCGTGCAGTACGGCGCGTTCGTCAACAACTGGACGTGGCAGATGGAGGTCTGGGCGCTGTCCAACGGCGGCGCGTGGTTCTCCGAGGACGGCAATAAGGTACTCATCAACAGCAAGGAAGCGATCGAATCCATTCAGATGGTCGCCGATCTCGCGCTGGTCGAGCATGTATCGCCCCTGAACGTCATCCCCGAGGATAACGGCGTGGGCATCGGCATCGGAAGCGGCACCGTCGCCATGACGACCGACGGCACGTGGCGTCTGGGCACCGATTTCCCGAACCTCGGCATCAATTACGGCATCGCGCCGCTGCCCGTGATGAAGGAGCAGGTTACGCTGTGCACCTCGGGCCTC
The DNA here is from genome assembly GCA_964459985.1 of uncultured Oscillospiraceae bacterium. Lineage (GTDB taxonomy): Bacteria > Bacillota > Clostridia > Christensenellales > Aristaeellaceae > CAYWOS01. The sequence continues at coordinate 16,521 of CAYWOS010000046.1, forward strand.
ACCGGCGTGTTCAAGGGCAAGAATCAGGAAGCCGCCTATGAGTTCGTCAAGTGGTACACGCGCGAGGAATCCAACTGGGATTCGCTGGTGCTCACCGGCATCTGGCTGCCCAAGTCCGAGTACTACTACAAGACCGAAGAAGGCGTGAACGCGTGGCTTGGCAATGAGAAGTATCCCTTCAAGGATATCGATACCGGCAAAAAGGTGCTCATTGACTACACCATGAATTACGCCAAGCCCGCCTGCTGGTACTATACGCCCAACACGCAGGTGACCACCAACGAAATCCTCTTTACCGCGCTGCAGAGCGTATGGAGCGGCGAGCGCACGGCGGAGGACGTGATCAACGAAATCTATCCCGAAATGTGCGACGCCATCGTCGTGGACTGATCGGACATACGCATTCCTCGGGGGGAACGCGCCCGCGTTCCCCCCGCTTGGATAGAACGCTTCATCCGGGGAGGACGCGGGCATGACGGAAAAACCCATCAGAAAAAAGGCGAGATACGACCGCGCCGAGACGAGAGCGGCGTGGGTCTGCCTGACGCCCTCGGTGATCGGGCTTGTGTGCATTACCTATCTGCCGATGATCGCGTCCTTCGCCTTGAGCCTGTTCAGCTGGAACGGGCTGGGCGAGATGAAGCCCGTGGGGTTCGCCAACTACATCCGCCTGTTTACCGCCGATTCCAAGTTTTACGCTTCGCTCCTGAACACGCTTTCCTACGCCGGATTGTCGGTGGCGGGCAGCATCGTCTATTCGATGATCGTCGCCCTCCTGCTCAACCGCAGGGTGCCCGCCAGAGGCTTGTTCCGCGCCGTCTTTTATCTGCCCTACGTGCTGCCCGCGCTGGCGGTGTATCTGGGGTGGAAATGGCTGTACGACTACAATCACGGTTTCTTTAACTATCTTGTCAGGCTCGCGGGCGGAGCGCCCGTCAAGTTTCTGGATTCCAGCGCGCTGGTGACGCCCTCGCTGGCGCTCATCGCCGTGTGGCTGAGCGGCAACCTGATCGTTATTTTCCTGGCGGGGCTGCAAAACGTCCCGCGCACGTATCATGAGGCGGCGGAAATCGACGGCGCCAACGCGTGGCAGCGATTCTGCAAAATCACCGTCCCCTGCATGACGCCGATTATCTTTTATAACCTTTTGATGAGCCTTGTGACCAACCTGCAGGTGATCACGCCCGCGCTCGCGCTGACCAAGGGCGGGCCGGGCACCGGCAG
>CAYWOS010000047.1:0-16749 GCA_964459985.1 uncultured Oscillospiraceae bacterium
AACATCGCCTTTATGAACGAGCTGGCCATGGTGTTCGACCGCATGGGCATCGATACCGCCGAGGTCGTGGACGGCATGAACACCAAATGGAACGCGCTGGGCTTCCGCCCCGGGCTGGTCGGCGGGCACTGCATCGGCGTCGATCCGTATTACTTCACCTATGAAGCCGAAAAGCTCGGCTATCACAGCCAGATCATTCTCAACGGCCGCATCGTCAACGACGGCATGGGCGCGTTCGTCGCCGAAGCGACGGTCAAGCAACTCGTCCTCGCCGGCAAAGCGCCGAAAACGTGCAGGGTCGTCATTCTCGGCCTGACGTTCAAGGAAAACTGCCCGGACACGCGCAACAGCAAGGTTGCCGACGTCATTGACAAACTAAAGGAATACGGCATCGACCCGATAGTCGTCGATCCGTGGGCGAGCGAGCGCGACGCCGAGCACGAGTACGGCGTGAAGCTGACGAAGCTCGAAGACATCCACGATGCGGACTGCGTTGTGCTGGCCGTCGCGCACGACGAGTTCAAGGCGCTCGGGCCGGATGAGCTGAAAAAGCTGTACAAATCAAAAACGGCGGAGGACTGCGTGCTGATTGACGTGAAATCGATTCTTGATAAAAAAGCCGTCGACGCGGCTGGGTTCAGGTACTGGCGGTTGTGAGCCTTCGCAGCATGATGCGCGGGCATTTGCGCCGGGTTTCTCATCATCCATGAGATTGGCAAGAGGGAATTCGCAATGAATTATTTGATTGTGGCGGCTCATCCTGACGACGAGGTATTAGGCGCGGGCGCAACGATTCATAGGCTCCTGCGGGACGGGCACAAGGTTGCGATAGCCACGATGGTCAGCCGCGCGGCGGCTCGATCGAACATTTCGGCGACGCTGCCCGATGATCAAAAGAAAGCGATGAGCACCCTCGGGGTCGAAAAATGCTATGCCGCGGATTTCCCGAATATCCAAATGAATACCGTCCCGCATTTACGGATTGTCCAGTATATCGAGTCCTGTATCGAGGATTTTCAAGCGGAAGCCATCATCACGCATCATCCCGCCGATACGAACAACGATCACGTTCAGACATCCTATGCGGCGCAGGCGGCCAGCCGGCTGTTTCAAAGGAAGCCCGGACTGGCCTCGCTGAAACAATTTATGTATATGGAAGTACCGTCTTCAACAGAATGGTCCTTTGATTCTTCGGCGAATCGTTTTACTCCGAACTATTTCGTGGAGATCGGCAGAGAGGGGCTTGATATCAAACTGAAAGCGCTCGCCGCGTACTCCGGCGTGATGCGCGAGTATCCGCACCCGCGCTCGAAGGAAGCGATCGAGGGGTTGGCCGCCTATCGCGGCGTTCAGGCGGGATGCATATACGCCGAGGCGTTTGAATCAGTGTTCCTTAGACTATAGCAAGGCTTCGATTTTCAGCAAAAATGCGTGGAGAAGCAATGTATGTATAGAGTAATTAAGCGGCTCTTCGATATATGCGCATCTGGAATCGCTTTGATTGTTTTATTCCCGATCTGGATCGTCGCAATCATCGGTATTGAGTTATCCGATCCGGGTCCCGTATTCTATATAGCGAAACGGGTGGGCAGAAACAATCAAGTATTTCGTATGTTCAAGTTCCGCACAATGCGCGTGGATAAAGCGGCAAATGAAAAAAGCCTGCGGCCGGACGCCAATCGGATATTCGCATTCGGCTCGTTTCTGCGTCGGACGAAGATCGACGAGCTGCCCCAATTGATCAACGTTTTTCTCGGCCAAATGTCGGTGGTCGGGCCGCGGCCGGCATCGGTCGATCAAGTCGAAATTACACGCGGCGGCCGCAGCGCGATTGTCAGCTCGATAACGCCCGGACTCACAAGCACGTCGGCTGTCTACGACTATATCTATGGCGATTCGATTATGGACGAGTCCGTATATCGCGAAAGGGTTTTGCCGACGCGGCTGGGCCTCGATATCTACTATATGGAGCATATGTCCTGCCTGTATGATTTGAAGCTGATCGGTCTGACGATAGGCTGTATCGCTGCGACGCTCTTCAAAATCGATATGTCGCGCCTGAAAGCCGACCTCGAGCGCGCGGCTCAAGAAAGCCAAACGACGATTCCGCAGCATCGTATCGATGCATCAAAGACGTAACACGGCGGGACATGCCTGTCCGCAGACGCTGCCATCAGATACGGCGAAACGCCGGGCGCGGCTTATGCGCCGACGGGCGAAAATAATCGGGGAGTACGCGCGATGAATGCAAAAGGATTAAGGGTCATTGTTCTGACGCAGCAGGACTCGTTCTTTATTCCCGCCAATATCGTAAAGGCTTCTGAAGTTTGCAACATACTGGAAGTGGTCGACAACCACGCGAAGAGTTCGGTAGAGAATAAAGTCTCGGACATGCTGAAATGGTTCGGCTTTTTTCAATGCGTAAAAATGGGAACAGTCAAAGCTTGGAGAAAGCTTCAATGTCTGGCGGATCGGCTGTCAGGCTTGAAGCGGTTTGGCGGGACATGCTCCATTGAGGACGCCGCCAAGGTGATCGGCGCCGAGTATCGTGTGGAAAAGGATGTAAACAGCAAAAGCTATGTCTCGCACGTCAGGGCATTGAATCCCGACCTGATCATTTCCTATTCTGCGCCGCAGATCATCAAGCCGGAGCTGCTTGGCGTTCCGAAATACGGAATCCTCAATGTTCACGGAGCCTTGCTGCCGGATTATCGCGGTTGTTTGCCGTCGTTCTGGTATTTGTATAATAATGAGAAGCTCGGCGGCGCGACAGTACACTTGATGAGCGCGGCGATCGACGACGGAGCGATATGCGTTCAAAAATCCGTAGACATTTCCGATTGCAAGTCCATGTTCCAGCTCATAAAGAAAACCAAACTCGTTGGCGGCGAGTGCATGATTGACGCCATAAAAAAGACTGCGGACGGCACGCTGCGGCCAAGACCTAACGACGTGGCGAACGGAAGATACTTTACATGGCCGACTACAGAGCAGGCGAAGGAATTCAGGCGAGCCGGCAAGAAACTTATATAGCATGGAACGAGTATACCGTGAAAGGGATACGCAATGCAGCATGATCTTGTGTCGATTATCACTCCGGCGTATAACGCGCAGCAAACTCTCGCCGCGACCATAGAGAGCGTGAAAGCTCAAACCTACCAAAATTGGGAAATGATTATCTCCAATGACTGCTCAACGGATAGAACGAAAGAAATCGCGGAGCAATATGCTGGCGCCGACAACAGAATCCGCGTAATCAACGCGGCGTGCAACGGCGGCGCTGCAAGAGCGAGAAACGCGGCGCTTAAGATGGCAAAGGGGAGATATATCGCCTTCTTGGACAGCGATGATTTATGGGAGCCTCGCAAATTGGAGAAACAAATAGATTTCATGGATAAGAACAATTACGCTTTTACGTTCACCAGTTATGAACTGATCGACGAAAATGGCAACAAGCTCAACAAATACGTTGATTCCAAGCCAAAGATGCGTTATCGGGAGGTATTGCGCAATACGCTGATATACTGCCTAACCGTAGTTGTGGACAGAGATCGAGTCGGTCCTTTTGAGATGCCGCTCCTGTCGCACACGGAAGATCAGCTTACTTGGGCGGAAATCCTGAAACGCGGGTATGTGGCTTACGGAATGCCCGAAATATTGGCGCAATACAGGATATCGACGAATTCGCTGACATCCAACAAGGCGAAATCAGCGAAGCTCCAATGGGAGACGTACAGAAGATACTGCGGATTCGGTCCGGTTAAGAGCGCGGCATACTTTATATCGTACGCGATTCACGCTGTCACAAAGATAAGAAGCAAATAAGGAGAATATCAAGAAATGAAAATCGTCATGCTCAACCCTCCGTTTCTGGATAAATATTCGAAATCTTCCCGCAGTCCCGCCGTAACAAAGAGCGGCACGATATATTTCCCGCTGTGGCTTTCATATGCTACGGGTGTGCTTGATCAGACCGGGCATGAGATCATGTTGATTGACGCTCCGGCCAAATGCATGAAGAAAGAAGAAACGCTCGAGAAAATCAAGCGTTTCCGCCCCTCTCTTGTTGTAATCGACACATCGACGCCGAGCATCAACAGCGATTTGGCCTTTGCGAAAAGCGTCAAGGACTCGCTGCCTGCGGCCAAGGTTTGCCTTGTAGGGACGCATGCAACCGCCTGCGCCGACGAGATTCTATCGAATAACGACAATATTGATTTCATCGCCCGTCATGAATATGATTACACGCTGCCGGAACTGGCCGACGCCATCGAGGGCAAAGTACCGCCGTCAGAAGTAAAGGGCATCAGCTATCTCGAGAACGGGGCCGTTAAAAACACGCCGGACAGAGAGTATATACACAATCTGGACGAGCTGCCTTTCGTTGCAGAAGTGTATAAAAAGTACCTTGACATCAAGGATTATTTCTATGCGCATGTCAGCTACCCGACGGTCAGCATTTTCTCCAGCCGCGGGTGTCCGTCCAAGTGCTTCTACTGCATGTACTCCCAGGTCATGTTCGGCAAAGCGTACCGCAAGCGCAGCGCAAAGAATCTGTTTGACGAGTGCGTGTACATTACCGAAAACTTCCCGGAGGTTAAGGAGATACTGATCGACGACGATAATTTTGCCGTAGACCAAAAGAACGTCAAAGAATTTTGCCGGTTGATGATCGACAACAGAGTAAAGCTCAAATGGGTCGTTCAGTGCCGCGTTACGCTCGAATATGATACGATGGTGCTGATGAAAAAGGCAGGATGCCGCCTTGTCGTCGTCGGATATGAAAGCGGAAGCCAGAAGGTGCTCGACGGGATGCACAAGGGCATCACGCTGGAGATGTCCCGCAAGTTCAATGACGCCGCCAAAAAGGCGCGCATGCGCGTGCACGGCTGCTTCATGGTCGGAAACCCCGGCGAGACAAAAGAGACGATGATGGAAACGCTTGAGTTCAGCAAGAAACTGCGGATGGACACGGTCCAGTACTTTCCGCTTATCGTATATCCCGGCACGGAAGCGTGGACTTGGGCAAAAGAACACGACTATATCATTGCGCATAGTTACGATGAATGGGTAACCCCTGACGGTTTGCACAACTGCGTGATATCAACGCCGGAGGCGAGCAGTCAGGAACTGGTTGAGTTCTGTAATTATGCGAGAAAAAAGTTCTATCTTCGGCCGAAGTATTGCCTTATGAAGCTTGGAGAGTGCCTGACAAGCAAGGACGACTTTGTGAGAACGTTTAAGGCGTTCGGCACATTCAGAAAATACCTGCTGAAAAAGTGACAGTGTAAAAATGATTAAAACGCTGTATATTCTGTTTGTCATATCAATACTGGCGCCGATCTTTACCTACGCCATATACCCGTTGCTCCTTAAGCTGTTTAGGGCTCACGCGTATAGGACGGATGCCGGGTATAAGCCGCATGTTTCAGTGATCATCACGGCTGTCGGCTCTGCCGAATCGGTTGATATTGAGAAAAAACGAAAGAACATTGCGGGTATAGATTACCCTGCCGATTTGCTGGATGTTTCGATTGTTCACAGTCAATCCGAGCTGCGCAGCCGTATCGCGAGCGTTCCGGGGGAGATCGTCCTTTTCACGGATACGGAGACGGAGATTGGTGTTCGGGCTGTTGCAAACTTGATATCAAGGTTTGCTGACGACAGGATCGGGTGCGTATGCGGCCAGCTTCGAAAAAAACCCGATCAGGACGGCAATCCGACCGACGGTGTATTCTGGAAATATGAGAACATGGTAAAAAGCGCCGAATCAAGAATCGGCAGACTGTCGGGAGCAAACAGCGGTTTGTATGCGGTCAGGAAAAACATCCTGCCGGTGATCGGCGATGACGTTATCCATGTAGACTTCTATATTGCCACATCGGTTCTGCAAGCGGGTTATGATGTTGTTATGGATGAGACAGCCCCGGTATATGAAAAGCCAAATGATTCCATAGACGACTCGTTCAATCGTCATGTCCGCGACGGCGCCGGATACTATCAGGCGCTCGCCGTGTTCTGGCGCATGCTGCTTCCGAGGAAAGGCAGCTTTGTCTATTGGTCTCACAGAGTTTTAAAATGGCTCGTGCCGTTCAATATGATTATCGCTTTTGCGATCAGCGCAATTCTTATGTTGACATCAAAAATGATGACGTTGTTATTTGTTCTGCAAGCTTTGGCGTATTTGCTCATGATCCTGTACTATGTTTTTGTGGCGAAACAGAACAGAAAGCCGAGGGGAACTGTCGGCAAACTGACCTCGCTTGCGTTTTACTTCGTGTCAATCAACTTGGCGCTTTTTCTGGGGTGGCTCAAATACATCAGCGGCAGGCAGACCGCCGTCTGGGAGACGCAAAGGTAGATGAAAAGTACTGTGCGCATGGCATTGAAAGATGAACCGTGCATGTTTCAAAGTTTACTTAAGAACCTTGGAAAGAATTACTGAACCCTGTTCATCAATACGGAGGCAGTACATGACGAAGGTATGCCATTTGACCAGCACGCACGGCAATCACGACCAACGGATACTGATCAAGGAGTGCGCTTCGCTTGCGAAAGCCGGATATGACGTATATCAGGTCGCGCAGGGCGATGACGGCGAATATGAGGGCGTGCGCCTGATCGGAACGGGCGAAACGGAAAAGGGCGCGTTTTATAGATTGATCAAGCGCCCGAGAAAGGTATATCAGCTCGCTAAAAAGCTTGACGCGGATATTTACCAGATACACGACATGGAGTTGCTTCCCTACGCGGTGAAGCTCAAGCGCCGTGGGAAAAAGGTGATATTTGATTATCACGAAGACTTCGCCTCGCGGTTTGCGGATAGCGATCTGCTGCACCTGCCGCGTTCAATCATGAAGCTGCTGGGGAAAATCTATACATCCTATGAGAAAAGAAGCGTAAAAAAGCTCGACGCGATGATCTCGGTCACGCCATATATATGTGACCGATTGAAAAAGACGAATCCAAAAACAGTTATGATAACAAATTACCCAATGACTGACCGCCCGGAATGGAGCAAAGAAGTTGCTTATAACAAAGCATCCGATTACATTTGCTTTGTCGGACAGATTTCCAACTACCTGTATTGCATTGACACCGCGACGGAAGCGATTCAATCGATAGAACAGATGCGTTTGAAGCTGTGCGGCCCGGAAAGGCGGCCGGGCGATATCGATATGTTGAAATCCATTGACTCCGGCAAACGGATTGACTATATGGGGATTCTTCCATATTCTCATGTGCCTTCCGTCATATCAGGCGCGCGAGCTGCATTGATCACCTGCTCATATACAATAAACATGAGCGGAAAGCTTGGAACGCTTGGCAACAACAAAATTTTTGAGGCTATGCTGTGCGGCGTACCGGTGATATGCACGGATTGCGTTATTTGGCGGAATATCATTGACAAATATCATTGCGGAATATGCGTAGAGCCACGGAATACCGACCAGCTTACGGCGGCTATCCGATATATTGTGGACAATCCGGATATTGCCCAGCAGATGGGGCGAAATGGTAGGCAGGCCGTATTCAACGAATTCAATTGGGGCACGCAGGAGAAAGCTCTGCTCCAACTGTATGCTGATCTATAAAAGTTCGAGAGGTTTCACACAGATGAAAGTGCTAAAAATCAGCCCGATTCCATGGGATCGCGCGAGCCGGGATCAGCGTGAGCTTGCCGCGCTGAAGGAATCGGGCGTCGAATGCCTTGTTTTTTCCAAAGGTGGCCCGAAAGATAAAGCGCGAAAAACGGAAATCGCAGGATTTCCGGTCTATCTGTACGACGCAAGGCCGTTTGGCAACGCGCGCCGTCTATCTCCCTTGAACAAAGCGGTTACAATCCTTCGATGGGCTCGGTATATAAAAACGTATCGCGCGGACATCCTGTCATGCCACGATTTACCGGCGCTGCTGATCGGCTGGCTGTCAACATGCTGCATGCCGAGGAGGGCGAAACCGAAACTTGTTTATGATTCGCACGAATTCGAGATCGCCAGAAATAAAGACAGGACGAGAGCGGCGGTATGGTTCGTCACGTGCCTTGAACGCTTTCTGATCAAACGTTGTGCGTTTACCATCATGTGCTGCTTTTGCGCCGCGGACGAAGTGCGAAAAATATACAAGCTCCAGGAAAGGCCGATCGTCGTTCGCAACACGCCCGGTTTTTGGCTTATCGATGAAGTCGTAATCCGGCAGACCCGGCGAGAATTGCTCTCGAAGCTCGGCGTTCCCGAGAATACGTTTACTATCATGTATCATGGCGCATTGATGCGCAACCGCGGCGTCGAATCGATCGTCGAGCTTGTTTCAATGAATCCGAATATCGTCGGCATCATTCTCGGAAACGGCGACGAACCGTATACGTCAGAGATACACGCCCTTGTTTCCGAAAGAAAAGTTGAGAACAGGGTGCTGTTCCATCCGGCTGTCACAATCGACGAGCTATGGAAGTATGTCGGCGCGGCGGACGCGGGCATGGTCATTCTAAAAAACGTCTGCGCGAACCATTATTATGCTTTGCCCAACAAATTATTCGAAAATATACAAAGCCGCACACCGATTATTGGTTCTGATTTTCCGGAGATAGGCCGTATCATCAACCAGTACGGCATTGGGTTGACGTGTGATCCGGACGATTTGAAGGCCATGAATGCCTGCGTGGAAAAGTTACGGACAGATCCGGCGTTTTATCATACCTGCAAGACGAATCTCGTTCGGGCAAAGAACGACTTATGCTGGGAAAATGAAAAGAGGATTCTTATGAATAGATACAATGTATTAATGCAGGAGATCAAGCGATGAACTATATGAAGCTTATGCCGCATCTCAGCATACAATATGCAAGCCGTAATAAACGCGAACTTGCAAAAGCTGAGGAGGCAGGATATCATGTGATCGTCGTAAGCACAGATGAGAAGGCGCCCGATGATCGCTGGGAGTACGTATACTCCGGAATTCGCAGTCTGACCCGGGATATACCCAGGCTCAAGAGATACCGGGTTATACTGATTGATAACTCAAAGCTCATCAGGAAACTCCGCCGCATAAAATCGGATGTCATCAGTTGTCATGATATTAGGGCGCTGCTGATCGGCTGGTTATCAACGCGGTTCATGCCGAAGAACACGAGACCGAAGCTCATATATGACTCGCACGAATTTGAAATCGGACGCAATATCGGCAGAAGCAAAAAAAGAACATGGGTCGTCATGCATCTCGAACATTTCCTGATTAAGCGCTGCGCCTTTACCATCATCCCCTGCGACAGCAGCGCGGATCAAATCCAAAGCGTTCATAAACTTGAAGACCGGCCGGTTGTCATTCGCAGTACGCCCGACTATTGGCGCATCGATGAAACCATCATCCGGCAAACCCGGCGCGAATTGCTTGGCGCGCTCGGCATTTCCGAAGATACGTTTATTATCATGTATCATGGCGCATTGATGCGAAGCCGCGGCATTGAATCTGTCATCGAGCTTGTCGAGATGAATCCGAGCATCGCGGGCATCATCCTCGGAAATGGCGAAGAGGAGTATTTGTCGGAGCTGCGCGCTCTTGTGGTTGAAAAGAAAGTGGTTAACAGGGTGCTATTCCATCCGGCCGTACCGATTGGCGAGCTCTGGAAGTATGTAGGCGCAGCAGACGCGGGCATGATTATTCTAAAAAATGCTTGTGCGAACCACTATAATTCCTTGCCTAATAAATTATTCGAAAACATACAAAGCCTCACCCCGATCATCGGTTCAAACTTCCCGGAAATAAGTCGTATCGTCAACCAATACGGCATCGGTCTGTTATGCGATCCGAACGATTTGGCGGCGATGAACGCCTGCGTGGAAAAGATGCGGACAGATCAGGCGTTTTATCGCGCCTGCAAGACGAACCTTATACAGGCGAAAAATGACTTATGCTGGGAAAAGGAGAAGGAGAGGCTGGCAGACGCATACAAGACCTACTTGATATGAACGTATCTGCACATGACCGCATTTCTATTCGAGCACAAAGGAGTCACAGTCAACAATCTATGAATTCTGGAATTTTTATCAAGAGAAACAGAACATTATCAAGAGATACGGCGAAACGACGCAACTGTTCAATAAGCAGCGAGCGCTCAATATCCGTACTCTTTTACACTGTGTTCCTGTTCGCGCCGGTAACCGAAGCGTTTTGCAGAAGCGTCCGCGGCCTGGTGGGCTCTGTCAACAGTATAGACACCTTGCTTTGCTATGCGCTGCTTGCCGCGCTTGTCATTCGGTCGCTGCCCCGATTGCTGAAAAGAATTCGGTTAGCCGATCTTGTTCTATTCATCGCGATACCGTCCGCACTATATATCTCTTCACTGTTCAGCAAGCGTCCCGACATACAGTACAGCATCATAACGGATGTTTTGACGAGGTGCATTCCCGCGTATCTCATCGCAATCTCCCTGCGGGATATGGAGGATGCCTACGATCATCTGCAAATCACGGCGTTCATTATGCTGTTGACGCAGATCATCCTGCTTGTGTTCTTTCCATCTTCGTCTAATTCTTCAGATGCTCATTCGCAGGTAATTGGCTACAATGTGGCCTTTTCCTGTACCGTATTCCTGTCAAGAATCAAAAGAAAGCGCGGCAACGTCCTCGATTTTGTAGGGCTTACGGCGTCTGTCGCAATGATGTTTATGGCAGAGACGCGCGGACCGTTTCTGTGTATCATCCTATACCTGATCATTTCGCTGTTGATATATCTGAAACCTATCAACCTGAAAAAGGCATGCGTTCTGTCGGCCGCAGTTCTGGCGGGGTATCTGGTCTATGCAAGCCTGACAGATCTATTGCAGCTGCTAAGCAGACTGTTCTCTTCGTTGGGTATCGGGTACAGCAACAGAATTTTGAACAGAATTCTCAGTTCCAATTCTATCTCGTTCGACCTGGGGCGCTCCTATATACAAGATGCAGCGACAGCATATATTCGACAGAACTGGCTCTTTGGGTGCGGTTTGGCAAATGATCGCGTGATTATCGGCAAGAGTGCTATCATATGGGGCGACGCGATCGGAGCATATCCACATAACATCGCATTGGAATTCTTCATGCAGTTCGGCTTACCGATAGGAATTATCCTATGCTTAGGGCTGCTTTGGATCATCAAAAAATCGATTTTTACTGATAAAGAGGGTACTGCGTCCGAACTATCGCTGATCCTGCTGACCGTGGGCGTTTGTCCGCTGCTCGTCTCGGGCAGTTACCTGAATTGGGTCCTGTTTTATGTGTTCATCGGCGTGTTCATTGCGCGGCGGCGTGCGGTAAAGCAGAAAACATTGGTGTGGCGAGGAATGCCCGCAGCCGCCGATTGTCACTACGGACGGATAATCACAGAAAGAGATCCAAATGAAAAGTAAATTGTTTAATAGAATCAAAAAATCATCATTTGTGACTGCAGTGTTCAAAGTCGGAATCGGGCAGTTGATCGGTCAGTTGCTCTCTCTCGTTTCAGTCCCGATATTGAGTAGAATCTATCCCGACTCCGCATATGGGGAACACGCCTTAATCATCTCCACGGCTACCCTGATGATCAGCATAACGACCTTCGGGCTGAACTCAGCGATCATGAAGCCCCAGGAAGACGCTCAGGCAAAGAGAATCCTAACGACGGCGCTGATAGCAAACGTTAGCCTTACATCCGTATTTATTCTTTTTTGCGCCGTTTTATCGGATGTCTTTGTCCTGTTTACGGTACAAGGATCCTATGCTATTGCCTTGCTGCTGATATGGTTATATGTGATACTTACCAATCTCAGTGGGCTGCTATATACGTATGTGAACAGGAAGGGTCAGTATAATCGCTTGCTTTTTTGTCCGATAATCGGGTCCGTTGCGAATTTCGCGATTGCTATTCCGCTTGGTCTCCTGCATTTTGGCTACGGGGGTTTTCTGCTTACCGGGATTCTGTCGAATCTCGTGATATGCATTGTTCTTGCCCGGAACGATGTACCGATTTACTCGCATTATCGGGCGCGCGACTTTATCGCCGTATTTAAAGCATATCGCGATTATGTACTATTTCAGTACCCGGCAAACTTTATCAGCAACTCCGGCTTCGAGTATCCGATGCAATATCTTGGCAGAGCCTTCAGCGCCCAAGCGCTTGGCGGATACGCCATGTGCGTTCGGGTGCTGAAGTACCCGCTGCGCCTGATCGCTACGCCGATATCCACCGTCTATTTTCGCACGGCTTCCGTCTATCACAGCGAAGGAAAAAACCTCGCGGATTTTACGTATAAGATGATCAGCCGCATCTTGATGATTTCATTCGTCCCCGTCGCGGCATTCTGCCTTTTCAGCGAAAACATATTTGCGTTTGTTCTGGGGGAAGCATGGAAAGAAGCCGGCATGATCGCGGCGATACTCAGCGTTCAATACGTTATGATGTTCTGTTCTCAGTGTACGAGCTATTGCCGAGTCGCTATCGGTCAACAAAAGGTAAATCTCGCGTTTGCATGCGTTCGCCTTGTTATTATTATCGCATCCGCGAGCATAGGCTATGCGGTCATGCAAACGCTCACCGGAACGATCATATTCATGACCGTCGCGCAAAGCATATGCTGGATCATGGATATGGGATTGAATTTTATATGTATGGATAGAAAATATACGCTAAAATACTTGCCGCTTACCGTTGCTTATGCTGTCGCCATCTATGCGATTGTCTTGTTCAAACGCATGTGAACGGCGGGGAGAGGTCATCATTGATGCAGTTACAAAGCTGCCCGGCATGCGAAATAAGCCCTTGCACGGTTATACGAGCGCGTTTACATAATTGCACGCAGTCGTTGCCGTACGGCTGCGCCGTAAAAGATACAAGCCCGGTATCGTCCCGCGAGACGGCTGGCCGTTGGAAAAATACAACCTTTGTATCAAGTAACGGATCTTGGATCCTCGCGGGCTGTGCCGGGCATATACCCTAGGCAGTTCAAGCTAATGAAGCAATCGTCCCGTAATAAACAGGTAAGGAGAAAATGAATCCATGAAAATTCTGACCGTTGTCGGCGCCAGACCACAATTCGTCAAGGCGGCTGTTGTCTCCCGCGCACTGAGAAAAAAAGCAACCGAAGTATTGGTGCATACGGGGCAGCATTATGACTACAACATGTCTGATATCTTCTTCGAGGAACTCGATATCCCGAAACCGGACTATAATCTGGGTGTTTCAGGCGGAAGCCATGGACAAATGACCGGGAGAATGCTGATCGCAATCGAGGAAGTCCTACAAAAGGAATCTCCCGACGCGCTGATGGTATACGGAGATACAAACTCAACGCTCGCCGCCGCGCTTGCCGCCGTGAAGCTTCACATTCCCGTATATCATGTGGAGGCGGGCGGCCGTTTAGGGTCGCTCGATAATCCGGAAGAAGTCAATCGGATTTGTACAGATCACGTTTCAAGCCTGTTGATCGCATGTACGGAATCGGCGATGGGCTTTTTGAAAAATGAAGGCCTTGCCGGAAAGAGCGTCCTCATCGGCGATCCGATGTTCGACGCGTTCCTGTACTACGGAGAAAGAATATCTGAAAAGAACAAGAACGATCTGACTTCGTTCGCCGGGCAGTCGGTCTTTGTGCCGGACGCATTCTACTATTTGACATGCCACCGGCAGGAAAACACGGATACTGACGATAAACTGACAGAAATACTCAAGGCGATGAACGCTCTGGACGCGCCGACGATATATCCCGTTCATCCGCGTAATCACGAACGCGCGGAGCGCATCTGCAAAAGCGAAGGCTTTAGTCGCATTATCCTGACCCTACCGGTCGGATATTTAACCTCCATATCGCTCACCAACCGGGCAAAGCAAATCGTCACCGATTCCGGCGGCCTGCAAAGAGAGGCTTTCTTCGCGGGAAAACAGTGCATAACAATCATGGATTACGTTGCATGGCCGGAGACAATGGTGAACAACCGGAATCAGCTGTCAAAACCGAATGCGGATGAGATTCTGCGCAAGCTCTCCGTAAAGCAAACCGTCGATCCGAATTATCGGCCATTCGGCGACGGACACGCTGCAGAAAAAATCGCAGATGCAATCGTGATGAACATTGAGGCGCGGATCAATGAAAAATGACAGAGCGTGGCTGTCAGAAGGCATAACCGGTCATTCGTATAGAAGAATTGAGACCGATCGGTTTATTGTGACATATCGGGGAATCATCACAACGCTCGACAACCAGTCTTCCGAGACGGACTGCGTGAATCGCGTGGCGGAACAGTTTGCTTCCAACAAACTCAATTTTGACTCGTTGATCGGGTTTTACACCATCGTCATCGAATACAAGGAAACATCAGAGGTTGTGTTCTGGGGCGATAATTCGGGCAGTCAGCGTTTCTATATCGATAATGAACGCAAGACATTTTCCGACAGCTTGCTGGCGCTGCGAAAAATGCGCGGCAAAGACATTGAGCCGGATTATGCGTCCATTTTGCAGTTGCTCTGCACGGACAGAATCGTGACCGGCAGAACGGTTATCGACGGAATCGTGCCGACCGACCCGCGCTTTTACTATTCAGTGAAAGGCGATGTAATAACCCCAAATAGCAAAAAATTGAGTAGCCTGAAGGATCTCGGAACAAGCGCTGACCTCAACAGAATAATTACGGCGCTGACACGCGCGGTGCATGACGAAAAAGTATGCGCCGTAATCACAGGAGGAACGGACAGCAGAGTAATATTGGCACACCTGTATGCTTCTGGCATCAGGCCGCAGTTGATGATAACAGGGCATAAGAATAATCCGGACGTTCCTATAGCGCGTCAAATAGCGGATATGCTTCGTCTGCCGCTTAAGGTGTTTGATACGGATTACACCGACGACTGTGATTGGATTCAGGAAGGATTCGTATTCGGCGACGGCGTTTACGACGTAGTGGCAAGCTACCGGCATGCAATGAAGGCGCGATGGGTTCAAGAAAACGGTTTTGCCTATGAGTTTGGCGGCACGGGAGGCGAGTTTTATAAGAACAACTATTATCGACCGTTCCGCAAGCTTATGCTGTTCAGAAAAGCCACTGATCAACGGATCTATGACGCGCTCCTGAACTATAAAACGCGAGACATGTTGGGCAACCGCTGTAGGGAAGCTGTTCCCGCCCTAAATCAATCCCTTATGCAATTGGTTCACGAGTACCGTGAGGAAGGTACCCTGCGCTTTTGCAACAGCGTGGGCTCGCGCTTGTTGTTTGATAAAGCCTATCCCGTTGGGAATAGTTACGCGAAATACTGTACAAAAATCGACCCGTTATTGGAGCGGCATGTAATCGCGAGCGTATGTCGTCAAAACCCGATACGCCTGTCAATGGCGGTCTGGCAGAGAAAACAGATCGCTTTACAATGCCCGGAATTGTCCGACATTCCGACGGATCAGGGGTATACCACGACGCTTCGGCGAGGGCGTTTGTTCTTAGAACGGGTAAGGAAACTCAAGCAGTATGCCGTTCTCACAAAGAAATACTTTTTCAGATCCATTACCGGCAAGCAAAAAGACGGCTACTGGGATGCCGAATATATCCTAACAAAGAAAAGCGCATACTTCAGGGACGCTATGAAAACGTGCAAAGCGCTGGACATCATCAATCAAAGCACAACAATAGAGCAAGTGCCAAAGGCAACAGTCGGCTTCATTCTGATGATCGGCATGCTATTTTCCGAGCGTTTCAACGACTATATGAAGTATCAACCAGACAGAATTGACGAATAAAGCAGAAAACATACATACGGAGGCGCTAGTATGAAATATGCACTCATTGGTTGCGGGCGGATCTCGCCCAACCACATTGCGGCGGCAAAAGCAAATCATCTGGAGTTTTCGGCGATCTGCGATATCGTCCCGGAGAACATGGAGGATAAGATCGTCAAATTCGAACTGCCATCTACGATTCATCGCTACACCGACTATCACGAGCTGCTGGAAAAGGAGCGGCCGGAGCTGGTCGCCATCGCAACGGAATCCGGCAAACACGCCGCCATCGCGCTGGACTGCATCGCGGCGGGATGTAACTTGATTATCGAGAAGCCCATCGCGCTGTCCATTGCCGACGCGGACGCGATCATCGCGGCGGCAAAGGAGAAAGGCGTCAAAGTTTGCGCCAATCATCAGAATCGGTTCAATAAGTCGGTTTCCAAACTGCGCGACGCATATGTCAAAAATCGATTTGGCCGGCTGTTTTACGGCACGGCGCACATCCGCTGGAACCGCGGCTGGGAGTATTACGCCCGCGCGAAATGGCGCGGCACGTGGGAGCAGGACGGCGGCGCGCTGATGAATCAGTGCATCCATAACATCGATCTGCTGCGTTGGATGATGGGCGACGAAGTAGACGAAGTATTCGCCTATACGGATCGCCTCGATCACGACTATATTCAGGCGGAGGATCTGGGCATCGCGTTGGTCAAATTCAAAAACGGCGCGTACGGCGTCATCGAGGGCACCACCGACATTTACCCGTCCAATCTTGAGGAAACGCTGTATGTTTTCGGCGAAAAGGGCACGGCGAAGCTCGGCGGACAGTCCGACAACATCATCGAGGAATGGCGGTTCTCGGACGCTCTGGACGACCCGGACGAAGTGAAAGCGCGGTTCCACGAGAACCCGCCGAACGTCTACGGCTTCGGGCACACCCCGCTGTACGCCAATATGATCGACGCCATCAAGTATGACCATGAGCCGTATGTGACGGCGGAGGACGGTAAGCGCGCGCTGGAACTGGT
>CAYWOS010000048.1:0-15212 GCA_964459985.1 uncultured Oscillospiraceae bacterium
GAAGGGGCAGAGCCCCTTCGTTTTTCATCCGAAACCAGCGACATGCGCGGTGGTTTCGGAACGATTTTCCGCAGAAAATCGGTTCCTTACGCGTTTTTCCGGCCGCGCGGCAAAGCCGCGCAGGAAAAACGTGCAAACCGCAAAAATGAAAGCTTCATTTTTGCGGAGGGTGTCGACTCTGTCGACACCCTCCGACGCCCGTTTCGGGGCGTCGATGATGCCGTTTCGTTATCCCAGCAGGCTCGCGGCGTCGCGGTCGAGCAGGATGGTGACGCAGGGGTGCGTGCGCAGGATGGACGCCTGCACGCGCGGCGTGATGTCGTGCAGCACCGTTTCGCGGATGGCGTTCGCCTTGTCCCGTCCCAGCGCGACCAGCACGATCTCGCGCGCCGCCATGATGCCGCCGATGCCCAGCGAGATCGCCGAGGTGGGCACTCTTTCCCCCTCGCTGAAAAACCGCTTGTTGGCGTCGATGGTGCTTTGCGTGAGCGACACCGTCTGCGTGCCGTATACCAGATGATCGGACGGCTCGTTGAAGCCGATGTGCCCGTTGCGGCCGATGCCCAGAAACTGGATATCGATGCCGCCGGCGGCGAGGATGGCCTGATCGTAGCGCGCGCATTCCGCCTGCATGTCGGGGGCGTTGCCGTCGGGCAGATAGGACGCCTTGAGGTTGATATGATCGAACAGTTCCTGCTTCATGAAGGAATGATAGCTGCACGGGTGCGTGACGGGCAGACCGCAGTATTCGTCCAGATTAAAGCTGACCGCCTTGGAGAAATCCAGCGCGCCCTCCCGATACCATGAAATCAGCTGCTGATAGCAATCAATGGGCGTCGAGCCGGTGGCGAGCCCCAGCACGCTGTCCGGCTTACGGATGATCTGTGCGGCAAACAGCATGGCGGCCGCCGTGCCCGCCTGCCTGCCCGTATCGAAAACGTGAATCTGCATGGATGCCCCTCCCGCGTTTCTTTCCTTGGTACGCCTGAATTATAGCACAAACGATCATAAACGCGCAATACCTTTGCGTGAATTTTGCACGAAAAAGCGCGGAATTGCATTCCGATGCCGCGCGATTCCCCTTTTTTTCGCGCGCGCGTTCGACACCGGGCGACGCGCCGTTTTCCTATACTGCGCGTAAGGAGGCGGCGCGCGTGGCTGTGACGGGCGAGGCGTTCGCGGCGATGAACCTGATGATGAACGCGCTGATCCTGTCGCTCGCGGCGCGGCGCGCCGGGTGTCGGCTGACGGGCGCGCGGGCGTTCGCGGCGGCGCTGGCCGGCACGGCGTACGCGTTGGCCGCATGGGGATGGCTGCCGTATCTTCGCTCGCTGACGGGCGTGATGCTGTCGGGCGCGCTCATGGCGATGATCGCCTTCGGGCGCTGCGCGCGGGCAACGGCGTACGTGCTGATCGGCGGCTGTCTGGCGGCGGGCGTGACGGGGCTGCTGACGCGGCGCGGCATGCCGGCGGCGGCGGCGCTCGCGGTCTGCGCGGTGACGCTGTGCCTGTCGGGGCGCGGCGGCGTCCGCGGCGGCGCGCGGGGCGCGGCGCTGATCGCCTATCGCGGCAGGGAAATCCGCGTGCCCCTGCTGCTGGACACCGGCAATCTTCTGACCGATCCGACGACGGGGCGCGCCGTCGCCGTCGCGCCGTACAAATTAATCAGGGACATCCTGCCGCCGCTCTCGCCCGGCGATCTGACGACGCTGCCAAGAGGCTTCTGGCTGCTTCGCGCGGGCACGGCGGGCGGGGAGAAAACTTTTATGTGCTTTCGCCCGGACGTCTTTCGCGTCCGGCAGGGCGTTGTTTTCAGGGAACGGGACGCCGTGATCGCCATCGCGGACATGCGTGCGGAGTACGCGCTGGTCGGCGGCGCGCTGATGACGAAAGGAAGATCGACATGATTTGTTCGATGGATGTGAGAAACTGGCTCGCGTGGCTGATGACGCGCCTGAACGCGGGGAATATCTGTTATATCGGCGGCGCCGAACCCCTGCCGCAGCCGCTTTCGTGGGAGGAGGAGCAGGCGCTGATGCGCGAGCTGCCCGGCGACGACGGCGCCGTGCGCTCGGTGCTCATCGAGCGCAATTTGCGCCTGGTGGTGTTCATCGCGCGCAAGTTCGAGAATACCGACGTCGGGCTGGAGGATCTGATCTCCATCGGCACCATCGGGCTGATCAAGGCGGTCAACACCTTTGATCCCGGAAAAAAGATCAAATTGGCGACCTACGCCTCGCGCTGCATAGAAAACGAGGTGCTGATGCACCTGCGCCGCGTGAGCAAGCAGCGCCTCGAGGTATCGCTTGACGAGCCGCTCCGCACCGAGAACGACGGCAACGTTTTGTCGCTGTCCGACGTGCTGGGCACCGACGGCGACATGGTGTACCGCGAGATCGAGGAAAGCGACGAGCGCGAAATGCTGGCGGGCGCGCTGGCGCGGCTCAACGCGCGCGAACGCGCCATCATGCGGATGCGCTTCGGGCTGGGCGGCGGCGAGGAAATGACGCAAAAGCAGGTCGCCGACAGCCTGGGCATCTCGCAGTCCTACATCTCCCGGCTCGAGAAAAAGATCCTCTCGCGGCTCCAGACCGATATGGCGCGCATGTCGTCGTAAGCGCGGCCGCCTTCTCATTTCTCCCCCCGCCCGCCGCATAGCCGTCCTTCGCGGGTGCCATACTGCATAGGACGGAGGTGTCAGTATGGTAAGCAACAAAGTGGAAATCTGCGGCGTGGACACGTCGACGCTGCCCGTGCTCACCAACGAAAGGATGCGCGAATTGTTCCCGCTCGTCCACGGCGGCGACCGCGAGGCGCGCGAGGAGTTCATTCGCGGCAATCTGCGGCTCGTGCTCAGCATCGTGCAGCGCTTTTCGGGGCGCGGCGAAAACATGGACGATCTGTTTCAGGTCGGCTGCATCGGGCTGATCAAGGCGCTGGACCATTTCGACGTGACGCAGAACGTGCGCTTCTCGACCTACGCCGTGCCTATGATCATCGGCGAGATCCGCCGCTATCTGCGCGACAACAACCCCATCCGCGTAAGCCGCTCCCTGCGCGACACGGCGTACAAGGCGCTCAAGGCGCGCGACAGGCTGGTGCTTTCGCTCGACCGCGAGCCGACCGTCGAGGAAATCGCGCGGGAGCTCGGCGTGCCGCAGGAGGACGTCGTGTTCGCGCTGGAAGCGATTCAGGACCCCGTGTCGCTGTTCGAGCCGGTGTACAACGACGGCGGCGACGCCATCTATATCATGGATCAGGTCAGGGATGACAAGCATCAGGATGAAAAATGGCTCGAAACCATCGCGCTCAAGGAAGCAATGCGCCGCTTGAGCGACCGCGAAAAGAAAATACTGCGCCTGCGCTTCTTCGAGGGGCGCACGCAGATGGAGGTCGCCGGCGAAATCGGCATATCGCAGGCGCAGGTGTCCAGGCTTGAGAAAAACGCGCTGCTGCACATGCGCAAATACGTCATGCCGTAGGCGTTCGCAAACAAGTTGTAAATTGTTCGTCATAAAATGAAACAAAATGTTGATAGATTCTTGACAAATGCGCCGCCATCGCGTTTAATGATAGCGGCGCTTTTTTGCGCTTTGGAGGAGACCCATGAAAACGGACGTATTGATTATCGGCGCGGGGCCGGCGGGGATTTTCACGGCGCTGGAGATGCGGCGCCGGGGCAGCAAAAAGAGCATCGTCATCGTTGAAAAGGGCGCGGAGATCGGCGCGCGGCACTGCCCCAAGGTTAAAACGGGCGTGTGCGTCAACTGCCGCCCCTATTGCCATATCACCGCCGGGTTTTCGGGCGCAGGCGCGTTTTCGGACGGCAAACTGTCCCTTTCCGCAGAGGTCGGCGGGCAGCTGCCCGAGCTGATCGGCGAGGACTGCGCGCAGCGCATGATCGAGTACACCGATAAAATCTATCTCGAGTTCGGCGCCGATTCGCGCGTCGAGGGCGTCAGCGACGGCGAGGAAATCAAGCGCATCCGCCTGCGCGCCATCCGCGCGGGGCTCAAGCTGGTCGACTGCCCCATCCGGCATCTGGGCACGGAAAAGGCGCAGGCGCTGTACGCCGCCGTCGAGCGCCGCCTGCTCGAGCAGGGCGTCGGCATTCTGTTCGGGCGCAACTGCGTCAATCTGCTCATCGAGAACGGCGCGTGCGTGGGCGCGACGCTTGAAAAGAAGGGCGGAACGGAGGACGTTTACGCCGACGAGGTCGTGGTCGCCACCGGCCGGCGCGGCGCGGACTGGCTGGAAAAGCTGTGCGAGGAGCACGGCATCGCGCATCAGCCGGGCACCGTGGATATCGGCGTGCGCGTCGAGGTGCGCAGCGAGGTGACGGAGGAGGTCAACCGCGCGCTGTACGAGAGCAAATTGGTCGGCTATCCGCGCCCCTTCAAGGATAAAACGCGCACCTTCTGCCAGAATCCCGGCGGTTTTGTCAGCCAGGAGAATTACGATAACCAGCTTGCCGTCGTCAACGGGCATTCGTATAAGGAACTCAAAACCCAAAACACCAATCTGGCGATCCTCGTGTCTCATAATTTCAACTATCCCTTCAACCAGCCCATCGCCTACGCGCAGAAGGTGGGCGAACTGACCAATATGCTCGGGAGCGGGCACATCCTCGTGCAGCGCTTCGGCGATATTTTAGACGGCAAACGCACATGGCAGAAGGAGCTTGCCCGCTCCAACCTGCGCCCGACGCTGCCCGACGCCGTGGCGGGCGACATCACCGCCGCCATGCCCTACCGTGCCATGACCGACATCATTCATTTCATGCAGGCGATGGACGAGGTGGTGCCCGGCTTTGCCGGCGCAGAAACGCTGCTCTATTCGCCCGAGCTGAAATTCTACTCCAATCGCGTCAAAATGGACGAGCATTTCAATACCAACATCAGGGGTCTGCACTGTCTGGGCGATTCGAGCGGCTGGACGCGCGGGCTGATGATGGCGTCGGTCATGGGCGTGATGATGGGGCAAAGGCTGGCCGACGCGGGCGTCTGACAGCAATTACCGCTTGATTTGCGCCGCTTCCGGCTCTACAATTCTTATGGAACGAATGATAATGAGGTGCGCATGATGAAAAGACTCGCCGCTTTGTGGATCACGCTTGTCCTGTTGGCCGCGCCGCTCGCCTTGGCCGAAACGCGGCCGCTGACGCTCGGCGACACGGGCGACGACGTGCTCGAACTGCAGACGAGGCTGCGTCAGCTGAACTACTACATGGGCAAGGCGACGGGCACGTACGGCGATACGCTCGCCGCCGCCGTCGCCGCCGTGCAGACGGCCTATGGGCTGGAGGCGACCGGCGTCGCCGATCCGGGCACGCAGAAGATCATCTACGGCGAGTGCTACCGCCCGCTTTCCGCCGGCATGAGCGGGCTGGACGTCGAGCTTTTGCAGATCAAACTGACCGAATTGAACTACTATTGGGGCAACGTCACGGGAAACTATCTGGCCGGCACGACCGCGGCGATCACGACCATGCAAAGCGAGTTCGGCCTGCCGCCGACCGGCGTCGCCGACGTCGAGACGCAGCGCTTGCTGTTCGCGTGTTCCGTGCGTCCCACGCCCTCGCCCACGCCCGTTCCTTCGCCGTCGCCCTCGCCCACGCCGTATGTGTACCGCGCGTTCCCGGGCACGCTGCAAAAGGGCGATCAGAACAAGAACGTGCAGTTGGTGCAGGAGCGGCTGATGGAGCTGGGCTTCTTCACCTTCTATAAAACGACCACCGGCTTCTACGCGCAGACGGAGGCGGCGGTCGAACAGTTCCAGAAGTACAACGGTATCAAGGTAACAGGCAGGGTTGATCAGAGAACGTGGGAAGCGCTGTTCGCCGAGGAAGGCGCGGTGGATACCCTGTCCACGCCCAAGCCCGCCGCCAAGGTTCCGTATTTTTTCGAGGTGGACGTCAGGAATCAATTGACCAAGGTGTGGAAATACGACGAGCAGACGAAGGATTACACCATTCTGTACAAGACGTTTTTGTGCTCGACCGGCACGACGTCCCATCCCACCGCGCCCGGCACGTATACCCTGAACGGGCGGCGCTCGACGTGGGCGGAATTCCCCAACTGGGGCGGCGGCATGGCGCAGTATTGGGTGCGCATCGACGAATACAACGCCTTTCATTCGCTTTTGTATTCCACCAACGATCAGATGGCGCTGGTCGTATCCTCCTATAACAAGCTCGGGCAGCGCGCCTCGCACGGCTGCGTCCGCCTGACGCTCGCCGACGCCAAGTGGATCTACGACAACGTCGAGGAGGGCATGCGGGTCTGGGTGCACGAGGACGCCGCCGCCGATCCCGAACTGGTCTACATCAGTCAGCCGGGCGCGCTGGACAAATCGGTCATGCGGCCCGTCACCACGCCGACGCCGCCCGTATATGCCTATGATCCTAAAACACCGCTCCCGCTTGACAATCGCACGATCAAGCTCGGCTCCTCGGGGCAGGACGTGTATTGGCTGCAAAGGAAGCTCGCCGAATGGGGCTACTACGAGGGCACGGCGACCGGGCAGTTCCGCGAGGGCACGCAAAAGGCGGTCAAGGCGTATCAGCGCGCCGCCAAGCTGTCGGTGGACGGCATTGTGTCGAAAAACACGCTCAAGAGCCTGTACAACGCCGTGCTCGCCGAGTACGCCACGCCGACGCCCGCGCCAACCGCCACGCCTTCGCCCTCGCCTTCCCCGACCGTCAAGCCGACGCGCACACCCGCGCCGTAAGTGAAAACATCCGTATTAAAAGGGACGAACGCGCCGCGCTCGTCCCTCAGACCGTCGACAACCCCGGTCGTTCCTCCCGGGGATGCAATGAAGGGGCCGCGCCCCTTCATTTCTCATCCGAAACCAGCGACATGCGCGGTGGTTTCGGAACGATTTTCCGCAGAAAATCGGTTCCTTACGCGTTTTTCCGGCCGCGCGGCAAAGCCGCGCAGGAAAAACGTGCAGTCCGCAAAAATGAAAGCTTCATTTTTGCGGTGCGTGTCGACTTTGTCGACACGCAGAGGGACGAACGCGCCGCGCTCGTCCCTTTTGAATCCTCGATGATTGCCGTTTACTTGGCTTCCAGCACCCCGATCACCGTGCGGAAGCAGTCCTTGACGGCGTAGGATTCGGTGAACAGGCCGCCGTAGGGACTGTTGAGCTTGTAGGAATAATCGGTCTTGGGCAGCGACGGGCATTCGATCAGACCCCAGATGGTCACGGCGGTGAGCGGCTTGTTTTCGCCCGCGTTGACGCTCTTGAACACCTTGAACAGATTGCCGTAGAACTCGGCGTGCTTCTGCATCGTCGCCTCGTCGTTCTGGTAGGTGCGCACCGCCATTTCGGTCAACTGAACCTCGACGCCGAGCGAGGCGTAGCGATTGATTGAATCGCGGATGCTTTTCAAATCGCCTCCGTTCATGCAGCCCGACTGCTGGCCGTAGCCGCCGATGTAGCCCTGCATGCCCACGCCGTCGCACAGCCTGCGGTCGCCATCATAGCTGTTGACGCTTTTGATCAGGCTGCAGATCGCCTCGCGCTTGGTGGAGTAGAAGGCGTTGTAATCGTTATAGAACAATTTGATATCGGCGCCGAGCGCGTCGACGGCGTTCTTGGCGAAAAGGAAGGATTTTTCGACGTAATCCTCGCCGATCACCTTGTAAAACAGGTTGTCCGTTCCGCTCCGCTTGACGCGCAGATGCCTCGCGTCGCCCTTGAGCCATTCGCTCGCGTCGTCGGCGACCGCCTCGTTGACCACGTCCCAGCAGTACAGAATGCCGGGATATTTTTCCTCAAAGTGCGTGACGACTCGCGTGATATAGCTTTCGAGCCGCGCGAGCATGGTATCGCGGTCGACGTACGCCGCGCCGCTCCTGTACCCCGTGCGGAAGAACCAATCGGACATGTAGGCGTCCCAGACCAGCACGTGCCCGCGCACTTTGATGCCGTTCGCCTGCGCGAAATCCATGATGGCGTCCGCCTGTCTGAAATTGACGGCGGGCATGCCGTCGGCGGCGATCATCGAGGAGCGCTGGTCGAGCATCGAGTACGCCTTGAACTCGTTGCTCGCGGTGATGCTGTTAAAATGTTTTTTGAGGATTTTGAGGTATTCGGCGTCGCGCAGGCTCGAATAGGAGATGACCGCGCCCATCTTGAAGCCGTCGTCCTCGGCGAGCGCGGCGAGCGAGGGGTAGTTGTCCGCCGCGTCGTCGGCGTTTTTCGCCAGCGCGCAGGGCGCGAAGGAAAACAGCATTGTCAGCAGCAGGAGAAATGCGGTCGGCTTCTTCATCGTGTACTCATCCTTTCAATGCGGTCGGCGAGTCCGATCCATCCTGTCGCAATCTTACCATAACCGACCTTTTTTCACAAGCGCGGCGGGAAAACACCACAAGATTCGGTCAGGCGGCGTCAATATTTGAGATATCGCGTCATCACGTAGCCGACGCCGCCCTTGTATTCGATTTGACTCCACACGTCGCCGTGCAGGAGCACGCGGACGGAGGTGTTCTGACTGATCGATCGCATCACCGCGCCGTCCTCGTCCGGCGCTTCGCGCATTTTGAGCGACGAGGCGCTGACCTTGGCGATGAAGGCATAATTGTCGTTCTCGGGGGTCAGGCAGTCGATGGGAAGCTCGACGAAACGCCCGTCCGCCGTCAGCGCGTACATGTCCGCGTCGCGCGATCCCAGCAGCGCCGCCCGCGCGCCCTTGGGCAATGTAAATTCATTGCTCGAGCGCCGATTGACCGTGACGGTTTCCGTGAGCGTCGCGTACCGCAGCGGTTCGTCGCAGAGCGTCAGCAGATACTCGTTCTTGAAATACCCGAATTGCCCGCCGACGGAAACATAGGTGAAATCGTTGTTGTTCCATTCGTCCTGCTCGGTCAGCGCGATCACGGGAACGCCCGGGAAGAATTTTCCGTTATAATCGTCCGTTTCGTCCTTCCGGCTTCGCAGCAGCAGGCGGTTGTTCGGCTTGTCCGTGCGGACGTACAAAACGGTCAGCGAGTGATCGCCTTGTTCGTCCAGAAACCGGGATTCGACGAAGCCGATCTTCCCGTACCATGAGCTCTCTTTCGCGACGAGCGCCCAATCGCCCCATTGCCCGAGCACCGATACGGCGTCGCCGTCATAGAGACGGGACGGCGGTTCCCGATACTTGGCGCAGGTTTCATACATCGGCACGATGTTCTGTCCCGGTTCGTCCGACGCGTATACGACGCCCTCCGTGATCGGCGCGATCTCGGCGTCGTCCGCGCCCGTTCCGCCCGTGAGACGGAGCGCGGATTTGTCCATGAAGCCGTGCGTCAGCGCGCCGGCGACGCTGATGAAGTATCGGTCGCCGCAGTCGCCCAGCACATAGACGGGAACGCCCGCGTACAGCCGCCCGACGACGCCGGCTTTCCTGCCCGCGCCGCCGTACACCGCCGCGCCGTCCTCCGCGACCTCGGCGGCGGGGTACGTTTTGACGACCGACGTATTGACTGCATAAGTATGCGGCGCGGTCTCGACATAGCCGTCCGTCAGATCGCTCCCGCGCACGTAGCCCGTGATTTCGACGCCCCTGCCTTCGATCGTCACCTCGAGCCATTGGCTCTTAAGCGAGTATTCTTCCGTGTAGTACTCGACGGTGACGCCGTTGCAGAACGTCCCGACCGTCCCGCCGCCCGCGGACGCCTTCTTGTAGAGCGTGACCGTGCCGTCTTTGCCGTTGAGAATGGCGTCGCCGTAGAAATCGCCCGCCCGTGCCCCGGGGCAGAGCGCGAGCGCGAGGCATATTGTCAAAAGCAGCGCGCAGAACCGTTTCATGGCGTCGTCCCCCATTCTTATTCGCCGAACAGCACCGCCATCGGGGTGACTTCTTCCGTGGACAATTCGATATTCACGCAGCAGTAACGGACGCCGTTATACGCCGCGCAGGGCAACAGCTCGCTCAATTCGTCCCACGTGCTTCTCTCGCCGTTGATGAACGCGCAGGCGTAAAAGGTGTCCTCGGGCATGTCCGACAGCGCGTACAGCGCGATCTGCCCCGCCGCGAACACATGGGGCGGGTTCCCTTGGGCGTCGAGGATCAGCATGTTGCCGATGGAGTCCGTTTCGGCTTCGCCGTTCAGACACAGCGACAGATACAGCTGCTCGCCGACGGTATACGCCAGCATTCGCCGACCTTCCGAGACGCTGGAGAGAATCTGTTCCGGCACGCCGCCGAATACCATGTCAAAATACGGCGTCGAGCGCTTAAGGAAGGCGGCGACGTCGCATTTCCCGTCGGCGATGGGCGGCTCGAGCATGGGGCTGCCCACAAGCTCCGTCACGGGCGTTTTGGCGTACTCGCCGCCGTACTCGATCCGGCCGACGGCATAGAGATCATTGCGCACGCCCAGATACATGGTAAAGCCGTTCTGATACCAATAGGACTTGTCAAGGCTGAAATTGCGCGCGTCGAGCGCGGGATCGATGTGCATCATCAACAGCGTCGTTTCGCCGAATGTGCCCTCGGTTCGCGCCGCCGCCTCGAACAGGCAGGCGGTCAGGTATTTGACGTACTCCGACAGCGTTTCGTCCTCCTTGCCGCTTACGGCGGACAGCTCGACCACCAGCCCGTCGTCGCCCGGCTTCGTCGTGACGGCGCGGACGTAGAGGATGTTGTCCAGCGTCATGACGCGCACCCATAAACCGTCGGAGAACAGAGGCTCCGGGAAGGCAAACTCGCCCGTGAAGCCGTTGCTTTCAAGCGATTGATAGAAGCGCGGCTCGAACTCGCCCCATGTGACGGGCACGGGATCGCCGGGAATGCCGAGGAGACTGACCGAGCCGTCCTCGTTCGTCTCGGTGTCGCAGACGCTCGCGTCGAACCTCCCGCCCGCCGCGTCCTCCGCACTCGCCGCGCCCGCCGCGCCCGCCGTGTCCGCCATGCCCGCCGTGTCCTCCGCGTATACCGTCGTCAGCGTCAGAACCAAAGCCAGAATCAAGCCCAGAACCAACAGTTTCTTCATCGTGCGTCTCTTTCCGCGCTTTCGCGCCCGTCGGATTGTTTCCTTCATATGGGGACAGTATACCGCGCGCGGCGGCGCGGCGTCAATCCCGCGATTTCCCGACGCCGCCGTTTTCTCACGGTCACCCCTCCCGTCCTTTGCCTATACAACGCGCGGACGCCGCCTTTCCCTGCGCGTTTCGGGGACAAATGACAAATTTCTTCCATGCCGCGCGCCGGCTGCCGCGCGGCGCGATCGCTTTGGAAGTGATTGCCCCGGATTAACGCGCCGTCTTTCTTGACACGCCGGGCGTCGGATGATAGAATTGACGCGATCTTACTGATGAAAGGGACTGAACGATTTGCTGAACGATTTGATCCGCGCCGCGACGGAATGCGGCCTAAAGCCCGTCCGGGCGGGGAAAAATGACTGCTACGGCATGATCGACGGCGTGTTCGTTACGCTGGTCGGCACGGGCAACGGTAATTTTCTACTGAACCTCCTGCTGGGCAGGGCTGTTTCGGAGGGCGGCGAGCCCGATGGGGAAACCGGGGAAAAGGCGGCGCGGGCGCAGGAGATCGTCGCGGCGAACGACGTCGGCGGCGATCCGCATATCTTCCTGACGTCCGATCAGACGATCACCGCCGTTATCCATTTGACCGTCAACAAAAAGAGCGCCGAAACGCTGCGCGCGTTTTTGCAAACCACGCTCCCCGCGCTCAAAAACGCCGGTTTCGGCGGACCGTACGCCTGCGCGGAGTGCGGCGAAGTCATCCCCGAAAACGACGTCGCGTATTATGATACCGGCGCGGCCGTCCGCTTAATGCACTCGGACTGCTGCGAAAAGAAGCTGCGCGGGAACGAGCTCAAGGCGGTCGAGGAAAACGACGAGGCGCACGCGCTGCGCGGCGCGCTGGGCGCGCTTCTGGGCGCGCTTGCCGGCGCGGCGCTGTATCTGGGCGTGGGGCTGCTCGGCTACGTCGCTTCGCTCGTCGGGCTGGCGACGGGCTGGCTGACCGAGCTTCTCTACCGCAGGTTCGGCGGCAAAAACGGCTGGAAGAAATTCGTCGCGCTCGGCGTCGCGCTGATACTTTCGGTCGCGCTGGGGCAGACGCTGTGCCTCGGCTACAGCGTTCTGATGGGATACGGGGACACCGATTACGAGGAAAACGGCGTGTCGCGCGCCGAATATACGCTTGTCGCCGTGAAATCCTATATCACGGGCGACGATACCGAATACCTCGGCTGGGATTACGACGTGCACGTGCGCAACATCGCCGAGGCGGACAGGGGCAGGGTCATGTCCCGCGAGGAATATATCGAAACCTACTATACGCAGGAACTGCGCGACGATACCGAGGCGGTGCGGTCGCAGTATCTCAAGGATATGGCGATGGGTCTGCTCTATTCGGCGCTGGGCGGCGCGTTCTTCATCTACCGCAACTCGAAAAGCGAGCATACGCGGGCGCGGCGGCTCGCGGCGTAGCGGCGCGAACGGCGCGGGGGAGGGCCGGTCATGCGAAACAAAAAGGTGCTTTTATCCGTCACGGGCGTTGCGCAGAATCAGGGCGCGGACGACGAGGCGATCCATCTGGTGACCACGGGCACGCTGTCGGGCGAAAACGACCGGTGGCGGCTCAAGTACACCGAAACGCAGCCCGACACCGATCTCAAGCACGATATCACCGTCACGATGGATCACGGCGTCGTCACCATGCAGCGCGACGGGCAGTTCGGCGCCAGCATGGTGTTCGAAAAGGGACGGCGCTTCGAGGGCGCTTACGACACGCCCTACGGCGCGCTGGACATGGGCGTGTTCGCCACGCAGGTGCGCTACCGCGTGGAGGACGCCTCGGGCGAGGTCAATCTGCAGTATCAGCTGGATTTACAGGGGCAGTTCGCCGCCATGCACGAGCTCAAGATCCGTTTCGTGCCGCGCGGACGGGCGTGACGCCGCTCGACGCGCTCAAAACCGAGCTGCGCGCCGTATTGCCGCGCGGGTTTCTGCGCCGCGCGCGGGCGGACGAATGGCTGCTGGTCAGCGATTTCCCGCGGTTCTCGGGCGAGAACGTTTCGGCGCGGCTGGCGGACGCGGGCTGGCGGTGCGCGCGGCAAGGGGAGACGCTTTTGCTCGATCTGACGCCCGCGCGGTACGCGTTGCTGATCGCGTCGCTGCCGCCCGCGCGCGGGATCGCGCTGACGGACGATAATCTGCCGCGCTTCAGCCTCGTCAAGCGGCTGGCGCGGGAAGCCGTCGCGCCCGAACGCCAGCCCGTCGCGCCCCTGCGCCTGACGCTCAAGTATCTCGGCACGCGCGAGGAAAGCCGCCTGTACGCGCTGCTGCCGCCCATGATCGCGGCGCTGCTGCGCGCGGGCGAGGCGCTGCCGGCGGCGGTCGCAGGGCTTTTATCGAACGACGGCGGGGAGGACGAACCATGCTGATCACCTATTACGGGCATTCCCAATTCCTCATCGAGAGCGGAGACGGCTTTCGCCTGTTCACCGATCCCTGCGATATCGGGTATCCGATATGCGGCGAGACCGTCGACGCCGTGACCGTTTCGCACGGGCATCACGATCACAACGCCGTGGGCATCCTCAAGGGCGCGCCGCGCGTGATCGACAAAGCGGGTGAATGCGCGGTCGCGCCGGGCGTGACCGTGCGGGCGATCGACAGCGCGCACGACGAGCGCGGCGGCGCGCTGCGCGGGCGCAATCTGATCATGCGGATCGCGATGGACGATCTTGTGATCGCGCATCTGGGCGATCTGGGCGATCAGATGACGCGGGAGCAGCTGCTTTCGCTTGGCAGGGTGGATCTGCTGATGATCCCGGTGGGCGGGTACTATACCGTCGACGCGCCCGGCGCGGCGGCCATCGTCCGCGCGCTCAAGCCCGCCGTCGTGCTGCCCATGCACTATAAAACCGACGTGACGGGCGACTGGGCGATCGCCGACGAGCGCGAATTCCTCTCTCTCATGGGCGCGCCGTCGCTCGCGCCCGCGCCCGTTTTGCGCGTTACGCGGGAGGATTTAAGCGAGCAGCCGCCCATCTTTATGCTCGACTGGCGCAAATCGCCGTGATTTCCGGCGTTTTGCACGATTTTTTCAAATTTCGCTTGTGTTTTTCGGCTATTCGATTTATAATAGCGACGATTGAGTCGGGCTGTGGTTGCAAGCCGATGCCAGTCGCAGGCGAAACGGTCCACGTAAGCCGGTTAATGATCGGTGAGCATGGTGCGGCTTAGAGGTTAGTCCGGCCGGGCGAAGCCCGAGAGAGCGGCGTGGGGGCGCGAAAGCGCAGAGCAAAACTCCAGCCGGCGAGTGTGGGGTCAAAGACCAGGTCAGCCGACGTCAATCGACATTCAAAATCAGGGGGTCACAAGGAACATGTATCAGGACAAAACGCTGGTGTGCCGTGACTGTGGCAACGAATTCGTGTTCACAGCCGGGGAACAGGAATTCTACGCTGAAAAGGGTTTCCAGAACGAACCGACCCGTTGCCGTGATTGCCGTCAGTCGCACAAGGCCGCCCGCAACAACAACGGTCCGCGCGAGATGCACGACGCGGTCTGCGCCAACTGCGGCGCGAAGACCCAGGTCCCCTTCCTCCCGAAGGACGACCGGCCGGTCTATTGCAGCGAGTGCTACGCGGCTCTCCAGCGTAGATAACAAACCGACAAAAGAAGGGCTGCCGTGTCTCACGGCGGCTCTTTTTACGAATACGGAGGCGTTATGACGGCGAACGAGCGATATGCCCAGTGGCTGCAATCCGTCGGGGACGGGGAAACGGCGGCCGAGCTGCGCGCGATCGCGGGCGACGAAAACGCGATCGGCGACCGCTTTTACCGCGAGCTGTCCTTCGGCACGGGCGGGCTGCGCGCCGAGATCGGCGCGGGCACGAACCGCATGAACACCGTGACCGTCGCGCGCGCCACGCGCGGGCTGTGCGCGTACCTGCTTGAGCGCAGTCGGGCGCCCCGCATCGCCGTCGGCTTTGACAACCGGCGCAATTCGGCGTTGTTCGCGCGCACGGTCGCCGAAACCGCGTCGGCGCTTAACGTCGGGGTTTATCTGTTCGATCGCCTTTTGCCCACGCCCGTGCTGTCCTGCGCCGTGCGCGAGCTTGGCTGCGCGGGCGGCGTGATGATCACCGCATCGCACAATCCTCGCGAGTATAACGGCTACAAGGTTTACGGCGGCGACGGCTGCCAGATCACCGACGAAGCGGCGGCGGCCATCGAGCGCG
>CAYWOS010000049.1:0-15098 GCA_964459985.1 uncultured Oscillospiraceae bacterium
GCGGGACGGCAAGGGGAATCACGTACGTCCGTGTACGCTCATCCCCTTGCCGCCCTTGACTCCTACCGATAGGCAGCTTTTAGGCAAGCCGTCATCCTGTCGGCAAAAGCCCGCGGCGCGGCCTTTTTTGACAGTCTGAGCTGTCACGCTTTCGCGTGACAGCCCGTATGAACACACGATGCAGGCATTATTTGGTGGTGACCTTCTCCGTCCACTTCGTCTGGATCTCCTGACGATTGGTGTAGCAGTTCACCCAGTCGACGCCCATATCCTTTTCAATCAGGCCGTTGGTATCCACCGAATTGTAGGGGACTTCGGTCATGTTGGCGAACACAGAGTGCATGTAGCCTTCCAGAATCAGCTTTTGCGCTTCTTCGCTCAGCAGCCATTTTTCGATCGCCTCGCACGCCTCGATGTTGACGTTGGCGGAATGGCTTTCTTCGATCGTCATGACGGTGGAGGGGATCAGGATGACGCCGTCCTCGGGGTAGATCACGGCGAGCTTGCTGTTTTCATCTTTCTGAGCTTTGAGAATTGATTCTTCAAGGATCATGATCGCCGCGCACTCGCCGGTCTGCAGCTTGCTCAATGCGACCGAGCCGGACTCGACCTTGACGTTGTTCGCGCCGAGCGCGTCCATGTACTCGTAGCCGTAGTGATCCTTCTGCGTCAGCGAGGCGACGGCCGCCATCGTCGTGCCGCTGGTCAGCGGGTTGCCCATCGAGATCAGGCCGTTTAGCTTGGTGTCATAGGCGAAATCCTTGAACGTCTTGGGAATGGTCACGCCCTTGGCGGCCCAATCGGCCTCCATTTCGGGGTTGTAGGCCAGCACCATGTTGCACACGCGCACGGGATACCAGTAGCCCTCTTCGTCGTAATCAAAGCGCAGGAGCTTGTCGGCGCCCTCGATTTCGATCGGCTCCAGATAGCCGGCTTCCTTGAGCTCCAGCGAGAACGCGGGCTCGGCGACAAGCAGCATATCGCAGCCCAGCGTGCCGGTCTCCATCTCGCCGTACACCTTGGTAATCAGCGTGCTTGTGCCGCCGTAGAAGAAGAAGGTATCGTCGAACGCGGGCGTCAGGTTCGGGAACTCGGCCTTGATCGCCTCGTCCATCATGTCGATGACGAACTGATACATGGATGAGTAGATGGCGACCGTGCCGGTCACGTCTTCGTTCACGGCCAACGCGCCTGTGGAAAACATGGACAGCATCAGAAGAGCGAGCACCAACGCGACGAGTTTTTTCATACCGATTGTCCCTCCAAGCATATTTTGTTCCGGCTTTCTGAACGCCGGAAGTGTACTACAATCATACCATGATCCGGCAAAGGTTGCAAGCCCTTTTGAAATATCATATTTATATTGGCAGGAATACGGCCTGATCCACTATGGATCGTCCGCCCGAACGGACGCGCGCATACACTCTGTATCCGCATTACGTCGGCGCCGCCGGCAAGGAACGGCGGACAATCTTCCGCGACAACGGGCGCGCGCCCCGGAGAAGCGCGCGCGGCCCGCGCGAAGACCGACCGCCGATCGCGGGAAACAAACGCGGCACCCTGAAAAAAGAACTCCCGATCTTCGGAAAAATGACCGCCGATCTCCGGAAAAACCGCTTGACATCGGTCGGCGGTCATGCTATACTGCAAGCAAATAAAAACGTTTTAACTATTTTCACGTATTTGAATTAAAAGTTTTAAGCGGAAGGCGGGCTATGGGATGTCAGAAAAGGCGGTTATTCGTCCTGATTTAACCAAGGCGCGGAACGCCGTGGATCAAAGAAGGATCGTCGCCCTGTCGATTTGCGCCGCGATCATCCTGATCCTGTTCATCCCGGCGCTGCCGTGGCTGACGTTCCCCGACGCGGAAGCGACGTTCGCCGCCATGAAGCTCAAAAAGGCGGTGACGGCGAAGCTGGACGCGTCGTATCCGCTTCTGACCTTTCTCTCGTTCGTTCAGGAAAGCAAGCAGGGCATTCTCGGCCTGTGGTCGTCGGCGCTGCTGCTCCTCTCCCTCGCGGCGATGGGCTTTCTGCTCGCCGGCGGCTTCGCCGTGATTCGCCGGACGAAATCTCCCGACGGCAGAAAATGGCTGCGCGTATGCTCGCGCTTCCAGATCGGGCTGCTCTTTTCTTTCACGGCCGCCGCCGGCACGGTCGGCCTCGTCCTGTTCGCCAACGCGCATTACGGCATGCCGGCGCTGGCGGCGTCCTTCCCCGCCTACGCCGTGCTGATCATCAGCCCTTGCGCGTATTTGATGAGCAAGGGCATCGAAAAACGCGAGCGCGCGTTCCGCCGCGAGCACGGCTTCATCGAGGAACTTCGCCGCAACTGGATTCTGTTCGTCTTTCTGGTTCCCTGTTTCGCGTTTTTCCTGATCAACAACTACCTGCCGATGGTGGGCGTGTATTTCGCCTTCACGCAGTTCAACTTCCGCGATCATCTGTTCGCCAGTCCCTTTGTCGGCTTCAAGAATTTCGAGTTTTTGTTCCGCTCCGAAATCCTGCACCTGACGCAAAACACCATCCTGTACAATCTGGTGTTCATCGTGGTGGGCAACGTGCTGCAGGTGCTGTTCGCCGTGCTCATCAGTCTT
Organism: uncultured Oscillospiraceae bacterium; assembly: GCA_964459985.1. Lineage (GTDB taxonomy): Bacteria > Bacillota > Clostridia > Christensenellales > Aristaeellaceae > CAYWOS01. The sequence continues at coordinate 2,597 of CAYWOS010000049.1, forward strand.
GTGAACAACAAAAAAATGCGCAAGATATCGCAGACGATGATCTTCATGCCCTATTTTGTCAGCTATGTTATCCTGCGCGTGCTGGTGTTCAACATGTTCGAGTACGAAGTCGGCCTGATCAACAACTTTATGACCGGTCTGGGCATGTCGCGCATCGACTTCTACAACACGCCCGGCTACTGGCCGTGGCTGATCACGATCTTCTACCTATGGAAGAATATCGGGTACGGCATGGTGGTGTATCTGGCGACCATCACGGGCATATCGACCGAATACTACGAGGCCGCGCAGATCGACGGCGCGAACATCTATCAGCAAATCCTCTACATCACCGTTCCCCTGCTCAAACCCACCTTCATTATCCTGCTGCTGTACGCGCTGGGCGGCATCATGAAGGGACAGTTCGAGCTGTTCTATCAGCTTGTGGGCAACAACGGCACGCTGTTCAACGCGACGGACATCTTCGACACCTACGTGTACCGCATCACCACCACGCAGCCGCTCAGCATGGGCATGGGCACCGCCGCCGGCCTGTTCCAGTCCGTCTTCGGGCTGGTGGTGATCGTCGCCACCAATTTCATCATCAAGCGCAGGAATCCCGAGTATTCGCTGTTCTGAAGGAAAGGAGGCATACGCGATGAAAATCAAGGATTCGTCCACCAAGCCGTTCCACATCGTCAAGGGAATACTGCTCGCGCTGCTGTCCGTCCTTTGCGTGCTGCCGTTTGTCGTGATCATCTCCGGCTCGCTGACCGACAACCTGACCATCCTGCGCGAAGGCTTCAGCCTGCTGCCGCGCAACATCACGGTGGAGGCGTACAGGAGCATTTTCCGCTCGCCGCAGGATATCCTGCAGGCGTATAAAATGAACTTCTACTACACCTTCATGGGCACGTCGCTGGGGCTGCTGATCATCACGCTGACTTCATACGTGATCTCGCGCAAGGAGTTCAAGTACCGCAATCAGGTGTCCTTCCTAATCTACTTCACCACCATTTTCGGCGGCGGCATGATCCCGTGGTATCTGATGTACACCAACGTTCTGGGGCTGCGCGGCAGCACGCTCGCCATCTGGTTCCCGGCGCTGATGACGCCCTTTCTGGTCATCCTGATGCGCACGTTCATCACAGGCTCGGTGCCCGACGCCGTGGTGGAATCCGCCAAGATCGACGGCGCGGGGCACTGGATCGTGTTCTGGCGGATCGTCCTGCCGGTGCTCGGGCCGGGGCTGGCCACCGTCGGACTGTTTCAGGCGCTGGGCTACTGGAACGACTGGTACCGCTCCTCGATGTTCTCCACCAGCAGCGAAACATGGTCGCTGCAGTTCTACCTCTACGATCTGGTCAATTCCACGCAGGCGATGCGGCAGATGGCGAAAAACGTCAGTCTCGACACCACCGACCTACCCACGCAATCGGTGAAACTGGCGATGGCCGTCGTCGCCACCGGCCCGGTGCTCCTGTTCTATCCCTTCGTGCAGCGCTATTTCGTCAGCGGCATCACCATCGGCGCGGTCAAGGGATAATCAAGCGATCTGAAGGCGAACGCCTTCAAGATAGACACGTCAACAAAAAAAGGAGGATTCCCATGAACAAGAAACTCGTCAGTCTGCTGCTGTCCCTGCTGCTTGTGATCGGCCTGATTCCCGCCGCCGCGGCCGCCGATTTGAGTCAGGAAGTCCAATTGGTCTTCTATGTGATGGGCGACGCGCCCGATGATGAGACGGTCGTGGAAGACGCCGTCAACGCGGTGCTCAAGGAGAAATTGAACGCCACGATCGACTTCCAGTTCTCCACATGGACCGATTTCACCCTCAAGTACAACAACATGCTCACCTCGGGCGGCGCCGATCTGATCTACATCGCCAACTGGCTGGATTACGGCCTGCTGGCGCGCGCCGGCGCTTTCCTGGAACTGGACGATCTGCTGAATACCTACGCTCCCGAATTGCGCAAGCTGGCGGGCGAGGACATGCTGAACATGTGCCGCGTCGACGGCGAACTGTACGCCGTGCCCGCGCTGTGGCCGGAGTACGTATCGACCGGCATCAAGTACCGCGAGGATCTGCGCGCCAAGTATGACCTGCCCTATCCGAACAGTCTGGAGAACATGGAAGCGTTCTTCGCCGGCATCAAGCAAAACGAGCCGGACCAGCCCATTCTGCGGGCGACGGCGAGCGAAAGCGCCTCCTCCCTGCAGGTCGCCTTTGACACCGTCAACATGTTCAACATCAAGTATGCCTGGACCACGGACAACGGCTTCCCCTACGGCCTCACGTCCAATTACGACACGCCCGATCAGGTGTACGATTACTGGTTCTCGGACGCTTTCGTCGAGGACATGAAACTGATGAAAAAGTGGGCGGACATGGGCTTCTGGTCCAAGAGCGCGCTGTCCGACGTCAACGACAGCGAGGCGTATGAGAACGGCCTGTGCGTCGCGGAAATCGGCGGCATGAACCCCAACAAGCAAATCGCCTCCGCCAACAATTTCGCCCTTGATCATCCCGAATGGCAGAGCGCCTATATCGCCTACGGCGAGATCACCAAGGTGCTCTATCCGGGTCACGCCACGCAGAACGGCACCGCCATCGTCCGCGGCTCCAAGAATCCCGAGCGCGCCGCGATGGTGCTGAACTTCCTCATGACCGATCTGGACATGAACAAATTGGTGCAGTACGGCATCGAAGGCACGCACTATGAGGTCGCGGACGGCCTGTACAAGAACCTGTCCCAGCGCTTCAATTATGAGAACTTCAACACTTGGAACCTGCGCGTCAACGAGTACAAGCTGCCGCAGGCGTCCGACATCGCGCTGCAAGCCATGTTCGACAAGTACAACGAGATCGCGTCCCAGAGCAAATTCCCCAACGTGAACCTCTACGGCGGCTTCACCGAGGATTACGCCGCGTACGAGTTCGAGCGCACCGCCGTTTCCAACGTCATGCGTCAGTATCTTGCGCCGCTTCAGGCCGGTCTTGTCGATGATGTCGACGCGGCCGTGGCGACCTTCCGCGCCGAGGTGGAAAAGGCCGGCATCAAGGCTTGCCGCGACGGATTCACCGAGCAGTGGCTGGCTTACTGCGAGGAGTACGGCTATCAGTGATCGCCGGGATATGAAGTAACAAAGCATTTGCGTTGACTCTGCCGGAGAGGCGCCATCCTCTCCGGCAGAACTCAATCGGGCGGAAACGGGGGCGAAGGCATGAAAAAAGCGGTCAACAGGAATCGCGTGCGCGGTTTCCTTCAGGCGGACGGCCGGCGCATCGTGAACGGCGACGGCGAGGAAGTGCTGTTGATGGGCTGGGGGCTTGGCAACTGGCTGCTGTGCGAGGGCTATATGTGGCTGTCCGAGGGCAGCGAGCGGTTCGACCGTCCGCGCCGCATCGAAGCCGTGCTGGAGGAACTGGCCGGCAAGCCCTTCGCCCAGAAATTCTGGAAGGCCTTCCGCGATCAGTACGTCACCGAAGGCGACATTCAGATGATGGCGGAAATGGGCTACAACAGCGTGCGCATCCCGCTCAACGCCCGCCTGTTCATCCGCGAAGGCCCGGGCATCCAGTTCGCGGAGGAGGGCTTCGCGCTGCTGGACAGGGTGATCGACTGGTGCGAAACGCACGGCATTTATGCCTTCATCGATCTGCACGGCGCGCCCGGCGGACAGACGGGCGCCAACATCGACGACAGCATCGACGATCACTGCCGGCTGTTCGCCGATCAGGAGCAATTCGACAAGGGCGTGGCGCTGTGGGAAAAGATCGCCTCGCGCTACGCCGACCGGTGGATCGTGGGCGGCTACGACCTGCTCAACGAGCCGATCCGTCCCGTCCGCTTCGAGGGCGATCCGCCGCTTGAACAGTATATTCCCCGGCTCAAGGCGTTCTACGAGCAGTGCATCGAGCGCATCCGCATCCATGACAAGCGCCATCTGATCACGCTCGAAGGCCGTCGCTGGGCGACCGAGCTGGATATCTTCGATCACGTCTACGATCCGCAGATGGTGATCCATTTTCACCGCTACGGCTGCGCGCCCGATTCCGCCGCGTTCGCGGAATACATCGCGCTCTCGGAAAAACTGAACGTGCCGCTGTGGCTGGGCGAGACGGGCGAGAACACCAAGGAGTGGTTCTCCGCCATGATCCCGCTCGCCGCCGGGCTGAACATCGGCGTCAATATGTGGCCGTGGAAAAAAATGAGCTGCGAAAACTCGCCCTGCTCGATCACGCCGCCCGAGGACTGGCGCGAAATCATCGCATACGCCGACGGCGGCGCGCATCCCGGCTACGAGAAGGCGCAGAAAATCCTGAACGAATACCTGCGCAACATGCTGATCGAGCACTGCTCGATCAACGAATCGATCACCGCCAACGTGTTCCGCGTGCCGGGCTGCGTGATCCCGGGCACGGCGTTTGACGAAACGCCCGGCCGCGGCGCGTCCTATCTGCCCGTACAGGCGCATCCCTCCGAGATCGCCTACCGCGCCGACACGGGCATGCGCCTGTTCAAACGTTTCCCCGCCCAGAAAAGACGGTTCGTGTTCGAAGGCGAATGGTCGCGCTACGCGCTTCGGCTCTGCGCAGGCGAGTTCGCCTGTTATTCCCTCTATGACGTATCGATCCGGTCCGGGCTGGAAATCGGCTGCTATTGCCCGGAGGCGTCCGTCGCCGACATCTATCAGGACGACGTTTTGCTCGGAAGATTTCAGTTGAGCGGCACGGAGTACCGTCAGCTGCTTTCCGGGCTGCATCTGCTGAACGCCGACGCGTGCGTCATCCGCATCGCCGTCGTCGAGGGAACGGTGGATATCGATACGCTGACGACCGAACCCGCCGACGCATAAGGACAGATATGATGAAAAAGATCACCATTAAGGATGTCGCCCGCGAAGCCGGCGTGTCCATCGCCACCGTTTCCAACGCGCTCAACAACTCCGACGTCGTTCAGCCCAAAACCCGCGAGCATGTGCTGGCGGTGGCGCAGCGGCTCAATTATGTCCCGAATCTGAACGGCAAGCGGCTGCGCGCCGCAGAGACCCGGACCATCGGGCTGTTCGTTGCCTCCATGACGGGCGATTACTACGGCGATCTGGCGGATACCATCCACTATATCTGCCAGAAAGCGGGCTATGAGCTGCATGTGTTCATCACCGAAACGGTGGAATCCATCCTGCAAAAGCTCATGAACCGCATCGTCGACGGCGCCATCGTGTTTTTCGGGACGTTGAGCGGCGACGAAATCCGGCGCATGAAGGGATGCGGCATTCCCCTTGTGTTCATGGATCAAGAGGAAACGGGCGCCAAGACCTCCAGCGTGCTCTACGAATCCTATCAGGCGGGGCGAATGGCCGCCGAATACCTCATGGGGCTGGGGCACCGCGATCTCATGCATATTTTCGGGCTGGAAAACAACTATGACAGCCGACGGCGCTGCGAGGGCTTCTGCGACGCCCTCAAGGAAGCCGGGCTGCGCATGCGGCCTGAAAACCGTCTGGACGGCCGCCTGGAGCGCGCCGCCGCCTACCGCGAAATGCGCCGTCATCTCTCCGAGGGGCATCCCCTTCCCCATGCCATTTTTGCCTCCAACGATACCAGCGCCATGGGCTGCATGGACGCGCTGCGCCAGTACAACGTGCGCGTCCCGGACGATGTGAGCGTGATCGGCTGCGACGATATCCTGCTGTGCGGCTACATGACGCCCAATCTGACGACCATTCGCACCCACATGCACGAATTGGGCGCGGAGACAGCCCGCGAGGTGCTGCGCCTGATCGCGCAGGGCGGCGGACGCATCCTTCGGATTCCTGCCGCCATCGTCGTTCGTCAATCCTGCGCCATTCGCAGATAAACCGGAAAGGAAGCAGCCATGAAGCGCTACACGACGCTTTTCGCCAATGATCAGGCGGTTTTGACCGTCCAAACGGTCGCGCCCGACGAACGGGAAAGGGAACGCGAAAAGGATCTGATCAACCTGTACCCGCAGACGGCGTATCAGACCATCGACGGCTTCGGCGGCGCTTTCACCGACGCCGCCGGCTATGTGTTCAGCCTGATGCCGCCCGCGCTGCAGACAAAATTCCTGCGCGATTACTTTTCAGACGCGGGATTGCGGTATACGATGGGGCGCACGTCGGTCGACAGCTGCGATTTTTCGCTGGAAACCTACGCCGCCTGCGACAAAGAGGGCGATACGGCGCTTGAAACCTTTGACATGACGCGCGCCGGGCAATACGCGCTGCCCCTGCTCCTGCGCGCCAACGAGACGGCCGGCAAGCCCCTGCGCATGATGCTCACGCCGTGGTCGCCCCCGGCGTGGATGAAGACCAACCGCAGCCGCGTGGGCGGCGGGCGGCTCAAGCCCGAATACTACGACGCGTGGGCCGAATACATCTGCCGCTATATCGCGGAATACCGCAAGCAGGGCATGGATGTCCGCATATTGTCCCCGCAAAACGAGCCCAAGGCAAGCCAGACATGGGATTCCTGCCTGTTCACGGGCGAGGAGGAAGGGCGCTTCATTCGCTTCCATCTCTTCCCCGCGCTCAAGCGGCATCGGCTGGATTTCATCGAGCTGATGATCTGGGATCACAACAAAGAGCGCGCCTTTGACCGCGCCTGCGAAACGATGCGCGATCCCGAAACGGAAAGCATGGTCGCGGGCGTCGCCGTGCACTGGTACAGCGGCGATCATTTTGAGGCGCTGGATCTGATCACGCGCCGGTTCCCCGAAAAAAAGATCGTGTTTTCCGAAGCGTGCGTCGAGTACGGCGTGTACGGCGACCGCAGCCCGTTGAGCAACGCGCGGATGTACGCGCACGAAATGATCGGCGATCTGAACCACGGGCTGACGAGCTTTCTGGACTGGAACCTGCTGCTGGATGAAAACGGCGGGCCGAACCACGCGCGCAACTACTGCGACGCGCCCGTGATGTACGATACGAGGACGGGCGTCCTCAAGCAAAACCTTTCCTACCACTATATCGGCCATTTCAGCCGCTATATCCGCCCGGGCGCCGTGCGGATCGGCTTTTCGCGCTTTGATCAGCGCATCGAGGCGACCGCCGTGAAGAACCCCGACGGCAGCCTGTGCGCGATCCTGATGAACCCGACGGATATGGAAATCACTTTCTTCCTGCGCATGGGCGACCGCGTATGGCCGGTCACGCAGGAAGCAAACAGCCTGTCCACCTGCGTCTTTTCACCCGACGAAGCGGAATAAGAACCGGACAGCCGCTCCCCGCCGCGCGGGCGTCGCCGCGCCTCGATCGCGCCCTGTCCCGCAGCGCGGAAAACGGTCATATAGCTTTGCCGGTTTTCAGGCTGATTTCCGGCCTGTTCGCTGTTCCCCTGCCGCCGTGTCGGGGCGCGCGTTTTTATATGTATTCTCCTGTCGGCGGCGACCTATCGCTGTTCCGTTCCCGTCGCGCGAGAGTGCGCGCGCAAGTCGGAACACCGGCATTAGCTAAACGTTATTCCTTCATTTTCGACGTCAACTTGACCTTTTATTCCATGCGTCCACAGAAAACGCCGCGCATAACCACATATTTCCGATGAACCGCGCCTCAAAAACTCGTCCGCGCCGCTGAATACAGTCTTGACAACAAGAAAAAAACCTTCTATACTAAAGGAGGTTACGGAAAGGATTGGCGGCTTGATGACATGATGCCGTGGATTGTAAAAGGCTAAACGTTTATCTTCGGTCGTTCACCGCGCCCGCGCTTCGCGCGCGACACATCGGCGAGCAAGATGATGTATAGGATGACCGCAATCAAATCGACTTAAATTTAATCGGCCGAAAACAAAGCTTCTCTAATCAAAAACGTCTCCAATCAAAACGTCTCCAATCAAAACACCGCCAATCGACGCGGTTCCGATCGGAGCGTCTCCAATCGAAACGCCTCCTATCGGTGCGCCTCCAATCCCATCGGCATAATGACCGTAAATCAACGACAATCAACAGAAACTCCGGGCAAACGGATACAGCCCGAACGACAATCATCAAAAGAACCCATCAGGCAAGGAGGACTCTTCCATGAAACGACGCGGTCTTTTGCAGGCGGAGCTGCAGGGTTTATTGGCTTCTCTGGGGCACACTCAGTACATCATCATCGGAGACGCCGGGCTGCCCGTCCCGCCGGGCGTGCGCAAGATCGATCTGGCGGTGCGCGCCGGGCTGCCCGCCTTCACCGACGTGCTGCAAACCGTGCTGCCCGAATGCGTATTCGAGCGTCTGACGCTGGCGGAGGAAATCAAGGACGGCAATCCGGCCGTGCTGGCGGCGGTTCAGGCGATCTGCGGGGATATGCCGCAAACCTTCGTTTCCCACGAACAGTTCAAAAAGCTGTCCGAGAACGCCGTCTGCATCGTGCGCACGGGCGAAACCTCGCCCTACGCCAACATCCTCCTGACGGCGGGTGTCAATTTCTAATCGATAAAGGAGTGACCGTGATGAAGTGCGACGCGTTATGGGTGACCGGCTATGAGCAGATCGAGGTGCGCCCGATCGAGGTGGACGAGCCGAAATACGACGAGGTTCAGATTGAAACGAAAGCATGCGGCGTGTGCTGCTGGGATTCCTATCAGTATCGCGGCATGAGCGGCCCCGGGCCGTATCCCTTTGTGATCGGCCACGAGGCGGCGGGCGTCGTCGTCAAGACAGGCGCGGGCGTCACGCAGTGGAAGCCGGGCGACAAGGTCTGCTGCGCGAGCGGCAGCGTGATCGAGATGAGCCGATATTTCAACATCCATCAGGGCTGCCTCGCCGCCATGCCCGAGGACTCGGACGATTACGTGTCGTGGGTCATCGAGCCGACCTGCACGGTGCAAAACGTGATCAATTGGGCGGACGTGCAGCCCGGCTCGCACGTCGTGCTGGTCGGCGCGGGATACATGGGACAGCTCACGTTGATGGGTCTCAAGGCGCAGCCGTGGGGCAGGCTGACGGTGTTTGAGAAGAACGAAAGCAGGCTCGCCATGCTCCCCCGCTATGAGACGACAGCCTGCTATCATCCCGAAACGGCGGAGGGACAGGCGGCGATCGAGCGCATCCGCCGCGAGGGCGGCGCCGATCTGGTGATCGAGTTTTCGGCGTCGGACGACGGCTATCAGCTGGCGCAGAAACTGGTCAAATCGCAGAAGGGCCGGCTGACCATCGGATCGTGGCACCGCCATGAAATGACGTTCGACGGCACGGCATGGCACATGGGCGGGCTGATCGTCAACAACGTGTCGCCCATGACCACCTTCCATTACGAGGACATCATCAAGCCGACGGCGGCGCTCATCAGGCGCGGCGTCTACGCCCCGGGCACGCTGGTCACGCACGTGGCGCCTTACCGCGACTGTAAGCACGTTTTTGACCGCGCGGTGGACAAAAAGGACGGCTACATCAAGGGCGTTATCACGTTTTAACGGAGGAAAACCCCATGAAAATCGCCTACACCGGCTGGACATGGCTGATTCACCATCAGGACAACCATCAGTACGAGTTCGAGCAGTTCCTCAAGGAAGTCTCCGAACTGGGCTACGAGGCGGTGGAGAACTTCGCCTTCATCACCAAGTATTTTGACGACGACGCCGGAAAGGTCAAGCGTCTGCTCGATCAGTACGGACTGGAAATGGTCAATCTCTACGAACATTTCACCGACGACGCCGAAGCCGATTATCAAAGCGCCGTGCACTACGTCGATTTTATGAAAAAGATCGGCGCGACCTACCTGAATCTGCAGGGCGTGATGTGGAACGACAAACCGCTTGACCGTCCGACCGACGAGGCGAAAATCAGGGCGTACGCCGCCTTGTCCGACCGCATCGGCAAACTGTGCCGCGATCACGGGCTCGTCGCCTGCTTCCATCCGCACGCCAATACGCCGGTGTTCACCGAAGAACAGATCGATTTGTTCCTGCGCCTGACCGACCCCGCGCTCGTAACGCTGTGTCTGGACACCGCGCACACGACGCTGGCGGGCATGGACGCGCCCTCCGCGTTCCGCAAGTACGCGCCGCGCATCGGCTACGTGCATCTCAAGGACGTCGACCCGAACGTCGATCTCGATCCCGATTGGCCGATGAACCGCTTCCTGCCGCTCGGCATGGGCACGGTGGACTTCAGGGGCGTGTACCGGGCGCTCAAAGAGAGCGGGTACGACGGCGTGCTGTGCGTCGAGCAGGATAAGCAGCCCGTCTGTAATTACCATTCCGCGATGGTGTCCAGGGCGTACCTGCACAACGTACTGAAACTGTAAAGGAAGACGCTATGAAACAGATTGTTATGCGCGGACCGCGCGAAAGCGGCGTGATCGACGCGCCCGTGCCCGAGATCGGCGACGATCAGCTGCTCGTGAAAGTGCGTTACACCGGCATGTGCCATTCCGAATGGTATCCGTGGGCGACCGCCAAGCCGGGCGACGTGCTCGGGCACGAAACGATCGGCACGGTGGCGAAGGCCGGCAGGCATGTCGTCGGCTTCCGCGAGGGCGACCGGGTGACGGGTCTGGGCGGCGGCGGATACAAGGAATACATCGTGATGGAGCCGTCGAAAACCATCCATGTGCCCGACTGCCTCGCGGACGAGGACGCTGTTGTCGAGCCGCTCGCCTGCCTGCTCAGCGCGACGAGCAACCTCCCGCCGCGCCTGCTCGGGGACGAAATCGCCGTGATCGGCGCCGGTTACATGGGGCTGGGCGCGATCTCGCTGTTCCGTCTCATGGGCTACGGGCGCATTGTCGCGGTTGATCCGCGCCCCGAGGCGCGGCAAAACGCGCTCAAGTTCGGCGCGACCGACGTTTACGCGCCCGACGCGCTGCCCGAGGGGTATCTGCTCGACTGGCGCGCCGTCGGGCAGCCCGATCTGACGCGCGACGGACAGAAAACCGATCTGATGAACACCGGCTTTCAAACCGTGATGGAGTTTGCCGGCACCGCTTCCGCGCTCGAGCTGGCGGGCAATATGGTGTCGGCGCACGGACGGCTGGGCATCGGCGGGTATCACAACGACGGCCGGCGCAGCGTCGATTATCAGCTCTGGAATTTCAAGGCGTTCACTTCGATCAACTGCCACGAACGCCGCATCGCGCATGAAGCCGTGCTGTGTCAGCGCTGCATCGATCTATTGGCCTCGGGGCAATGGCCCTTCAAGGGACTGACCTCCCATATCTATGAGATGGAGGCGTTCGACCGCGCCAATACCGACATGGAAACCAAGGCGAACGGCTTTATCAAGGGTCTCGTCCGCTGCGGATAAGCGGCAGGCGGCGGGATTGACTTCGCCCACCCGAATGTCTATAATAACGGAAAACCGTTTCCAGCGCGCCGCGCGAAGCCGATCTGCGGCGTACGGCGCGCGGTCACGCATCAAACCGGGAAGGACAGCGTATGGCGATCACGATCAGGGATATCAGCCAGGCGGCGGGCGTGTCCGTCGCCTCGGTATCCAAGGTGCTCAACGGCGATTACAGCAAGGTCAGTCAGGCAACGCGCGACAGGGTGCTGCGCATCGCCGACGAAATGGATTACCGCCCCAATCAAATGGCGCGCAATCTGGTCAAGCGCAAAAGCACGCTGATCGGCCTGCTGATCCCCGATATTTCCAACCCCTACTACGCCGAAATGTGCCGGGGCGTCACCGACGAATCGGTGCGCTTCGGCTATTCGGCGCTGATCGCCAACACCGACGACATCGTGCAGCGCGAGCAGAACGAAATCCGCACCATGTCGGAATACAACGTGGCGGGCGTCATTCTGGTGGGCGATTCGCCGACGGCGAAGGACAATATCGCCCTGCTGCGCCGGTATCGAATGCCCTATACGAGCGTCGACAATTTTTCGGAGGGTATGGAGTACTGCGTCTATGTGGACGATTTCACCGGCTCCTACCGCGCCATTGAATACCTGATCGGGCGCGGGCATACCCGGATCGCGTACATCAGCGGCATGACGCCCGAGGCGCGCGAGAACGACCGGCGGCTGCTGGGGTACTACGCCGCCATGAAGGATCACGGCTTGGAGGTGGACGAGAGTCTGGTGGAAAACGGCGCGTTCAACACCGATACGGGCTACCGGAAAACGCTGCAATTGCTCAATCGCCGTCTCCCCTTCTCCGCCATCGCCTGCGGGAACGACCTGATCGCGCTGGGCGCGTACAGCGCGCTCCGGGAACGCCGCGTTCAGGTGCCCCACGATATTTCTCTGGTCGGATTCGACGACGTTTACCTCTCCACCATCATGGAGCCGCGCATGACCACCGTGCGCCAGCCCGCCTATGAAATGGGCGTGTGCGCCGCGTCGATGCTGATCGGCCGCATTGAAAAGAAAAGCGGGCAAAGCAAAATCATCCGCTTTGAGCCATCGCTTGTCGAGCGCGACACCGTCAGCTTTCTCGTCGCCCCCGCCGAGTAAACCGTCAGCAAAACAAAAACGTCCGCCCCGCAGCCGGGACGGACGTTCAGACCGTTGACAAACCCGGTCGTTCCTCCCGGGGATGCAACGAAGGGGCGGAGCCCCTTCGTT
>CAYWOS010000050.1:0-14812 GCA_964459985.1 uncultured Oscillospiraceae bacterium
CCCACGCCGCGCTGCGCCGCGCACACGCACATCGACACGGCGTTGACGGGCAGCGAGTAGGCGAGAATGGAAAAGTAATCCGCCGCGTCCTTGAGCACCTTGGCGTTTTCCTCGGTATCGCTCGTGCCGCCGGCGAGGCGCATCAGCGGCTCGGAAAAAACGAGCGCCAGCGACATCAGCGCCGCCGAGAGCAGGACGGCCAGCAAAATGGCGTTGCGCAGCGTGGCGTTTGCCGCCGGACGGTCGTTTTCGCCGCGCCGCCGCGCCACGATCGCCGTCACGCCGACATTAAGCGCGAAAAATACGCATAAAAGCAGCATGCGCGGCTGCATGGGCAGATTGACGGACGCCAGCGCGCCCTTGCCCAGCCCGCCGACCATCATGGTGTCGATCGAGCCGATCAGCCCGACCAGCACCATTTCGGCGATCGAGGGCAGCGCGATGCGCATCACGTCGCGGTAGGCGTCCCGCGTGCCCGGCAATTCGCCGAGGCGCGCCTCTTGCTTGACCAGATACTCGGGCGCGAACAGGCGCCTGAACGGATTCATCATCGACGGGGGCGTTCTCCTTCGTTTTCAGTCGGGTTTTGCGTGAACAAATAAAAGTATAACACGGTTTTTGCGGATTTGCACATCTTTTTTACAACCTCGTGACATGACTTGCCATTGGCTTTTTCGACAGCATCCTGTATAATGAGCGTGGATTCGCGCCGGCGGCCGCCGCGCTGCGCGGGGAATGAATAAACGTATGCGCAGGCGGTTACGCTATTCCCGATCGTAAGGAGCCGACCCGATAAAGGAGTTTGTTGATGAAAAGGAAATGCCTTTGCCGCCTGATGGCCGCGCTGATGCTGATGATGATCGCCCTGCCCCTGACGCCCGCGACGGCGGCGGAGGACAGCCGCGTGCGCGTGAAGCTCACCAAGCTCAACCTGACCGACCGCATGACGGTGTCGCTCGACGGCAGCTATACGCTGAACGGCATCGCTTTCCAGCGCGGCAGCGATCTGACGATCTCCTGCGCGGGCGGCACGCTGATGGTGTATTACGAGGGCATGACGCTCGACGCCGGCAAAACGCTGACGCTCGTTCGCCACGCCGTCGCCGACTCGCAGGAGAACGGTTTTCGCGTCAACGACGCCTATTATCTCCATCCGGGCGATCTGATGCTGTCGATCGAGGGCGGGATGCTCTCGGCGGTGCTGCGCGCGCCGATGGAGGAATACCTGCTGGGCGTCGTGCCCTATGAAATGAGCGATTCCTTCCCGCTCGAAGCGCTCAAGGCGCAGGCGGTCGCGGCGCGGACGTACGCCTTTCAGCGCCTCGGCGCGAACAGGGATTACGACGTTGTGGACAACACCAACGATCAGGCGTACTACGGCGTGACCAAGGAGCATGTGAACGCCGCGCGCGCCGTTTCGGAAACGCGCGGCGTGTGCGGCTACAACGGGAGCGCGCTCGCCTCGTGCTACTATTCGGCGAGCAACGGCGGGCAGACCGAGCTGGCCTCGCACGTCTGGGGCGGCGCGGATGAAAAATACCTCAAAATGTACGATGATCCCTATGATCTGGAAAACCCGCAGAGCATGGTCTATACCTATACGCTGCCCAAGGCCTTCTCGTCGGCCGACGCGCTGGGCGCGCTCAAGGATCACGTGCTCGGCGCGCTGTCCGAAATCATGGAGACGCGCGGCTACGACGGCGACACGCGGTCGATTCAGGTGACGGGCGTTGAAAGCGCGGCGACGCATACGGCGATGTACGTCGATTCGCCGAGCAAGCTGACGACGAAACTGCGCCTGAACCTGTACGTGTCGGGGCGTCGGCTGATCGACGACGACGAGGAAGAGGCGGTTTCGATCTTTTCAACGCCCCTCGCGCCCACGTCCGCGCCGGGCGCGGACAACGCGCGGTACGGCGATCTGCGCGCGCTCGCGGCGCCCGTCGCCGTCGATCTCGACCTCTTTCCGACGGTCGAAAAGGCCTGCGGGCTGTCGATCAACGCCGAGAACAACGAAATCATCACCGTGCGCGAGACCGATTCGGCGTTCATCCTCGAATCGCGGCGCTTCGGGCACGGCGTGGGCATGAGCCAGCGCGGCGCGCAGTGGATGGCGCTGACCTACGATTGGACGTACGAGCAGATTCTGCGCTTTTATTATCCCGGCATGACGCTCAAAACGGTCGATCTGTCCTACGCGCTGCCGACGCCGCTCGGCGCGTCGTTCCTTTCGACGCCCGGCCCCGCCGCATCGCCCACGCCCAAGCCCATCCTGCCTGTGACTCTCGCGCCGGGCGACCGGGTTGCGACGGTGACGAACATCGCCGTCAATTCCTCGCTCAACCTGCGCGACGCGCCCGGGATGAGCGGCAACATCATCAAAATTCTGTACTACGGTCAAAAACTCGTGGTCGTGAGCGAAGAGGGCGACTGGCTGCGCGTGAAAACCGACGCCTTCGAGGGCTATGTCATGAAGGGATTCGTCACCATCGAGTAACGCGGCGAATTGTTTACACGCCGGCGGAACGCAAACGGTTGACCTTTTTGTGGAATCGTGATAAAATTGTTACGATTCCATTTCGAGGGAGGAATAGACCGTGCGCAAAGTATTTTGGGTCACGCTCTGTCTGCTGCTGCTTCTGGCGACACCGGCGCTCGCCAAGACCTATACGTTTGTCGATATTCACGCGACGGTTGATCTGCCGGACAATACGTACGACGTCGTGCTGACGCCCGAAACGCTCAGCCAGAATACCACGTGGCTGGCGGCGCAGGGCATCGATTACGACGCTTTCGCCGCGCAGATGGCGGAGGACGGCGTGCTGATGGAAGCGCGCGACATCAAGAACGGCCGCGTGTTCCTTTTGACGGCGGTGGCCGATCTTGACGCCGGCAACTATTTCGATCTGAATATTCAGGACGACGACATGCGCAAGCAATTCCGCGTGGGGCACTCCGAGAACGAGATATACAGCACGCTGGGCTATCACTATTACTCGGCGGCGTGGAAGAATTACGGCGGCACGACGCTGCGCTTCCTCCAGACGCGCTATTCGCTGCGCTTGGACGACAAGCTCGACCATGGCGGCTACCAGCGCAAAACCATCCGCAACGGCTATACCATTACATTGGACATGCAGACGCCCGGGCGCGAGGCGAACGACGCCGATCAGAAGGCGCTCAACAAGATCATGGACAGCTTCGCCTTCACCGAGATCCTGCCCGCGCCCGAGCTGCCCATCAAGCTGACCGTCACGCGCGAACCGCCGCTTGAAACGAGCGAGGAATCCTTCACCGTCGCGGGTAAATCGCAAAAAAACGCCAAGATCACGGTCACGGCAATCTCGCTGACCTCCTCCTCCTCCTCCGTGTTCAACGCCACGGCGAACAAGTCCGGCGCGTATTCCGTCAAGGTCACGCTGCCCGCGTCCGGCGTTTATTCCGTCCTTGTGCTCGCTGAGGCGGAGGGCGCGAAGGCGGCGCAGCAAACGTTTTCGGTCACGTATCAAAAGGGGCTTTTGCCCGTCGAGCTGACCGCCGTTCCCGACGCCGTGCTGACGGACAAAACGGTCATTTCGGGCAAGACGGTGTCGGGCGCGAAAACGCAGATATCGGTGTCGGGCGCGAAAACGTACCAGAAGAGCACGTCCAGCTCGACGTTTAAGTTCACCGTCGACACCAGCGCCGAGGGAACGTACAATTTCATTGTCACCGTCACCAAGAAGGGGCTGAATACGCAAACCTTCACCTATACCGCCACGCGGACGCTGACCGAGATCGAGCGCTACGAGCGCATGGCGGACGACGCCTCCTCGCCGTCGTACAGCAAGCTGAACGGCAGTACCGCCAACTACGAGGGCAAGTTGGTCAAGTATACCGGCTACATCACCTCGGTGTCGCAGGCGGCGGAGGAATGGGTGATCTGCTTCGCACTCAGCAAATCGGGCGATAACTACCGCAACCTCATGTATCTGATCTCCGATACGCAGCCGCTCTACGGCGAGGGCGATCAGGTGCGCGTGTTCGGCACCGTGAACGGCAAGTACACCGTCATGACCGAAGGCTCGGGCAGCAAGGATTACCCGCGTATCAGGCTGAACGTGATGGAGGACGCGGCGCGGTAAACGCGCTTGACAAACAAGCGCCGGACTGTCAGAAAGACCGCGAAGCGGTTTTGTCAACAGACCGCCGGCTTGCTCAAAAGCCGCTCATCGTCAGGAGTCACGGGCGACAGGGGAGATGCGCGCGCATGGACGTGCGTGATTCCCTTGCCGTCCCGCCGACGACAACGCGATGGGCGGCTTTTTGGTATACCTGCGCTTGACAAAAAACGCGCGATCCTTTATGATGAAAGCGGAATGACAAGCGAATGACGGACGGCGCGTTCGTGACGCGCCGCGCCCGACGGGGACATCATCGGCGACGACGCGCGGCGTCCGCCGTTCATAGGGAAAGGAGCGGACATCATGATACGACTGTGCCGGATCGCGCTCATCTCGGGGCTGCTGCTCATCCTGCTGTGCGGGGCCGCGTCCGCGTGTAACGAGCCGAGTTGTCCTAATTACGGAAAAACCGGAAGTGCTTACGGATGGCTTACCGTTAATGGGTACATTAATAATGCCATACATGAAATGCGGTGTAAGAGTTGTGATTATCCATATTACGAAGACCATTATGGCGGGACGGCTACCTGCATCGCCCAAGCGGTATGCTCGGAGTGCGGGATAGAGTACGGCAGTCTGGATCCGGGTAACCACGGCGATAATATCACATCCTACAATCGTCATGCGTCTTGTACAATGGATGGGTATTTGAATAAGCGGATATGCATGGACTGCGACACGGTGATCAACCCCGGGACTGTTGAAGTAAAGCTCGGGCATGATTTCACGGGCATGTATCGGTCTGATAACAACGCCACCTGCGACGGCGACGGCACCAAGACGGCGAAATGCGTGCGCTACGGGGCGGACGACTGCACGGAGACGGACACCGTCCCCGACGTCGGTTCGGCATTGGGGCATACGTTTTTGCCGTCCGATTACCTGTCGAATCATGACGAAACCTGTATGAACGATGGAACCAAGACGGCGCAGTGCGTCCGATACGGCTTCATCAACGGTTGCGCGGCGACCGATACCGTGCTGAATACCGGCAGCAGGAAATCGCACTCGATGAACTTGAATGAGTCGATACCCAATCATGACGCGACCTGCGAAACCGACGGTACGTTGACGGCGAAATGCGAATGGTATGGCATGGACGGCTGCGAGGCGACGTACACGTATCCCGACGAGGGCAGCGCGCTTGGACACAGCTTTACGGTGTATGTCGCCAATCAGGATGCCGCCTGCGGCGTCCACGGAACGAAAACGGCTGTCTGCGACCGCGCCGGCTGCTTTGCGACCGACACCGTGGCTGACACGGACTCGCCGCTTTGCCACTGGTACGGCGAATGGACGCGGGCGGGCGAGGGCGCGCATCGTGCGGTCTGTCGCCGCGACGGCTGTATGTATACGGCGGAGCGCGCCTGCGAAACGGCGACCGTTTCCGTCGGCGGCGTCGAAATGACCTTTTGCCCGGTGTGCGGCGCGGGATTAACGGACGGGAACGCGGCCGCGCTCGCCGCCGAGCCGATGAACGTGGATTCGCTGCCGCTCGGCGAATGGGTCGTCCGCCGCGTAACGCTCGCGGACGGCGCGGAGGCGCTGACGTTCGCGTACGAGTATGCCGTCAGACCGGTCAAAATGACGGGCGTTCACCGCGTCGCCGTGCCCGCCGCCGCGCTCGAGGGCTTGACGACCGCAGAAGCCGCGCCCTTTGAAACCGACGGGAAGCGGATCATCCTGACCGTCGATTTCTCCGACGCCGCGCAGGGCGACTTCGTCCGCGTCGTCTCCCTCGCGCCAATGATGTGACAAACGGCGGGCAGCCGCCGATGGATCAAAAGACTGCCGCGCGGGTTCGCCCGGGCGGCAGCCTGTTTTTCCGCGTCTATTCGCGATATACGAAATGCTGAACGCCGCGCGGCGGATGCAGGAGCAGCGCTTTGGCGTTCTCGGGATACAACGGAAGATCGGGCAGCGACGCAAGCGGAATCCAGTGGAACCAAAGCGTGAAGCGCCGTCCGGCGATTTGTTCGGCGGCGGGGAAAACGCCGGCGCGCGGCGTGCGATCGTCCGTGAGCGTCACGTCGTAGTACAGGCAGATTTGGTGGCAGGGACGATTGTCCCACGGGAAAAAGATCTCCGCCACCCAGCGCAGCGCGCCCACGGATATGTCCGCGCCGATTTCTTCCTTCAATTCGCGCTTGAGCGTGTCCCTCGTTTCCTCGCCGAACGCCACGTGCCCGCCGGGCAGCGAATAGCCCGGATCGTCGTCGGGCTTTTGCAAAAGCACCAGACCGTTTTGCACGCAGATCGCGCCGACGCGGAAGCTGAACACGGTATCGTCCGTTTTGTAGAGAATGTCAGCCATTTTCGCCGCTTCCCCGTTCCGATGCGCGAATGAAATCAATCGCGCCCGTCCGCGCGGCGTCGTCGAACACGCGGAGCAGGGCGTCGCCGTACGCGCCGAGCGCGTCGCGCAGGGAGTCGGCGCTAGTCAGAATCACGGTCGCGCGTCCCGGCATCGACGTCAGGCAGTCGTGCAGCGCGTCCAGATTGTTCCCGTAATACGGCGGCAGCGACAGCGCGCGGCGCAGATGCGCGTGCGCGAGATGCCTGTCCGTCATTTGCTTGCCGTCAAGGATGTAAATGGTCATGCCTAATCCTTCCCGTAGAGGAGCGTGAACGTTTCGTAATGGTCGGCGGTATAGTAGATCAGCCCGTCGTTTGAAAACACGATGCGTTTCGCGCCGCGCGAGGACGCGCCGCGCGTGTCGATATCGCATTCGGTATACGCCCTGCCCGCCTTTTCGGGCAGCAAACCCTCGTAATTGCCGAAGCGGTCGCCGCCGATGGCGCGCCCGGGCGCGTATGTCTCCACCGGGCCGCTCTCCCAGCCGAGCTTGCGCGCCTCGTCTTTGGTGATGAAGTTGTCGGGCAAATGCCCGTAGAGATGAATGTACAGGGCGACGCGATCCCTGTCAAAGTACGCGCCGTCCCTGTCGACCGGCGCGGCGGTCGATTGGGACGCCGCCGTCTTGGATGCCGCCGTCGCCTTGGACGCGGCGGTCGTTGCGGAGACGGTCGCTTGTGACGCTTCCCCGGCGGGGGCGGGGGCATCCCCGATGCCGGGGATGTCCTGCCCGAACGCCAAAAGCGCCGACAGCGCGAGGAGAACGAACAAAATGAGATAGCGTTTGCCGCCGTTTTTTTTCACGGGAAATCTCCTTCAGTGTTTTTGTCTGCGCTGCTCGCGCATGACCTTGCGCATTTTCTTGAGGCCGCCGACTTCGGCGAACATGGCGTCCAATTTGGCTTTCTCGGCGAGCTTCGCGTTCTTTTGCGCGCCGTTCGCCTCGCGCTTGACCTTGAGATAGTTCGCGAGCCGTCTTTCGTCGATATCGCCGCGTTCGAGCGCCGCGCGCACGGCGCAGCCCGGCTCGGTCTTGTGCTTGCAGTCAGCGAAACGGCATTGGCTTTCGAGCGCCTCGATGTCGGAAAACGCGCTCTCCAGATCGGCGGACACGATGCCCAGCTCACGCATCCCCGGCGTGTCGATCACGACGGCGCCGTTCGGGAGCGGCAGCATTTCGCGTCCCGTGGTGGTGTGCCGGCCTTTATCGTACTTGCCGATGTCGGCGGTGGCGAGCGCGTCCTCGCCCAGCAGCAGGTTGATGAGCGTGGATTTGCCCACGCCCGAGGAGCCGATGAAGGACGCCGTGACGCCCGGGCGCAGGAAGTCAAGCACTTTTTCGACCGCCGAAGCGTCCAGCGCCGAGGTCACGATCACTTCGGCTTCGCCGCGAATGCCGTCGATTTCCCCGAGCCGCGCGGGCAGATCGTCGCACAGATCGGATTTTGTGAGCAGGATCACGGGCTTCGCGCCGCTCTCCCACGCCACCGCGAGGTAGCGCTCCATGCGGCTCAAATTGAAGTTCTGGTTGAGCGACATGCACAGGAACACGATATCGACGTTCGACGCCACGATCTGCGCCTGCCCCGTAACGCCGACCGCCGAGCGGAGAAAGACGCTTTTGCGGGGCAGCACGTTCCGGATCACGGCGATGTCGGCGGTGTCGGCGAGCGATACCATGACGTAATCGCCCACGGCGGGATAACGCGTCGCCGCCGTCGATTCCCGGAGGAACTTGCCCGAGGGCTTGGCGGGCATTTCGTCCGCGCCGACCGCGATGATGAACTGTCCTTTGTGCTGCGCGATGACGCGCGCGGGGGTCAAATCGGGATAGGCCTTGGCTTGTTCGAGGATTTCATCAGTCAAACCGTATGGATGAATTGTATACAAATGATATGCTCCTTATTCTCTCCTGTGTACGACGGGCGCGGCGGTTTCGTCCTCCGGACGGGCGCAGACGGGCGACATGCGCTCGCGCGCGGCGAGCGCGGTATCCTTGCGAACCGATTGCATATATTTCATAAAACATCCCTCCGATACATGATAGTGGGGGCGTGAAAAACCCCTTGCCCCGCGGCGGCAGCGCGCGGAAGCAAGGGGATTATAGCACGGGGCGGAAAAATTTGCAAACGGTCAGTCAAGCATCTGGCAGGCGGGGCAGTAGTACACCGAACCGCCCATATACGCTTCCTTGACCACATCGCCGCCGCAGACGGGGCAGCCCGACGCGAGCGCGTTTTTGCACATGATCGTTTTGTACTTGCCCGGATTGCCGTACAAATCGCTCTCGGTATCGCGCCCGCCTTCGTCGGTCATTTGACGGAGCGTGGACACGATGGAATCGAGCAGGATGTCGCGATCCTCCTCCGACAGCGTGTACAGCTTGCGCTTGGGGTGCAGCCGCGCGGCGAACAGGATATCCTGCGTCACGCCGTTGCCGACGCCGGGAAAGCGCTGCTCGGTGGCGAGGAACGCCTTGACGCTCATCGTGGGCTTGGCGGCGGCGAGCGTCAGGCGGTAATATGCGGGGAAATCGGGCGAGAAGGGCGATACGGCCGCCTTGCTTTTGAGATAATACGCGTCCTCGAACGAGGCGTCGTGCAGCATGATGCCGCCGTACATCGCCACGGTGAAAATGAGCGCGCGACCGTCCGTCCATTCGATCATCAGCTGATAGCCCTTGGACACGTCGACCGCCGTCGTCAGGCGAAGGTTCACGCCGTCGTTGAGCGACAGGATCTGTCCGTTTGAGAACACAAGATCGACGTACATGCCGAACCCGTTCGCGGCCACGACGGACGCGCCGCGCAGCGCGTCGTCGTAGGCGGCGGGATCGCCCGCGTACCAGCAGAACTTGTGCGCCTTGCTCGGCGGATTCACGCGCGCGACCGTCGCGCCCTTCACTGCGTCATTCAATTGTTTCGCGCGGGTCAGGCTTTCGGGAATCTCCTGCATACCGTCACCTCAATATTTCAGCGTTTTCAAATAGGCTTTGTGTTCGTCGGACACGCGATAGCTTTCGATTGCCTTCTGGATGGCCTTGTTGTGCGTCCAGCGCTCAAGCGAACGGTTTTCGAGATAGGGGAGCGCGGCGTCGTACTGTTTGGCCAGCGCCGTTGCGAAGTACCATGCGATCATCATGTTGACGTAGTATTCGTCGGAAACAACGCTCGCCGCCAGCGCGGCGCATTCGGGCGCGAACGCCTCGTCCAGATAAAAGCGCATCAGCGTACCGAGGGCGAAGCGCACGGTGTACGTCCGTCCCGAGGCGAGCCATTCCTTGACGGATACAAGCAGCGCGGGCAGGTTTTTGCGAAAGGCCTTGGGCGAAAGCGTGTCGCACGTCGCCCAGTTGTCGATATACGGCAGGAACGTCTCGACCGCCGCGAGGCACGCGTCGAAATCGGCGATGCGCAGGATCAGCAGCGCGTGAAGATTGTCCTCGTCATACGTCCTGTGCGGCAACGAACGCATGAATTCCTCGGCGAGCGGGGGACAGTCGCGCGCCATTTCGGCGGCGAGCGCGCGCAGCGCCGGCATCCGCACGCCGAGCACTTTCCCGGGCGGGACGGTGGGCATCAGCGAGCACTGGAACGCGCGGTAATCGGGATCGCGCAGCGTATGCAGCCTTGCGCGCAGGTCGGGCATCGTGTTGAGCTGCATGACGGATTCGCTTCCCTCTTCTTGTACTCGGCTTTTGTTTGCAGAATACTTTCGCGTTATTTTGTGACCAATTCGAGCGTGTCGCGGGCGATGGCGATTTCCTCGTTGGTGGGGATGACGAGCACCTTGACCTTGCTGTCGGGCGCGGAAATATCGCGGTCGCCGCCGCGTTCCTTGTTCTTTTCCTTATCGATCTTCGCGCCGAGGAACTCCATGCCGTCCATGACCGCCTCGCGCAGACGGGCGTTGTTTTCGCCGATGCCGGCGGTGAACACGATCACGTCCACGCCGTTCATCACGGCGGCGTACGCGCCGATGTACTTGCGGATACCCGAAATGAGCATATCGCGGGCGATGATCGCGCGCTCGTTGCCCTGATTGGCGGCGGTGTCGACGTCGCGCATGTCGCTGCTCACGCCGCTGATGCCGATCAAGCCGGATTTCTTGTTGCAGATGTTCAGCATTTCGTCGACCGAAATATGATCGTTATCGCAGATGAACTGCACTACCGCCGGGTCCATGCTGCCCGAGCGCGTGCCCATGATGACGCCTTCGAGCGGCGTGATGCCCATCGAGGTATCGACGCACTTGCCCTTGTCCACGGCGCAAAGCGACGAACCGTTGCCCAGATGACAGGTGATGATGCGCAGTTCCTCGGGCTTTTTGCCGAGGAATTCGGCGGTATGCTTGCTGACGTAGCGGTGGCTGGTGCCGTGGAAGCCGTAGCGGCGCACCTTGAGGCGCTCGTAATATTCATACGGCACGCCGTAAAGGAAGGCCTTGGGCGGCATGGTCTGGTGGAAAGCGGTGTCGAACACGGCGACCATCGGCGTGCCGGGCATGACGGCCTGACACGCTTTGATGCCCATGAGGTTGGCGGGGTTGTGGAGCGGTCCGAGCGGGATGTTCTCTTCAATCGCGTCGAGCACCGACTGATCGATCACGACCGATTCGGAGAACTTCGAGCCGCCGTGCAGCACGCGATGCCCCACCGCGCCGATCTCGTCCATGGATTTGACCACGCCGTGATCCTTGTCGGTCAGCGCGTTCAGCATATGGCGGCTCGCCTCGACGTGCGATTTCATGGGGACTTCAAGCGAAAACTCCTTGCCGCCCGCCTTCTGGGTGAGCTTGCTGCCGTCGATGCCGATGCGTTCGACCAGACCCTTGGCGAGCGTCGATTCGTCCGCCATATCGATAAGCTGGTATTTCAGCGAGGAGGAGCCCGCGTTGACGATGAGAATTTTCATGAATAAAACCCTTCTTTCCGACGATTTGCCGCGCGAAAACGCGCGCGGAACATGCCATGCCATTATACATTCAAACCGACCGTTTGGCAAGGGATTTTGTGGTTGCGAAGCGGTGAAAACCGTGGTATACTGCGGTGGTATTCCGCCGCGAGGCGACAAAGGAGCAAATGTCATGAAGGATACCTATCATCTGCATGTCGCGGGGCTTGAAAGAGACCTGCCCATCTGCCGCGTGAACGACGAACTGTATATCGGCGCGTTCGTCATTTTCGGCGACGTCGAACTGACCGTCAACTGCGCGCGCGAGCTGCTCAAAATCGCGCCCGAGCACGATATTCTGATCACCGCCGAGTCCAAGGGCATTCCGCTCGTGTATGAAATGGCGCGTCAGCACGGCGAAAACCGCTACCTGATCGCGCGCAAGGCGGCGAAGCTCTACATGCGCGACGTGTTTTCCGCCGATGTCACCTCGATCACCACCGTCAACCGGCAGGTGCTGTGCATCGACCGCGCCGACGCCGATTTCATGCGCGGCAAAAAAGTATTGATCGTCGACGACGTCATCAGCACGGGCGAATCGCTCAAGGCGGTCGAAAAGCTGGTGCATCAGGCGGGCGGCACGGTGGTGGGCAAAATGGCGATCCTCGCCGAGGGCGGCGCAAAGGACCGCGACGATATCCTGTATCTTGAGAAGCTGCCGCTTTTCAACGCCGACGGCACGGAAAAAGCGTAAACGACCGTCGCGGCGCGTTCGCCCGGTCGGCACGCCGCGATTTGTCGTTTCCCGCCGATCGCGCACCCGATACGCCATCCGCAGGCCTTCCCTCCGATCGCGTGCGAAATTGTGCCGAAAACGCAAAAAAACGCTTGCATTTTTTCCCGAGATGCGGTATACTGTCCAAGCTGTCGTTGACAGCGTGCGCCCTTAGCTCAGCTGGATAGAGTGTTTGACTACGAATCAAAAGGTCGAGGGTTCGAATCCCCCAGGGCGCGCCAGATCACCGAAGCCGTTGCGAATACGGCTTCGGTTTTTCTTGATTTTCGCGATCTTTTGGTATATACTGTCGATATAGAATCAATGGAATGCCACTTTTATGGTTCCGATTTGGTTTTTGCATATGGAACGATATCATGACGTGAACGGAGATCCACATGAGAAAGCATATTCTGTTCTTTCCGTTATTGTTGTTAATGCTCGTACTGCCGTTGCGTCGCGCATTCGCAGACAGTTTTGTCAGCGATCCCGATTGGGTTGAGAAAACATCGCTGTCTGTATTGATGCTGGAAGTATATGACGATAGCTCGAACCTTATCGCGACAGCAAGCGGCGTTGTGCTGTTTGACAATAGAACGCTCGTGACCAACTATCATGTCATTGAGGAAGCTGCATCAATTATCGCCTATAATGATAACAATGACAGGTATCTGCTTTTGGACGTGCTCATTGCCGACAAGAACAAGGACTTGGCGATCTTGTATTTCTGGTCTCCTACCGATATGCAGCCCCTGCCTTTGAATGCTGACGGCGCGCTCAAACGCATCGAACCGGTCGTAGCCATCGGCAGCCCGCTCGGGCAACGCAACACGACCTCCATCGGCAATATCAGCGCCGTGTATGCGGAAGACGGCGTGCAGTATGTACAGTTTACCGCGCCGATCTCCAGAGGCAGCAGCGGCGGCGCGCTTCTGGACGATGCCGGGTGCGTTATCGGTATTACCAGCGCGTCCTATATCAATGGGCAGAATATGAACCTCGCCGTTCACGCCTCTGAAATCGTCAGGCTGTATCAGCGGTGGGACGGCAAGACCATCATAAGCCTGAAGGGATTTGCATCACATGAGACGCCGACTCCCACGCCGAAGCCGACCGCTACGCCGAAGCCGACCGTAAAAAGGACAGCGACGCCAAATCCCACCGCTACGCCTGATCAAGTGTTTGAAATTACTTCGATGACCGTTTCGAACGGCAAGGTCAAGGTATCGTGGAAGGATTCGGGGAACAATACACCGTACACCGTCAAGTATGTGTTGCATTCGTCGGGGAATTTTGATAAGGACTTAACCGCACAGGGGTTTTACTGGACAAAATCAAAACTATACCTGAAATACGCGACTATTGATTACATGGTGCCGGGCAAGACTTATTGGGTGGTTGTTGAGAACAAAGCGGGCAATACAACCGAGCGCAAGACCGTCAAGCTGCCGTACCACGTTTTTACGGACTTCAAAAATAAGCCGTATATCGATGACTTCAGTTTGAAAAAACGCGTCGGTGGCAGAACGTCGACCGTCACGAAACTAAACGCCGCGGACATAAGGTTCGCGACCGCATTGACCAAGTACGGGTGTTATTTTGAGTATCATTACCCGCAGCTCAAAAACGAGCGGAGCTACCATTTACAGGTTGTTGCTGTTTCGCCCGACGGGTGGCGACACGTTGTTTACGCCGGTAATGATGATTTGCCTCAAGGTGATTATTATGGATACTTCAGCTTCTTATCGCTCGAGTACTTTTTTGACAACCTCAAAAAAGCGCGCGACGGATTTGTGCCCACCGGGCAATATCGGCTGGAGATGTATTGGGATGGGAAATATGTTGATCAGGTAATGTTTCGTGTATACTGATTGCGGTTGATCTCATCGTTTACGACGATCATCACGTTATGGCATAGCCGTCCATATGAACGATCATGACGTTCCGGCAATCGCGGAGTAATGCGTCAACGTTGCATGATGGCGCCAATCCGTGGAGCGCCATAGATGAACCGTTGGGTTTTCGGATAACAAAGCGCCCGGATGTGAAAACAGAGGACACGGCGCAGGGAAACGGAGTGTTGAGCTGTGTATCGTGCGCGAGGAAATGAAGGTGATCATAAGTCCCCGCAGATAACGTACCGATAGGATTGTTTCCGCGCGAACGAATAGCCTGCCGTGGCCGGTTTGCGAAAGCAGGATGCGGACGCCTTGCGCTACTTAAGCCCGTAGCGATCGGCTGTTCATTTAGCGCTTTATCAGATGAAGCTTCCTGGTCGACTGTTGCGTAAGGAGCCACTCCGTGATTCCATTCGGACGCCGTAAAATCGGTACCACTCAAGAAGAACAAGAATATGCGGAAAAGCGTGTCCGTTTTGATGCGTATTAGGGGCATAATCATATTGATAAAGCGAGCCCGGTTTGTCGGTACGCATTCGGATGCGAAAAATGAGTTCTGTGTATTTGCTTTGGTCGCCATACAATGCGCGGCAGTTTTTGGGATTGTGTATTTATTCAATATCGCGTTGTATTCTGTTGAGAGATAGAAGATTTTCGCAAAAAGAGGCCTTTTGTCATATCGTGCGCACACTTTCCGTATCACATGGAAAAATTCCTTGCTATTTCTA
>CAYWOS010000051.1:0-13763 GCA_964459985.1 uncultured Oscillospiraceae bacterium
TCGTGATCGGCATTGTGACCGTTTTCACCGCCGCCGGCGGCGTCCAGACGGCGCTCGATCTGCGCGGCGCGGGCGTCGGCGGATGGATCGGGTCGATGATCCTGTCGGTGCTGTCGGCGGTCATCGGCGCGCTGCTCATCATCAATCCCTTCGGCTCGCTGATCATGACCGTCCGGCTGATCGGCGTCAGCCTGATCTGCGACGGCGTGTGCGATCTGGCGACGGCGCGGCAGATCGACCGGGCGCGGTAGCCGCTCGTCAGCCGCGCGCGCCGCAGGCCGAAGGGCACGCCGCGCAGCCGCCCTCGCCCGTTTCGCGCAGCGCGGGGGGCAGCATGTCGCCCACGGCGCGCATCTGATCGATGATCTCGTCGGGCGGGAGCGGGCAGGCAATGCCCGCCAGCGCCAGATCAGCGGCGGACAGCGCGTTGGCGACGCCCATGACGTTGCGGTAAACGCAGGGCACCTCGACCAGTCCGCGCACGGGATCGCATACCAGCCCCATGACGTTCATGAGCGCGAAGCCGACGGCGTCGGCGGACGCGCGCGCGCTGCCGCCGCGCAGGGAAACAAGCGCCGCCGCCGCCATCGCCGAAGCGCTGCCGCATTCCGCCTGACAGCCGCCCTTCGCGCCCGATATGCTGGCGCGCGCGGCGATCACCTGCCCGATCAGCGCGGCGACGAGCAGCCCGTCGATCAATTGATCGTCGGATATGCCGTATTCCTCCTGCGCCGTGAGCAGCGCGCCCGGCAGGATGCCGCACGCCCCGGCGGTCGGCGCGGCGACGATCTTGCCCATCGCGGCGTTCAGCTCGGCGACGGCGAGCGCGCGCGCGCAGGCGCGCCCCAGGAGCCGCCCGCCCGCCGTCGCGCCGGCGTTCGCGGCGCTGAACAAAAGGAGCGCGCGCCCGCCCGTCAGCCCGCTGACAGAGCGCAGCGCGCCGTCCATGCCCTTGTCGACCGACTGCACCATGACGGACAGCATATCGCGCATCCGCGCCGTGATCTCGCCGTCGGCCGCGCCGTTGTCCTCGCGCTGGCACGCCCGCGCGACGTCGGCAAGCGACAGGTTTTGCTCCTCGGCGGATTTCACGCACCAAGCCAACGAATTTTCCATACTGACTCCTTTATCGGTTTTCGGAGGGGGCGCGGGGGAACCGCTTATGACGGCAAAAGCGGTTTCCCCGCTTACTTGCCGCCCCGTCGTCCCCGCTTACAGCGCGTCGAGCAGCGTGACGGCGCGGACGCCGCGCAGCGCCTTGAGCGCGGCGAGCAATTCGGCGCGGGGCGTTTCGTCCAATTCGAGCACCATCACGGCGCGGCCGTGCGCCTCGGAGCGGAACACGCGCATGGCGGCGATATTGATCTTTTCGCGCGCCAGCGCGCCGCTCACCTCGGCGATCACGCCGGGCTCGTCGCGGTGCTTGATCACGACGGTGGGCTTGTCGCCGGAAAAGCCGACCTCGAGGCCGTCCAGATACTGCACGCGGATCGCGCCGCCGCCGACCGACGCCGACTGCACGGTGATTTCCGCGCCGCTCTCGCCGCGCGCGGTGATCACAATGGTATTGGGATGCGCGTCCTGAAGGGAAATGGCGCGCAATCTGACGGTCAGCCCCTCGTCGGCGGCGATTTTCAGGCTCATGCGCAGCCGCTCGTCGTCCACGCGCATGTCCAGCAGCCCGCCGACCACCGCGCGGTCGGCGCCGTGGCCTTCCCATGTCTTGGCAAAGGAGCCGTGAAAGCCGATATCGGCGTACACCGGTTTTTCGCCGAGCAGCAGCCGCGTCACGCGCCCGATGCGCGCAGCGCCCGCCGTGTGCGAGGATGACGGGCCGATCATGACCGGCCCCACGATCTCAAACAGATTCATCGGCCGCCTCCGTTTTTGCGAACTGGCTTTGGTACAATTCCCGGTAGAACCCGCCGCGCGCGAGCAAGTCGTCGTGCGCGCCCATTTCCACGATATCGCCGTCGCGCATCACGAGAATCACGTCGGCGCGGCGGACGGTGGACAGGCGGTGCGCCACGACAAAGGAGGTGCGCCCGCGCAGCATGTCGTCGAACGCGCGCGTAATGAGCTGCTCGGTGCGCGTGTCCACGGCGCTGGTCGCCTCGTCCAGAATGAGCATGGGCGCGTCGAACAGCATGGCGCGCGCGATGCAGAGCAGCTGCTTTTGTCCCTCGGAGAGATCGCCGTCCCCGACGACGGTATCATACCCGTTCGGCAGGCGCTTGATGAAGGAATGCGCGCGGGCGCGTCTGGCGGCGGCGACGACCTCGTCCATGGACGCGTCGGGACGGCCGTAGGCGATGTTGTCGCGCACGCTGCCGCCGGTCAGAAAGGTCTCCTGCAACACCATGCCGAACTGCGCGCGCAGCGAATCGCGCGTCATGCGGTACACGCTCACGCCGTCGATCAGGATATCGCCGGAATCGACGTCGTAAAAGCGTTCGAGCAGGTTGATGAGCGTCGTTTTGCCCGCGCCGGTCGGCCCGACGATCGCGATCTTCCGCCCGGGCAGCGCCGTCAGGCTCAAATCGCGAATGAGCGGTTTCCCGGGCGCGTAGCCGAAGGCGACGCGGCGGAACTCCACTTGGCCCGCGCCGCGCGGCGCGATGATCGCGTCCGGCGCGTCGGGCGTCTCGGGCGGGGTATCGAGCAGCCTGCACACGCGCCTGAGCGCCGCCAGCGCCGTCTGGAGCTGCGCGATCACGCCGCTGATCTCGTTGAAGGGCTTGGTGTACTGATTGGCGTACGACAGGCACGCCGACAGCGCGCCGACCGTCATGCCCGCGCCCGACAGCGCCATGTAACCGCCCACCGCGCCCACGGCGATGTACACCAGATGATTGACAAAGCGCGTGAGCGGATTGACGAAGGCCGAAAAAAGCTGCGCGCGGAAGCCCGTTTCGCGCAGGCGCTCGTTGACGCCGTCGAACTGCGCGGCGGCCGCGCCTTCGTGCGAGAACGCGGCGTTGAGCGCGTGATAGCGGAAGTTTTCGGCGGCGCAGGCCGACAGTTCGCCCTGAATATCGCTTTGCTCGTTGAACAGATGATGCGAGCGCGAGGTGACAAAGCGCGCGACGAACACCGAAAGCGGCGTCAGCACGAGCACGGTCAGCGCCACCTGCCAATGGATGGAAAAGAGAAAGATCATCGTACCGACAATGGTCACGACGCCGGTCAGGAGCTGCGATAACCCCTGCGTCAGTCCGTCGCCGACCGCCTCGGTATCGATGGCGACGCGCGCGGTCAGATCGCCCTGCTGTTCGCGGTCGAGCGCCGAGAGCGGCGCGCGCGTGATCCGGCGGTACGCCTGCCGCCTCAAATCGCGCACGACGAAGCCCGACACGGCGATCGTCCAATAGGATAAAAGCCACTGCGTCGCGGCGGCGGCGAGATAGACGATAAGCAGCGCGAAAATCACGCGCGCGAGCGCGTCAAAATCAACGCTGCCCGCGATCAGCAGATCAACGCCGCGCCCGACCAGCAAAGGCGCGAGCAGCGACAGGCCCACCGTCGTCAGCGCGGCGAGGAGCGAGAAAAACAGCGTCCGTTTGCGCTTCCCGAGGAAGGGAAGCAGCCGCCTGACAAGCGCCGCGTCGTTCATTCGTCGCCGCCCCCTTCCTGCTGCGACAGCACGATTTCGCGGTAGACCGCGCAATCGCGCATCAGATCGTCGTGCGCGCCATAGCCCGCGATTTCGCCGTCGTCGAGCACCAGAATGCCGTCGCAGGCGCGCACGGCGGCGGCGCGCTGCGAAACGATGATCACGGCGACGCCGTCAAGATCGCGGGCGATCGCGCGGCGCAGGTTCAAATCGGTCAGGTAGTCCAGCGCGCTCGCGCAATCGTCCAGCAAAAGGATTTTCGGACGCCGGACGAGCGCGCGCGCGATGTTCAGGCGCTGCTTCTGACCGCCCGACAGGTTGGCCGCGCCCTCGGCGAGCGGATGATCGAGCCCGTCCTTGAATTTTCCGACGAAATCGGCCGCCTGCGCCGTTTTGAGCGCCGCCCGCATCTCGCCGTCCGTCGCGCGGGGATCGCCCCAGCGCAGGTTGTCGGCGACGCTGCCGCGCGACAGGCTCGCGTTTTGCGGGACATAGCCGATCAGCGAGCGAAGACGCGCGAGCGCGTAGGCGCGCGCGTCGCGTCCGAACACGCGGACGCTGCCCGAATCCGCGTCAAACAGGCGCGGCAGCAGTTTGAGCAGCGTTGATTTGCCCGCGCCCGTGCCGCCGATCACGCCCATTGTCGCGCCCGCGCGGAGCGAAAAGGTAATATGCTTAAGCGCCGGCGCGCCGCCGCCCGGATAGGTGAAGGCGACGTCGCAAAACTCGACGGCGGGCGCGGAAAAATCCGGCGCCGCGCCCGCGCCGTCCCCGATCGAGGGCGTCAGCGACAGCACCTCGCCCACGCGCCGCGCCGCCGCGCCCGCGCGCGTAAAAATGGTCACGAGGTTGGCGACGACGGCGGTTTGCAAAAGGATCTGCGCCAGATAATTGATGAAGGCGATCACGACGCCCTGCGAGAGCGCGCCCTGCTGCGCGCGCGCGCCGCCGAGCCATAAAACGGCGAGCACGCCGAAATTCATCACGATCATCGTGACCGGCGTAAGCAGCGCGGACAGCCTACCCGCGCTGCGCACGGCGGCGGCGTAGCGGTCGGCTTCGGCGTCAAATCGCGCTTCCTCGCGCGCCTGCCGCGAAAACGCGCGCATCACCCGCGCGCCCAGCAGCGCCTCGCGCGCGGCGGAGGTCAGGCGGTCAAGCCCGCGCTGCAGCCCGGCGTACCGGGGCAGCGCCGCGCGCATGACGAGATACATGGTCAGCGCGATGAGCGGCGTGGTAACGAGGAACACGAGGGCCAGATGCACGTCGAGCAGCGCCGCCATCACGATCGAGCCGACGGCGAGAAAGGGCGCGCGCACGACGAGGCGGATCAGCATGGCGAGCGCCTGCTGCAATTGATTGACATCGTTGATTTCGCGCGTCGTCAGCGACGCCGCGCCGATGCGCGAAAACTCGGGCGAGGAGAGCGACAGCGCGCGCGTGAACAGGTCGCGGCGCAATTCTGTGCCGAAATTCTGCGACGCGCGCGAGGCGACGT
Source organism: uncultured Oscillospiraceae bacterium (assembly GCA_964459985.1). GTDB lineage: Bacteria > Bacillota > Clostridia > Christensenellales > Aristaeellaceae > CAYWOS01. The sequence continues at coordinate 5,112 of CAYWOS010000051.1, forward strand.
ACTGGCAGACCAGCGCCGTCAGCACGCCGACCAGAGCGATGAGGAGCATGATCAGCGTCTGCTCGCGCAATACGGGCAGCGCCCGCTCGCCGCCGCCGAGCGCGTCGATCAGCTTCGCCATGACGAGCGGCAGGTACAATTCCAGCGCCGCCTCGATGAATTTGCACGCCTGCCCGAGGAAAATATCGCGGCGGTATCGGATGAAATACGTCTTGAGGAATTTCACGGCCGCGCCTCCCCCGCGCCGGTTTTGCGGCGCAGCGCGAGCCGGCTGAACGCGACGAGCGCGAACACCGCGACGAGCATGAGCGTGCACAGCGCGTTGACGCGCGTGGACACGCCGTTTTTGACCGACGAATAGACGCGGATGGGCAGCGTCGTCGTTTCGGCGCCGTTGACGAAAAAGCTGATGACGAAATCGTCCAGCGACATGGCGAGCGCCAGCAGCGCGCCCGAGATAATGCCCGGGCGGATGAGCGGCAGCGTCACGGTGACGAGCGCGCGAAGCGGCGTCGCGCCCAGATCGCGCGCGGCGGACACCAAGGATTCGTCCATCGTGGCCAGCCGGCTTTTGACGACAAGATAGACGTAGGGCACGCAAAAGGTGGTGTGCGCCAGCGTCAGCGTCAATTTGCCCGAGGGGATACGAAGCAGCGAGAACAGCGCCATGAACGCCACGCCCAGTATGATTTCGGGGATCATCATGGGCAGCGAGGCGAGGTTTTCAAGGAAGCCGCGCCCGGCGGCGAGCGCCTTTTGCCCGAGGGTTTTCGCCGCCCTGCGCCGCGTCAGCCCGATCGCGCCAAGCGTGCCCAGCGCCGTCGAGAGCGCGACGCTGTACGCGGCGATCTCGACGCTGACGCCCAGCGCGTCCAGATAGCTGCCCTGCCCGCTGAACAGCGTCTGATAGGCGTTCAAAGAGAATCCCGTGAACACCGTCGGCGCGGAGGACGACGAATCGTTGAAGGAGTACAGCACGACCACGAGGATGGGCAGATACATGAACAACAGCACGAGCGTCAGATAGACCGTCGCCCGCCACGACCATTTTTTCATGCTTTCTCCCCCTTTCCCGATGATCGGAATCACGCCGTCCGCGCGCGGTCAGAACGCCATGTCCTCGTTCCCGCCGCCCGCGCGGCGGTAAACATAGATGACGACGCCGGTCAGCAGCATGAGCACGGCGCTCAAGGCGGCGGCAAAGGGCAGATCGCGGCTCTTGAGCAGCTCGTTGTGCACCAGATTGCCCCACAGCATGGTGTTGCTGCCGCCCAGAATGTCCGATATGAAGAACAGCCCGACCGAGGGCAGAAAGGTGAGCACGCAGCCGGCGAGCAGCGAGGGCAGCGTCATGCGCAGCGTGACGGTTAAAAACGCGCGCAGCGGAGGCGCGCCCAGATCGCGCGCCGCCTCCACCACCGTCCAGTCCATGCGCTCAAGCCCGGTATAGACGGGCAGGATCACGAAGGGCAGCATGGCGTACACCATGCCAATCAGCACGGCGGACTCGGTATAAAGCAGCTTGAGCGGCTTTTGAACCGCGCCGAGCCACAGAAGGAACTGATTGATCGGGCCGTTGGCGGCGAGCAGAATACGCCAGCCGTACAGCCGGATCAGCGCGTTGGTCCAGAAGGGCGCGATGACGAGCAGCATCAGCCATGCCCGCGCCTTTTTCGGCGCGCGCGCCATGAGATAACCGAAGGGATAGCCGATCAAAAGGCACAGCGCCGCCGTCCGAAACGCCAGCCGGACCGACAGCCACAAGACCGTCAGATACGTGCCGTCGAGCAGTTTTTCATAGCTGCGCAGCGTGATTTCGCCCGTCGTGCCAAAGGCGGCGTCGCGCGCCATGAAGCTCAATCCCACGATGTACAAAAGCGCCACGCCCACGAACAGCGCCGCCCACAAAAGCATGGGCGCGGCGAAAAGCGTCTTTTGCCTTTCCTTCACAGCGCCGCCTCCCCCGGGGGCACGAGCGACGCCGCGCGCCACCACAGATACACCGTTTCCCCGGTCGGAATGTCCCGCGCCTGCTCGGTCTGGCGCGAGGCGATCAGCATATCGCCCGAGGGCAGCTCGATGCGCGCGCGCTGGACGCCGCCGGTATAGTCGATCTCGCGCAGCACGCCCGTCAGCGCGTTTTCGCGCGCCTCCACGCCGTAATGCAGCCGTTCGGCGCGCACGCACAGGTTCATTTTGTCGCCCGCCGCGGCGCCGTCAGGCGCGGGAATCCGAAAGATACCGCCCATCAGCGCGATCGACGCCTCGCCGCCTTCGATGCCTGTCACCTCGCAGGGCAGCACGTTCGCCTGCCCGATAAAGGTGGCGGAAAAGGTGGAATTGGGGGCGTCGTACAATTCCTGCGGCGAGCCGTACTGCACGATCTCGCCGGCGTTCATCAGCGCGATGCGGTCGGACATGTTGAGCGCCTCTTCCTGATCGTGCGTGATGTACACGAACGTGACGCCCAGATCGCGCTGCATTTTTTTAAGCTCGCCCTGCATGCGCCTGCGCAGATGCAGATCAAGCGCGCCCAGCGGCTCGTCCAGCAGCATAACGCGCGGGCGCAGTACGGCGGCGCGCGCGATGGCGACGCGCTGGCGCTGCCCGCCCGACAGTTGCGAGGGCATCCGCGCGCCGTAGCCCTCCAGCCCGACCAAGGCCAGCATATCGCGGACGCGCGAATGAATCTCCGCGCGCTTCACGCCGCGCATGACCAGCCCGTAAGCGATGTTTTTCGCCACCGTCATGTGCGGGAACAGCGCGTAATTCTGGAACACCATATTGACCTGCCGTTTTTCGGGCGGCAGGGGCGCGATGTTTTCGCCGTCGAGCAGGATTCTTCCGCCGTCCGGCTCCTCCAGCCCGGCGATCAGGCGCAGCGTCGTCGTTTTGCCGCAGCCCGACGGCCCCAGCAGCGTGACAAACTCGCCCGCGCCGACGGTCAGCGACAGCCCGTGCAGTACTTCCTGCCCGTCAAAGGATTTTCGGACGTTATCGAGCGTCAGTATCGGCGTGCCTTGCGCCATATGTCCTCCGTACGCGTCAAAAATCCCGCGCCATCGCGTTCAGCGATTTCAAGTGCTTTTGCTCTTCCGCCGCGATATCGAGGAAGGCGCGCGAGAACTCGCCGTCGGCGCGCGCGGCGAAGGCAGTATAGCGCTCGACCGCGCCGGCTTCCTCCTTCGCGGCGAACGCGAGCAGGCTTTTCGGCGAATCAAACGCGCCCACGCGCTGCATTTCGACCAGCCCGCCCGAAAACAGCGCGTCCGCCGCCTGCGCGGACAAAAGCGCGCATTCCTCGACGCCGCCGCACTGCCCGCCCATCTCGGTGAACCGGCGCAGATGCTCGCGCTCCTGCGCAAGAATATCCCGGATCAGCCCCTCGCACGCGCCCGAAAACAGAAGGAGCGCGCGCTCGTACATCCGCACGGCGCGGCGCTCCATCTCGACGGCGGTATAGAAAGCCTGTCCGACCGACGGCCCGCCCATGTTAAGCCTCCGCGAGGAATTCGTTGATCTGATGCACCAATTCGTCGGCGTTCGTCCCGTGCGCGGCGCAGGCGTCCTCGAGCGATTCCGCCGTGGCGTGCGGGCAGCCCAGGCAGTGCATACCGAACTGCATAAAAATGCGCGCCGTGCCGCGATTGATGTCGAGCACCTGCTTGATGCTCATGTCCTTGGTGACGTTTGCTTCCATGATCGTTTCCCTCCGTTTTCGTGATGCCGCCCCTATCTTATGACAGAAGCGAAGGATTGTCAATCGTCGCCGCTTCGGTCAAAGCCGCGCGTTTCGTCGATGATGTAGAGCGGCCTGCCGCGCGCCTCGTTGTACACGCGCATGAGGTATTCGCCCAGAATGCCGACCGCCAGCAGGATGTTGCCCGCGCAGACGGCGATGAGCGCGGCGATCCACCACAGCCCGCCCGCCGTGCCGCACAGCGCGAGGATCAGGAGGATCAGCGCCGCGATCAGGCCGCCCGCCGTCCACAGCGCGCCCGTGAGCGCGGCGAACTTCAGCGGCTTGTCCGAAAACCCGAACACGCCGTTGGCGGCGAGCGCCAGCATTTTTTTGAGCGGATAGTGCGTCTCGCCCGCGAAGCGCTTGTCGCGGTCGAACAGCACGGCCTCCTGCCGATAGCCGACCCACGCGAACATGCCGCGCAGAAAGCGGTCGTGCTCGGGCATGGCGCGAACGGTGTCGGCCACCTTGCGGTCGATCAGGCGGAAATCGCCGGTGTCGCGCGGCACCATGCCGTTCGTCATCCACGACAGCGCCTTGTAGTATGCCGCAGCCGTCCATTTCTTAAAAGCGCTCTCGCCCTCACGCCGCCGACGCTTGCCGTAGATCACCTGCGCGCCGGCGCGCCATTTTTCGACCATCTCGGGAATGACCTCGGGCGGGTCCTGCAAATCGGCGTCGATGATGACGACGGCGTCGCCGTCGGCGTAATCCAGCCCCGCCGTCACGGCGATCTGATGCCCGCCGTTGCGCGCGAAATGCAGCGCGCGCACGTGCGGATCGCCGTCCGCGAGCGCGTCCAGAATGCCGCGCGTGCCGTCGCGCGAGCCGTCGTTGACATAGACGATCTCATACGCGTCCGTCACGCCCGACAGCACGCGCGTGAGGCGCTTGTGGGTTTCCTCGAGCACCTCCTGCTCGTTAAAGCAGGGGACGACGACCGATAGAACGGGTGACGGCATGGACGCCTCCTTCGCGCGGTCACGGCTCGCGACCGGCATGGTTTTATGGAAAAATCAGGGGATGCGGACGAGCATGTTTCCCTTGAAAAATCAAGGGATGCGGACGAGCATGTTTCCCTTGAACGATTAAGGGATGCGGACGAGCATGTTTTTCTGCGCGTCCATTTCGAGCAGGCAGAGCTTGTCCTTCTCGAGTTGCTTGAGCACGTCGGAAAAGCGCTTGAAGCCGATGGCGCGCTCGGTGAAATCGGGGTAGTACGTCTGGATATCCGCCTTGAGAATGGAGGGATTGACGCGCTCGAAGCCGTCGTCCTTGTAGTGGCGGAGCTGCTCGGCGAACGCCTTTTGCCAGTTGTCGCGCGTGAGCTGCTGCTCCTTGTCCTCGCCCGTCATTTCGCCCGAGAGCGACACCAGCACGTTGTAGTTGTCGTTCTTGATTTTGATGGTGCCGTACTTGGCGCTCAATTTGCTGAGCAATTTGCCAAAGCTCGCGCAGCCGAACGCCTTTTCGTTGAAATCGGGGCGCAGGCGCAGCAGCACGCCTTTGAGCTCGCTGGCGTACATTTCGTCCTCGTCGGTCTGCTCGGACAGGATGCCCTCGATCAGTTTGCCAAGCGCGGCGTCGTCGAGCGGCTCGTCCTTGTTGCCGGCGCGCTTGCGCGAATCGCGCCCGGCGGTGTTGACGGATTCCAGAAACTGGAACTCGTTGCAGGCATTGATGAAGATTTTGCTGGCGACCTCGCTGCGCGAGATGCCCAGCACGAACTTGCCCATGCTTTTGAGCCGGCCCACGAGCGGCGTGTAGTCGCTGTCGCCCGAAACGATGCAGAAGGAGTCGATGCGGTCGTTGGTATAGGCGACCTCGAGCGCGTCGATGACCAGCAAAATATCGGCGTTGTTCTTCTGCGCCACGCCGTAGCGCAGCGAGGGCACGACGGTGAAGGTATTGCTCAAAAGCAATTCCTTCAGATCATCGAACTTGTCGGTGTAGCCGTACACCTTGCCCAGCAGAATATCGCCGCGAATCTTGACCTTTTCCAGAATGTTGTTGAGCGTCGCCACCTTGGCGCCGCAGTTTTCCAAATCCACAAATAACGCAAATCTCGCCGTACTCATGAAAAACTTCCTTTCGGTCCCCGGTTTGCCCGGGAACGATCCTACGCGATTATTATACACCAAGATCCCAAAAATGAAAAGCAAACGGGCAAAATGAGGTGAAACAACGCGCGAACCCCATCGTCAAGCGCGCGAAACCGTGTTATAATGTCGGGGAGAGATCGATTCCGCGCGGCGGTCATGCGCCGGAAACGCGGAACGGACGGGGAGGGACGGCGTATGCGGCTCGGCGCGCAGGGGTACACCATCCGCGCGTTCTGTCAGACGGAAAGCGATATCGCGCGCTCGCTCCGACGCGTGCGCGATATCGGCTATGAAACCATCCAGATATCGGGCTTCGGCGCGATCGCGCCCGAAAAGCTCAAGGCGCTGTGCGACGAGAACGGACTGCAAATCGTGCTGACGCATAATCCGGCGGATCGCATTCTCGGCGATACCGACGCGCTGATCGCCGAGCATCAATTGTACGGCGCGAAGTATATCGGCATCGGCTCGATGCCCGAATGTTACCGTTCGCCCGAGGGGATCGCGCGCTTCGCCGCCGATTTTGCGCCCGCCGCGAAAAAGATCGCCGGGGCGGGGCTTTTGTTCATGTATCACAACCACGCCTTCGAGTTCGAGCGCATGCCCGACGGGCGGCTGATGATGGACGCGCTGCTTGAGAAAATGCCCGCCGATATCATGGGCGTGACGGCGGACGTCTACTGGCTGCAGTTCGGCGGCGTCGACGTCCGCGCGTGGCTGCGCGCGCACGGCGAGAGGATCAGGTGCGCGCATCTCAAGGACATGGCGGTCAGGGGTTTTGCGCAGCGCTTCGCCGCCGTGGGCGACGGCTCGATGGATTTTCGGGCGATCCTCGAAACGCTCGGGGAAACGGGCGCGACGGCGCACGCGCTGGTCGAGCAGGACGATTGCTTCGGCGAGGACCCCTTCGACTGCCTCGAGCGCAGTTATCGATATCTGACAAATCTCGGTCTGAAGTGAGGGAGCGAAATGGAAAAGGTAAGATTGGGCGTCATCGGCGTGGGCAACATGGGCACGGGACACTGCGAAAACTATCTGGCAGGCCGGGAGCCGGAGATCGAGATCACCGCCGTCGCCGACCGCAGACAGTCGCGGCGGGACTGGGCGCGGGCGCATCTGCCCGAAACGGTGGAAATCTATGACGAGGGCGCCGATCTGATCGCGCGCGGCGCGTGCGACGCCGTATTGATCGCCGTGCCGCACTACCAGCATCCGACGCTCGCGATCGACGCCTTCGCGCACGGCAGGCACGTCCTGTGCGAAAAACCGGCGGGCGTGTATACCCTGCAGGTGCGGCAGATGAACGAGGCGGCGAGAAAGAGCGGCAGGGCGTTCGGCATGATGTTCAATCAGCGCGCGAACTGCGTCTACCGCAAAATGAAGGAAATGCTGTCAAGCGGCGAAATGGGCGACATGAAGCGCGTGACGTGGATCATCACCGACTGGTACCGCACGAACGCCTACTACGATTCGGGCGCGTGGCGCGCGACGTGGGCGGGCGAGGGCGGCGGCGTGCTGCTCAACCAATGCCCGCACCAGCTCGATCTATTGCAGTGGCTGTGCGGTCTGCCCGTGCGCGTGCGCGCCTTCTGCCACGAGGGCAAGTGGCACGATATCGAGGTCGAGGACGACGTGACGGCGTATTTGGAGTTTGCGGGCGGCGCGACCGGCGTGTTCATCACCACCACGGGCGAGCAGCCGGGCACGAACCGGCTGGAAATTTCCTGCGACCGGGGCAAGCTCATCGCCGAAAACGACAAATTGACGCTGTACAAGCTGCCCATGAGCGAAAGGAAGTTCTGCGCCGAGGCAAAGGGCGGCTTTGACAAGCTGCCCTGCGAGGTGTCCGAGGCGCCGACCGACGGCAAAAACGAGCAGCACGTCGCCGTCGTCAACGCCTTCGCGGCGCACATCCTGCGCGGCGAACCCATGATCGCGGAAGGGTACGAGGGCATCAACGGGCTGACGCTCTCCAACGCCATGCATCTCTCGAGCTGGCTCGGGCATCCCGTGGACGTTCCGTTCGACGAGGAGCTCTTCCTGAAGCTTTTGAACGAGCGTCGCGCGGCCTCGCGGCATAAGGAAGATCAGGACGTGACGTTCGCGACGGAGGGCAGCTACTAATTATGCAGAAAAGCTATCGCAGCGCGATCGTCGGCTGCGGCTCGATCGCGCAGGTCCACGCCGCCGCGCTGAACAAATTAAGCGCCGTCCGTCTCGTCGCCTGCGCCGACATCCTGCCGGCGCGCGCCCGCGCGCTCGCCGATCAATCCGGCGCGCGGGCGTACGATTCGCTCGAAGGGATGCTCGATCACGAGGACATAGACGTACTGCATATCTGCACGCCGCACGCGCTGCATACGCCGATGATCCGCGAGGCGGTATCGCGCGGGCTTGCGGTCTTTTGCGAAAAGCCGCCCGCCGTGACGTGCGCGCAATGGGAGGCGCTGCGCGCGCTGCCGAAGAACGCGCGCGTCGGCGTGTGCTTTCAGAATCGGTATAATCCCGAAACGCGGGCGCTCAAGGCGATGCTGGAAAGCGGCGAGTACGGCAAAATCCTCGGCGCGCGCGCCTTTGTGACGTGGAAGCGCGACGAAGGGTATTACCAAAGCGGCGCGTGGCGCGGAACGCGGCGGGAGGCCGGCGGCGGCGCGCTCGCCAATCAGTCGATCCACACGCTCGATCTGATGGTTGATTTGCTCGGCGCGCCCACGGCGAACGCGACGCGCATGGAAAACCGCCACCTCAAGGGCGTGGTCGAGGTCGAGGACACGGTGGAAAGCCGCATCCTGTTCGGCGACGCCGTCG
>CAYWOS010000052.1:0-12762 GCA_964459985.1 uncultured Oscillospiraceae bacterium
TCATGGAATCCTTGCCGCCAATGGCCGCGACCTCCAGATCGAGCTGCGCCTGCAGCGCGCCCAGCAGCGCCGAAAGCGGCCTGCCCCACACGGCGGGGTCGTCGGTCATGCGCTCGAAGTATTCCTGATTGGTCAGGTGCGCGCCTCTGTGCTCCGCGCCCGTCGCCACCAGCTTCGCCAGCGCGTCCACCACGGCGAGATAGCCGCCTCGGTAAGGGTCGCGCTCGGTCACGAAGGGGTCGTAGCCATAGGCCATCGCCGAGCAGCAGGACGTTTCGCCAGGCAGCTTTGCCACCATCGCCTGCGTGGGCGTCAGCTGGCGCTTGCCGCCAAAGGGCATGAGCACGCTGCCCGCGCCGATGGTGGAATCGAAGCGCTCGCAAAGCCCGCGCTTGGAGCAGAAATTGAGGTCGCGGCAGAGGGCTTCCAGCGCCTCCTCGCCGTGGAACGGCGCTACGACCGGCTCCGGCGCTTCCACGAACGCGCGGGCCTTCTTGGGCGCGCCGTTGGCGTCCAAAAACGCGCGCGAGATGTCCACGATGGTCTTGCCGCGCCAGCGCATCACCAGCCGCTTGTCCTCCGTCACGGTCGCCACGACGGCGCTTTCCAGATTTTCCGCGTCGGCTAGCGCCCGGAAGCGCGCGACGTCCTCGGGGGCGAGGGCGACGGCCATGCGCTCCTGCGATTCGCTGATGGCCAGCTCCGTGCCGTCCAGCCCTTCATACTTCTTGGGTACGGCGTCGAGGTCGATGAGAAGCCCGTCGGCCAGCTCGCCGATGGCGACGGATACGCCGCCCGCCCCGAAATCGTTGCAGCGCTTGATAAGCCGCGCCGCCTCCGGGTCGCGGAACAGGCGCTGGAGCTTGCGCTCCTCGGGCGCGTTGCCCTTCTGCACCTCGGCGCCGCAGGTTTCGAGCGAGCGCGCAGTGTGCGATTTCGAGGAACCCGTCGCGCCGCCGCAGCCGTCGCGCCCCGTGCGCCCGCCGAGCAGAACCACCCGATCGCCGGGCTGCGGTTCCTCGCGCCTGACATGGCTCTCGGGCGCCGCGCCGACGACCGCGCCGATCTCCAGATGCTTGGCGGCGTAGCCGTCGTGATACATTTCGTCGACCAGTCCCGTTGCCAGACCGATCTGGTTGCCGTACGCGCTGTATCCCGCCGCCGCCGTGGTAACGAGGCGGCGCTGGGGGAGCTTGCCCGGAATGGTGTCGGCGACGGGGCGCGTCGGATCGGCCGCGCCCGTGACGCGCATCGCCTGATAGACGTACGCGCGCCCCGAGAGCGGGTCGCGGATCGCGCCGCCGATACAGGTCGCCGCGCCGCCGAACGGCTCGATCTCGGTGGGATGATTATGCGTTTCGTTTTTGAACAGAAGCAGCCATTTTTCGATCCTGCCGTCGACTTTGACGTCGATTTTTACGGTGCAGGCGTTGATTTCCTCCGATTCGTCCAGATCGGTCAGTTGACCGATGGATTTCAGGTATTTCGCGCCGATCGTGGCGACGTCCATCAGCGTGACGGGTTTGTTCCCGCGCCCGAGCGTCCGGCGGGCGGCAAGATACCGCTCGTAGGCTTTCTGCGCGCGGGGATGCGCGAAAGAAACGTCCTGCAGCTCGGTCAGAAACGTCGTGTGCCGGCAGTGATCCGACCAGTAGGTGTCGATCATGCGCAGCTCGGTCAGCGTCGGGTCGCGGCGCTCGGACGCGAAGTAATCGCGGCAAAAAGCAATATCGGCAAGATCCATCGCCAGGGCATAGGCGTGAAGGATATTTTTCAGCCCGTTTTCGTCAAGCGCTGTAAAGCCGTCCAGCACGGCGACGTCGGCGGGGCGCGAAAAGGGCATCGACAGCGTTTGCGGCAGATCAAGCGACGCCTCGCGGCTGTCCACGGCGTTGATGACGTGTTTTTTGACGCGCGCGACGTCCTCTTCCGTGACCGGACCATACAGCAGATACATTTTCGCCGTGCGCACGAGCGGGCGCGGGCACTGCGCGGCCAGCTGAACGCACTGCGCCGCCGAATCGGCGCGTTGATCGAACTGCCCGGGCAGCGACTCGACGGCGAACAGCGCGTCGGGCGCGTCGGTCAGATCGGGCGTATCGCCGACAGAATCAAACTGCGGCTCAGAAAAGATGGTGGTTTTGCATTGATCCAAAAGATCGGGCGCGACGCCTTCGATGTCGTAGCGGTTGATCAAACGCAGCCGCCTGACCGACGCGATGCCCAGAAAGACGTTGATTTCCGACAGCAGCGAGCGCGCCTCAAGATCGAACCCGGGCTTTTTTTCGACGAACAGCCTGTTGACCATACTTACTCTCCTTGCGTGTATGAAAGCGCCCGCGCGCCGATATCGCCGCGCCGGTACGCGCCGTCAAAACGGATTTCGTCCGCCGCCGCATACGCGCGGCGCACCGCCTCCTTGAGCGACGGCGCGGTCGCCGTCACGCCGATCACGCGCCCGCCGTTCGTCACAAGCGCGCCGTCTTTTATCGCCGTGCCGCTGTGATAAAGCTCGACGTCCGGCAGGCGTTCGGCATTGCCCAGCGTAATCGCCTTGCCCTTCTCGTAACGCTCGGGATACCCGCCCGAGACGACCATCACGCAGCACGACGCGCCGCGCGACCATTGAATGTCGATTTGCGAAAGCGTGCCGTCGGCGACGGCTAAAAGGATGCTCGTCAGATCGGTCTTGAGCAGGGGCAGCACGACCTGCGCCTCGGGATCGCCGAAGCGGCAGTTGTATTCGATGACTTTCGGCCTGTCGTTCGACAGCATCAGCCCAAAATACAGGCAGCCCGCGAAGGGACAGCCTTCGGCGCGCAGGGCGGCGAGCGTCGGCAGGAAGATATCGCGCTCGCAGCGCCGCGCGATCTCGGCGGTATAAAAGGGATTGGGCGCGACCGCGCCCATGCCGCCGGTGTTCGCGCCCCGGTCGCCGTCGAGCGCGCGCTTGTGATCCATCGAGGAAATCATCGGCTTGAGCGCGACGCCGTCGGTGAAGGCGAGCACGGACACCTCGACGCCCGTCAGGTATTCCTCGATCACGACGGTCGCGCCGCTCTCGCCGAACACCCGGCCGATCATGAAGTCATTGATCGCGTTTTGCGCCTGCTCGCAGGTTTCGGCAATGCGCACGCCCTTGCCCAGCGCCAATCCGTCCGCCTTGACGACGACGGGATACGCGCAGGATTTGAGATAGGCGAGCGCGCTTTCGGCGTCGGAAAAGACCTCGTACGCCGCCGTCGGGATGCCGTATTTTTTCATGAGTTCCTTGGCGAAGCGCTTGCTGCCCTCGATGCGCGCCGCCGCCCTGCTCGGGCCGAACGTTTTAATTCCCGCCGCGCGCAGCGCGTCCGCCGCGCCCATGACGAGCGGATCGTCGGGCGCGACGACGGCGAAATCGACGGCATGCTGCACGGCGAACGCCGTGATGCCCTCGATATCCGTGGCGGCGACAGGCGCGCACGCGGCGTCGCGCGCGATGCCGCCGTTGCCCGGCAGACAGTAGATTTGCCCGACGAGCGGGCTTTTCCGAATGGCGCGGATCAGCGCGTGCTCGCGCCCGCCGCCGCCGATCACCAGAACGTTCATTTTGCTCTCCTTAATGATGGAACAGGCGCATGCCCGTCATCGCCATGACCATGCCGCAGCGATCGCAGGTTTCGATCACCTGATCGTCGCGGATCGAGCCGCCCGGCTGCGCGATGTAGGATACGCCGCTCTTGCGCGCGCGCTCAATGTTGTCGCCGAAGGGGAAGAAGGCGTCCGAGCCGAGCGATACGCCATTCACGCCGCCGAGGAACTCTTTTTTCTCATCGGGCGTCAGCGGCTCGGGGCGGACGGTAAAGAAATTGCGCCAGACGTTTTCATTCAGCACGTCGTCCGATTCGTCCGAGATATACACGTCGATCACGTTGTCGCGGTCGGGTCGGCCAAGCGAGGGCAGCAGGGGAAGCGAGAGAACCTTCGGGTGCTGCCTCAAATGCCAGATGTCCGCTTTGTTGCCGGCAAGGCGCGTGCAGTGGATGCGCGACTGCTGCCCCGCGCCCACGCCGATGGTCTGGCCGTCCGCCGCGTAGCAGACGGAGTTCGACTGCGTGTACTTGAGCGCGATGAGCGACAGGATCAGATCGCGCTTCGCCGCGTCGGGCAGCGCTTTTTCCTTCGTCGCGATGTTTTGAAGCAGCGATTCGTCGATCACAAATTCGTTGCGTCCCTGCTCGAACGTCACGCCGAACACCGTTTTCCGCTCGACGGGCGCGGGCTTGTAATCGGGATCGATTTCGACGATGTTGTAGTTGCCCTTGCGCTTGGACTTGAGAATGTCGAGCGCCTCGGGATCGTAGCCCGGCGCGATGATGCCGTCGGATACCTCGTGCTGAATGATTTTCGCGGTGGCGGCGTCGCAGACGTCGGACAGAGAAATCCAGTCGCCGAAGGAGGACATGCGATCGGCGCCGCGCGCGCGGGCGTAGGCGCAGGCGAGGGGAGAGAGCACGGCGGAATCATCGACAAAGTAGATCCTTTTGAGCGTTTCCGAAAGCGGCAGGCCGACGGCGGCGCCCGCCGGGCTGACGTGCTTGAAGGAGGCGGCGGCGGGCAGACCGAGCGCGCGCTTCAGCTCGCTGACAAGCTGCCAGCCGTTGAGCGCGTCGAGGAAATTGATGTAGCCCGGCCTGCCGTTGAGCACGCGAAGGGGCATCTCGCCCGTTTCCATGAAAATGCGGGCGGGTTTCTGATTGGGGTTGCAGCCGTACTTGAGCGCGATTTCGCTTGCCATCGGGATGCCTCCTTTACTGTTCGCAAAGCATTTGCACGGCGCGCGGGAGCAGCAGCCATTCGGCCTGCTCCATCACGCGGCGCTGCAGCGTTTGAGGGGTGTCGTCCCCGCGGACATCGACGGCTTTTTGAAGCAGAATTCTGCCGCCGTCGGGGATATCGTTGACCAGATGCACCGTCGCGCCCGTGATTTTCACGCCGCGCCTGATCGCTTCCTCATGCACCTTCAGCCCGTAGAACCCCTTGCCGCAAAAAGCGGGAATGAGCGAGGGATGGACGTTGACGATGCGGTCGGGATAACGCGCGACGAAATCGGCGCTCAAGATGGACAGGAAGCCGGCGAGCACGATGAGATCGACCGCGTATTGCTCGAGCGCGGCGATCAGTCGCTTTTCGAAATCCTCGGGATTATCCGATCTTTTCACCGTGACGGCGGGAACGCCGGCGTTTCTCGCGCGCTCGAGCGCGTAGGCGCTTTCGCTGGACGACACGACGAGCACGATTTCGCCGTCGATCAGCACCGTGCCGCGCGCGTCGAGCAGCGCCTGCAAATTGGTGCCGCCGCCGGATACGAGCACGGCGATGCGTTTTTTCAGCATAGCGTGATCTCCCTGTCGCCCGGCGTGATCTCGCCGACGGGATACGCGTTGACGCCGTTCAGGCGGAGAACGGCCAGCGCCTTGTCGGCGTCCTCCTTCGCCACGACGGCGCACATGCCCACGCCCATGTTGTAGGTGTTGAACATATCGCGCTCGGGGATATGGCCAGCCTTTTGAATCAGATCGAAGACCGGCGGCGTTTTGACCGCCGCTTTCTCGATCTTCACGGCGCGGTTGCCGGGCAGGCAGCGCGGCAGGTTTTCGTAGAAACCGCCGCCCGTGATGTGCGACACGCCCTTGACGCGGACGCTCTGCGCGAGCGCGAGGACGGGCTTCACGTAAATGAGCGTCGGCGTCAAAAGCGCCTCGCCGAGCGTCATGGACAGATCGCTCTGATAGGCGTCGAGGCTTGCCCGCGTCATGGGGAATACTTTACGCACGAGCGAAAAGCCGTTGGAATGCACGCCCGAGGAGGGAAAGGCGATCACGACGTCGCCGGGCATGATGCTTTCGCGGTCGAACAGCTTTTCCTGATCGACAATGCCGACCGAGAAGCCTGCGAGATCGTATTCGTCCTCGGGGTAAAAGCCCGGCATTTCGGCGGTCTCGCCGCCGATCAGCGCGCAGCCCGCCCGCACGCAGCCCTCGGCGACGCCCGAGACGATCGTGGCGACGCGCTCGGGCACGTTTTTGCCCAGCGCCAGATAATCCAGGAAAAACAAGGGCTTCGCGCCGCAGCAGACCACGTCGTTGACGCACATGGCGACGCAGTCGATGCCCACGGTATCGTGCTTGTCCAGCAGAAACGCGATCTTGAGCTTGGTGCCCACGCCGTCCGTGCCGCTCACCAGCACCGGGCGCTTCATGCCCGCGAGATCGGGGACAAACAGCCCGCCGAAACCGCCCAGCCCCTCCGCGACGCCCGGGATTATCGTGCGCGCGACGTGCGTTTTCATCAGTTCGACCGCTTTGTAGCCGGCCGTGATATCCACGCCCGCCTCGCGGTAGCTTTCGCTCTGGCTTTTCATGGATGCTCCTCCCCGATCTTCATTTCAAAGCGGAATTTACCGCATTTTTCGGGCGGCTTAACAGGATAATCGCCCGAAAAGCAGGCGTCGCAGAAGCCGCGCGTTTTGTCGGCGATCCGCAGCACGCTTTCGCGGCTCAAAAAGCCGAGCGAATCGACATGAATGATCCGCTTGATTTCGTCGATGGTGTGTTGGCAGGCAATCAGGTTTTCCTTGGAATCGATATCGGTGCCGAAATAGCAGGGGAATAGAAACGGCGGCGAGGACACGCGCATGTGGACTTCCCTTGCGCCCGCCTCGCGCAGCAGGCGGACGATGCGCGCGCTGGTCGTGCCGCGCACGATGGAATCGTCGATCAGGACGACGCGCTTGCCGCGCACCGTTTCGGCGACGGGGTTGAGCTTGATGCGCACGCGATCCTCGCGCTGCGCCTGCCCCGGCTCGATGAAGGTGCGGCCGATATATTTGTTTTTAATGAATCCGATGCCGTAGGGGATGCCCGATTGATTGGCGAAGCCGATGGCGGCGGAAATGCCCGAATCGGGCACGCCGATCACGACGTCGGCCTGCACGGGATGCTCGAGCGCCAGAAACGCGCCGGCGCGCATCCGCGCCGTGTGCACCGAGCTGCCGTCGATCACCGAATCGGGGCGCGCGAAATAGATGTACTCGAATACGCAGGTCGTCTTTTTCGCCTGATCGCAGTGATCGGGCAGAACGTGCAGGCCGTAGCGGTCGACCACCAGAATCTCGCCCGGTCGCAGATCGCGCAGGAAGGTCGCGCCCACGCTGTCCAGCGCGCAGCTTTCCGAGGCGAACACGTAGCCGTTGCTCGTCCTGCCCAGACACAGGGGGCGGAAGCCCTGCGGGTCGCGCGCCGCGATGAGCTTGGTGGGCGACATGACAATGAGCGAATATGCGCCCTGAATGCGGTTCATGGCGGAGGACAGGGCGGATTCGATCGTCGGGCAGCGCAGTCTCTCCTGCGTGATAATGTAGGAAATGACTTCGGTATCGCTGGTGGTGTGGAAAATCGCGCCCTGCATTTCGAGCTGTTCGCGCAGTTCGAGGGCGTTGGTCAGCGCGCCGTTGTGCGCCAGCGCCATCGAGCCCTTGATATGATTGACCAGAAGCGGCTGCGCGTTGGAGCGGCGCTGCGTCCCGGCGGTCGAATAGCGGACGTGCCCCATCGCCATCGAGCCCTTGCCCAGCGACGCGATCGCGTCGGGCGTGAACACGTCGTTGACCAGCCCGACATCCTTGTGACAGCGAATCACGCCCTGATCATTGACCGCGATGCCGCAGCTTTCCTGCCCGCGATGCTGCAGCGCGAACAGCCCGTAATAGCAATCGGGGACGACTTCGCGTCCCGTTTTGTCGTAGACGCCGAACAAGCCGCATTCCTCGTGAATATGACGATCCATTCTTTGTCCCTCACGCGCCGAGCAGGCGTTTGAGAATTTCGTTATACGCGTCTTCGACGCCGCCCAGATCGCGGCGGAAGCGATCCTTGTCGAGCTTTTCGCCCGTCCGCGCGTCCCAGAAACGGCAGGTGTCGGGTGAAATCTCGTCGGCGAGCACGATTGTGCCGTCGCCCGTCCGGCCGAACTCGAGTTTGAAATCGATCAGCTCGATGCCCAGATCGGCGAGATATTCTGTCAGCAGCTGATTGATTTTGAGCGAGTACTCGGCGATCAGCGCCAATTCTTCTTTCGTTGCGTAGCGCATGGCGAGGATATGGTATTCGTTGACCATCGGGTCGCCGAGCTCGTCGTTTTTATAGCAGTATTCAAGCACGGTGCTCGCCATCCGCGTCCCCTCGGGAAGGCCCAGACGCTTGGCGAGCGAGCCGGCGGCGATGTTGCGCACGATGACCTCGAGCGGCACGATTTCGACGCGGCGCACCAGCGTTTCGCGGGGCGACAGTTCCTCGACGAAATGCGTGGGAATCCCGTGCTTCTCCAGCATTTTCATCAGATGATTGGTCACGCGGTTGTTGATGACGCCCTTGCCCTGAATGGTGCCTTTCTTGAGGCCGTTGAACGCCGTGGCGTCGTCCTTGTAGTCGACGATCAGGTATTCGGGGTTTTCCGTCGCATAGACCTTTTTCGCCTTGCCTTCGTAGAGCATTTCCTTCTTGTCCATCATACCCTCCGTTACATATCGCAGGAATACTGCTTTGATAGAGCTTCGTCCTTGGCGCGGACGGCGTCGGCGGCCGCCTGACGGATCGCCGCGAGCTTCTGCGCGAGCGCTTCGTCCCCGATGGCCAGCATTTGCGCGGCGAGCAGCGCGGCGTTCTTCGCGCCGTCCACGGCGACCGTCGCCACCGGGACGCCCGAGGGCATCTGCACGGTGGACAAAAGCGCGTCCAGCCCATCGAGCGAGGCGCTGATCGGGATGCCGATCACGGGCAGCGTGGTGTTCGCGGCGAGCGCGCCCGCCAGATGCGCCGCTTTGCCGGCGGCGGCGATCAGCGCGCCGAACCCCTTTTCGCGCGCTTTTTGCGCGAATTGCGCCGCCTCGAGCGGCGTGCGGTGCGCCGAGATCACGCGCGTCTCGTGCGGGATACCCAGCGCGCGCAGCTGTTCGATGCAGGGCAGCACGACGGGCAAGTCGCTGTCGCTGCCCAGAATAACGCCGATCTTCTTCATCCGATGCCTCCAAATACACGAACTAAAAAAAGAAAACCAGATTTATTATACGTCTAAATACGAATATTTACAAGGGATATTCTGAAATAATTCGGGAAAATCGTCATCATGGACAAAAAACGGAGCGCATGATATACTTTTTGCGGGGTGAGAAGCATGAAAGAGGGACTTTGCAGGCTGTTCGAGCGCGTGTGGTATCTTCCGTGCGAGGAAAAAACCGACCGTCCGGTGCTGACGTATATACGCGGCGACAAAAGCGCGCTCGCGGTGGACGCCGGAAACTCGCCGGCGCATGTGGCGAAGTTTTACCGGGAACTTGAACGGAACGGGCTGCCCTTGCCCGACTGGACGGTGCTGACGCACTGGCACTGGGACCATACCTTCGGGCTGCGCGCCGTGCGCGGCGTTTCCATCGCGTGCCAGAAAACGAACGACAAGCTGCGCGCCGTATCGGCATGGGCGTGGGACGACGAATCCATGAAAAAGCGGTTGGAAACGGGCGAGGATATCGCCTTTTGCGACGCCTGCATCCGGCTTGAGTATCCCGATTTGCGCGAAATCCACGTTGTTCCCGCCGTGATCGGGTTTGCGGGGAGCATGACGATTGATCTGGGTGGCGTCGCCTGCATGCTGTCGGAGCGCGATTCGCCGCACACGCGCGATCACGCGATGGTTTACGTCCCCGAATACCGCCTGCTGATCGACGGCGACGCGCTGGGCGAGGATCATTACGACGGCGGCGGGCAATACGAAAAGGATCGTCTGGCGGCGTACGGCGGCGCGCTCGGGGCGATCCCGTTTGAAACGTATATGGGCGGGCACGACGCGCCCGAAAGCAGGGAAAGCGTGATGTCCTTTATCCGGGAAGAACTGGCGCGCCTCTGACGCCGGGGACGCGCCCGCCGCGCGGCCGCCCGATCACGATCAGAACAGGCTGATCTGTTCGGCGGCCCGCGCTTTTTTGAACTCGTGCAGATAGGAAAAGACTTCGTCGGCGCGGTGCAGGACGCCGCGCTTTTCACATTCTTCGTGAAACAGCGCGTCGAGCGCGGCGTTACGCTCGCTGACGCATTCGTAGGACAACCCGAAGCGGCGGACGTACCGTTCCTTCACGCCCGGAAAATGACAATCAAGCGCGCGGTAAAAGTATTCGCGGTCGCCGTCGCGCAGCGTGACGCCCGCGCCGAACCAGATGATCCCGCGAACGCCGGCGTCAAAGCAATACGCGAGCAGCCCGCGCAGGTTGTCCTCCGTATCGTTCAGATAGGGGAGAATGGGTGAAATCCACACGACGGTCGGCACGCCGAGCGCCTGAAAGCGCTTGAGCGCTTCGTAACGCCGCCGCGTGCCGCATACGTCCGGCTCGACGAGCGCGCACAGCGCCTCGTCAAACGTGGTCAGCGTCATCTGCACGACGGCCTTCGCCTTTTGATTGATTTGCGCGAGCAATTCGGCGTCGCGCAGAATCAAGTCGGATTTTGTCTGCACCGTCGCGCCGAAACCGCGGCGTTCGATGATCTCAAGGCATGTCCGCGTCAGCCCGATTTCCCGCTCGAGCGGCATATAGGGATCGCACATCGCGCCCGTGCCGATCATGCATTTTTCGCGTTTGCTTATCAGCGCGCGCTCGAGCAGCTCGGGCGCGTTTTTCTTGACGGCGATGTCCTCGAAATCGTGCGTCATATGATAGCATTTGCTGCGGCTGTCGCAGTAGATGCAGCCGTGCTGGCACCCGCGATAGAGGTTCATGCCGTCGGCTGACGACAGGATGCCTTTGGCAAGGACGAAGTGATGCATGTCAGAAAACGCCCCGCTCCTGCGTGACGTACCAGTCCGCGCCGTCGGTCTCGCATACCACCGTGCCGGCCCCGGTGAACGCGTAGGGAATGGAACGCCCTTTCAGCTGCGTATTGATGCCTTTCGTGCCCGAGGCGTAATTCGTGATAACGACGTACTCGGGATCAACGGCGCTCAAAAACTCCTTAACGAACGCCTGAATGCCGTGATGCGGCGCTTTCACAAGCGTGGAACGCAGCGCGTCGCCGTATGCCCCGAGGAAATACCGCTGCCCGAGTCCCGGCACATCGGCGCACAGCAATGCGGAGGTATCCCTGAACGCGATGCGCGTCATGGCGGACAGATCGTTGATCGATCCGCCCTTGTCCCAGCGCATCACGGTGATTTGAGCGCCGCCGAGCGTCAGCGTGTCGCCGTCCAAAACCTGACGGTAGGGAACGCCGGCTTTTTCCGCCGCCTTGACCGCCTTTTTCTGTAAGTCGTTGCTCATGGACTGCTTGAAGGGCGAAAGAAACTCGTCCGCCGTCAGGCCGTAGTCCATCAGGCGGTACAGTCCGCTGATATGGTCGTCATGCGGGTGCGTGGAAAAGATATACTTGACATGCGTAAGCCCGCGCGAATCCATGATCGCCCGTCTGAGATCCTCGCGGTATTTGTCCGGCCCGCCGTCCATCAGCATTGTTTCGCCGCCGCACTCGATCAGCATGGCGTCGCCCTCGCCGACCTTGAAAAAGGTGACGCGGAGTAATTCGCGCTCGGCCCAATCGGCGGGTTTGTCGACGCCGACATACACTTGCGCGCACGCGGGAGCGCAGATCAGGCAGGCAATCAGGAGCAGAAGGAGGAACCGTTTCATATATTGTCTCCGTTTCAATGGATGGTCAGGTGGTTGAGATCCTGCGGGTCGCTTTCATCGGCGTCGCCCACCAGCCCGACAAGCAGATACTTGCCGCTCAAGGGGTCGAACTGAATGTTTTTGAGCACGCGGAAATGCTCGATCTCGCCCGTTGAGGAAACGTGCATGCGCGGCCCCGTGCAGCCGTGCAGCTTGTCGCCGATCAGGATATGATGATCGTCATGATAGCTCACAGGCAGGTTTTTCGCCACTTTTTTCCAGACGTAGTCCTCCAGCGCATTCAGATCGATCTCGGGCTTTTCGTCGAATTCGAGAATAAAGCCGTGCCTGACGTCGCTGTGCACGTAGCGCCCCTGCACGTTTTTGCGCAGGAAGCGCTCGGTCAGATCCTCGGCGGTGTGCGCCATGCGGCGGTACTTGATCGAGGGAAACACGATGTCGGCGATGTCCTTGGGCTCTGGGCCGAACAGCGTCGGACGCGTGACGATGATTTCCTCGCCGATGCCGATGAGCAATTCTGCGTTCATATGCAGGAAGGGATAAATCAGGTCGAAATGTTCGACCACCACGCGCTTGCCCTGCGCGAGCGCCTCGCGGATGGCGTCGGCGAGCACGTGCATCTGCGTGAACGCCGATTCAAAGCGGATATCCAGATGATAGGTGTGCGGGCGGTAAAAGCCCTCGTCCTCGCCGACGGACAGGATGGGCAAGGGACGGATGTTCACGCCGTCGTCGTCGTTGGTGAGCTCCAGCCCCGGGAACATGCCCTTGATGAACAGGCTTTTGCCGCTTCCCGCTTCGCCGATGATGCCGATCAGGCGGTCGAAGGGCGTCATGTGGCGCTGCGAAACCTGCATGCCCGTTTCCGCCATGCGCTGAAAGCCGCGCGGCGCGAAATAGACCGAGTACAGATGGCGCTCGTTGAGCTGCGGCATACGGGCTCCTTTCAAGCGGTTGTCAAAGAAAACGGCTGCCGGACGTTCCCGACAGCCGTCAGACCGTCGACAAACCCGGTCGTTCCTCCCGGGGATGCAACGAAGGGGCGGAGT
>CAYWOS010000053.1:0-12648 GCA_964459985.1 uncultured Oscillospiraceae bacterium
CCGATGATGTCGCCCTCGGCGATGTGCATGTCGGCGTACTCGCTGTCGCGCACGGCGTAGGTGATCATGCCGGTGCGGACGCGCTGCGCCGCCTCGTCCATGCGCGCGGCGTTGTCCTCCGCCGACAGCTCGGGCTGGAAGGATACGACGGCGGCGATGCCCATCGCCACGTTCTTGGTCGGGATCACGACGACCTTTTTATCGGACAGTTCCGCCGCCTGCTGCGCGGCGAGAATGACGTTGCCGTTGTTGGGGAACACGAACACCGTGCCCGCCGGGACCGACTTGATCGCTTTGGAAAGATCCTCGATCGAGGGATTCATGGTCTGCCCGCCGTCGACGATGCAGTCGACCTGAAGATCGGTGAATATCTTGGAAAAGCCCGCGCCCAGCGATACCGTGACCATGCCGTAGGGCTTGGCGCGCGCGGCGGCGGCTTCCTTTTTGGCGATGTTCTCGCGGCGCTGCTCGAGCATGTTTTCGATCTTGAGGTTGACAAGCTCGCCCAGCGCCAGCGCGTATTGCAGCGCCTTGCCCGGATCGTTGGTGTGCACGTGCACCTTGACCAGCGCCAGATCGCCCACCACCAGCACGCAGTCGCCGATGCGGTTGAGCTGCCGGCGGAAGGTGTTGATGTCGTTCTCGGTGGCGTCCTCGCGCAGGCGCTGGATGAGGAATTCGGTGCAGTAGGCGAACTTGATGACCTCGATCTCGTCGTGATCGTCCTCAAACTCGACCTCGCTCGAATCGGCGGACAAATCGACGTCCTTCACGTCGATCTCCTCGCCGCGCAGCACGGCGGCGTAGCCCATGTAGATGAGCAGCAGCCCGCGTCCGCCGGCGTCGACGACGCCCGCCTGCTTGAGCGCCGGCAGCATGTCCTGCGTGCGTCGCAGAATGCTCTCGCCGCTTTGCAGGATCACGTTGAACAGCGCCTCGAAATCGTCGGGCGCGCGCTCCGCCTGGCGGATGGCGTCCTCGGCGATCACGCGCGCGACGGTCAGGATCGTGCCCTCCTTGGGCTTCATCACGGCTTTGTACGCCGTGTCGGCGCCGCATTTGAGCGCCTTGGCGAAAATCTCAGGCGATATGGTCTCGACGCCCTCGAGCGCGCGGGAAAACCCGCGATAAAGCTGGCTGGTAATCACGCCGCTGTTGCCGCGCGCGCCGCGCAGCGCCCCGCGCGCCAGCGCCTCCGCCGCCTGATCAGCCCGCGCGTATTCCTTGGCGTTGATTTCGCGCGTCGCCGACGCCATCGTTAGCGTCATGTTGGTGCCCGTATCGCCGTCGGGCACGGGAAAGACGTTCAGCGCGTCGACGGCCTCCCTGTTTTTTTCGAGCAGCGCGGCGCCCGCGATGACCATCTCACGCAGAAGCAGCCCGTCGATTGCCTTGACTGTATTCAAAGGAATCGTCCTCCGTTTTGTGTGATGGGTCAGACGCGGATGCCCTCGACTGAAATATTCACGCGGCGCACCGTCACGCCGGTCATGGATTCGAGCTTGTATTTGACCACTTCAACGATGGTCTTGCATACCTCGGCGACGCTGATGCCGTACTCGACCACGATGAACAGATCGACGTCGAGCTGGTTGTCCACCATGCGCACCGAAACGCCCTTGGAGAGATTCTCGCGTCCGAGCCATTCCACCAGTCCGTCCTTGGCGCGCTTGGAAGACATCGCCACGATGCCGTAGCACTCGAGCGCCGCGTAGCCCACGACCTTGAGCATGACGTCCTCGGAGATGTAAATCGTGCCGATATCGTTTTTGATCTTACATTCCATTCGCAATAGCCTCCTTCGACCGGTTTGACCGTTTTCCGGACGGGTCATAGGATAGTATAACCTATTTGCCCGATTGTTGCAAGTGGAATGATGCGGGATGACAAGACAATCGCTTACGAAGCGATCGTCCTGCGCACAAGAGGGAGGGAGCCGCCCCTTGTTCGGCATGCGATTTTACTTGGTTCCCGCGGAGCCTCCCGGGCGAAAACCGCGCGGGAAAACGGACGATCGCCCGCTCCTTCGGGCAGTCGCCTCTGCGGAGTAAATCGGCGCTTCGCTCCCGTCCCCAATCGTTCGTGTTAATCGCCGGCCGCGATTTGATGCGCTTTCATGTGAGATCACCCTGCGCGGAACGAAGTCCGCGGTGATCCGGCGGCGCGGGGACGGCCGGACGGCTATGACGGCGGCTATGAGCGCAATCAAACAAGCCCCGTCGACGAAACGGCGGTCGTTTCCGAAAGAAACTTATGCGCCCGCCGACAGACGAGCAGGCCTTATGTCAACGATTGAAGTAGGGGCATTGGCGATACCTTGTCTCGTCCGTGCAAAACGTATCGTAATCATGCAGCGAGAGGGCTGACTTCAGCTTTGCGCAGTACCAGTTGGCGTCCCAGTAGTAGTACGGACAACGGAAACTTGCCATAACCGCACCGCCTTTCGTTTGATTGCGCGTTGACCGACGCGCATTGCCATTGTATTTCGAACTGTGTATTGGACGTGATCCATCGCGCCGAGATCAGCGATTGTCGTCCTGATACGGCGTATCCGGGTATCCTTGGCGCTGCAGATGGGCAACCACGGCGTCCAGCCATCTTTTGCACGCGCGTTTCAGGCAGGCGATATGACCGAACCGGGCGATAAGGAGAGGACTGACGCGATAGTATATGCGGATGAACATGCGTCCTGCGATCGATTTTGAAAGCCGATTATCCCGATACCTGCGAAGAACCCGGACCTCGGGGCACTGATAAGAGCCATAGACGGCTGTCGCCACATAGCAGCCTTTCTTTTTGCCTTGCGTAGAAAGGACGGGCGGTTCCGGCGCGGCCGGCGCCGGTTCCGGGAAATCGTCGATGAGTTGTTCCGCTTCCTTCGAGCCGGCGTTTTTCGCTTTGTTCAGCAGTCTCAACGCTTCCTCACGGTCAGGCGTTATGCCGTACATTCCCTGAAGCGTGTATATGCCCAAGAGATACAACGCGTCCTGATTGTCGTCGATTTCTATGGCTTTTCGCAGATACATGAGGCCTCGTTCGATATCCTTGGGCACCTTGTCGCCTTCAAGCAGCATTCTCGCGGCGTGAAGCGCGCCGTAGCTTTCGCCCGCTTCGGCTGCGCGAATGTTGTACTCAAACGCTTTATTGATATCGATTGGGACGAGATCCCCGGTATAATACTGGATTGCCAACGTCCGAAGCGCGACTGGATTTTCTCGATCCGCCGCGCGCTCAAGCAGGGAAATGCCACGGTCAATATCGCGTTCGACGCCGTTCCCCTCCAGGCAGCATTGCCCGAGCAATACAATACAGCCGATTCCGTCGAGCGCCGCTCCTTTTTCCAGATAGGAGATGGCTCGCGGAGGATCAAGCTCCATGCCGCTCCAACCGTTCAGATGAAGCATTGCCAGCTTGAAGCAGGCGTGGATGTTCCCGTTGTTCGCCGCCTGCTCGAGAAGCGTTGCGCTCAACTCTCTCTGTTCGTCCGTTATGCATCTGTCCATGAGATACTTGCCGTACAAGTAACACGCGTCCGTGTTATCGGGCGCGAGCTCGTAGGCTTTCTGAGCCCAAGCGAATGCTTGGTCGTCGTTTTCTTCTACTTGATCTCCGTCGTAATAGCTTTCCGCCACCTCCAGCATGGCCTGCAGATCACCGTTTTCCGCCTTTTTAAGCGTATCCTGAAACATCGTTTTGCCCCCTTTTTCGTCCGTAGGTATTCGTCTGATGGGTATCGTTTGTTCAGAAGGCCTGCTGATCGTTGTTTCCGCGCGGCAGACGCGCATTCAAATGTTTATCATTCATATTATATGATGAAACGAAATGATTTGTCAATATCAGCCATGCAGGCAAGCCCCGAGCTTTCCGCTTTTCGCCGCATCCGGCGCAGACAAGCAATACGCGCCGCGCATGGCTTGAGCGGGGGCGCGGACGACGGCGCGTTTCCGGGCTGCGCCGCCGGTGTTTTCCGTTTTCAGGGCGCCGCCGGCTCATCCCGTTCCGCGTCCCGCGCGGCGGCCGAGCGGGTCTCGCCGCGCAGCAGCACGAGCGCCGCGACGGCGAGCGCCTGGTCGTGTAGCTTGTATACGTATTTTTCGCCGTAGCCCAAACGCGCGCCGATCTGATGGAACTTGACGCCCTCGATGTATCGCATATGCAGGAGCGCCCGATAGACGGGATGCCCGATCGCGTCGATTGTCGCGGTCATTTCGCGCTCGGTCTGCGTGAGACGGCGATAGGCTTCCAGCGTCTCGCTTTCCAGATCGGCGAGCGCCTGCGCCGTTTCGCCCACCGGGTCGGACGCGCCGCCGCCCGAACCGCGCGCGAGGGACAGCGCGTTGACGCGCGCCCCGCGATGCTTCAGCGCGTCGACGCGGGCAAGCTTGAGCGCGATTTCATTGACAATCCACGCCGCCCGCGACAGATACGCCCGCGCGAGGCGCGCGCCGTCCTTCGATCGGGCGATTTCAAGCGTCGTTTCGCCGGGATGCCGCGCGCGGCAGTCGTCAATCATCTCGCGGAAATCGTCGTTCATTCGTTCATCGCCTCCGAAAACAGCATGTCGAGCGGCATTTCTGCGCCGAGCGCGCGGCGGATGGCGAACGCTTCGGGCAGCGACAGCGCCGATTGCCCGCGCAGTTTGCGGCGCAGCGTATCCTGATGGATGCCGAGGCGCTTTGCCAGCTCGCCCACGCTCACGTTCCGAATGATCATTTCGGTGTACACCTGCTCGTAGCCGACCGCTTTCGTCATGAAACCGCCTCCAGAATGAGAACAAACGTTCATATATTCTAACGAGAGTATACAGCGCTCGCCCTGTCCGCGTCAAGCCCTTCCGCACGGAAAGCAAGTCGAGAGCAGGAAATATTCTGAAAAAAGATTATACAAGAATGAATTTCACGCGTTTTGGACGAGTATTTTTGTCGCCAAAGAAAAATACAAAAAAACGCGCCGACAGCGCGAACAAATCGTTTAAATAAATGACAAAATATGGAAATATGAGAAATGGGCATGATCGGCGTCGCGGCGTCCGGGAGCAACGAAGCGTCGCAGGGCGAAAGAATGCGTGATGAATTGGCGTTGACAGCGCTGTGCGTCGCGGCGGTCAAATGTCGCGGCGGTAAATGAATTATGTGATGAAACGGCGTCGCCGGTGCTGTCCACCGAAGGCGTTAAGTTGTCGCGGGGCGAATGGATATGTGATGAAGCTGCGTTGCTTGTGCTGTCCACCGAAGGTGTCAAGTTGTCGCGGTGACGAAAGAATTCGTGATGAAGCGGCGTTGTCAGTGTCGCGCGTCGCATTGTCAAATTGTCGCATGAGCGAACATCGCGGCGTCAAAGCGTCGCGGCGTCAAGGCATCGCGGCGTCAAGGCATCACGGCGTCGAGCGCTGCGGCGGCGGGGGAGACGAAGCAATGCCTCATTGTTCCGCGCGGCGAGGCGCGTTCGCGAGCATGGATTGAAGCGTGTCCCCGATAACGCGCGCGTCGTCCTCCGGGTACCAGAAATGCCCCGAGCGCCCGAGCGTGCGCACGGCCGCGCCCGCGTTCACGGCGAGCGCGCCGGAAGCGGGCGAAACGATCTCGTCGCGCGGCGACTGAAGCACCGTCAGGGGAACGCGCGATATGCGGAGATCGCGCCGGGCGTTCGCGGCGAGGCGGAGCAGCCCGAGGGCGTTCGGCAGCAATCTGAACGCGTATCGCGCCGTTACGCCCCGCACGGAGCAGGCGTCGCGCGCGGCGGCGAGGCGCGGATTGCGGATGCGGCCGGGAAACAGCCCGACGGACAGCCACAGCCGGAGACATGCGGGCGTCACGCGGATGCGAAGCGGCAGTGCCAGCGCCAGCACGCCGGCGATCCCTTGGGGATTGTCCGCTGCCTCGCGCAGCGCGATCAGGCCGCCCATCGAATGCGTGACGATCAGGATATCGTCGTATTGACCGCGCAGCTCGTCAAGCGCCGAGCGCGCGCATTGCTGCCAATCAAAGGGACGCGCGCGGCAAAAGGCGGCCGCGTCTTCGCCGTGCCCGGGCAGCGTGGGCGCGTAGGCGTCGACGCCCAGCCCGCGCGTCAGCGCGATCAGGCGGTCAAACTGCCCGGGAGAGCCCATGAAGCCGTGCAGGAACAGGACGCAGCGCCGCTTCATTTGCACACCCCGCGCGACGCCATTGGCGCAGAACCGCCGCAACGCGCTGTTTTCATCCGCGCGCCCCGCCGCGCGCGCCGCGCGCGCGAAGGACGCGTTCGATTTGCCGGCGTCTGTCCAGTATCTGGCGATAGCCGTCCTCCGCGCCGTCCAGAACGCCTGCGCGCAGCGATTCGGTCAGCGCGGCGGCGGCCTTGTACAGGGGCGTCAGCCCGAGCATCCCCGTCACGCCCTTCAGATTATGCGCGTGCTCGAACGCCTCGCGCGTTTCTTGCGCCGCGATCGCCCTGCCCAACGCGTCAAAGGCGGCGTCGTCCAGACACCGGTTCAGGCAGTCAACGTAAAAATCGGCGTCGCCCAGCACGCGCTCCATCGCGCTTTCGGTATCGCAGCCGAGCGTTTTGAGTTCGCTGATCAGCGCGTTGTTCGACATAAGCTCCTCCCTTCGGGCGTCCGCGCGGGACGCGTTACGGCATGATGCGGACGCGCGCGCCGACGGCGACGCGATCGTACAGCTCGCGCATCGCCGCGTCGTCCAGCGCGACGCAGCCCCGCGTCCAGTCGCTTAAAGCGCCGCCGCCGTGAATGTAGATTTCACCGCCGAGCGGCGTGCCCCACGGCGGGCGTTCGTTCCGCGCCGCGCGCGATACGATCAGCTCGACCGTCTCGCGCGGCAGCCCGCCCGCCTCGGCGTCCCTCGCGTTCGGATAGCTGACGCCGAGCGAAAGGCCGAACTTGCCCGGCTTTTTCAGGCACACATAGTAGTCGCCCTCGGGCGTTTTGCCGTCGCCCTCCCGGCGTTTGTGTCCCCGCGGGCTGTCGCCCAGCGCGACGCGGCAGCGCAGCGCCTCGCGCCCGTCCGCGTACAGCGTCAGGCGGCGGCTTGCCTTTTCGATCAGGATCAGATCGGTCATAGCGACGCGTCGGGCAGAAACTCGCCCGGCAGGTACAGCGCGCCGGAAAAGGTATCGGGCTGCTCGCCCATGATAAAGAAGGCGACGCTTTTGACGGCGCGCAGTTGCGCCAGCGTATTGACGACGGCGTACACCATGCGCCGCTCGGCCGCCGCGTCCATGCCCTCGGACAGCGTGATCAGCCGATCAGAGAAATTGAGGAGCTGCGCCGTGCCGTCGCGCTTGAGGCCGATCAGATCGGCGTCGCGCAGTCCCTCGGGCATGACGGCGGACAGCCCGCTCA
Organism: uncultured Oscillospiraceae bacterium; assembly: GCA_964459985.1. Classification (GTDB taxonomy): domain Bacteria; phylum Bacillota; class Clostridia; order Christensenellales; family Aristaeellaceae; genus CAYWOS01. The sequence continues at coordinate 7,343 of CAYWOS010000053.1, forward strand.
CGCTGTCGTAGGGCTGCGGCCCGAGCATCAACTGGCTGACGAGATACCGCGCGTTCTCGGCCTGGTGGTACGGCACGGGACGCGCGGCTGCCTTCAGCGCGCCCTGCGCGTCCGCGAAATACAGCGTGCAGTTCGAAAGCAGGAACGCCGCGAAATCAGCGCGCCGCATCAGCCCGTTTTCAAAAGCGATCGTCATGCCCGCGTTCTCGTACAGCCCCAGCGGCGTGACCGACGTGATTTTTTCGCTGCCGACGGTGATTTCGACGGCGGCGAGCGCCGGCATAAAGGTGGTGAGCGTATATACGATGCTGGCGATCATGACCGAGCGCGTCACGCCGGATTCGATCAGCGCGTCGTTGAAGGCGTCGGTGAAATCGACGACCGCCGTCCTTTCGCCCGCTTGCTCGCGCACCGTGGGCGTCTGCTTGAGCAGCGAAACGAGATCGGGGCACCGCGGGACGCAGGCGAGCGTGTCCGCGCCGTCCGAGAGCGCCTCGAGCAGCGTTTTGATCATGTCGCCCGGCGCCGTGCCGTCGAAGGCGAGCGGGCGCGCCTCGCACAGAATGCCCTTGCCCGCGAGCGCCGGGAAATACAGCGCCGCCGTGACGGTCGCGCGCCGCGACGCCGACGCGCGCTGCGCTCGGACCCGATCGAGCAGCGCGTCCAGCCCGTCCGCCGCGTTGCTCTGCAGGCAGCCCGTCGGCACGCTCGCGGCGATATCGAGCCCGGGCTGCGCGCCCGAGATCAGGACGTTGACGTAGCGCACGCCCGACAGCGCGCACAGCGTGTTGGCGATCGCCTGCGAGATCATGTACTGCTCGTCGTGATCGAGCTGCAGCGCCGAGGGCGCGAGATTGACCGTCGCCACGTCGCCCGAGATTTCAAGCGGATTGACCGAGGCGAGCGACAGCGCGCCGCCGTGCAGCGCGTCGTATTCCTCGCCGCTTTCGTGGGCGAGCAGCGCGCGGCACACCGCCTCGTAGGGCGGCCGCGCGGCGGACAGCGTCATGGTTTCGGGCACGGCGATCAGCCGCGCGCCCGAGAGGGAGGGCAAAAAGAAGGTCACGCCCGCGCTGTACGATTGGCCGGCGTCGTCGGCGGGCGCCGTATAGGACGCCTCGTAGGGCGGGAGCGATACATCGCCCGCGCCGCCCGTCACGGGCGCGGCGCAGCCGCCCGAAAGCAGGCACAGCGCCGTCAAAAGCGCGGTCAAACGCGTTTTCTTCATCTTACTATTCATCGGTCATCATGTCCTTGAGGCGCGCGTAATCGATCTTCCACAGCCCGCCCTCGCGCCGGAGGCGGACAGGGTAGGCGGTCAGCGCGCGATCCTCGCCGCCGCGCGTGCGCAGCGAGAGATCGGCGAGCAGCACGCAGGTTTTGCCGTCCCCGCTCGTTTCGCCGGGCGAGAGGGTGAAGGAGGTCAGCAGCGCGGCGGCGGCGAAATCGGCGTACGCCGCCTGATCGCCCGGGCGCGCCTCGCCCGTTTCGCCAACCGCCGACAGATAGCCGTAGAGCGCCGGCCAATCCTGCGTGAGCCACGCCTTGAGCGCGGCGGCGGCGGTGTTGTGCGCCGTCAGGATCACGCTTTCGTCGCGCGTAAAGGGATCAAGCGGTGTGTCGTCGTCGTCCGCCGTGAGATAACCGGCGGGCAGGCGCAGCGTCGTCGTCGCCTGTGTCTGTCGCCATACGAGCACCTGCACGCGCGCGCACAGCCCGGCGCCCGTCAGCGTCGCCGTCAGCGCGTCCATCGCCAGCTTGCGGCGCAGCCGCGCCTCGCCCAGCCAGTGCGCCGCGCTCGTCGCGCCCGTTTCGTCGGCGTAGCGCGACAAAAGCTCCTCCGAAAACATCACCATCAGCAGATCGCCCTGCGGCGTGGCGGAAAGCACCTGCGTGCCCTCGGGGAAAAGCGGCGCGAGCGAGGGGCTGGTCGCCCCCGGGCCTTCCAGCAGCGCGCGCACCAGCGCCTTTTCGGTCGATTCGTCGCCGCCGCGCGTGATCATCCGCGTTTCGGGCGCGAGGTAGGGCGTGTCGGCGTAGCGGAAATAGAGCGTCGCCTCGTAAGTATCCGGCTCGCGCGCGCCCGTCTGCGCGCCGATCAGCGGCGTATCGCCGTGATCGCTCCGCACGAGCGTGTCGGGCGGCGCGACGGCGCAGCCCGCGAGCAGCAAGGCGGCTAATGCGAGCGCGAGCGTCAGACGCGCTGCTCGCCCCCGCCTGTTCGCGCGCGTCATTCGTCCTTCACCTCGCCCACGCATCTTCCGCGCAGATAATTGATCGTTCGCTCCAGCGCGTCCCGGCTGTCGTTCCACGGCTTGTCGGCGTTGCGGTAGTCGAACTTCAGCGTGAACCATTCGATGTCCTGTTCGAGCTTTTTGAGGTACGCCGTTTCGATCTTCTCCAGATCCTCGGCGAACGCCCGCCGTTCCCCGGCGGACAGCGCTTCTTCCGCCATTTCGCACAGCAGCGCCAGATCGGGCAGGCATACGCCGCGCGATTCGCGCAGCGCTTTGCGGAACGCCTCGTCCGTTTTGTACAGATGCAGGAACGTGTACGCGTAGCGCCGCATGTTGTCCTCGATGCTTTCGCAGATCACGCAGCCGCCTGTGACCGCGCGCGCGGCGTCCGCCGCCGCCCGCATCGGCGATGGGTCGCCGCGCTTGAAAAGCGATCCCGATTTGCCGTCCTTCATGCGCGCGAGCGCGGGCAGGAGCTGCTTTTCGACCTCGATAAGCCGCGTGTGCGTCATCAGCGCGTGTCCCAGACGGTTGGGCTGCGCGTAAAGAAGGCGCTGATGCCGACCGCAGAACCCGACGGCGTTGACGCGCACGCGCGTGTCCGGCTCCATGACCGACGCGCCCAGAAAGCGGTCGATATCGGTGCTTTCTATCTTGGCGCGCAGGCGGCAGAGCGGGCATTCGCCGCCCTTTTTGAGCGCGTCCCAGACCGGGATGGTATCGATGTGATAACGCATAAATCCTCCAAGTCATGTTCCGGGGGATGACCGCATAGAATATCAGGCGATGGGAGGCGATGACATGCGCGCGGCGCGGGGAATGACACGGACGCGCGGGCGGAGCGGACGCGCGACCTATTTGGGCGCGGCGCTTTTGTTCGCGGCGGCGCTGACGGTGCTTTGCACGGCGTTCAAGCTGGCGGGCGGACAGATCGACGTGACGCTCCCGGCGTTCGCGCGGGGCGACGCCGACGCCGCGCCCGAGAGCGCGCGCGAGATCGTCTTTCCGGGCGAAACATGGTACGCGCTTCAGCTGGGCGCGTATCAGTTCAAAGAACAGGCCGATTCCGCCGCGCAGGGCGATCCGGCGCGCGGCGCGGCGGGGCACGTGTACGGCAAGGACGGCGGCTGGCGCGTGCTCGCCTCGGCGTATCAGGCGCGCGCCGAGGCGCAGCGCGTGATCATGCAGCTCAAGGATGCGCACGGCGTCGACGCCGTCGTGTATGCCGTCGAGCGCCCGTCCCTGACGCTGCGGCTTCGCGGCGCGCAGGCGCAGCTGGACGCGGCGGCGGCGGCGGTTGATTACCTGCGCTCGTCGGCCAAACGGCTCGCGGCGCTCTCGGCGGCCGTTGACGACAGGACGGCGGGCGTCGATACGGCGCGGAAAACGCTCGCTTCCGAGCGCGATACTGTGTCGTCGCTGCTCAAGTCCCTGCGTCAGCACTTTCGCGGCGAGGAAGCGGCGGCGGTTTCGTGGCTCGCCGATACGCTGTCGGCGCTCGAGGGCGCGCTGTCCGCGGCGTCCGGCGCCAGAGGCGACGCGCAGCTCGGCGCGGCGGTCAAAAAATGCCTGCTTACGGTGATTACCAGGCTGAATGACGGCGTCAGGGCGCTGTGAGCGCTACTCGGTCGGGCGCTTGGGCGCGCTGCAGACCGAGCAGGGCGTGAGCGCCTTGAATTTCTTGGTGTTGAGATCGGCGTAATAGAAGCTCGTGAGCGGAATGTATTTCTGATCGACCGAGGAGCAGTCGGGCTTGGAATGATAGCGTTTGCCGCCGTCTTCATTATAATAGAGCAGCGTGTTGCCCGTGGGCGGCGGCGTGGGCGTGGCGGTGGGCGCGGGCGTCTTGGTCGGCTCGGTGTATTCCTTGACCTCCGTCGTTCCCAGCGAGCGCGGATCGACGTACCAGACGTCGTTGACGCGCAGCATGAGCACCTGCATCTGATATTTCGCGGGCGCCTGCCCGTTGTTTCGCTGGATAACGGCGGTCAGCGTGATGGTGCGCGAGGATTCGGCCTCGCTGCCCGACACCGCCTGAAACTCCCAGCTGACGGGCAGGCGGTTGGCGATGGTGCCGAACAGCTCCTGCTCGGCGTTCTCGTACTGCGCCGTCCAGCTGGGCAGGCAGAAATTGAGCATCTGCGCCAGCTGGTTTTCGCTCCAGTAGCCCATGAACAGATCAAGCCGCTCCTGCGCCGCCGAGACCGCGCCCGCCGGGCTGTCGGTCGGCGTGCTGACAAGCCACGAGGTATCGACCGCCTTGTTGCCCGTGAAATAGTCGGACGTGTTGGCGACGGGCGTGTTTTTGGTCGCGTCGATCGCCGAGGAATTGATGATAATAGCGACGCCGACCACGGCGGACAGCGCGACGTATATGAGCGTCATCGTCGCGCGCGCGCTTCTTGCGAACATGCCCGTCGCCCACATCACAAGCAGTGACAACGCGGCGAGCGCCAGAAACGCCCAGCGCAGCGCGATCTGATCGATGAAAATGGCGAGTATGAACAGAACCGGCAGCGCGAGCGAAAAGACGGCCGCCATCACGCGCACCGCCGCGCCCTTAGGCGAACGCTTTGCGCGCGCCGCTTCCTCGGGCGGCTGCCCGTCCACCGGCCATTTGTTTTTCATTCCGTAGAGCGGCGCGCTGGAAAAGCGGTTGCGGTTGCTGCCCATCGGCGATCGCCCTCCTTCCTTTGCGGTATGCCATGATCAACGCGGCGAACCGCGCCGCGGCTCCCTTCGCGTATGCCCGATGCCCGGGCGAAATTCTTCGGATACCTCAACAGTATATCATATCTTAACGTTTTGTAAACACTTCCGTCGCTAAATTTGCTTTTTTGTCATATATGGAAGGGCGTCGCGCGCGGCCTGCGGGACGCCGTTATTTCGCAAAATTCACGCCGAAGGTATTGACATCAATAAGAGGATGTGGTAACATTCTGCTTTGTCAGCAGGGATGGTCTGCAAATGACCGGCTTGACATGCTCCGCGGCGGTATGCGCCTGTAGCTCAGCTGGATAGAGCAACGGCCTTCTAAGCCGTGGGTCGGGGGTTCGAATCCCTTCAGGC
>CAYWOS010000054.1:0-12403 GCA_964459985.1 uncultured Oscillospiraceae bacterium
ACTCCGCCCCTTCGTTGCATCCCCGGGAGGAACGACCGGGTTTGTCGACGGTCTGCGCGGCGCGATCCTTGACGGTGCGCGCCGCGTGCGGGAGACCGTTGTTTTGTCCGGCCGAAGTATACGGCCGGCTTGTCGTCGGATCGATGGGGGACCGTTCGCCGTGACGATCAGAAGCCGGCGATGATTTCCGGCGTCAGGGAGCAGATCGTTTCCCGCGCCAGACGAACCGTTTCCTCAAAATCGTAACCCGATGTAATGGCGTTCATCGAATGAATATACCTTACGGGAACGCCGGCGACCACGACCGGGATTCCGTCCAGCGCCGTGTTGATGACGGCGCCGTCGTTGCCGCCGCCCTCGCGCACGGAGGCCTGCGCGGCAATGCCCTTTCGCGCGGCAAGGTCCAGAACGTAGCGCTGATAACGCGGGGAGCAAATCACCGATACGTCCATAAAGCGAAGCATGGGGCCTTTTTTGAGCGCGGTTTGAATCGCGTAGGGCTCGGTGAACGTGTCGTCGGCGGGGCAGCCCTCAAAGCAGAAGGCGATATCGGGTTTCACGTGCTTCACGGCCACCTTGCAGCCGCGTTCGCCGACCTCCTCCTGGGACGACAGCACGCCGACGACGTCGCAGGGCAATTCCATTCCCTCCAGCCGCCTCAGCGTTTCCAGCACGGCGGCGCAGCCGATGCGGCAATCGAAGCCCTTGCCGAACAGCACGTCGCGTTTCCCGTCATACCGGCACAGGGTAGCGGGCACGCCCGGCTCGCCGATGCGGACGTTGAACGCGTTGACCGCTTCCTCGCGGGAGACGGCGCCGATGTCGATGACCATGTCGGAAATCTCGGGAACGCCGCCGGCCTTTTCGGCGGCGCTCATGAAATGCACGGGCTTCGCGGCGATCACGCCGGGGATATACGCGCCCAGCGCGTTGCGGATCAATACGTCCGCGGAGGACAGCGCGATATTCGAAAAGCGCCCGAGCGTCACGAACCGCAGCGTACCGTTCGGCTTGACGGAATGCACCATGAAGCCGACCTCGTCGCTGTGCGCGTCCAGCATGACGACCGGCTTGCCGCCGGTGTTCTCCTTGCGGCGGATATAGAGGTTGCGCATGTGATCTTCTTCGATCGTTCCGATGCCCTCCGCCCATTTGCGGGCGACCAGCAACACGTCGTCTTCAAAGCCGGACGGCCCGAAGGCGTCGGCCAGCTCCGCGATCATCCTGTAATTGGTTTCCGACAGCGCCATGATTGATCAGCCTCCTTTATTCGTCCGCGGCGGCGGACGACCCCTTCACCCGATGACACGCCACGAAGTGCTCCGGCGTCACCTCGATCAGCGGCGGAATAGCCTGACGGCAGCGCTCCTCGCATTGACCGCAGCGCGAGCAGAAGCGGCAGTTGTCCGGCAGATTGATCGGGCTTGTAATGCCGCCCTCGAGCACAATGCGGCTGCGCTTGCGCTCCACGCGCGGGTCGGGCAGTGGGATCGCGCTCAAAAGCGCCTGCGTGTAGGGGTGCATCGGGTGCTCGAACAATTCCCGGCTGGAGGCCATTTCCACCAGATTGCCCATATACATGACGCCGATCCTGTCGGAGATATGCTTGACCATCGACAGATCATGCGCGATGAACATGTAGGTCAGGCTGCGCGTTTTCTGGATGTTTTTGAGCAGATTGATCACCTGCGCCTGAATGGATACGTCCAGCGCGGAAATCGGCTCGTCCGCGATGATGAATTCCGGGTTGACGGACAGCGCGCGGGCGATGCCCAGCCGCTGCCGCTGACCGCCGGAAAACTCGTGCGGGTATCGGTTGGCGTGACCTTCGTTGAGGCCCACGGCCTCCAGCAGCCGGATCACCTGTTTGGAGCGGTCGGCGCTGTTTTTCGCCAGATGATGGTTGTCGATGCCCTCCGCCACGATGTCCATGACCTTCATGCGCGGGTTGAGCGACGTGTAGGGGTCCTGAAAGATCATCTGCATGCGCTGCGAAAGCAGCGCCTTATCGGCCGGGGATTGATACTCCCGGATATCTTTCCCGCCGTATAGCACGCTTCCGCGCGTGCAGTCGTACAGGCCGATCATTGTCCGCCCGAGCGTTGATTTGCCGCAGCCCGATTCACCGACCAGCCCGAAGGTTTCGCCCCGGCGGATCGTCAGGGATACGCCGTCCACGGCCTTGAGCACGCGGTTTTTCCCCAGCGTGAAGTGTCTGGCGACATCCTTGACAACCACCAAATCTTCCCGGTCCGTCATGTCCCTCTCACCTTCTTTACACGTTCGTCATACAGCCAGCAAAAGGCCTTGTGCGAATCGGAAAACACGAACTCCCCGGGCGGGTATTCCCTGCATACCTTCATGCATTGATCGCAGCGCGGCGCGAAGGGGCAGCCGACCGGCGGCTTCATCAGATCGGGCGGCGTCCCCGGGATGGAGCACAGATCGTTGTCGTCGTTATTGACGTTCGGGATGGAGTGCATCAATCCCTTGGTGTAGGGATGCTTCATGTCGTAGAAGATTTCGTCCAGATCGCCGACCTCCGCGAACTGACCGCCGTACATAACCAGCACCCGGTCGGCCATGGAAGCGACCACGCCGAGGTTGTGCGTGATGATGATGATCGACGTGTTGGTTTTCTTTTGCAGGCTGCGCATCAGATCGAGGATCTGCGCCTGAATGGTCACGTCCAGCGCCGTCGTCGGCTCGTCGGCAATGAGGATTTTCGGCTCGCAGGCAAGCGCGATGGAAATCATGACGCGCTGCCGCATACCGCCGGAAAACTGATGCGGGTACTGGGAAAACCGCTCGGCGGGGTTGGGAATGCCCACCATGTCCAATAGCTCGACGGCGCGGGCTTTGCGCTGCGCGGGCGTCATGTCCGGCTTGTGCAGCATCAGCATTTCCGTGATCTGCTTGCCGATGGTCATGGTCGGGTTCAGGGATGTCAGAGGGTCCTGAAAGATCATGGAGATTTCGACGCCGCGCACGTTGCCCAGTTCCTTTTCGGTGTAGTGCGTGATCTCCCGGCCGTCCAGAATAACGCTGCCGTGATCGATCCGCCCGCCGACGGGCAAAAGCCCCATAATCGCCTTGTTGGTGATGGATTTGCCCGAGCCGGACTCGCCGACGATGGCCAGCGTTTCGCCTTCATACAGGTCGAAGCTCACGCCGCGAACGGCCTGCACCACGCCGCTGTCGGTATGGATCGAAACATACATGTCTTTGACTTCAAGCAGTTTTTTTCTCATGCTCGCTTCCTCCTGTCAGTACTTCATGCGGGGATCGAGCGCGTCGCGGAGGCCGTCGCCGAGAATGCTGAAGCATACCATGATCAGTATGATCGCCAGAGCCGGCAGAATCAGCATGTAGGGCGCGGCGCGGAGCATCTTGTAGCCGTCGTTGATCAATACGCCCAGCGAGGCTTCCGGAGCGGCCAGACCGACGCCGATGAAGCTCAGGAAGGCTTCCGTGAAGATCGCGCTGGGAATGGCGAACATGATCTGAATGACGATGACGCTGACGGTATTGGGCACCAGATGCTTGGCGATCATCTTCCAGCCGTGCGTCCCCAGCAGCTTCGCGGCCATGATGAATTCCTGACTCATGAGCTTCAGGATCTGCGCGCGAACCAGTCGCGCCATATTCACCCAGCCGGTGATGGACATGGCGACCACGATCGTGCCCACGCCCGGCGGCAGGATCATCATGAACAGAATCACGATGATCAGATGCGGAATGCCGACGAGGATTTCAATGATGCGCTGCATGATGGCGTCCGCTTTGCCGCCCAGCATGGCGGACACCGCGCCGTAGATCACGCCGATGATTAGGTTGAGCAGCGCCGCGACCAGACCGATCAGGAGCGAAATGCGCGTGCCGTACCAGATGCGCGTCCATTGATCGCGCCCGAACTGATCGGTGCCGAAGGGATGCTCGGCGGAAGGCGGCTTGAGTTTCATGCTGTAATTGGTTTCATAATACTGATACTTGCTGACCATAGGCGATATAATCGCGAACAGGGTGATGATGATCAGCAGAAACGCGCAGACGACCGCCGCCTTGTTTTTGCGCAGGCGAATCCATCCGTCGTACAGCGCGGAACGGTGCTTTCTGGCGATGTACTCCATATCGTCCGCATTCGGCTCCGCGTCGGCGAACAATTCTTCCGGAATGACGTCGGGAACGGCGATTGCCGTGGGGACGCTTGGCATTTCTTTCCGTTTCATGGCTTCAGTCGCCTCCCTTTCCCGCCGCGATGCGGATGCGCGGGTCAATCAGGCTGTATCCCACGTCGGTCACCAGAATGGCGATCATGTACATCGCGCTGTACAGGATCGTCAGCCCCATAATGACGTTGTAGTCGTTGTTCTTGACCGATTCGGTGAACAAACCGCCGATGCCCGGGATTGAAAAAATGCTTTCGACCGCGAGCGAGCCCGTCAAAAGGTTCACGACCATCGTTCCGATAATCGTGATGACCGGAATGATCGAGTTGCGCAGCGTATGCATGACCAGCAGGCGGGCCTGGCTCATGCCCTTGCTTCTCGCCGTAATAATGTAGTCCTGCTGAAGCACGTCCAGCATTTCGGCGCGGATGAAGCGGGCGGACGTCGCGAGCGGCTGAACGCACAGCGCCAGCGAGGGCAGCACGGAGCAGATCCACCCGTTCCAGAAGCCGACCGGCAGCCATCCGAGCTTCAGGCCCAGATAGTACTGCAGCAGCGCCGCCATGACAAAATTCGGTACGGAAACGCCGAACACGGCGATGACCATGGTCATGTTGTCAATGACGCCGTTGTGCCGGCACGCGGCCACGATGCCCAGCGACAGTCCGACCGCCAGGCCGATCAGAATGGCCTGCGCGCCGACCAGCATGGACGCGCCGATTCGGGAGGCGATCACGCGCGTGACCGGCATCTTGGTATAATAGAAGGACGTGCCGAAATCCCCCTTGAATATGTCCGTCATATACTTGATGAACTGGGAGTAGATCGGCTTGTCCAAATTGTATTTGATCAGCGCCTCCTGCTGCTGCTGAAGCGTCAGCTTCTCAAAACGATCCGTGTCAAAGGGCGATCCGGGCAGGATCTTCATCAGCACGAATGTCAGCACGGTGATGATCAACAGGGTGATTGCCATGTACAGCAGGCGTTTCCCAATGAATTTAGCCACTCGCACAAGCCTCCTTGGTAAAAAATGCATATGCGGCAGGATTCACGACGCAAAAGCGGGAGCCGGCGCGCCGGCTGCGGATTCGCGGTTGAAAACGGGGCGGCGGATGGTCCGCCGCCCCGTGAAAGTGAACGGGTAATTTACTTTTCCAATGTGACCCACTTGAACTCGGTGGTCTGTCCGGACGGATGGTTCAGGATGCCCTTGACGTAGGGCTTTTGCAGGAACGAATACCCGCGGTCGTAAATGCCGGTCACGACCATGTCCTCGGCGATCAGCATCTTCTCGGCGTCGATCATGTACTGAAGACGGACGGCCTCGTCCGGCTCGGCCAGCGCGGCGCGGACCAGCGCGACGTACTCTTCCTTGGCGTAGTAGCCGCGATAACCGCTGTCGGAGGTCCACAGATCCAGATAGGTCATGGCGTCGTCATAGTCGGCGCCCCACGCGGACAGCGCCATGTCGAAGTTTTCGGTCTTCATGATCTCGTTGCGGGCTTTCTGGGTCATGGAGCTGATGGCAACATCGATGCCCAGCACGGTGCGGAACTGATCCTGAACATAAATGGCCATGTCGTTGAAGTCGGCGCCTTCGGCGGTCAGCAGCGTCAGATCGGCGGGCGCGGCGCCCATTTCCGCGACGCCCTCGGCCCACAACTGACGGGCAAGCTCGGGATTATAGGTCGAGAAATCGCCGGCCAGCTCGCGGAAGGAGGCGGTGCCGTCGCCGGCCACGCCGCGCGACACCACGCCGCCGGCAGCCACGGCGCCGGTCATCAGCACGTCGTTGACGAGCGTTTCGCGGTCGATCGCCAGGCTCAGCGCCTGACGCATTTTCAGGTTCAGGCGGGGATTGGTCCAGTCAAACTGCAGGTAGTAGTTGCGGAAGTCGGACCACGCGCCGAATTCGGGCGAGGTGTTGTAGATCACCACGTCGATGGAGGTCAGATTTACGCGGTCGATCAGGCCGGCTTCATACGCGTTCAGGGCGGCGGTCGGCTCGGTGATGACCTTATAATCGATGCCGTCCAGCGCGACATTCGCGGCGTCCCAGTACGTGGGGTTCTTCACGAGCGTCACGCCCACGCTGACGTCGACGCTGGTGGCAATGAAGGGACCGCAGTACATGAGGTGCTCGGCGTCGACGGCGTACTGATCGCCGCAGGCGGTATAGAAGGCTTCGTTCAGGGGGAACATGCAGGCCAGCGAGCAAAGACGGGTGAAGAACGCGCAGGGCGCGGCCAGCACGATCTCGAGCGTTTTGTCGTCCAGCGCCTTCACCGGCACTTCCTCCGCGCCGACTTCGCCCTTCATGAACGCGTTGCCGTTCTTGATGAGGGGCGCGATGACCGTCGCGTAGCCGTTGGTGTCCTCGTCGGAGATCTCGGTGATGATGCTGAACGCGAAATCATGGGCGGTCAGCGGCGTGCCGTCCGACCAGACCAGACCGTCGCGCAGGTAGAAGGTGTACGTCAGACCGTCGTCGGACACCGTCCAGCGCTCGGCCAGCGCCGGCTGCGGATTGTTGTCGGCGTCCAGACGGGTCAGGCCTTCGGACCAGGAACCGGCAACCTCGAAGAAGTTGCCGTCGGAGGCGGTGACTTGGTTGAAGGAACGAAACACGCGCTCGCTGTACACGTGCAGCACATTGTCGCCTTCGGCGACGGCGACGGCTGAAAGGCTCATCAACAGCGAAGCAACCAGCAGCAACGCAAGAAGTGATCGTTTCATTTCAGATATTCCCTCCCGTATTCTTTCATTCCCGGTACTCGATAACCTATTTTACTATATCCTTTTGCATTTTTCTTGTCAACTCGATTCGTTGTTTTTCTTTTGTTCTTAAAGTAAATCGGACGGAGCGGGCGCGCCGCCGCGCAAAACACGAAAGCCGCGCGGTCGAAACACAGGCCGCGCGCCGTTTTTCCCTTCGTCGGCCTTCCGCCCGGTTGACAATTTCCGCGCGCCGCCATACAATACGAAAGAACGAAAGAACGAAAGAGGGATTTGTATGAGCAAGGCGATCCTGACGATTGACGACGCGCCGACCCGCATCACGCCCCGGATCGTCGATTATCTCCAATCCAAGGGGATCGTTCCGGTCATTAGTTTCATCGGCGCGAAGATCGACGAGTGTTTCGACGAAGCGGTTTACGCCGCGAAAAGCGGCGCGGTGATTGGGAATCACGGGTTTTCCCATCCGCATTTTTCCGAGATCACGCTGGCGCAAGCGCGGGACGAGATCCTCAAAACCGAGCGGGAAATCGACCGCGTCTGTCGCTTCGCGGGCGTCGAAAGGGAGCACAGGGTTTTTCGCTTTCCCTACGGCGACAAGGGCGGGGAGCGGTACGAGGCGCTTCAGCAATTGCTTCGGGAATTCCGCTTTGAACGGCTTGACGATACGGCTGTCCGCTTTCCGTGGTGGGAAACCTATCATCTTGATACGGACATCGATATGAAATGGACGTTTGATTTCGTCGAGTACGAAATGGCATGGGACAACGGCTCCACATGGGATGACGTCATCCGGCACATTCACGACGCGCATCCCGCGATGGGCGGCAGTCTTCTCGAAAAGGACGCGACCCACATCGTTTTGATTCATGATATGGAGCAAACGGATCGGTTTATGGAGAAATATTTCGAAAAACTGATCGATTATGCGCTGGCTTGTCGGGTCGAGTTCATCCGACCCCGTTTTCTGACGCCGGGCTGACGCGCCGCCGTGAAAAAAGCGCGGGAATTTGTCGAATTTGCGTATTTTTCGATTGTCAAACGCGCGCGGGCGTGCTATAATGCGCGAGGTATGAGCGATCCGGTTGCGGAGACAATGAGAGCAGCGCGGGCACAGCCTTGATTCGGGCGTGCTGACTGCTCTATTTCATTTACGGAGAGAAGGAGATTACCATGTTTGATGTTGCGATCATCGGCTGCGGCGTCATCGGCGCGGCGACGGCGTTCGAATTGTCCAAGCGCAGGCTGTCCGTCGTCGTCCTCGAAAAAGAAAACGACGTGGCGACGGGCGCTTCGCGCGCCAACAGCGCCATCATCCACGCCGGGTACGATCCCGCGCCCGGCACGCTGATGGCCAAGCTCAACGTGCGCGGCAACGCCATGACGGAAAAGCTCTGCAAAGATTTGAGCGTGCCCTTCAAGCGCATCGGCTCTTTGGTGCTGGCGTTCAATGAGGACGAAATGGAAACCGTCAAAACGCTCTATGAGCGCGGCGTCAAAAACGGCGTGCCCGATCAGAAGATTCTGACCGCCGAGGAAGTCCGCGCCATCGAGCCGGAAGTCGGCGACATCGCGGGCGCGCTGTACGCGCCGTCGGCGGGCATCATCAATCCGTGGGAATACACGCTCGCCCTCGCCGAAACCGCCGTCAAAAACGGCGTCAAGCTCATGCTCAATACAAGGGTGACGGGCATCGGCAAGGCGGAAACGCATTACGCGATTCATACCGATCGGGGCGATATCGAAGCGAAGTACGTCGTCAACGCCGCCGGCGTTGAAAGCGGAGAAATCCACGACATGGTCGCCGCGCCGACCTTCAAAATCAACGCCAATCGCGGCGAATACTACCTGATGGACAAGAGCGAGGGCACGCGCGCCAAACACGTCATTTTCCAGTGCCCCAACAAGGACGGCAAGGGCGTGCTCGTATCGCCCACCGTGCACGGCAACCTGATCGTCGGGCCGACGGCGGTGGCCTCGGACGAGCCCGAGCGCGTCGAAACGACGGCGGCGGGGCTGGCGTTCGTGCGCGAGAAATCGCTCAAGAGCGTGCCGTCCATCAATTTTCGCCAGTCCATCCGCAATTTCGCCGGGATGCGCGCCAACCCGGACAAGGACGAATTCCAGATCGGCGTCGCCGCGCCGCGTTTTATCGATCTGGCGGGCATCAAATCGCCCGGTCTGTCCTCCGCGCCCGCCATCGCCGAAACGGCGCTCGAATTGCTCGCGGGCGAAGGATTGAAGATGGAAATCAACAAGGACGCGATCACGACGCGTGAAAAGATCCGCTTCAACGAGTTGAGCGAGGACGAAAAGAAAGCCGTCATCGCCAAGAACCCGCTCTACGGCCGCGTGATCTGCCGGTGCGAGACGGTGACCGAGGGCGAGATCGTGGACGCCGTCCGCAGCCCCATTCCGCCGTGCAGTATCGACGGCGTCAAGCGCCGCGCCGGCGCGGGCATGGGACGCTGTCAGGGCGGCTTCTGCGGGCCGCGCGTGCTGGATATCCTGTCGCGCGAATTGCATATTTCGCCGATGGACGTGCTCAAGGATCAAGCGGGCAGCGTCGTGCTCATGAGCGAAACCAAGCGGGAGGTGGCAGAATAATGTATGATCTGATCGTCGTGGGCGGCGGTCCGGCCGGTCTCGCCGCCGCCGTCAGCGCCTATCACAAAGGGCTGAAGAATATCCTGATCGTCGAGCGCGACAAGGAACTGGGCGGCATACTCAACCAGTGTATTCACAACGGGTTCGGCCTGCACCGCTTCAAGGAGGAACTGACCGGCCCCGAATACGCCGCGCGGTTCATCGATATGCTGAACGACACTTCGGTCGAAGTCAAGCTCGACACCATGGTGCTCGAGGTCACGAACGACCGCCGCGTCCACCTCATCAGCGAAAAAGAGGGCTATCAGGTGGTCGAGGGCAAGTCTGTCGTATTGTCGATGGGCTGCCGCGAGCGCACGCGCGGCGCGATCGCCATCCCCGGCGACCGTCCTTCGGGCGTGTTCACCGCCGGCACGGCGCAGCGCTATCTCAATATGGAAGGCTACATGGTCGGCAAGCGCGTCGTTATTCTCGGCTCGGGCGATATCGGATTGATCATGGCGCGCCGCATGACGCTCGAGGGCGCGAAGGTGCTGGCGTGCGTCGAGCTCATGCCGTACTCCGGCGGCCTGACGCGCAACATCGTGCAGTGCCTGCAGGATTTCGACATCCCGCTCTATCTCTCGCACACCATCACCAACATCATCGCCAAGGACAACCGCGTGTCGCACGTCACCATCGCCAAGGTCGGCCCCGACCGCCTGCCCGTCAAGGGCAGCGAGATCGAGTATGACTGCGATACCGTGCTGCTTTCGGTCGGCCTGATCCCCGAGAACGAGCTGACCCGCGCCGCCGGCATTGAAATGGACCCGCGCACCAACGGCGCGGTGGTGTATGAGAACATGGAAACCTCGGCGCAGGGCATTTTCGCCTGCGGCAATGTCGTGCACGTTCACGATCTGGTGGACTACGTTTCCGCCGAGAGCGAGCGCGCCGGCGCGGCGGCGGCGGATTACGTGCTGAACGGGCAGGCGGACGCGCCCGCCGTGCCGCTCAAAAACGGCGCGGGCGTGGGCTACACCGTGCCGCAGCGCATCCGCGTCGAACGCGTGCAGAAGTTCGCCGAGGTATTCTTCCGCGTCAACCGCATTTTTAAGGACAGCGTGATCAAGGTGGTATCGGGCGGCGAAACGCTGACTTCCTTCAAGCGCGAGCACATGGCGCCCGGCGAAATGGAACGCGTTCTTCTGACCCGTCCCGTGCTGGACAAAGCGGCGGACGACATCATCATCACCTGCGAGGAGGCGGCGCAATGAAAGAGCTGATCTGCATCGTATGCCCCAAGGGCTGCCATCTGCACGTGGACGACGAACACGGCTACACCGTGACCGGGCATTCCTGCCCGCGCGGCGAGGCGTACGGACATAACGAAATCAAAAATCCCACCCGCGTCCTCACCTCGACCGTGCGCATCGCGGGCGCGCGCTACCGCCGCTGCCCCGTTAAAACGGCGTCCGCCGTGCCCAAGGGCAAGCTCATGGACATCATGCGCGATTTGAACGGCGTCGATCTGACCTCTCCCGTCAGGATCGGTCAGGTCGTGCTGAAGAACGTCGAGGACACGGGCGTCGACGTCGTGGCGACCAAGAACCTGTAAGCGGTACCGAATTCGGGTTTAATTTCGTAAAAAGCCGCCGTCTCGTCATGAGGCGGCGGCTTGTTTGCCGGATGATTCCGTGCTTTCGTTCGCGCCCTCAACCGCGCAGGCGGCGCACCCACACCGTCATATCGCCCGCGCCGCGATTGCCCCAGAAATAGTACGGCACGAAGGTCAGCGTGACCGGCTCCTCCGCCGGCGCCTCGCCGGCGTACAGCGCGCCGCCCGTCGTTTCGCGGATGCCCTCGCATTCGATGGAAACCGCGCCGTCAGGCATTTGACCGTGCGCGGACGCCGTCGGCCGGCGCGCGTCCACCGCGCAGTTCCATAGCTGTCCGCCGTTGTCCGTTTCCTCTAAACAGTATACAAGCGGGCCGCGCGTCAGCGCCGTTTTGCCGGCGTATTCGGGGATGCGCGCGTTCGCCGTGACAAAGCGCGGCGTCATGCCGAAGTTAATCTCCACGGTATCGCCGTTTCGGAACGTCCGATCGATCACAAGATAGCCGTTTTGCGTGTCGCGGGGCAGGGGAGCGCCGTTGAGCGCCGCGTCGAAACTTTCCGCCCACGTCGGCACGCGCAGGCGCAGCGAGAACGCGGCGGGCGCGGCGAGCGACAGTTCCGCGCGGACGCGGCCGTCCCACGGGAAGCCGGACGCGAGCGTCAGGCGCACGTCCACGCCGCCGAGCTTCGCCTTCGCTTCGGAGGATACGTACTGCTCGATAAACAGCTTGTCGTCGTCCGCGGCGTAGAGATACTTGCCCAGCCCCGTCAGCGTGCGCAGGATGTTGGGCGGGCAGCAGGCGCAGCCGAACCAGCCCTGCCTGTCGGGATCGACCGCCATTTCGGGGCGCTTGAGGCATCTGTCCCGCCAGACCTCGAGCGGATTGATATAGAAATACTTTGTGCCGTCCAGCGACATGCCGGACAAAACGCCGTTGTACAGCGAGCGCTCGACGGTGTCGCCGTAACGCGCGTCTGAATGAATGCGCCCGAGCCGCGCCGCCGTCATCATCAGCGCGACGGAAGCGCAGCTTTCACAGTAGCAGGTGTCGGGCGGCAGATCGTAATCGAAGGTGAACGCCTCGCCGTCGTGCGACGATCCCACGCCGCCGGTGATGTACATCTGCCTGTCCGTGATATCGGAAAACACCCTGTCCGCCGCCTGAATCAGCGTATCGTCGCCGCTTTCCGCGCCGACGTCCGCCATGCCCGCGAGCATGTAGAGCTGGCGGACGGCGTGCCCCCGCGCCTCCGTCTGCTCGCGCACCGGCTTGTCCGCCTGATGGTAGGCGTA
>CAYWOS010000055.1:0-12398 GCA_964459985.1 uncultured Oscillospiraceae bacterium
GGCTTCGATCAGAAATGGTGGGACGCCGAGATCGTATCGGACGGCGCGGTCAGGTTTTCGTATCTGTCGCCGGACGGCGAGGAAGGCTATCCCGGCAACCTGTCGGTATCGGTCGAGTACGCCTTTGACGGGCGCGATCTGCAGATCGGTTACCGCGCCGAGACCGACGCCGATACCGTCGTCAACCTGACCAATCACGCCTACTTCAATCTTGCCGGCAAGGGCACCGTGCTGGATCAATCGCTTCAGGTGGCGTCCGATTACGTGACCGACTGCGATTCCGCGCTCATCCCGACGGGCGCGATGCTCGCCGTCGAGGGCACGCCGCTTGATCTCAACTGGTCGAGCAAGCTGGGCGGCGCGATCGAAAAAAAGGAGACCTGCCGCCTGCTCGCGGGCGCGAACGGTTTTGACGTCAATTACGCGCTGCGCGGCGAAGGGCTGCGCGTCAGCGCCGTGCTCAAGGACACGGCGAGCGGGCGCAGCATGACGGTGCTGACCACCGAGCCGGGCGTGCAGGTGTATACGGGACAGGGACTGAACGCCGTGGGGCATAACGGGATGCGCTACGGCCCGTACGCCGGCGTCGCGCTGGAAACGCAGCATTACCCCGACAGCCCCAACCGTCCCGAGTTCCCCACGACCGTGCTCAAGGCCGGCGAAACCTATGTGTCGACGACCATTTATCGCTTTACCGCGCAATAGGCGCGTGGGAGATGAACCTTGAACATCATTGACATCGTGATTCTGGCGCTGCTGGGCATCAGCGTGATCTACGGGTTTTACCGGGGTTTTCTGCATACGCTTTTGTCGGTGGCGTGCTGCCTGCTTTCGGTGCTGATCGCCATGTCCTTCGCGCCGTCGCTGGCGCGCGCGCTGCGCGGCAATCAGGGCGTATCGACGACGCTCGCCACCTATACCGACGCCGTGGCGCGCGTGGGCGATTACGATCTCGCCGCTACCGACGTGAGCGGGATCACGCCCGATATCATCGCGCGCGTGCTAAGCAGCGTGGAGCTGCCCAAGGAGATCTCGGACATTCTCCAAAGCAATCTCCAAAACAAATCCTTCCTCGGCACGGGGCTGAACACCGTCAACGATTACGTCAGCAGCACGGTGGTCGCCGTGGCGATCGACGCGATCTGTTATATTCTGGTGTTTATCGCCGCGTATCTGATCCTGTCCGTCGTCGTCAGCCTGATCCAGCACGTGTTCCGCCTGCCCATACTTAAACAGCTCGACTGGCTGGCCGGCGGCGCGTTCGGGCTGCTGCGCGGCGCGATGGTGCTGTATGTGCTGTTCCTTTTGCTGCCCGTCGCGCGCACCGTGATCCCGATGAACGATTTCGACGCGCTGCTTCAGGCGAGCCGGCTGGCGGGCATTTTTTCCAACGAAGGCTTTTTCGCCGGGATCATCGCCGCCATGGTATAGCATCGGCTGCCATTTCGCCCTGTTTTTTCCCGGATAACGTCTCCCCGAACCAGGCATGATGGAAGCATGCTTGAGGAAAGGGAGCGTTTTTTTGTCGAAACGTATAGGCGGCGCGCGACGCGTGGCGGGGACGGCGGCGGCGGTCATGGCGCTGTGGATGGCGTTCTCGCCCACGGCGGCGGCGGTGCGCGAACTGCCGCGCGTGTATCGGTTGAGCGTCGGGCAGACGCAGAAAATCCCGCTGGGCGCGGCGGTTTTGTCCTCGCAGGACGAAACGCTGGTATCGTCCGAGCAAAACACGCTGGCGGCGCTCGGCGCGGGCGAGACCGATATGACGGTCAGCCTGTTCGGACTGATCAATATCGGCCGCGTCCGCGTCGACGTGGGCGACGCCGTGACGCTGATCCCCGGCGGACAGGCGGTCGGCGTCGCCATGACGACCAAGGGCGTGCTGGTCGTGGGCGTGTCGGACGTCGCGGGCGGCAGCCCGGCGGGCAGCGCCGGCATCCGCGCCGGCGACGTGCTGTTGTCCGTGAACGGGGAGGAGGTCGCCTCGGCGGAGCATTTGATCGAGCTTGCCGCGCGGTCGAAGGGACATCCGCTCGAGATCGCCTACCTGCGCGAGGACACGCGCCGCGTGGCGCGCGTCACGCCCGTTTTGTCGGACGGCGGGTATAAAATCGGCGTGTGGGCGCGCGACAGCACGGCGGGCGTCGGCACGATGTCGTTTTACGACCCGAAAACGGGCGCGTACGGCGCGCTGGGGCACGCCGTCAGCGACGCCGATACCGGGCGGCTGCTCGACGTGCGCGCCGGGAGGCTGATGCTCGCCCAGATCACCGACGTGCGCAAGGGCGCGCGCGGCGCGCCGGGCGAACTGCGCGGGAACTTCCTGCGCGACCGCGTCGAGCTGGGCGATATCGGCGTCAACAGCCGTTTCGGCGTGTACGGAACATTGGACTCGCCGCTTGTCAATCCCCTGTACCCGGACGGCGCGCCGGTGGCGTATCAGGAAAGCGTCCGGCTCGGCGCCGCGCAAATCCTGTCCTCCGTCGACGGCGACGGCGTGAAGGCGTACGATATCGAGATCATCTCCTGCGCGCGGCAGGCTGTGCGCGCGCAAAAGAGCATGGTGCTGCGCGTGACCGACAAGCGCCTGCTTGAAAAAACGGGCGGCATCGTGCAGGGCATGTCGGGCAGTCCGATTCTTCAGGACGGCCGCATCATCGGCGCGGTGACGCACGTGTTCGTCGACGACCCGACGCGCGGCTACGGGCTGTATATCGAATGGATGCTCGATACGGCGGAGGATGCCGCCCCGCAGTCGTCCTACCGAAAGCGCGAAAGCGCGAACAGCGCGGCGTAGGCGGGCGCGCCGAGACAGGCGACCGCCGCCGTGTTGAACGCGTTGACGGACAGCCCGACCGCCGAGCCGCACCACAGCGCCGCCGCCGCCCAGAACACGCGCCGCGCGATGCGATAGGCGGCCGTTTTCGCCTCGCATCGCAGCGCGAACGCCGTCATCAGCGCGATCATCGCCGCCGCCGCCGCCATTTGTCCGATCATCTCCGTATTCATGCGCATCCCTCCCGGAAATCCTATGCAAAGCGGCGGATAAAATTGACAAGCCGCGCAATTGGGTGTAAAATAACACAATATTTCGGGAATCTGGAGGGACGCGCATGGGCATTATTCCATCGAGGAACCTTGAGGATCAACGGCGCGAGGACAACGGCGTCGTCTATTTCGATCGCGGCGAGATTACCGGCGGCAACGGGAAAAAGTATGTCAGGTACGCCATTCAGACGCATTTCGTTCAGCGCGGCGAGAGCCAGACGGCGCTGATGGAGAAATACGTCCGGCCGCTCTACCGGGAGGGCGACGTGGTGTCCTTCGGCGCGAAGGTCATGTGCATGTGCGTCAACTCGGTCAGGACGCGCGACGAGGTCAAGCCCGGCTTCTGGGCGAACTTTTTGTGGCGCTTCGCCGGCATCAACCACACGGGCGTGGGGATGCACGAGCCGTACAAGCTCCAGCTGGTCATCGATATCTGCGGTTTGCCGCGCGTGCTGCTGGCGACGGTGTGCTCGGCGGTCACCAAGCTGTTCGGCATGCACGGCGTGTTCTATAAAATCTGCGGCAAGGGCGTGGGCGGCATCGACGGCTTCTATTTCCGCTCGAGCTTCGACGTATACAAGCAGCTCGCGCTGATCAATCCTGACAACCCGAACGAATTGTGCGATGCGCTGACGGCGGAGACGGGCATTCCCGTCGTGCTCATGGACGCCAACGACCTGCAGCGCGACCAGCTCGGCAAATCGAAGGATTTCCCGTATTCCGACGAAGAAATTCAGGATTTCATGCGCGACAACCCCTCGGGGCAGGGCGACGAAATGACGCCGCTCATCCTTGTCAGAGAAATCAAGTAAACGCGGATAAACAAAACACGGCTGCCGATTTGCCCGGCAGCCGCGTTTTTTGCTGGTTGTTTACTTAAGCTTGACGGGCACGAAGATTTCGTATTGCTGATAGCCCAGCCCCTTTTCAATTTCTGGACAGGGATTGATCATGTGCCCCATGTGCGTGCGTTCGGGATGGCTGTCGTCGAGCGCGAAGCCCGTGTCTTCAAGCCAATCGACGATCTGCCGGTACGCCGCCTTTTGGCTCTCGTCGTCGGCGTCGATCGAGGTGCACACGGCGAACAGCCCGCCTTCGAAATCAATCACGTCGTAACCGCCGCAGTCCTCTTTCGTCGCGTCGTCCTCGACCAGCATCTGCCAGACCAGCCCGCCGTTCTCGCCGAAGAGGAAATCCATCGGCGCGTAGTGCGCGGCCTTGCGCTTTTTGTCGTATTCATTCCACCATCCGGCGAAATCCCAGACCTTGGAAAACGTGGCGTCAGGCGCGCCCGAGGTCGCCGCGCGGCACTTGGGCAGGCGGACGATGCGGACGACGGGGGTTTTGCTCGGCATGATCAAGACCTTCTTTCTTTTGATTACTTTGTCGCGGAGCGCGTTCTCTCCGCGTTACGGCTTGGGCTGGGCGAACTCCGAGTAGAGCAGCGTGAGCGTGAGTGGGTCCGCTTCGCCCGTCTGTTCGAGACCGTTGACTTTCTGGAACTGCCTGACGCGCTCGGCGCAGGTGGCGTTGTAGCTGTCGCTCAGGCTTGCGCCGGCGCTGAAGTAGCCCAATTCCTGCATTCGCAGCTTCATTTTCGTGACAAGCTCGCCCGTATCGCCCTCCTTGAGAAATTGAGGCGTCTCTTTGAGGTTATTCACGCATATGCCGATGATACAGGCTTCGCCGTCCAAATCCGCAACGCCGAGCGGAAGGATATACATGGACTCTATGATCGCCGATTCCGTATCGTACCAGCGCATCAGGCACATGTATTTGTGGTTTGAATCGTTCATGACGATCTCGGCGACGCGATGCCCCATATAATCGGTAACGACGAAAGATTCCGTCGTGCTGTCGACGAGCACAAGCCCGGGCTCATACGACTGCGGATCGGACAGGAACCGATCAATATCGAAATCGGGAATTAAAAGATCGTCGGGGATCGGATCGGTGTACTTCGCGGAAAACACATCGAATACGTGCTCCTCGATGAAGTCGCGGTAGTCGCGCTTCACGTTATCGCCCAAGACGTCGCCGTATGTGACGGCGGCGTCCGGCCACAGCGATTCTACTTGATGGCCGTTATCGAACAGTCCCTCGAACAGGATTTCGCCGTTTCCGTCGTATACGACCGCTTGCCCGTACCGATAACCCTTTTTCCATCCGCCATCATAGACCTCGGCGACTGCTCCGTTCGTCAGGCTCGTGAATTTCCCCTGTCCGTCGGGCATGCCGTTGATCCATTCGCCCTTGTAAAACTCAATGATCTCGCCGTTTGAATAGAACGTGATTTCGCCCTGTCCCTCAGGGAGGCCTTGACGCCATTCGCCGTCGAAGGAAATCGTTATGGCGTCGTCGGATTCGCTGACGCCCTCAAATATTCCGGCGCCGGCGGGCTGTCCGTCAATGATCGTGCCCGTGTATGTTCCCGTCCACGCCTGGCGGCAGATCTGCGGCGCGATGTCGATTGTGCCTTCCGATTCCGGCGATTCGCCCCCGTTGGCGTTTATTTGGCTTTCCGCCGTCTCTTTGAGGTTGTACCAGTCGTTGAGCAGCAGGCACATAATATGCGTTTTCCCGTCGATGTCCGCGGTCCCCACCGGAAGCGCGTACAGGGAATCCGCGTAACTCAAGTAGCTGTCGTCCCCGCGCATCAGCCCGCAGTACGCCTGTCCGTCCGCGCCGGTAAAGAACACCTCGAGCATATAGTAGCCCGTGGTTTCTTCCTTTCGCGTATCGCGTATCCTTCTCAGGGGGATTTGCACAAGCCATGGCTGGACGGACGAAGGATCTTCAAGATATCTCTCCACGTCGAAATACAGGCTCATCGGATCCTCGGCCGATGGCGGCGAGCCGTACTCGTCAAAGAAGCCGAAGATTTCATTCTCTATGTAATCGCGTGTCTGCTCGTTGACGGGCGCCATTCCGTAGCCGGAAAAATACTCGCTCACCGCGTCGGACAGCATCCTATCCACAATATAAGGATCGACGAAAAAGCCTTCGTAGAGGACATTTCCGTCTTCGCCCAATACGCGGCCTTCGCCGTAAAACTTACTGTTCTTCCAGCCGCCCTCGAAAATCCAGATGAGCTCGCCGTTCTTATACTCCGTGAGCGTTCCCTGCCCGTTCAGCAGCCCGTTCGCCCACTCGCCGACATAGGAGCCGCTGAAGGTATCGCCGGACCTCACGATATTCTCGTACTTGAACTCGCCGCTGCCGTGCGGTACGCCGCCAAAACACGTGCCCGTGTATGTGCCCTCCCAGTAGGTAAAGCGAACGTACGCCGTATAATCCATGGTGATCTACTGCCCGTACGCCGTACCGGTCCATGCGCAGAGCAGCGCGAGGATGAATAGAACGATCCATGCGCGCTTCATTAATATCCCTCCCGTTTTACCGTTCCGTATTGTGTGCAGGATACCCTGCGAACGGGCGTCAGTCAAGACCGCCTGAATCCGAATCCATCTGCCGCGCGGCTGCCCATCAGCTCGTCACGGCGCGTGAACGCGGGTCTGCCGATTTGGTTCTCCGCGTTAAGGCTTGGGCTTGGCGTACTCCGAGTAGAGCAACTGCTGCGTTTCCGCGTCCGCTATGCCCGTCTGCTCGAGACCGTTGACTTTCTGGAACTGCCTGACGCGCTCGGTGCAGGTGGCGTTGTAGCTGTCGCTCAGGCTCGCGCCGGCGCTGAAGTAGCCCAATTCCTGCATCCGCTGCTTCATCAAAAGCACAATCTCGCCCGTGTCGCCCTCCTTGAGAGACCTCTCGCGGAGGTTATTCACGCATATGCCGACGATATAGGTTTCTCCCTCCGCATCCATAACGCCGAGCGGAAGGACGTACAGGGTCTCCGTGCCCACTGATCCCTTGTTCGTGTCGTCCCAACGCATCAGACAAACATACCTGTGGATGGAATCGTACATGGCGATCTCGGCGACGTGATACCCCATATAATAGTCCATGGTAATGGATTCCATAAACGAACCGCTGACGGGCACAAGCCCGGGCTCATACGACCGAGGATCAGACAGGAACTGATCCGGATCAAAATCGGAAATCAGAAGATCATCGGAGATCGGATCCGTGTGCTTCACGGAGAATATATCGAAGACGTGCTCTTCGATGAAGTCGCGGTAGTCTTGCTTCACGTCGTCGCCCAATACGTCGCCGACTGTTACGGCAACGTCCGGCCACAGCGCTTCCACATAGTCGGCGCCGTCGACCAATCCCTCGTAAGTGATCTCACCACTGCCGTCGGATACGACCCCTTGCCCGTAACGAGAGCCATTTCTCCATTCGCCCTCGTAATGCTCGTCGATCGCCCCGCCCGTATAGTATGTGGCAGTACCCTGCCCCTCGGGGACGCCTTGACGCCATTTGCCGTCGTAATAAATCGTTGATTCGTCGGATGCGCCGACACCCCAGAATATGCCGTTGCCGGAAGGCCGGTCAGCATAAAGCTGACCCATATACGTACCTGTCCATGTCTGTCGGCAGATCTGCAGCGTGATGTCGATTTCACCTTCCGCGTCCGAGAATTCCTGCCCCTCTTCCACTGCGTAGTACAGGGTGTTCCAGTCGTTCATCAGCAGGCACATAATATGCGTTTCGCCGTCGATGTCCGCAGCCCCCAGCGGAAGCGCGTACATGACATCCGCGTAACTCAGATAGCTGTCGTCCCCGCGCATCAGCCCGCAATACGCCTGCCCGTCCGTGTCGGTGAAAAGTATCTGCAACATATCGTAGCTTGTGGAATCCTCGCGCTGCTTATCCTGTATCTCATCGATGGGAAGCCGCACCAGCCGGGGCGCGAACGACGATGGATCCTCAAGGTATTCACCGGCGTTGAAATGAAGGCTTTCCGGATCGATGTCGTAGTCGATCATTCCGTAATCATCGAAAAGACCAAAAATATTGTCTTCGATGAAATTGCGCGTTTGCTCGTTGACGGGCGGTATTCCGTAGGCGGAAAAATACTCGCTGACCGCATCGGACAAAAACGCGTCCACATTGCGCGAAAGCACAAACAGACCTTCGGCGAGCACTTCGCCGTCGCCGCTTGAGAGGCGGCCTTCACCGTAATGGCAACCTTCCTTCCATCCGCCCTCATAGACCTGAACGACTCCGTCTTGCAGCGTGATGCCTTTGCCCTGACCTTCGGGCAGGCCATGCACCCATTCGCCCTCGTAAGATAGGAGGCTCTCGCCGTCCAAGCGATATACAAAGGCTCCCTGCCCATCGGGCACGCCGTCGCGCCACTGACCGTCATAATGGGTCGTGAGCGAATCGTCATCATACGCGTAAACGCCCTCGAACACGCCGCTGCCGGCGGGCTGTCCGTTATCTAGTTCGCCCGTGTACGCGCCCACCCATGGAATCCGCCAGATAATCGTCTTGATATCGGCGGTTTCGTTTTCACCCGACGCCGTGCCGAGGCACGCGCAGAGCATCGCCAGCGCAAGCAGAACGCCAAATAAACGTTTCATAAGAAATCCCCTTCCGTACGCCTGATCCTGTATAGTTATACAGTATACAGCGCGGGGAAGGGGAGGTCAAGCGCTTGCGTATATTTTTCCCGTCGTATTCCCGGCGCGTCCTTCGATGCCGAAACGATGCCCGGAGGCGCGCGGGAGGATACTTATACGATCTCCGTCCAGTGATGCGCGTCGGGCAGTTTGCCCCACTGGATGCCGGTCAGCTTGTCGTAGAGCGTTTGCGTGAGCCTGCCGATTTTGCCGTCCGACACGGCGTAGTGCGCGTCGCCGTAGCGAAGCTCGCCGATGGGCGTGATGACCGCCGCCGTGCCGCAGCCCCACGCTTCCTTGAGCGTGCCGTCCTTGAGCGCGGCGGACAGCTCCTCGACGCTGAGCAGCCTTTCTTCCGTCTTGACGCCCATTTCGCGGAGCAGTTCGAGGCAGCTTTTGCGCGTGATGCCGGGCAGCACCGAGCCGACGAGCTGCGGGGTGACGACGGTGTCGCCCAGCAGGAACATGACGTTCATGCTGCCGACCTCCTCGATGTAGCGGCGCTCGACGCCGTCGAGCCATAGCACCTGCGAATACCCCATTTTTTCGGCGATCGCACCCGCGCGGTTCGCCGCCGCGTAGTTGCCGCCGCACTTGGTATAGCCCGTGCCGCCGCGCACGGCGCGCACGTCGCGCGTTTCGATCATGATTTTGACGGGGTTCAGGCCTTCCTTGTAATAGTTGCCGACCGGCGACATGATGATGCAGAAGACGGCGTTCTGAATGGTATGCACGCCGAGCTGCTCGTCGTTGCCGATCATGAAGGGACGCAGATACAGCGACGTGCCGGGCGCGGAGGGCACCCAGTCGCGGTCGATATCAACGAGTGCCTTGAGCGCCTTGAGCGCGAACGCCTCGTCGAGCGTGGGCAGGCAGATGCGCTCGGCGGAGGAATTCATGCGTTTAAAATTCTCCTCGGGGCGGAAGAGCTGAATCTGCCCGTCCGGACGGCGGTACGCCTTCATGCCCTCGAAGATTTCCGCGCCGTAATGCAGCGTGGTGGAGGCGGGATGCAGCGCCAGCGGCGCGAAAGGCACGATGCGCGCGTCGCGCCATTCGCCGTCGCGGTAATCCATCAGGAACATGTGATCGGTGAAATACTTGCCGAAGCCGAGGACGGCGGGGTCGGGCTTGCTCGCGGGGTTCGGGTTTCTGACGATTTTGATTTCCATGATGCTCTCCTTTCGGGTTATGCCGTTTCGATGTGGCTCGCCGCGCGCAATCCCAAATGCTCGATGGCGTCCTCGCGCATCTTGTACTTGAGGATTTTGCCGGCGGCGTTGGTGGGGAACTCGGTGACGAACCGTATATACTTCGGGGTTTTGTGCCGCGCCATGTGCGCGCGGACAAAATCCTTGAGCGCGTCCTCGGTGAGCGAGCGTCCCTCCTTGAGAATGACGCACGCCATGATTTCCTCGCCGTACTGCTTGTCGGGCACGCCGATCACCTGCACGTCGCTGACGTCGGGGTGCGTGTAGAGGAATTCCTCGATTTCCTTGGGATAGATGTTCTCGCCGCCGCGAATGATCATGTCCTTGAGCCGCCCGGTGATGCGGTAATTGCCCTCTTTGGTGCGGCAGGCGAGATCGCCGGTGTGCAGCCAGCCCTCGCCGTCGATGGCGGCGGCGGTGGCGCGGGGCATTTTGTAGTAGCCTTTCATGATGTTGTAGCCGCGCGCGACGAACTCGCCCGTCTGCTCGTCGGGCAGCTCCTCGCCCGTTTCGGGATCGACGATTTTGCATTCGACGCCGGGCAGCGCGCGGCCGACGGTGGCGACGCGCACCTCGAGCGGGTCGTCGGTCGAGGACATGGTGCAGCCCGGGCTGGCCTCGGTCTGCCCGTAGACGATGGTGATCTCGGTCATGCGCATCTTTTCCACCACGTCGCGCATGACGGCGACGGGGCAGGGACTGCCCGCCATGATGCCCGTGCGCATGTGTGAAAAATCGGTCTTGGAAAAATCCTCGTTTTCAAGCATGGCGATGAACATGGTGGGCACGCCGTGAAAGCAGGTGATCTTTTCCTGATGGATGCAGGCGAGCGCCGGCTTGGGCGAAAAATAGGGGAGCGGCATGAGCGACGCGCCGTGCGTCATGGAGGCGGTCATCGCCAGCACCATGCCGAAACAGTGGAACATGGGCACCTGAATCATCATGCGGTCGGCGGTGGACAGATCCATGCGGTCGCCGATGCACTTGCCGTTGTTGACGATGTTGTGATGCGTGAGCATGACGCCCTTGGGAAAGCCCGTCGTGCCGGAGGTATACTGCATGTTCGCCACGTCGTCGGGGCGCACGAGCGCGGCGCGCTGGCGCAGCGCCTCGCGCGGCGTCCTTTCGGCGAGCGCGATCATGTCCTCCCACGCGATGCAGCCGCGCATCGAAAAGCCGACCGTCACGATATGCCGCAAAAAGGGCAGGCGTTTGATGTGGAGCGGCGCGCCGGCCTGCGCGTGCTCCAGCTCGGGGCACAGTTCGCGGATGATGCCGGCGTAATCGGAATCGCGGTAGCCGTCGATCATGACGAGCGTGTGCGTGTCGCTCTGGCGCAAAAGGTACTCCGCCTCGTGGATTTTGTAGGCGGTGTTGACCGTGACCAGCACGGCGCCGACGCGTACCGTCGCCCAGAAGGCAATGTACCACTGCGGCACGTTGGTCGCCCACACGGCGACGTGCGCGCCGCGCCGGACGCCCAGCGCCATCAGCGCGCGGGCGCATTCCTTGACGTCCTCCAGAAACTCGCGGTAGGTGCGCGTGTAATCGAGCGTTGTGTAGCGGAAGGCGTACTGATCGGGGAACAGCGCCGCCACGCGGTCGAGCACCTGCGGGAAGGTGAGGTCGATCAGCTCGTCCTTTTTCCAAATATATTTGCCGGTCCGCGCGGCGTTGTCGTAGAGCGTTTCGCGGCGCGCGCGCCTGTCCTGCGCGAGCCTGCGCGCCGCCGTGACGAAGTGCGGCAGCACGACTTGAGGCGGATACCCGCCGCTTTGCCGCGCGAGCGACAGATACTCGTCGTACCCGATGGCGCGCAGCGCGTCGATCACCTCGGGCAGCGCCACGTCGCCCTCGCCCAGCAGCCTTTCCCCGGCGTCGTCTCCGCCGATCGCGGCGTCGCACAAATGCACGTGGCGCACGTACGCGCCCAGATTCGTCACCGTTTCCTCGGGCGTTTCGCCCCGCGCCGCCGTCCGGTCGACGCGCCAGAGCGCGAGCAGATGGTCGCTGGCAAAGCCGTCCAGAAAATCCTTGAGCGCTTTTGTATCGCTGAACGCGCCGACGGTGGGGACGAGCAGCGCGACGCCTAAACGCTCGGCGGCGGCCAGCAGCGGCGCGACGAACGCTTCGGGCGCGGTTTCGGGCGGCTCGACGGCGACGCAGGGGCAGCGAATGCCCCGCGCCAGCGCGATCAGCGCCGGCAGGTCGTCCTCGCGCCCGGCGTACAGGCAGGGAACGGTCAGCGCGTGCTCGGACAGCGTTCGCGCCGTGCGTGCCAGACGCTCGCGCGAGAAGGGATTGCCCTGCGTTTCCCACGCGCGCAGGCTGGACGAGGCGATCTCGATTCCCGAAAAGCCCGTCTCGATCGCCTGCGTGAGCGCTTCCTCCCACGAAAGGGCGAAACCGCCCGTCGAATACGACAGCTTCATTCCTGTTTCTCCTCATAGGCGATTTTGTTGAGCGCGCTGACGTACGCGCGGATCGCCGCGCCGATGATGTCGGTGGATATGCCCTTGCCGGCGTATATCTTTCCCTTGTGGCGCAGGCGCACCAGCGCGTCGCCCATGGCGGCGCGGTTCTGCGTGACGGCGGCGATCTGGAAATCGTCCAT
>CAYWOS010000056.1:0-12209 GCA_964459985.1 uncultured Oscillospiraceae bacterium
AACTACTGCAACGGCCCCGCCTTCTACATCCAGATGAAGGTGCTGGCGTGGGACAACTACCCGCAGATCAAGACGCTCAACCAGTATTTCGATCTGCTCCAGCGCTATATCGCGGCGAATCCCACCGACGAGAACGGCGCGGCGTATTCCATGTTTGAAGTCCTGTGCGACGACTGGCGCGCGTTCTGCCTGTTCAATCCCGTGCAGCACCTGATGGGCCGCCCGAACGACGGCGACGTCATCGTTGACATGGACACCTACAAGGTCGACGCGTTCATCATTCAGGATTACGCGAAGGTCTACTACAAGAAGCTGAACGAAATGTTCCGCAAGGGCCTGATCAATCAGGACACCTTCACCCAGAGCTTCGACCAGTACCTCGCCAAGGTTTCCAACGGCATCGTGCTGGGCATGTTCGACCAGTACTGGGATTTCCAGGACGCCTCCAACGCGCTGGAAACCGCGGGCAAGTATGGCAGCATGTATCAGGCGCTGCCGCTCGTGTATGACGCCGAGGATGTCGGCGGCAAGGTCATCGAAGAGCACTACATGAACGGCTCGGTGCTCAACGTCAACCGCGGCTTCGGCATCACCGTCAACTGCGACGACGTCGAGCGCATGATCGCCTTCCTTGAAGAAATCCTCAGCGACCGTTGGCAGATCCTCCTCACCTGGGGCGAAGAAAACATTGATTATTCCATCGTGGACGGCCGCTTCCTGCGCACGCAGGAGCAGGTGACCAATGCCGCCGATCAGGTCTGGCGCAACGCCAACACCGCCCGCGTCCTGTGGGAGAGCCTGCCCAAGAAGCGCGGCACGATGGATAACGGCAACTCCTGGGACCCCGACCTCCAGCCCGAGACCTACAACAGCCTCAAGCTGACCCCGTATCACAGGGAATTCCTCGCGGCGTACGGTTATAAAGTCCCCGCCGATTTCCTCAATCCGCCGATCGAGCTCGCGCCTTGGGGCGAAGCTTGGCAGCTTGACCTGAACGCCGATCCCGCCGGCCTCGCCAATGACGCGCATACCGCGCTGCAGAGCAACGAGCGCCGCGATCTGCCGGCCATCATCATGGCGACCGACGAAGCGGACTTCGAAGCCAAGTGGGCCGCGTTCGTTCAGGGCGTCGAGGAGATCCCGGTCAGCGACTACATCAACTACATGCAGTCCGCGATCGACGACATCGTCGCCAAACTGAAGTAATCCACTGTAACCCTGCCGGATGCGGGAGGAGTCTCCCTCCTTCCGCATCCGGCTTCTTTCTACGATCGAGATCAAAAGGCGAGGTGTGCTCCTTTGAAAACTGCAACGGCGGTGCAGGCGTCCCCGCGCGGCGGTATCCAGCCCAAGCGTCTGACCGGATGGCGGCTGATGGAGCAGCAATGGCAGCTCATGGTGATGAGCGTGCCGATGCTTTTATACATTCTGCTGTTCAATTACGCGCCCCTGTGGGGTTGGATTACCGCCTTCATGGATTACAAGCCCGCGCGGGCAAACCTGTTTGACAATCCGTGGGTGGGGCTCAATAACTTCATCTTCCTGTTCGGGAAAAAGGAATTCCTGCTCAACATCCGCAATACGTTCGCCATGGCGCTCATCAACTGCGTGTTTGGCTTTGTGTTTCCCATTCTGCTGGCGCTTCTTCTCAATGAGATCAGGAACCGCAGGTTCAAGCGCGTCGTGCAGACCGTGACGTATCTTCCGCACTTCCTCAGCTGGGTTATCGTCGTCTGCCTCGCGCAGAATATTTTTGCCAGCGACGGCGTCATCAATATGCTCCTGCTCAAATCGGGGCTGATCAAGGAGCCTGTCTTCTTTCTGGGCAAGGGCGAGTATTTCTGGTGGCTTGTCGGCGCGATCAACGTATGGAAGGACTGCGGCTGGAACAGCATCATTTATCTGGCGGCGATGTCGGCGATCGACCCGGCGCTTTACGAGGCCGCCGAGATGGACGGCGCGGGGCGCTTCCGCAGAATGACGCATATCACGCTGCCCGGCATCAAATCCACCTTTGTGGTGCTGCTGATCATGAACATCGGCCACCTGATGGAAGCCGGTTTTGAAATCCAGTACCTGATGGGACAGAACGTTGTGATGGATTGGTCGCAGACCATTGATATCTTCGCGCTCAAGTACGGCATCAGCAAGCAGCAGTACGGGCGCGCGACCGCGGCGGGCATGTTCAAGAGCGTGGTGTCCATCGTTCTTCTGTTCTCGGCGAACTACATCGCCAAGAAGCTCGATGAAGACACGCTTTTGTAAGGGAGGGAACAGACGATGAGCAGTACGCTGACCCGCCGCCCGCGCGGCAAGGAATGGATTTTCCCGATCGTCAACATGACGCTGATGATCCTGCTGATGGTCATTACCCTGTACCCGGTGTGGAACACGATCGCGATTTCCTTCAACGAGGGCATCGACGCCATACGCGGCGGAATTTATCTGTGGCCGCGCGTGTTCAGCCTGCGCAGCTATCATGTGATTTTCGCCGACGAGATTATTTACAACGCGTTCTTCATCACCTTCGCGCGCACGCTTGTGCAGACCCTGCTCAACGTCGCGCTGACCTCGATGCTCGCCTACGCGCTGTCGCGCCGCGAGTATGTGCTGCGCAAGTTCATCACGACGATCTTCGTGCTGACCATGTACGTCAACGCCGGCCTGATCCCCAACTATCTGCTGATATCGCGCACGCTTCACCTGTCGGGCAGCTTCTGGGTTTACATCGTGCCGACCATGACGTCGTGCTTCAATATGATCGTCATTAGGACGTATATTCTCGGGCTGCCGGACGCGCTGGTGGAATCGGCGCGCATTGACGGCGCGGGCGATATCTATCTGTTCTGGAAGATCATCTTCCCGCTTTGCACGCCGGTACTGGCGACGGTCGCGCTGTTTGTGGCGGTGGGCGCGTGGAACAGCTGGTTCGACACCTATCTCTACTGCGGCGGTAAAAAGGATCTGCACACGCTTCAATACATCCTGCGGCTCAAGCTGGCGACGACCACGAAGAACTCCAACGCCGCGCTCAGCTCGGCGGACGCGCTTTCCTCGTCGGCCCAGACGACGCCCATTACCATCCGTTCGGCGATTACCGTCGTATCGGCGGCGCCGATCATGGTCATCTATCCCTTCCTGCAGCGCTATTTCGTCGCCGGCCTCAACGTGGGCAGCGTCAAGGGCTGACGGCGCCGCTTCTGTCAGGCTGAAGCGCCTTACGCGTCAGCCCTGGTTCAATTTGCGCGGATCGGAGGAATTCCCTTGATACGCCGGGGGAAATCCTGTATACTGTCCTTGCCGTTTTCAAACGGGCAAGGGGGGAATACGCATGTACCGCGCCATCGTCGTGGACGACGAGCCGTCGATGCTCGAGGGGATGCGCCTGATGATCGACTGGAGCGCCTGCGGGTTTTCGCTCGCGGGCGAGGCGTCGGACGCCGGGGAGGCGATCGCGCTTGTCGAAGCGTCGCGCCCCGATCTTGTGATCACGGACATCCGGATGCCCGGGCTGTCCGGTACCGATCTTGCGGCGCGGCTTTCGCGCGAATACCCCGATGTGATGGTACTGCTTTTCAGCGGATACCGTGATTTCGCCTACGCGCAGGCGGCGATCCGCGCGCAGGCGTTCGGGTATCTGCTCAAGCCCATCGATCCCGACGAGGTGCACGCCGCGCTGCGAGGGATCGCCGCCGAGCTGGACAGGCGGCGCGCGGAACAAAAGGAGCCGGCCTCGCGGACGCCGCGCGATCATCTGCTCCGGCGAATCGCGTTCGGCGACGACGGCGCGGAGGCGCTCGCCCGGTGCGAAGCGCTGATGGCGATCGATCGGGAGGCAACGGTTTGCTGCGCGGCAATCGAGCACGACCCCCCGCGCGGAGGGAGCGGGGAAGCCGTCGATGAATTCTGGCGGCTGCCCGGCGCGTACGCCTTCCTGCTGACGCCCTCGCGCGCCGGCGTGGTGTTTCGCGGCGACGCCGACCGCGCGGGATTGTCCGCGCGCCTCAAGGAGCTGGCCGCCCGCCGCCGCGTCGCGCGCGTGGGTGTCGGGCTGACCGGGCGCGGCGCGGCCGGGCTGCGCGACAGTCTGCGGCAGGCGATCGAGGCGCTCGGGCCGTGGTTCGAGTCGGAGAATGATTTGAGGATTTTCCGCGCCTACGACGAGGGATTGCCGCGCTGGCTGCTGGACGCCGACGTCGCGGGGCTGGAAAACGCGCTGCGCCAGAGACGCCCCGCCGCCGTCGCGCGGCAGGTCGGGCTGCTTGAAAAAGCGTATCATGATAAAAAGCCCGACATCATGTATCTGCGCGTGATGGCGCAGAATTTGGAAGCGTTTGTCCCCGCCGAGGGCGCGGACGGGCGCGGGAGCGATCTGCGCGCGCTCTGGCTCGGGCAGGGGACGGACGCCGATCAATGGATGCGCGATTTTCTTTCCGTCATGCGCGCGCTGCCCGGCGAGGAAACGCCGGAGGACGGCGCGATGCCCGACGCCGTCCGGCAAGTCATGCGCTATATCGACGAAGAGTACATGCGCGACGCGTCCATCGGCGAGATCGCCTCGCGCCTGTACGTGAACGCCGCCTATCTGGGACAGCTTGTGCGAAGGTATACCGGCGAAACCTTTCACAAACATCTTCTGACCGCGCGCATGACGCAGGCGAGCCGCCTGCTCAAGCAAACGCAGCAAACGGTCGGCGAGATCGCGCTGGCGGTCGGGATCAAGGATGTGGATTATTTTTCCATGCAGTTTCGCGGCTGTTTCGGCGTCAGCCCCAACGCGTATCGCACGGCGGAAAGAGAGAAGGGAACGCGCGCTTGAAAAGGATCAACGATTTGCCCATCCGCTCGAAATTCATCATGCTGTTCGTGCTGGGCGTGCTGCTGCCCATCTGTATTTTGTTGTTTTACGTGCTCACCAACACCACCGCGCAGGTGCGCGAGCGCGAGCGGATCAACGCCCGGCAGTCGCTGGACCGGGTGTATACGACGCTGGAAACGCAGTTCGCCTCGGCGGTCGCGCTCAGCAACGCCGTGTCCGCTGATGCCACGCTGCTTTCGATGGCGCGCCAGACGTACCCGCTCCCTTGGAAGTATTACAATACCTACTATACCGAGATCAGGCCGACGTTCAACCGCTATCTGACGGCGTTCGCCCAGCAGGTGACCAATCTGCAGCTTTATACCTATAACGACACCATGTTTTCGGGCGGGTACTGCATGTCGCTGCCCGCCGCGAAGGACGAGCCGTGGATGCCCGACAACGTGTACGAGCCGGTCATGCGTCTGGTGAGCTATGTCCGCCGCACGGCGAACGGCTCGCGGTTCATTCAGGTCAGTATCGTGCGCACCGTGATCAGCGACCGTTATCCGCCCATCGTCGTCAAGGTCGATTTGTGGATGGAGCCCATTCACGTCGTCGTCGAGAGCGAAACGGATTATCTGAATATCTATCTGGTATCGCCCGACGGCAGCGTCGTGAGCTGTCCCGGCAGCCGGCTGGACGGCGTGGGGCAGCAAAGCGAGCTGCTCCCGCCTGAAAACTGCCAGCTCTCGCTCGCCTACGGCGATAAAACCGCGATGGAGGGCTGGCAGCTCAAGGCGGTCGTCAACGAAGCGCCCGTCGTCGCCAACGTGCGCAAGGTCGTGTTTTTCGGCTTGCTGCTGGGCGTCATGTGCACGGCGCTCGCCGGCGCGCTGTGCCTGCTCATGTCCCATTCCGTCGTCGATCGCGGCAAGCGCCTGCTGCGTCACATGGACAGCCTGTCCGGCGAGCATTTCGAGCCGCTTACCCGCGACGCGGGAAGCGACGAGATCGGCGAACTGATCGAGCACTTCAACGCGATGGGCGAGCGGATGCGGCAGCTGATCCAGAACATCTACGTGCTGGAGCTGCGCCAGAAGAACCTCGAGCTCGAGCGCGTCCGCGCGGAGCTGAAATACCTTCAGGCGCAGATCGATCCGCATTTTCTGTTCAATACGCTCAACGCCATTCTCGTTTTGTGCGTGCGCAACGGGTACGGCGAGCTGGCGGACGTCATCCGCGCGCTGTCGAAAATCCTTCGGCGCATGATCGATACCTCGCGCGACATGGTGCCCTTGCGCGAGGAGCTGGAATTCGTCAAAATGGTGCTCCTGATCGAGCGCTTCCGCTTTGGCGACAAGCTCGGTTACGAACTGGACGCCGACGTGGACACGCTTGACTGCCCGGTGCCCGTCATGAGCGTGCAGGCGCTGGTGGAAAACGCCTGCAAGCACGGCGTGCAGCATATCAGCAGCAAGGGGCTGATCCGCATCGAATCGCGGATCCGGGACGGCTTTCTGTCCATCAGCGTCGTCGACAACGGCGTGGGCATCACGCCCGAGCGCCTGCGCTTTTTGCAGGAGCACGTGCGCAGCAGCGAGGACATCGAGGGAAGCGTCGGGCTGCAGAACATCGACAGGCGGCTTGTGCTGCACTACGGCGAAAGGGCGGGGCTGACCATTGAAAACGCCCCCGGGCAGGGCACGGCGGTGGGCATTCATATTCCGCTGAAGGGAGAAGATCGGGATGCTGCGCGTTATGCTGGTGGATGACGAGCCGATGGCGCTCGAGGGTATGCAGCTCCTGATCGATTGGGATAAAGAGGGCTTTGAGGTCGCGGCAAGCTGCTGCTCGGGCGTCGAGGCGCTGGCGCGCCTGCCCGACGTTCGCCCCGATCTTGTCATGACCGATCTGAACATGCCCGAGATCGACGGGCTGGCGCTGATCCGCGCGGCGCGGGACGCGGGCTTTGCGGGCCGGTTCATCATCGTGAGCGGATATGAGGATTTTGAGCGCGCGCGCGGCGCGCTGTCGCTCGGCGTGGACGGTTATATCCTCAAGCCCGTCGATCCCGACGACGCCGCCCGCGCGATTGACGCCGCGCGTCGCGAATTGCGCGCGCGTTCGTTGGCCAACGAGCGCGTCGCGTATCAATCGCAGATCACGGCGATGATGATGGATTGCGCGTATGACGCGTCCGCGCTTCCGCGCGGCGGTCAGTGGCGATTGGCGACGTGGGGCGGGCCGATGAAGATCGAGTCGATGCGCCGCCTCCGGGCGATCGCCGCCGAAGCGGGCGTCGATATGATTCCCTGCATCGTCAACGAGCGCGAATGGCTGGTGCTGTACGCGCAGGGCGATCCGTTCGCGGCGGTCGAACGTCTTCGCGGCGCGGCGGCCGTGCTCGGGCGCACGCTGCACTTGAGCGACGCGATCGCCGATCCCGCCGCGTTATCCGGCGCGCGCGCCGAGATGGACGCGCGCTTGAGCCGGTTCGACGACCGGCTCGCGGAAGAAATCTCCGCGCTTGAATCCTGCCTCGCGCCGGGGCGCGGGGATGAGCTGATCGCGCGCTCGGAGGCGCTGCAGGCGCTGTGCGCCGCGCGCGGACGCCCCGCCATGAAGCGCGCGCTCGCCATGTGGCGCGCCGCCTGCGCCCATCAGTTCGACGGCGCGCCGGATAAAATGGCCGCGTTCGTCCACGGCGTGCATGACGCCCGCGATCTCCCCGCGATCAGCCGTCTCACGGCGCGCCTGCTCGACGCGTCCGACACGCGCGTGAGCGACGCCGTCTGCGCGTACGCCCGGGCGCATTACGCCGAGAATCTTTCGCTCGACGGGCTGGCGGAGCGCTTCGGGTATAATCCGGCGTATCTGGGGCGCGTGTTCCGCCGGGAAACGGGCACGGCGTTCCGCGCGTGGCTGACCGACCTTCGGATGCATCGGGCGGCCGACATGCTCCGCGCCGGGCGCACGCCCGTTTCCGAGATCGCGCGCGCGGTCGGAATCGTCAAGTATCAGTATTTCCTCGACGCTTTTAAGGCGGCTTTTCATACCACGCCCGACGCTTACCGCCGCGTCAGCCACGACGAAAAGGAGTAGGACGCCCGGCGGCTCCCGCATTGCGGGCGTTTTGCCGCGCCCTCCGTCCAGAGGCTATTCGCGCCGGTCGCGGAGCAGACCCGCCATCACGCGGATCAGCTTGTCCGGCTCGATCGGCTTGGCCATGTGCGCGTTCATGCCGGCGTCGGCGCTGGCCTTCTCGTCCTGCTCAAAGGCGTTGGCGGTCATGGCGATGATGGGGACGGTCCGTGCGTCCGCCCTGTGAAGCGCGCGGATGGCGCGCGTGGCGGCGAGCCCGTCCATGACGGGCATGCGGATATCCATCAGAACGGCGTCGAACGCCTTTTCCGGCGACGCCGAAAACTGCTCGACGCCCTCCCGGCCGTTTTGCGCCGCGACCGTTTCCGCGCCGTATTTTTCCAGCAGACGGCAGATAATCATCGTGTTGACGGCGTTGTCCTCGCAGACGAGAACGCGCTTGCCGACGAGCGCCTCTGCGCCCGTCTCGTCTTTCGCGCCGCCGGCGTCCCCTTCCTCGGGGCGTTCGCGCAGGGCGAGGGGAAGCGTGACGGTAAAGGTCGTGCCCTCGTACCGGCGGCTGACGCATTCGATGCCGCCGCCCATCAGATCAACGAGCTTTTTGGCGATCGACAGCCCGAGCCCGCTGCCCTCCTGCCCGGCGTTTTCCTGCTCGAAGGGGACATAAAGGTTCTTGATGAATTCCTCGCTCATGCCGATGCCGGTATCGGATACCCGGATGGTCAGCAGCGTCCGATCGGGCGCGCCCGCGACGGGCGAGGCGTCGGCGCGCAGCGATACGCTTCCGCCGGACGGCGTAAACTTGACGGCGTTGGCGAGAAGGTTCATGACGATCTTGTTGAGATGCTGGCTGTCGACGGCGACGTACAGGCCGGGATCGATCGGGATGTCGCGCGCAAAGGCGACGTTTTTCTTCCGCGCGAGCGTGTCGATGATGGGCGAAACGGTGTCAAACAGCGCGCACGCCTGCGCCGTTTCCGCGCGAAGCTCGGTTTTGTCGCTCTCGATTCTGGTCATGTCGAGCACCTCGTTGATGAGCGACAAAAGGAATTCGCCCGAGGCATGAATCTTTTTGAGGTAATCGTCCTTGACCGCCTCGCTCGCGCCGTCCAGAAGCTCCGGCGAGGAAAAGCTGATGATGGCGTTCATCGGCGTGCGCATATCGTGGCTCATGCGCGAGAAAAACTCGGTGCGCGCGCTGTTTTTGTTGACGTTGCGGTTGAGCTCCTCGATGGAATCGACCAATAGATCGATCTCGGTGATGCCCAGATGCCCGAGCGCGCCGTCCGTTTTCAAATTCGTGCGGCGCACGCGTCCGGCAAGCGCCGTGATGGGCGCGGCGAAGCGGCGGCTGACGTAGGCGATGCCGATCAGCCCCATGGCGAGGCAGATAAGCGCCACGACGAGCAGCGCCAGCTTGACGCGCCCGATATAGGCGAACAGCACGGCACTCTCAACGACGGCGACGACCGTCAGTTCCCTGTCCTCGAAGGGATTGTTGTTGTTATACACGCGGACGGCGGCGAGATCGCCGTAGAGCCTCACATCGCCCCGCCCCGTCAGCAGGAAGCCGCCCGTTTTCGCCCGATCGGCGGCGGATATCGCGGCGTCGGCATCAAAACACCGGCTGTACAGCGCGCCCGTGGCGACGATCGGGGCGTAGGTTTCGGTCTCCGGTTCCCTGATCGCCAGGATGTAGCAGCATCGATCGGGCTCGTTCAATTCCTGCGCCGGCATCAGCGAGGCGAGATAGCGCGTCGAAAGCTCGACGCCGAGCACGGCGTAGGGATAGCCGTCGTCCGTCATCAGCGGGATCGAATAGGAGATCATCGCCGGGTCGGCGCCCGATATCCTGTGCGCGCCGGAAAGATACGCCAGATCGTCGCCGTCTGCCTGCGGGTTGCCGTACGCCGCGCCGAGCGGCGCGTAATAGTAATCGCCCTCCGCTTCGGAAGCGAAGGTATACTTCGGCTCCCACCACGAATCGAGCGGGCAGCCGATGACGTCGACCAGCGAGGAGGGCGCGCGCTCGATGAGCAGATCGTCCTTGCCCGCGTACCCGCTCTGCTGATCCATATCGCGGATGCACAGCCCGTACTTCTGCCCGGCGGCAAAGGGCGCGCGCGTTTTTTGATCGTTCAGGATCAGAAAAACGCCGTTGACCTGATTGCGCCTGAGCGTGTCGATCAGGAGCGTCGCGGCGTCGTTCAGGAAAGCGATTTCGTGTTTCGCGCCGAGGGTCAGCGGGTATTCGCCCGCTTCGCGCTCGTGCCGCGCGTACAATTCGTCAAGCGTGTCCGCGCAGTCGTCTAAATTCGCCCATCGGGTGTTGAACAGCGTTTCGATCGCGTTTTTCCTGTTGATGATGCGCTCCGACAGGATATCGGCGGCGTTCTGGTTAAGCGATTCCTCCATGCCGCCGTAAACCGCGACGACATAAAACAGGATCGCCTGCAACACCATCATCAGAATCAACGGCACGAACAGGGAACGGAAAATGGATTTCTTCTGTCGATCGCTATGCATTTGTGCCCTCAATAAGGAAGTCCGCGCGATGGCTCCTGACGCCGCGCCTATTTCGCGACATCCTGTACGCGCTTGACGAGCGCGTCAAACCACTGGTCAAAGTGGGCGTCCGCCGCGTACCGCGCCGTCGCTTCTTCGCGCGTCGCGCCCGCCGCGATGGCGTCGAGCACCGCCGCGCGGTCCGCCTTGGCGACGGATTCCAGCGCGTCGCCCAGAATGGCGCGCGCTTCCTTGCTGCCCTCGAACGGCTTGGTGGCGTAGGTCGTGCTGCCTGTGAACGTATCGGCGCTGATCAAAAGCGCTTCCAGCACGTTTTGTCCCTTCCTGCTCGCGGTATCGCCCTTGTACGCCGCCGAGATCGCCTCGCGCGTGTTCGAGGCGCGCGTGACGGGCGAGTATGCCGACATCAGCGCGAAGGAAAGGTTCCTTTCGGGCTGCGTGAACCATTTGACGAACTCGACCGCGCCCAGCTGCTGCGCCGGCGTCGACTTGAGCAGGCAGTAGCTCGCGCCCTGCTGCACGACGGCGTCGTTTTTCGCGCCCGCAAAGGGCAGATCGCGCGATACGTAGGTCGAAATGTCATGGGTCACGTCGTCGGCTTGCGTGACGGCGGTGGGCAGATAGCTGACCGAGGAGCTCGAGGAGGTCAGCGCCAGTATCTTGCCCGTTTTGCAGTCCTCGGAGCGGAATTTCGCGTACGCGCCGAAGTATCCGTTGATCATGGGGATGTAGTAGTTGTCCCACAGCGTTTTGAACGTCGCGCGATCCAGATCGATCGTCAGTTTGCCGTTTTCGACCCGGAACAATTCGTGACCCATCTGGTAGGCGCCGATATAGATGTAGTTCGACACCGAATCGCGCCCGTACAGCGCCTTGCCGTCCTCGGGGATATCGGGCGTCCGCGCGTCCGTCCATTCATAATACAGTTTGGCGGCGGCGGTCAGATCCTCTTTTGTTTTGATGCCGTCGAGCGTTACGCCGCACGCCTGCGCAAAGGGCGCCCAATCGGTCTCGTTGGCGGTGAACAGCTCGGTGGATTTGAGGAAGGGGAACAGATACAGCTCGTTTTTGTCGCCGAACCTGCCTTCGGCGAGAAAGCCCGGGACATACGCCGCCAATTCGTCGGCGGTGAAGTATTCGTCAAGCGGGCAGAGCGCCTGCTCTTTGTTGAGGATGTACGCCGTTTCGGCGTAGACCGCCGCCAGCATGGGCTTTTCCTGCGCGCCCGCCTTGCCCTCGACCGAGGCGAGCAGCGAATCGGCAAGCGCGTCAATATTCCCCTGACTGACGTTGACCGCGACAATGCCCTTTTCGGCGCCGACCGTGGCGTTGAAATCCTCGATCAACTGCTCGAAAGCGGCGAGCTGATCGCCGTTGTAATAGTTCCAGATCGTGATGGTGACGGGATTTTTGGGATCAAGCAGCGACTTTGCCGGATTGCCTTGCGAGCATCCCGCCGCCGTCAGCGCGATCAGGCACAGGGCGCACGCGAGAATGCGCTTCGTCCAAGCCG
The DNA here is from genome assembly GCA_964459985.1 of uncultured Oscillospiraceae bacterium. Lineage (GTDB taxonomy): Bacteria > Bacillota > Clostridia > Christensenellales > Aristaeellaceae > CAYWOS01. The sequence goes on from CAYWOS010000056.1 coordinate 11,943, forward strand.
TTTTTCTGTCCATCAGAGTTTTCTCCTTCGTGTCGTGCGTCCCGTCGACGCGCTTTTCGCGCCGGGGCGCTTCCCGATGCGTCGGGGGAGCGGCGTTTCTATTCAGCCTTTGCAACGTATTCAGTATACCGTATTCTTCCGTTTTCGTCAATCATTTGATCGATCCATCCGACGAAAAACGGAAGCCCGGCGCAAGCCGGGCTCAGACCGTTGACAAACCCGGTCGTTCCTCCCGGGGATGCAATGAAGGGGCCGCGCCCCTTCATT
>CAYWOS010000057.1:0-12087 GCA_964459985.1 uncultured Oscillospiraceae bacterium
GGCTGATCCTGCGCGTCGACGAAATGGTGATGCGCAAGGTGTGCGCTTTCCTGCGCGCGAGCGGCGCGTCGCGGACGCGCGGGCTGAAATCGGTCGAAATCAATCTGTCCGCCATCGAGTTTCTGTACGAAAAAATGCCCGAGCGTATTGAAAACATCCTGCGCGAGTACGAAATCCCCTCGGACACGCTGGTGTTCGAGATCACCGAGACTGCCGCGACCAGCGATTACGAGGCGCTGGAGATCTCCATGAAGAACCTGTGCGCCGCCGGTTACTCGTTCGCGCTGGACGATTTCGGCACGGGCTACGCCAACATCACGCAGGTGGCGCGGCTGCCCTTCCGCATTGCCAAGCTCGATCGCTCGATGCTGACCGCCATTCAAACCCACGCTTCGGGCAACGTCATCTACCGCAGCGTGATCAACATGTTCGGCGAGCTGGGACTTAATACCGTCGCCGAGGGCATCGAAACGGAGGATCAGGCGCGCGAGATCGCCGATCTCAAGGTCGATTACCTGCAGGGCTATCATTTCGCCAAGCCCATGAACGAGAAGGATTTCCTCGCTTTCCTCGACGCGCAGGGCGATCCGGCGCGGCGGGAGTAGGCGGCGATCCGACGGGCGGTTTTTGGCAAGCCGGCGCGCGGGAATGCGCGCGGCTGTTTTTGTCAGCGATGGAAGATTTTACGTCCGCCATACGTTTTATGAATGTCAATAACCGCCGCCCGCGCGGGGCGGGATCGCCGCGCGTTATGTCGTCATTCATATCAATCTGCTTTCTCCCGGGCTGCCGCGCAGAGGACCGCGTATGCGGCATGCCGCGAAAACAACGCATACGACGCCGTCAGGAGGGCTTCCATGAAACGCATTTTGCTGATCGCCGCTTTGCTCTTTCTCTCCCTGACCGCCTGCGCGCTCGCGGAGGATACGGTCTATGAAGCGGACGGGTATCGGTACACGCTCGATGTGCAGGGCTGCGCGACCATCACGCGCTGTCCCGAGGATGAAGATACGCTCATTCTCCCCGAAACGCTCGGCGGACATCCCGTGACGGGGCTGGCGGAGGACGCGCTTGTCACCGAACAATTCCTGCGCACTGCCATCCATATCCCGGCAAGCATCGTCCGTATCGAGGGCAATCCTTTCATGAAACGAAACGTCGCGGAGATCACATTGGCCCCCGATCATCCGGCGTATGCCGTAATCGACGGCGCGCTCGTCGATACCCGCGATCAGACGCTGATCCAGTACCTGCAGATGAACGCGGAACAATACGCCGTGCCCGAATCGATCCGGCGCATCGGCGATGGTGCGTTCTATGCCTCTAATCTTAAGCGTATTGAACTGCCCGACGGCATCACGTCCATCGGGAAAGAGGCGTTTAGCTGCTGTTTCTCTCTGGAATCGCTCGTCCTGCCGGACAGCCTTGAAGGAATCGGCGAATTCGCCTTTGACGCCTGCAAGACATTGCGGGCGCTTACGCTGCCGGACAAACTGACGGAGATCGGCGATTGCGCGTTTGTCGGTTGCGGCAGTTTACAGCTTGCGATATCCGACGGAAACCGGGCGTTCCGCTTTTTTGATGGGATTCTTTATACGCAGGATATGACGGCGCTCATTTGGTGCCCCGCTCAAGCTGCGCTCGCGGTTTTCGCCGTCCCCGAAGGCGTCGCCCGGATTGCCGGGGGCGCGTTTTATAACCGGGCGCAGCTTGAGCGCATCACATTCCCGGACAACCTTATAAGGATCGGCAAAAAGGCGTTTTATGCCTGTAAAAGCCTGAAAACCGTCGATCTGCCGGAAGGCGTCGAATCCATCGGGGATGAAGCGTTCAGCGTATGCGATCAATTGGATAGTATTGTTTTGCCGGACAGTCTGGTCTTTCTCGGCGATCAGGCGTTTTCCTCTTGTCAGGCGCTCCGAAGCGTGCATCTGCGAAGCGCCGCCGCGATCGGTACAAGAGCGTTCTATTCCTGCCCGCAGCTGCAAAGCGTGCATCTTCCCGAGAACATGACGACCATCGGCGACGGCGCGTTCATGTTTTGCGGTCAGCTATCGGCCATTGACGTGCCCAAGGAAGTCGCGACCATTGAACTGAACGCTTTCTACGGCTGCAAAGCGCTCGAAAGCGTTACGCTGCCGCAGGGGCTTATAACGATTGGGGAATACGCGTTTCAAGGCTGCGAGTCGCTGCGGGAAATCACGCTGCCCGGCAGCCTGAAACAATGGGGCGCAGGCGCGTTCGTAAATTGTTACGCGCTTCATACCGTTGTTCTTGAAGACGGCGTGGCGCGCATTCCTTTCGCCGCGTTTTCAGACTGCGAACGGCTCGGGAGCATCATGCTGTCCGACAGCGTCAGGGAAATCGAGGACTGCGCCTTTATTGGCTGCCGTGCGCTGACCGACTTACCGTTACCCGAGGGGCTGGAGCGCATCGGTGAACGCGCTTTCACGGGGTGTCAGTCGCTCCGCGAGCTGACCGTGCCCGCGAGCGTTAGTCATATCGGCGCGGCGGCGTTCGAGGGGCTGAAGGACATCACCCTGCTGGTCGAGAAGGACAGCTACGCGCACAAATACGCAGTGGAAAGCGGCGTTGCGTACCGCATTCGGGGCGAATAGCACGCCAAGATGTAACCCCGAAAATCAAACCGTTTCCCGCTGCGCCGCGCCGCTTGTATTGCCCTTCGCCGCCGTCAAAGGAGGAATGCCCATGAAACGCATTTTGCTGATCGCCGCTTTGCTCTTTCTCTCCCTGACCGCCTGCGCGCTCGCGGAGGATACGGTCTATGAAGCGGACGGGTATCGGTACACGCTCGATGTGCAGGGCTGCGCGACCATCACGCGCTGTCCCGAGGATGAAGATACGCTCATTCTCCCCGAAACGCTCGGCGGACATCCCGTGACGGGGCTGGCGGAGGACGCGCTTGTCACCGAACAATTCCTGCGCACTGCCATCCATATCCCGGCAAGCATCGTCCGTATCGAGGGCAATCCTTTCATGAAACGAAACGTCGCGGAGATCACATTGGCCCCCGATCATCCGGCGTATGCCGTAATCGACGGCGCGCTCGTCGATACCCGCGATCAGACGCTGGTTTCTTGCCGGATCAACACGGAAGGGGACTACGCCGTTGCGGAAGGCATTCGCCGCATCGGGGACAACGCGTTTTTCTGTAACCGGACAATAATCAACATCACCTTGCCGGAGAGCGTCACCGAGATCGGCGATTATGCCTTCGCGTTTTGCGAGCAGCTCGAATCCCTGAATATCCCGGACGGCGTGACGGTGTTGGGCGACAGCGCGTTCTGCGGCTGTGAAAAGCTGTCGCTGCGGTTATCCGATACGCATCCCGCGCTGATCGCCGTGAACCATATTCTGTACAGCCGCGATATGACCGTGCTTTTCTACTGTCCGGCCAGCGCGGGCATGACCGAGTGCGCCGTTCCGGACGGCGTCGTCACGATCTCCGGCAGCGCGTTTGAGGGAAACGCCGCGCTTGAGCGCATCATCCTTCCGAAGGGGATTCAATCAATCGGCGATCGAGCGTTCCGGCAGTGCGCGTCGTTGAAAACCGTCGATCTTGGCGAAAGCCTGAAAAATCTCGGCGCGTCCGCGTTCGACGAGTGCAGAGAACTCACGGAAATACGGATTCCGGCAGGCGTGACGATAATCCGCCGGGAAACATTCTACGGCTGCGCCGCGCTCCAAAGCGTCGTTTTCCCCGACGGGATTCAATCCATCGAACGCGGCGCGTTCTACGCCTGCGCTTCGCTTCGCGGCATCGCGCTGCCGACAGGACTTACGTATATCGGCGATGCCGCGTTCGGCGATTGTCTGTCGCTTGAAGAGATCGTGATCCCGGACAACGTCGTCTTCTTAGGCGAGGAGGCTTTCGCCGTTTCGTCCGGCTTGAATACCTATCCGATATTCGGCGGAGAACCCCCGTTCCATTCCTCCGCGCTCAAAAGCGTCGAGGTCGGCGAGGGAATTGTCTTTCTTCCTTTCGGCGCATTCATGCATCATCAGGCGCTGGAAAGCGTTTCTCTCCCCGGCATGCTGCGCATGATCGATGCGTATGCCTTTGCCGATTGTCCCGCGCTCCGCGAGCTATCCGTGCCCGCGAGCGTCGAACACATCGACGGCAGCGCCTTCAAAGACACGCCCGACATCACCCTGCTGGTCGAGAAAGACAGCTACGCGCACAAATACGCCGGGGAGAACGGCATCCGATACATCCTTCTCCCCGGCGCGTAACTGATTCTGTATCAATCCAAATTCCCGTATATCTCCATCATGGCCCGGGCGTCCTCCGCCATCGTGCCCTTGCTTTCGCACACGACGACGGGTTCATAGCCGCGCGCCTTGAGGAGCGGCGCGAGCGGCTCGAAGCGCGGACCGTAATCGCTCTCGGCAAAGGTATGGTGGCGTTTTTCGCCGGCGGCGGTATATTCGATGGTTGAAAAATGGATATGGATGCGCCGCGCGCGGTCGATGCCGAGCGCGCGCTCGACGGCGTCGAGTACGGCGGCGAAATCCTCCGCGCGATTCAGACAGCCGCCGCCCAGCGCGTGCAGATGCGCGAAATCAACGCACGGGATCAATCGCTGATCGAGCAGGCAGAAATCGAGCGTTTCCAGTAAATTGCCGATCTGCCCGCCCTTGCCCATCGTTTCGGGGCAGATATGAACATCGCCGAGCCCCAGATCGTCCAGCCGCTTGTACGCCTCGATCAGTCCCTCGCGGCAGGCGGCGAGCGCCGCCTCGCGGTCGAGCTTCATCAGCGCGCCGACGTGCACCACGATTCTTTCGCCGCCGAGATAACGGCACGCGGTCGCCGTTTCGGTGATGTAGCGGAAGGAATTCTCGCGCTTTTCGGGGTCGGGATTCGCCAGATTGATAAAATACGGCGCGTGCGCGCTGACGGTCACGCCGTTCTCCGCCGCCTTGACCGCGATTTCCTCGGCGCTCTTTTGCGATATCGCCACGCCGCGCCCGAAGGAATACTCATAATGGTTCAGCCCCATCGCGCGCAGCCACGCGGGCGCCTGCCATGTGCTTTTGTACCCCGCCGCGTAAAAGGATTCCGAGTTGCCCGCCGGCCCGAAACGGATCATGGAGATCACCTCGCCGGTATTATACCGCGAAACGCCGGGCGTGGCAAGCTATTCGCCCAGTTCGCGCCGGATCGTTTCGACGGCGTGCTTTTCAATGCGCGAGACATACGAGCGCGAGATGCCCAGCATTCGCGCGACCTCGTGCTGCGGGTGCTGGCGGCCGTCGAGCAGGCCGTAGCGCATTTGCATGATGATTTTTTCGCGCTTGGGCAGACGGTCGATCAGCGCGCGGACGCTGGACAAAGACACCCTTCGCTCGACCTCGCTCTCGACGTGATCGGCGTCGGTGCCGAGGATATCGATAAAGGTGATATCGTTGCCCTCGCCGTCGGTGCCGATGGGATCGGTCAGCGATACGTCGCCGCGCCGCTTTTTCGACGCGCGCAGCAGCATGAGCGCCTCGTTCTCAATACATCGCGCGGCATAGGTCGAGAGCGTCGCGCCGCTCTCGGGCTTAAAGCTGTCCACCGCTTTGATCAGCCCGAGCGTGCCCACCGACACCAGATCCTCCTGCGTGTAGCCCGGCACGGCGTACTTTTTGACGATGTACGAAACCAATCGCAGGTTGTGCTCGATGAGCTTTTCTCTCGCGCGCGCGTCCCCGGCGCGCATTTGCGCGATCGCTTCCTCCTCCTCCCCGCGCGTGAGCGGGCGCGGAAACCCGCCGCGCGATACCACGCCGAAGAAGAACAGCGCGTTTCGAAACAGTTCCAGTAAAAGCAGCAGCATATTCCTCACCTCGGGATAGCATATGCGGCGCGCCACGGCGAATGCACGCGCCGGCGCGCGCGAAAAACATCGCGGTTTTTCGCCCGGGGGACTGGACAAACGCCGCCGTTTGGGTGTATGGTTATCATGTTTGACGAAAGGAGCCGCCATGCGCAGAAAGAGCCTTGACACCCGCATGACCGAGGGCGTCATCTGGAAACATCTGGTCAAGTTCGCCGCGCCCATGCTGGTCGGGCTGCTGTTCCAGCAGTTGTACAACACCGTGGACGCCATCGTGGTGGGCAATTTCGTCAGCAAGCAGGCGCTCGCCGCCGTGGGCACGACGGGCAGCGCCATCAATACGCTGGTGGGCTTCGCCACCGGTTTGTCGGTGGGCGCGGGCGTCGTGATCTCGCAGTTTTACGGCGCGCAGGAGCTGAAATCCCTGCGCAAGGCCGTCCAGATGTCTTTCCTCATCACGTTTCTGCTGTGCGCAGTCATCACGGCGGCGGGCGTGCTGTCCGTGCGTCCCATGCTGTATTTTATGGCGATGACCGAGGACGCCTTCCCGCTTGCCGAACAATACCTGACCATTTACTTCTTCGGCGTGAGCGGCGTGCTCATCTACAACATGGGCGCGGGCGTGCTTCGCGCCGTGGGCGATTCGCGGCGGCCGCTCTATTTCCTGATTTTTTCGGCGCTGATGAATCTGGCGCTCGATTTGCTGTTCGTGATCGCCTTTCAAATGGGCGTGGCGGGCGCGGCGTACGCCACCGTGATTTCGCAGTGCCTGTCGGCGGCGCTCGTCGTCGGGCTGCTCATGCGCTCGGACAGCGCGTATCGCCTGTCCTTCCGCGATTTCGCCGTTGATCTGCCCATTGTCAAGCGTATCGTGAGCATCGGCATTCCCGTCGCGCTGCAGCAGACCATCACGTCGTTTTCCAATGTGTTCGTGCAGTCCTACATCAATTTCTTCGGCACCGACTGCATGGCGGGCTACACGGCGTACAACAAAATGGACGTGCTGCTCGTGCTGCCGATGCAAAGCCTGTCGATGGCGTCCACCACCTTTGTCGGGCAGAATTACGGCGTGCGCGACCTGAAACGCGCGCGCAAGGGCGTGTCGCTTTCGCTGATCCTGTCGGTGGCGTCCACGGCGATGCTCACGGTGTTCGCGCTTGTCTTCCGCCGCGATATCCTTCAGTGGTTCAATCAGGACCCCGCCGTGCTCGATTACGGCGCGCAGTTCGTCATGATCGCCTCGCCCTTTTACGTCCTCTGCTGCGTCAATCAGATCCTCGCCGGCGCGCTGCGCGGCATCGGACGCTCGACCGCGCCCACCGTTATCATGCTCGCGTCCTTTGTCGTTTTTAGGCAGATCTTCCTTTTTGTCACAAAACAGCTCAACGCTGGCTTTATCGCCGTCGCGCTCGCCTACCCGATGGGCTGGGTGCTGTGCAGCCTGCTTATGCTGATCGTCTACCGCCGCTGCGCGCTCGTGACGGGGATCGAAACGACGGGGACGACGGGGACGACGGGGACGACGGGGATGACGGGGATGACGAAGGCGTTCTTTTTCTTGAAGAAAAAGAACCAAAAAGACGATTAAGGGGATGTACGGCGTCGTCGCGCCGTTGTCGGCGGGGCGATGACAGACGCTGCCCGTGCCGTCTATAAATCGAAACGATCTTTGATGATTTTCGCCGTTTCCTCGGGCGACAGCGCGGAATTGTCGATCTTGAGGAAATTGTCAAAGGGGACTTCCCCCGGCAGGCTCTCGCAGCGATACTTTCGGTCGGCGTTCAGCAAAAGCTGATCGGAGAACGCCACGTCGCGCTTGGAGGGCTTGTTTTTGAGCCTGTTTTCCGTGCGGTTGCGCATGAGGCGCACGTCCTGCGGCGCGTCCAATTCGACATAATAGACCTCCGCGCCCCTTGCCTCGAACAGCGATCGCACGTGCGCGATATAGTCCCACTCGCTCTGCCGGTCGAAGGCGAACATATAGGTGAAGATCAGGCCGTACAGATCGGACTTGGCGAATTCCTCGAACACGACCTCGCGCAGGCGCTGCACGACGTCGCCGCGAACGCCGCCGAACACCTCGATCACCGGCTCGATCATGTGATGATTATGGAACAGGCGGAGCGGCGTGATCTTGGTCAGCGCCTGCCCCACCGTCATTTTGCCCGCCGCCGTGTTGCCAAAGAGAAAGACCAGTTTCATCGCGCGCCCCCGCTTTCGTCATTTTGGGCATTATACACCGATCATGAAAAATACGCAACGACGGGCATCATCCGCCGATCATGAAAAATCCGCAACGGCAGGAATCCCCGCGCGCGGGGCGAACAAATCCGTCAAAGAACGGTTAAGTTTTCCGCTTTTTGATCGTCCAATGGGTGTCGGGCAGGCGCGAAACCCGGCGCGAGGGGGTGACAGGCGCATGGAGGTTGTCAAGGGCCCTGACAGCGTCCGCGAGGAAAAGCTGATTTCGCTGATGACCCGGTATGAAAAGGATTTGCTGCGCATGTGCTGCGTCTATCTGCGCGACGCGGACATGGCGCGCGACGCGGTTCAGGAAACGTTTCTCAAGGCGTACAGGGCGCTGGACGCCTTTCGCGGCGACGCGGGCGAGCGCACATGGCTGACGCGCATCGCCGTCAATACCTGCAAGGATCTGCGCAAGAGCGCGTGGTATCGCTATGTCGATCGCCGCGTCGCGTTCGACGCGCTGCCCGAACCGGCCGCGCCCTGCAAGGAATCCAGCGCCGCCGTCACGGAGGAAGTCATGCGCCTGCCGCGCAGGCTCATGGAGGTTACGCTGCTGTACTACTATCAGGGCATGACGCTGAACGAGATCGCCGGGACGCTGAATATTTCACCGCCCGCCGTCTCCAAGCGTCTCAAACAGGCGCGGGGCAGGCTTCGCGCGATACTGGAAGGAGGGCGGGAAGATGAATAAGCAATCGCTTGACAATCCCATTCGCGCCGCCATCGACGATTGTCTGTCGGGCGTCGGCGCGCTGCCTTCCGTTCGCGGCGAGGTGCTCGCGCTGGTACGGGGAGAAAAGAAAGTGAAAAAGAAAATATCGGTCGGATTGGTTCTCACCCTGATCTTGGTTTTGTTCGCGGCGTCGGCGCTCGCCGTGGCGCTGCTGTCGCCGCGGGAGGTCATTGAAAAAGAAGTGCTGCCGCTCGCCGCCGGCAACGACGAAAACGGGCTGAACGAGGATTTCACGCACGAGGAATTGGAACGCATCGTCAGGATCGCGCAGGACAACGGCATCACGCTCGAAGGGCGCATCGTCGAGCGGCTCGAGGCGGGCGAAGGCTACTACGAGCAGGAGACCATCATGGCGCTCGCCAAGAGCCAATTCGGCCCTTATCCCGCCGGATGGACGCTCGAGGAGCAATACTGGTTCGAGGAAGTCATGATCGCCATCGGCTTCAAGGAAATCAATTACTGCCGTCTGCCCGGTGAGGGCGATCTGTCCTATGACGACGCCGTCGCGCTGACGCTCGGGCGCGTCAAGCGGGAAAAGGGCGAGGACGTGACCGACACTGCGCGCTGGACGCGGTTCGTCACCTTCACATCGAGCCTCGATCCCGAAACCGGCGCGAGCATCCCGCCCGCTTACTTTATCGAGTACATGTCAAACAACACCGACGACCGGAGTTATTTCATGACGATCAGCGCGTCCGGCGAGATCTCCGATTTCTCCGTGCAGGAACCGGACTGGCGCGACAAATGGAACGAAGACTATATGGCGGGGGATTTCTGGACGATTTGGGGCATGAACCGCTTCTATCAGAAGTGGAAGCCCAAGACGGACGAATTGCGCGCGGCGGGCGAAAGGCTCGGCATGGATCTTGAGTTCCTGATCAGCCTGCCCGTCGGCGCGCCCAAGGCAAGCGACGTTTCCCGCGACGAAGCCTACGCCGCCGCCCGCGAAGCGGTGCTCAAGGACGCGCGGTGGAATGAGGAATACCTGTCCTATTACGGCACGCGCGAAGTGTATCTCAACGAGGAAACAGGCGCGGTCTATCACTTCTGCTTCACCACATGGGTCAACGGCATCGCCAGCCCCCAGCGCGAAAAAGGCGACGCCTTGCAGGACGCCGGCGTGCTGCCCTGCCAGATGATCGTGCGCGTCAGCGCCGCGACCGGCGAAGTGGTCAGCGTGACCGAGAATAATGATATGCGCGGCACCAAGCGGCTGCTCGGGATCGACTGATCATTTTATGACAAACAGGGGAGAGGCGCGCGCCTCTCCCTTTTTGACGCGTTCATCCGCTTATGCTATCATAAAAACTCTTGACCTCATTTTTTCGTTCCGCGCGCCTAATCCCATGAAAGGAGGGAGCGGGATGACGGAAGATGAGCGCCGCGAGACCTTGGAGCGCCTCATGGACGAGTACGGCACGGCGCTTCAGCGCATGTGCTGTCTTGAACTGCGCGACCGCACGCTGGCGCAGGACGCCGTTCAGGATACGTTTCTTAAGGCATACCTCAAGAATCAGGAGGCGGCAAGTCCCTACATCATGGCGGCGGGGTTCGACGCAAAGCCGCGGCAGACGCCCGCGCCCCTGCGGCCCGGCGAACGCCACTGGCGCGACGAAATCGTCAGGTACGCGACGCCCGGCGAACAAGACCTGACGATGGCGCAGGCGCTCGACATCGCCAAAGCCGCGCTGATTGAGGAATTCGGCTTCGCGAAGGAAGACTTCGAGGAAGGGCGCTTCAGCTACATGGACGATCCCGACTTCTATCAGCGCGCCGACGGCAGCCGCATCTGGCTATTCTCGCTGAACGCCGTGCGCCAAGGCGTCGAGTGCGGCTGCGGCGTCGCCGTGGACGCAGCGACGGGTGAAATCGTGTTCTCGCAGATCATTACCGGCGGGAACGGATAAGCGGATAAAAAGGGGAGACCGCCGCATGCCCGCGACGGTCTCTTTTTGATTTGAACGGGCGGCGACGTCCGCTTTCACAGCCGCAGCAGGATCTGAAACACGTCGTCGTCGCGGCCGAGCAGCTCCTCGTGTCCGAAATCGGGGTAGATCGTCACGTGCTTTTCGGCGGTGATTTTGTTGTATGCCGCGAACTGCGTCGAGGGCGGGCAAATGGTGTCCAGAAGCCCGGTCGCCATGAAGACCTCGGCGCGGATGCGCGGCGCGAGATGCTGGATATCGATGTAGCCGAGCTTTTCAAAGATCGCGTCCTCGCGCGCGTGCGTCGGGTCGTAGTGACGGAAATAATCGCGCAGATCGTTGTACGCGGCGACGTCGAGATCCATGTCCCACACGCGCTTGTAGTCGCATAGGAAGGGATAATCGGGCACGGCGAGCGCGATTCTCGGCTCCAGCGCGGCGCAGGCGAGCGTCAGCGCGCCGCCCTGCGAGCCGCCGCGCGCGGCGACGCGGTTTTTATCCACCTGCGGCAGCGACATCACGATGCCCGCCATCTGCGCGGCGTCCAGAAAAACGTCGCGGAACAACAGCCTTTCGGGGTCGGGATCGTCCAGCCCGCGCGTCACATGACCGATCAGCGTGCTGCCCTTGACGCCGCCGACGTCCTCCGATTCGCCGCATTGTCCCCGGCAATCCAGAGCGGCGACCACGAACCCGGCGCCGGCCAGCCCCATCATGCCCGAAAAGCTGGGCGTTGCGCAGTGATAGCCGTGAAACAGGCACACGGCGGGAGCCGGCGCGGTCAGATCGCGCCGCCACGCGACGCGGCAATGGACGCGCGCGCCGTGCATGCCGGTGAACCACATGTCCCGGCACAGCACGTGCGGCGCCTGAAAAGCGGCGGGCGTCAGGGTCACGTCGGCGTCCAGCGCCTTCATTTCGGCGATCGAGCGATCCCAGTATTCGTCAAAATCGGCGGGTCGCGGGTTCATCCCCTGATACTGATACAGTTCCTTGAGCGGCAGATCGACAATGGGCATGCGCTCGGCCTCCTTCATTCCCGTTCAGGCGGCCTTCCGGCCGCTTGGACGCATCATTTGTTTCGTCGCAGATATTCTACTATATTTTTACACGGATGAAAAGCGGTAACGAATATTTCTTTCCGGAGAAAAGCATGACGCTCATCGATCGCGTTTTCATGTTTGCCGCGTTTTTTGCGCGGGATAGGTTGACATTGTCTGAAAAATGTGATATATTTCTCTGCGTCGCCGGAACGCGGTGATAACGAACTGTCGGTTACGCGACAGGACGCACCGATTGGATCCGACACTCGGTCATGGTCTGTTGGCTCAGTTGGTAG
>CAYWOS010000058.1:0-11737 GCA_964459985.1 uncultured Oscillospiraceae bacterium
TCAAATCAGGTGCATATCTCTGTGGGCAAATGTGCTTGCATAAACTCGTGTCCACGCTATCTAGGGTAATCTTATAGAATATCGCGGCGCGCCGGCGCGCACCGGCAGGCGGCGAACAGCGCCATGCACAGGCAGCCCGGAAGCGGGTAAAAGCGCTGACCCGTGATCAGGTACAGGGCGATCAGCAGCGCGCCGTAGAGGAAAAAGCGCGGCGCGCGGCGGCGGTCGAGGATGTGACGCAGCCATTTCTTCGCCCCGGCGCGCGCGCGGCGGCGCTCGCCGAGCTGCCGGAGCTGCTCGTCCGTGGCGGGCGCGGCCGCGCCGAGCAATTCGACAAGGAACGGCTTCTCCAGCAGCGTCACGCGCGGGGGCGCGAGCGCCTGCTCCCGCGCGGCGGCGTCGACGGCGCAGGGCGCGCACAGCACGCCGCGCGCCGCGTTTTCGGCAAGGACGGCGCGCTGGAAGGCGAGAACGTCGTCGGCGGACAGGCTGGCCGAGGCGTGCTGCTGCTTGAGCGCAACCAGCAGCTTTTCGCCGCGCAAAAGGCATTTGACGCCGCGCGCGCCCGCCCGCACGAGCGTCAGGTCGTGCCTTTCGGACAGGCGCAGCGCGATCTCAAAATGCGCGCGGTCGGGCTTGGCCAGCACGAGCCTTTCGACGGCGAGCTCGCCGCCCACGCGCGCGCGCAGGCGTTCCTCGCGGCGCTTGAGCCGCCCGGCGCGCGTTTTGCGCAGCAGGATCAGCAGCAGGCAGAACAGCGCCGCGCCCGCCGTCAGCGCCTGAATGCGCACGCCCCACAGCGCGATAAACCACAGCATCGACAGGATCAGCAGCAGCGCGCGCCGCCCCGCCGCGTCGATCGCGCCGCTCAATTTGCTCCTGCGCAGGTACTGTTCCATCGTGAAGCCCCCTTTCCGTCTGCCTTTATCCTGCCGCATTTTTGCCGGATCAAATCGCTTTTTTCCTCTTTTCATCGGCGGCGAAATGCTGTATAATGAAGGCATGGAAAACGAGCGCGCGAAGGATGTCTTTCCGGCGGAAAAGGATCTGACGTCGGAATACCTTGGCTCGGTCGCGCGGCGGGTGCGCGCGCTGATGGACGAAAGACGCTTTTCGCACACCCTCGGCGTCGCGCGCGAGGCGGAGGCGCTCGCCGGGCTGTACGGGCTGTCCGCGCCGCGCGCGGCGTTCGCCGGGCTGCTCCACGACTGCGCCAAGCGGATGCCCTACGAGGACATGCGCGCGCTCGCCGTCCGAAAGGCGCTTCTCGACGATCCCCGGATGCTCTCCTCCGCGAACGCCCTGCACGGCTTTGTCGGCGCGTACGTCGCGCGGCGCGATTTCGGCGTGACGGACGAGGAAATCCTTTCCGCCGTGCGCTGGCACACCTTCGGGCATCCCGGCATGACCGATTTTGAGAAATGCCTGTTCATCGCCGACGCGACCGAGAGCGATACCCGCGTGTATCCGGGCGTCGGGGACGCGCGGGCGCTGTCCCGCCTTTCGCTCAACGCCGCGGCGCTCCTGCTTTTGCTTCAGACGCGCGCCTATGTGCTCGCCTCGGGCTATCCCTATTTCAGGGCGAGCGGGATAACGATCGAATGGCTGGAAAAACTGTTGACGACGGAGGAACGCGCGCTGCTTGAACCCCTGACGGCGCGCATCATACAACCTTGATTCCGCGTGAAGGAGGCTGCAAAATGGATCAGACGCTGCTCGCCCAGAAGATCGCCAAGATCCTGTACGACAAAAAGGCGCAGGATATCGTGGTTTTGCATGTCGGTCACCTGACGGTGATCACCGATTACATGGTGATCGCCTCGGGCCGCTCGGCGCTTCAGGTCAAATCGCTCGCCGACGACGTGGACGACGCGCTCGCGCAGGAGGGCGTCGCGCTGCGCGCCAAGGAGGGCTCCGCCGAGGGCCGGTGGATCGTGCTGGACTACGGCACGGCGCTCGTTCATATCTTCCATCCCGAGGATAGGCAGTTCTATCATCTCGAGCGGCTCTGGGAGGACGGGCAAAACCGCATCGCCCTGCCCTTCGCCTCGGAGGAAGCCGCGCGGGCGTAGCCGATGAATATTCAAATCTATGCCTACAAGCGCAATTTCGACGCGCAGAAGGCCGAGCGCTTTTTCAAGGAGCGCAGAATCCCTTATCAGCTTGTCGATATGAAGCGCCACGCGCCCGGCGCGCGCGAATTGCAGCTGTTCGCGCGGCGCGTCGGCGCGCGCAATCTGGTCGACCGGGACAATATCGAGGCGATGTCCCATCCCGTCGCGCATACCGACGATGAAAAGATCATTCTCGACTACCTCGCCGAGCGGCCGCAGTTCCTCCGCTCGCCCGTCGTGCGAAACGGCGAGCGCGTCACCGTGGGCGTCGACGAGGCGGCGTGGAGCGACTGGCTGCGCGCCGAGGCGAAGAAATAATGCGTCCCGGGCGGCGCGGGGCGACCGGCCGCGCGCCGGAGAATATTTCCATATTGGTTTATCACGCCTCCGCGCACACTACGCGCGGGGGTGTTTTTCTTGACGAACGGCAAAAAGGCAAAAAGGATTTCATCGCGCGGGGCGAGGTCGGCCGCGGCGTGCCTTTTGATCGCGGCGGCGCTGCTGTGCGCGCTTGACGCGAACGCGGCGGTGGCGTGGGGATCGCGCGGCAATCAGGTCATTCAGGTGCAGCAAAAGCTGTCGCAGTACGGCGATTACAAGGGCGCGGTGGACGGCGTGTTCGGGCAGTCCACCTACGAGGCGGTGGTGAATTTCCAGCGCCGCAACGGGCTGAACGCCGACGGCGTGGTGGGCAGCGCCACCGCCGCCGCGCTGGGCATATCGCTGACCACGGCGTCGGGCGGCGCCGCGCCGGGCGACGGCGACGTGTACCTGCTCGCGCGGCTGGTCAACGGCGAGGCGCGCGGCGAGCCGTACGTGGGCAAGGTCGCCGTCGCGGCCGTCGTGCTCAACCGCGTGCGCAGCGCCTATTTTCCCAATACCATCAGCGCCGTCGTTTATCAGCGGGGCGCGTTCGACTGCGTTTCGGACGGGCAGATCAACCTGACGCCGAGCGCCGACAGCCTGCGCGCCGCGCGCGACGCCATGAACGGCTGGGACCCGACGGGCGGCTGCATCTATTATTATAATCCTTCGACGGCGACGAGCAGCTGGATCTGGTCGCGCGAGGTGCGCCTGTCCATCGGCGCGCACGCCTTTGCGGTGTAAGCGATGAAAAAACGATGGATGACCGTAATTATCGCCCTGTCCGTCTGCCTTCTCGCCGTTTCGGTCTACGCGGTCGACCGCGCGGCGGCGGCGGAGAGCTGGCGCGCGCGGCTGCGCGAAACCTACGACGGCGCGCTGATGACCGCGATGACGCGCATCGAGGATATGCAGGTCAAGCTGCAAAAAGCGCTGCTCGCCGGATCGGAGGAGGACGGGCTTCAATACTTGTCCGCCGTCGCGGGCGGCGCGGAGAGCGTGAGGCAAAACCTGTCGCTGCTGCCCCTGTCGCACGCCGCGACGCAGGACGCCGTCAAGTTCGCCAACCAGCTGGGCGATTACTCGCAGGCGCTCATTGCGAGCGCGGGGGACGGCTTTACCGAAGACGATTATCAGTCGCTGGACAGCATGATCGCCGCCTGCGCGCAGCTCACCGAGGCGCTCTACGCCGCGCGCGAGGCGATCGCCGAGGCGGCGCTGAACGGCGAGGCGGTCTTCTGGCTGTCCGCCGACGAAGCCAAGGAGGGCGGCGGCGCGATCAGCGACGGCGATGTCAGCTATCCCACGCTGATCTACGACGGCCCCTTTTCCGACGACGCCGCGACGGGCGCGCCCAAGGCGCTGGGGACGAACCTGATCACCCGCGAGGACGCCGAGCAACTGGCGCGCGGGTTTGTCGGCACGGCGCGCGTGTCGGAGATATCGCGCGGCGCCGATACCGGCGGCGATCTCGCGGCATACGGCGTGACGGCGCGCGCCGGCGACGTCACGCTGGAAATGGCGATCAGCAAAACGGGCGGCAAGCTCGTGTGGATGTCGCCCGACACCGCCGGCTTCGAGGCGAAATACGGGATCGAGGAATGCCGCGCGGCGGCGCTCAAGTATCTTGAGCTCAACGGCTACGGCGATATGCAGGCGTGCTATTTCCAGGTGTACGACGGCATCGCGGTCGTCAATTTCGCCGCCGTGCAGGGCGGCGTGCTGCTCTATCCCGATCTGGTCAAGATTCAGGTGCGCATGGACACGGCGGAGGTCGTCGGCGTCGAGGCGACGCGCTATCTGACGCATCACGCGCCGCGCCCCGGCCTGATCGCCGGGATCTCCGAAGAGGAGGCGCAGGGCGCCGTCAGCGACCGGCTGACCGTCGATTCCTCGCGGCTGTGCGTCATTCCCGCGGGCGCGAAGGAATACTTCTGCTACGAGTTCACCTGCCGTTACAAAAACGAATTGTATCTGGTCTATATCGACGCCGCGAGCGGCGGGCAGCGCGAAATGCTCAAGGTGGTTGAAAACGGCGAGGGCGTGCTGACGGTATAACCGGGGCAATCGCCCGCGACGCGGCCGCCCGGGCGGCGAAGCGTCCCTGACTTCCCTTTTCCGCGCGGCTGTGCTATAATTTCAGGGGAAGAAAACGAACGCCCGAATCGTCGGAATGTACGGAGGGAACGCTATGCACGCGCTCGACACGGCGAGGCAGCTCGCCAAAGAGATCCGCGGGAGCGAGGAGTATCTGGATTTTGCGCGCAGCCGGGCGGAAATCAGGGAAACGGACGGGCTGGAGGCGCTTGTGGCCGAGTACAGGCGGCTGCAGATGAGCGTGCAGATGAGCGCGCTCGCCAAGCAGCCCGCCGACCCGGACGATTTGAGCCGCTTCCAGCAGCTCGGCTCGCTCCTGTTCGCCGATTCGCGCACGTCGGGCTATCTGATGGCGGAAATGCGGCTGCAGCGCATGATGGCGGAAATCTTCGGGATGCTGACGCAGGCGGCCGAAATGAACTTTGATTTCCCGGTGTAGAGGAGACGACAGTGAAAAACCGCGACAGACGGGATATCGACGAGGAATCCTTCCGCGAGGAACGCACCTACGGCCCGTACTGGTACAGTTGGCTGTGGCACGTTTTGCGCCCCGTGCTGATCTTTTTGTGCGCGCTGACGGTGGTGGCGGGCGTCGCCATGGGCGTGTGGGAATGGATCGACGGGAGCTATCTTCAGCCCGTCGACGCGGGCGATCAGACGGCGATCGCCTTCGCCGTCAAGAGCGGCGACAGCCTGACGCGCGTGGCGAACAATCTGGAATCGTCGGGGCTGATCCGCAACCGCACGGTGTTCAAGTATTACGCCGATTTTCTCGGCTACGGGCAAAAGATACAATCGGGCGAATACTCGCTCAATAAATCGATGTCGATGGCGCAGATCGCCGACCTGCTCACCACCGGCGACGGCAACCCCATCACGCGGAATATCACGATCATTCCCGGCTGGACGATCGAGGATATCGCCGCGTATCTCGTGTCCGCCGGCGCGCTGAATGATGCCGGCGAGTTCCTTTCGCTGTGCAAAACGGGCGAACAGTACGCCGCGTACTACTACGTCGCCGACGTGCTGGCGAGCGCGAACGTCGCGCAGCGCCGCTACGCGCTGGAGGGCTATCTGTCGCCCGACACCTATGAAATCTACACGACCGCCACGGCGGACGATATCGTGAAAAAGCTCCTGTCGCAGACCGAGGCGGTGTTCGCCGAGGCCGATCACGAGCGCATGGAAACGCTCGGCATGACGATGGACCAGATCCTTTCGCTCGCCTCCATGATCGAAAAGGAAGGAAAAACCGCCGATTTTGCCAAAGTGTCCGCCGTGTTCCACAACCGTTTGAAGCGCAATATGACGCTGGGCAGCGACGTGACGGTCAAGTACGCCTCGGGCGTCAAAAAAATGTCGCTGTCAAACAGCGATCTGAACGTCCAGTCGCCCTACAACACCTATCTGCACAAGGGTTTGCCGCTCGGCCCCATCTGCTCGCCCTCGCGCGCGGCGGTGCAGGCGGCGCTGTATCCCGACGAGGACTATATCGCGCAGACCTATCTGTATTTTTGCAGCAAGGACCCCGCCACCGGCGAATTGCACTTCAGCCGCACGATCGAGGAGCACAACCTCGCCGTCAGCATCTACGCCCCGCTCTGGCAGGCGTACGATCGGCAGCAGGGGTTATAGCGCATCGTCATAAAAACGGGAAGCGTCAAAGGGCGCTTCCCGTTTGTTATCCCTGATCGCCGTCAGTTCCAGATATCGATCAGTTCCTCGTAGGACATGACGGTCACGTCGATTGCCTGCGCCCTGACGATTTCGCCGGTACAGGCGTTGAGCCGCACGAACCACGCGAAGGTTTTCCCGTAGGTTTCGATCATTTCATCCATGAGCTCCTCGCTGCCCGAGATCGTGATCTTCCACGCCGGCGCGGCTTCGTCCGTCACGTCGTACACGCGCCGCTCGCAGACGGCGCGCGCCATCCAATCCTCCGATACATCCAATTGATCGATCAGCGCCCGTTTCGACATTTCGACCGCCTGTTCCAATGAAATCGCTTTCTCGTCCGGCACGCCGTAGAAATGCGTGGCGTAATACAGGTAAAGTTCG
Organism: uncultured Oscillospiraceae bacterium; assembly: GCA_964459985.1. Classification (GTDB taxonomy): domain Bacteria; phylum Bacillota; class Clostridia; order Christensenellales; family Aristaeellaceae; genus CAYWOS01. The sequence continues at coordinate 6,633 of CAYWOS010000058.1, forward strand.
TTGGCATAGAGCGGATCGGCCTGCATGTGTTCGAGGATCACGGGGCGGATCAGATCGGTCATCGCCTTCTGATGCTCGAGCGGCCAGTAGCGCAGGCCCCGCCTGTCCATTCCGTGATCGGTCTCGTACTTTTCGAGCAGATCGTCCGCCTCGGGATCGAGGCTGTGCGCCGCTTTTTCCCGCGACGCCTTCTGCTCGGCGGGCGATTCCGTCAGGCGGTTTTCGTCCTGCGTCAGGATATGCCCGTCCTTCGCCACTGAGCAGTAGTACGTGAATTCGCCGTTGTCCCGCGCGTCCGGGACGAAGCGGATGTCGTAGTGCAGCAGCTTTTCTTCCTTGTCGGAAGAATGCGTGAGGTAGTCCCATTTTGCCTGATAATCCTTGAGATCGCCTTCCGTCAGCTCCCATACCCTGATGATTTCGGCTTTCGCGGCGGCGATCGCCTGCTCGGGCGTCACGGCGTCCTTGCCCGGCATCCTGAAAATGTCGTCGTCGCCGCTCATCATGCCGTTGTCGATGAGCACCTGCGTGTACCACGCCCGCTGCTCGTGCGTCCAGTCGTCAATCCAGCCCAGTTCTTTTTCGAGAATGCCCGCCAAGGTAATCACGTCGATGCGGCCGTCCTCGATTTCGTCTTTGAGGACGTACTTGCGCTTTTTGCGGAGCAGGGTATGGCATTCGTTGATGAGAATGCGCGTCAGCCATGTGCCGAACAGCGCTTCGTCGCGCAATGTATCGCGCTTTTGCCACGCCTTGAGCGCCGTTTCCTGCAGGGCGTCCCGGCAGTCCTCGTCGTTTCGCAGGATGGCGCGGGCGACGCGGTACACGCGTCCGCTCGCCTGCTCGATGAGCGGCACGAAGACCTCCTTGGTCATCAACGGGCAACGCCTCGCTTTCCGTTGGTCTGCAACCGGTTACGCTCATTAGACGAGGGGAAGGAAGAAATCCTCATTTTTTTCGTCCGTTCTTTTTTCGACGCGCCGCGCGCCGAACCCTTGCCCGGGTTTGCGCGCCAATGCGTACGAATTCGCCGTTTTTTTACGATCACAAGCGTTGACAAACGATTTGAATTGGGATAGACTTTCGGTAACGATCCCTCTTATGGCTCTCGCGGGACGAAGGCGCTCGGCGCCCGAGGTGTGTCATGCATCAGATCAAATGGCTCTGGTCGCTCATGGACGGCAAGCTCCGCAGAATGCACCTGTTCGGGATGATCATCAGCGCGGTCACATCGGTCATGCTGCTCATCAATCCCGCCCTGACCGGGCAATTGGTCGACCGCGTGATCATCGCGGGCGACGCGTCGCCGCTCATCCCCCTGCTCGTCGCCATGTTCGTGTTCAAGGTGGGGCGCGAGGGCATGCGGTACCTCATGGTCATCCTGATCGAGACGACCTCGCAGGCCGTCGTCACGCGGCTCAAGAACGAGCTGTTCGACAAACTGCAGGCGCAGGACTCGGTGTTTTTCGACCGTCACCGGACGGGCGACATCATGACGCGATTGTCCAGCGATCTGGACTGGTGCCGGCACTTTTTAAGCTATATCGACTACCGCGTGATCGACTGCGTTTGCATGTTCGTCTCCACGGTGGTCTATTTCTTCTTCGTGAGCTGGAAGCTGACGCTGGCGCTCATCATCGTCACGCCGCTGCTTCTGATCATCACGAAGGTCTATTCCCGGCGCGTGCGTCCGCTGTTCATCGACATGCGCGACAAGCTCTCCGATATGAACACCGCCGCGCAGGAGAACATCGCGGGCAACCGCGTGGTCAAGGCGTTCGCGCGCGAGGACTACGAGGAGGAGCGCTTTGACGGGCGCAGCGCCGCCTTCATGAACGCCAATCTGGATATCAACTGGCTGTGGCTGCGCTTCTTCCCCGCCATCGAGGGGCTGGCGAACGTGATGACGCTGATTACGCTGTTTCTGGGCAGCTATTTCATCATCACGGGCAATCTGACGGCCGGCGGTTTGAGCATTTTCACCAGCTTGTCGTGGGCGATGAGCAACCCCATGCGCGAGATGGGCAACCTGCTCAACGACGTGCAGCGCTTCATCACCTCGGCGAACAAGGTCATGGAGATCTATTTCAGCCGTCCGCGCATCAAGGATGAAAAGGGCGCCGAGCCGCGCGAGGGCATGACGGGCAAAATCGAGTTCCGCGACGTGAGCTTCTCTGTCGGCAAAAAAACGATCATCGATCATTTGAGCTTCACCGCCGAGCCGGGGCAGACGATCGCCGTCATGGGCCCCACGGCGTCGGGCAAGACGACGCTGCTCAACCTATTGTGCCGCCTGTACGACGTCAAGGACGGCGCGGTGCTGGTGGACGATCTGGACGTGCGCAAATGGCGGCTTTCCGATCTGCGCGGGCACATCGGCACGGCGACGCAGGAGGTCTTCCTCTTTTCGGATACCGCCGAGGGCAACATCGCCTTCGGCGATCAATCACTGTCGGTCGAGGAAGTCAAGGATTTCGCGCGGCGCGCCGACGCCGACGATTTCATTGAAAAGCTGCCCGAGGGCTACGACACCATCATCGGCGAGCGCGGCGTCGGGCTGTCCGGCGGGCAGCGTCAGCGCATCGCGCTGGCGCGCGCGCTGGCGATCAGGCCCGCCGTCCTGCTCATGGACGATACCACCTCCGCCGTCGATCTGGAAACCGAAAGCTATATTCAAAAGCAGCTCCGCGAGCTGCCCTTCCCCTGCACGAAAATCATCGTGGCACAGCGCATTTCCTCCGTCAAGGACGCCGACCAGATATTGATCGTCGAGAACGGGAAAATCACCGAACGCGGCACGCACGAGGAATTGCTTAAACTGCGCGGCTACTACTACGAAACCTACGCTTTGCAAAACGGCCTGCCGCTTGACGGGGAGGTGAGCGCGTAATGGCGAGGAATAAGTTCGACGTCGATGAAAAACTGGAATCGCCGTTCAATCTCGGGCATTTGAAGCGCGCGCTCGTCTACATCAGGCGCTACCGCGCGGTCATGCTGGCGGCGCTGCTCTTGAGCGCGCTGTCCTCGGTCGCCTCGCTGTTCTTGCCCAAGATCATGACGTGGGTGCTCGACGACATCGTGCCGAACAAGAATATCACGCTGCTCTGGCAGACGGCGCTGCTCTACGCCGCCATCATCGCCGTCAGCATCGCGTTTTCCAAGATCCGCTCGCGCATGATGGCGAAGGTCAGCCAGAACATCATCTATGATATCCGTAAGGATCTGTTCGCGCATTTGCAGAAACTGCCCTTCAGCTATTACGACAGCCGTCCGGCGGGCAAGATTTTGGTACGCGTCATCAACTATGTCAACTCGGTCAGCGATATCCTGTCCAACGGCATCATCAACAGCATCATCGAAATCCTGAATATCGTCTTTATCATCATTTTCATGTATTCCACCAACGTCACCCTCGCCAACATCATCATGGCGGGCCTGCCCTTCTTCGTGGCGTTCATCTTCCTCATCAAGCCGCGCCAGCGCAGGGCGTGGCAGGCGCGCAGCAACAAGAATTCCAATTACAACGCCTACCTCGCCGAATCGATCGACGGCGTGCGCGTGTCGCAGCTCTTCACGCGGCAGGAAGTCAATAAATCCATCATGGAAAAGCTCGCCGAGGCCTGCCGCGTCACATGGATGAAGGCGATCTACATCAGCAATACCGTGTGGTTCGCCAGCGAGTTCATCACGCAGGTGGTGTTCACCTTCATCTATATCGCCGGCGTGCACTGGCTGGGCGGCGCGATGGTTTCCTTCGGCGTCATCCTCGCCATGGGCTCGTACGTCAGCCGCTTCTGGCAGCCCATCACCAATCTGGGCAACATCTACAACAACTTCGTCAACAACCTGTCCTATCTGGAGCGCATTTTTGAAACGATGGACGAGCCGGTGACGGTGGACGACGCGGAAAACGCCAAGGATCTGCCGCCCATCAGCGGCGAAACTGATTTTACCGACGTCGTGTTCGGCTACGAGCCGGGCGTCAACGTGCTCGAGCATATCAATCTGCACGTTTCCGCCGGCGAGAGCGTGGCGCTGGTCGGGCCGACGGGCGCGGGCAAGAGCACGGTTGTCAACCTGCTTTGCCGCTTCTACAACCTCAATTCGGGCAGCATCACGCTGACAAGCGAATCGGGCGAACGCTACGATATCGCGGATGTGACGCTGAACAGCCTGCGCAGGCAGATGGGCATCATGCTGCAGGATTCGTTCATTTTCTCCGGCACCATCATGGACAACATCCGCTACGGCCGGCTCGACGCGACCGACGAGGAGGTCTACGCCGCCGCGCAAGCCGTCCGCGCGCACCCGCTCATCGACGCCATGCCGCAAGGCTACCGAACGCAGGTCAACGAGCGCGGCGGCGGACTGTCGCAGGGACAAAAGCAGCTGATCGCCTTCGCGCGCACGCTCCTGTCCGATCCGCGCATCCTGATACTGGACGAGGCGACCTCCTCCATCGACACCAAGACCGAAAAACTGCTTCAGGAGGGCATCGCGGCGCTGCTCAAGGGGCGCACTTCCTTCATCATCGCGCATCGCCTGTCCACCATCAAAAACTGCGATAAAATCCTCTATATCGGCAACAAGGGCATCATGGAAGCGGGCACGCACGACGAACTGATGGCCAAGCGCGGCGCGTACTACAACCTGTACACCGCCCAGACCCGCGAGCAGGGGCTGGCGGGATAACGGACGCGCCGCGCGGTGGATTGGCGAAACGTACTTGATACGAAAGCGTCCTCATGCGAAAGAGAGAGGGAAACGGATTAGAAAACCGAAGGAACAACTTGTTTATTTTTGAGGGACGTGTCGATTTTGTCGACACGCAGAACGGGGAGAGGCTTGCGCCTCTCCCCGTTGTTTGTTGATTGCGTGTCTGAATACGTCGAGGTCAGTCCAGCATCAGCTTGTCGCCGTGCGTGCGGGTCCAGGCCTCGGCGCGCTCGTCGATGATCGCCTGACCGCCGCTCGCCAGATAGTCCGCGTAGCCGGCGTCATAGATGGCGTCGAATTCCTCGGGCGCGCAGGTGACGGCTTTCGCCAGCAGGTTGTTGCGCTTTTCCTTGAGCGCCGTGCCTACGCCTTCCTCGGCGGCGATGTTG
>CAYWOS010000059.1:0-11597 GCA_964459985.1 uncultured Oscillospiraceae bacterium
TCGCGCTGCGCACCGCGACGCCCGCCTTCGCCAGCGAAATGCTGGATGTCGTGCGTCTGTTTTTCGACGACGCCGCGCCGTCCGAGCAGGGCGACATCACGATCGAGCACGACGAGCGCGAGGAAAGCGGCGAGCGCGTGTCCGTCGTGCGCGTGTCGGGCGCGTACGGCGCGAAAAGCGAGCGCCGGCAACGCCCCGAGCGCGATCCGCTGATCGACAAGCGTCTGCACAAGCGGCAGGTCAAACTGACGCTGTACGACTGCATGAAACAGATCGCCGGCGCGACGCCGCCGTGGGGCGCGCTCACGGGCGTGCGCCCGGCGCGGCTTGTCCGCGCGCGCACGGACGCGGGCGCGGATGTGGACGCGGCGATCGCGGACGTGAAGGAAACCTTTGATCTGTCGGAGGAAAAAGCGAGTCTTTTGCGCGCGGTCGTCTTGGCGCAGACGGCGCTTTCGCAGCCGTCGGAATCGGACGTTGATCTCTACATCGGCGTCCCCTTTTGCGTGTCGCGCTGCGCCTATTGCTCCTTTATCAGCGCCGAGGTCGGCAGGGGCGAACGTCTCGCGCCCTACGTCGACGCGGCGGCGCGCGAAATCGAGGGCGTGTGCGATCTGATCGCGCGCATCGGGTTGTCGCCGCGCGCGCTGTATGTCGGCGGCGGCACGCCCACCGCACTGCCCGCCGCTCTGCTCGACCGCCTTTTGACGGCGGCGACGCCGCTTCTGCGCGCGGCGCGGGAAATCACCGTCGAGGCGGGGCGTCCCGACACCATCGACCGTGAGAAATTGTCCGTCCTCCGCGATCACGGCGCGACGCGGCTGTCGATCAACCCGCAGACCATGCACGACGACACGCTGCGCCGCATCGGGCGCGCGCATACGAAAAAGCAGACCGAGGACGCCTACGCGCTGGCGCGGGCGATGGGCTTTTCGCACATCAATATGGATCTGATCGCCGGGCTGCCGGGCGAAAACGCCGGGGATTTCGCCGAAACGCTCGCGTGGAGCGAGGGGCTGTCGCCCGAAAGCCTGACCATCCATACGCTGTCCATCAAGCGCTCGAGCCTGATGCACCTGTGGGAAGCCTCGCTGCCCGACGGCAAAATGGTGGCGGACATGGTGCGCATGGGCGCGCGGAGCGCCGCGCGGCGCGGGATGCGCCCGTACTACCTGTACCGCCAGAAGCATATGGCGGGCAATCAGGAGAACGTCGGCTATGCGCTGCCCGGTCGCGAATGCCTCTACAACGTCGAAATGATGGAGGAAACGGCGCATATTTTAGCGATGGGCGCGGGCGGCATCAGCAAGCGCGTCGCGCCCGATGAGGGCAAAATCTTGCGCGCGCCCAACATCAGCGATATCGGCGCGTACATCGCGCGCGCCGGCGAAATGCTCGAAAGAAAGCGCGCGCTGTGGGCGGATCGAATGAAATAATCCGTCAAATCAATGGAATTCTCCCGTTTTCGGAAGAATTTCCTGTTTTTTGGAGGGATCAGGCGAAAACGAATGTGATATGATGGCATCGTCGAAGACTGACGGGGAGTGACGGCATCAACCCGGCGGGAAAGCGGCGCGAGCGCGTTTGAAAGAGCGCGGAAGCGGCGCTTTTTTGTTGCCGATTTTCACGCGGAGGTGATGTATGGGGAAAAGGAAAGACCCCGCCGCGCTGCTGCGCGACAAGCTGCTCGACGCGGCGATCGCGGCGGCGGACAGGCTCAAAATGCTGCTCGACGACGAAAACGCGTCCAACGGCGACGTCGTCAAGGCGGCGGCGCTGGCGCTCGATATGGCGGGGAAGGGCGCGGAGGCGTCGGCGGCGGGCGACTACGAAATCCTGGTCAAGGAGGAGTAACCATGCCGCGTATCACGCTTTCAGGCAACGCCGTCAACCGCGTTTACCGTCCCTTCCTGAGCGACGAGCACCGTTATCAGATCTATTTCGGCGGCGCGGGAAGCGGCAAAAGCGTATTCCTCGCCACGCGATGCGCGCTGGACGCGCTCGCCGGGCGCAACACGCTGGTGGTCCGGCAGGTGGCGCGCACGCTGCGCGGCAGCGCGTGGAACGAGATTCTCAAGGCCATCGACCGCATGGGGCTGCGCCGCATGTTTCTGGTGCAAAAGAGCGAGATGATCATCACGGCGCGCAACAATTCCTGCCAGATCCTCTTCGCCGGACTGGACAACGTGGAAAAAATCAAATCGCTCACGCCGCTGCGCGGCGCGCTGACCGATATCTGGATGGAAGAAGCGACCGAATGCGCGTACGCCGACTTCAAGCAGCTCGACAAACGCCTTCGCGGAAAAAGCCGCTTCGTCAAGCGATTCACGATGTCCTTCAATCCCGTTTACAAGACGCATTGGCTCTACCGCCAGTTCTTCTCCGTCTGGCAGGACAACCGGCAGCATTGCTTTGACGAGCGCGTGAGCATCCTCAAAACCACGTACAGGGACAACCGATTCCTTGCGCCCGACGACCGCGCGGCGCTGGAGAACGAGCGCGATCCGTACTTCTATCAGGTCTACACGCTGGGCGAATGGGGCGTCGTGGGCGACATCATCTTCAAGAACTGGCGCGTCGAGGCGATCCCGGAGGACGCGGGCGGCGAAACGCGGATGGGACTTGATTTCGGCTTTGCGGGCGATCCGTGCGGCTTTTTGCTGCTGCGGTATGACAGAAAAAGGAAAATCGTGTACGCGCTCGCCGAGCTGTGCGAGAAAGGGCTGGTCAACGACGCGCTCGCCGAGCGCCTCAAACCCGTCGCCGGCGACGGCTACATCCTGTGCGACAGCGCCGAACCCAAATCCATCGCCGAGCTTCGCGCGCGCGGGCTGAACGTCCTTTCCGCGCGAAAAGGCCCCGACAGCGTGACGCACGGCGTGCAATGGCTGATGCAGCAAACCATCCTCGTCTCCCCCGCGTGCCCCTGCCTCGCGCGCGAGCTTTCGCTGTATCAGTGGCAGCGCGACCGCGACGGCGTCGCCATCCGACGCCCGTCCGACAAGGACAACCATTTGATCGACGCCATGCGCTACGCGCTCGAGTACGACATGGACAACCGCACAGCGCGCGTGGGGCGCAAGGACGAATTGGGATTATAGGAGGGAAACATGATTCTTCGCTCAAGGGAATTCCCGCTCACCGGGCGGCTGCTTCAGGGCTGCCTGAACGAGCATCTCCGGCAAACCGAGCGCCTCTCGCTCCTGCGCGGGCACTACGAAGGGCTGTCGCCCATCACCGAACGCGTGCGCGGCGACGGCCTGCCCAACAACCGTCTGGCGCACGGCTTCGCGCGCTATATCGTTATGGTCGCCTCCTCCTATCTCGTGGGCGGCGCGGTGCGCTACGAGATAGACGAGGGGCGCGACGCCGCGCTCAAGGGATTGCTCGACGCCTATCGCGCCGCCGATATCGCCAGCGTCGATATCGAATTGGCCAAGAACGCCTCTTTGTACGGCAGGGGCGTCGAGCATATCTACACCGATCGCGCGGCGGCGGTCAGGAGCGCCAGCCTCGACCCGCGCGCGGCGTTCGTCGTGTACGCCGACGACGTGGAAAAGCAGCCGCTTTTCGGCGTATCGTTTCAGCCGACGACGGACGCCGACGGCGCGCCGCGCGGCTGGGAGGCGACGGTGTGTACCGAAAGCGAAACGCATTTATACCGCTCGGACAGCTTCGGATCGCTGCTGCTCCGCGCGCCGCAGGCGCGGCTGCCGCACTATTTCGCCCGCGTGCCGATGATCGAATACTGGAACAACGACGAGTGCGAGAGCGATTTGACCGGCGTCATGTCGCTGATCGACGCCTACGACGTATTGCAGTCCGACCGCGTGAACGATCACGAGCAATTGGTCAACGCGCTGCTGGTCATCTACGGCGCGCGCATCGAGACGGACTCCCGGGGGCGCTCGCCGGCGCAGCAGCTCAGGCAGGACAAGCTGCTTTACCTGCCCGACCGCGAGGCGGGCGCGCAGTATCTGTCGCGCCCCGAGGGCGGCGGCGATCTGGAAACGCTGCGCGCCGCGCTGTCGCGGGACATCCACAAATTCTCCATGATTCCCGATCTGACCGACGACGATTTCCGCGACAACGTGAGCGGCGTCGGCATGAAATACAAGCTGCTGCCGCTCGAGCAGCTCTGCCGCGTCAAGGAGCGCTGGTTCCGCGAGGCGCTGCGCGAAAGACTGCGCTGCTACGCGCAGTTCCTGTTCGTCAAGGGCGGGCGCGCGCTCGATCCGCGGCAGGTGCGCATGGTGTTCAGCCGCGCGCTGCCGGTGGACGATCTCGAGGCGGCGCAGACGGTCAAAACGCTCGAAAACATCGTGCCCCGGGAATCGCTCGTCGCGCATCTGCCGTTCATGGACGGCGCGCAGAACACATAAACCGCCTCACGGCGTTTATGAATACATCCAAGGAGGAAAAAAATGGAGGATCATCCGCAGACCGAAGAAGCCGCCCCCATGACGCGCGAGGAAACGGAAGCGCTGGTGGCGAGCGTCGTCAGGCAGCTCGAGGCGCGCATCGAAGCGTCGGCGCGGGCCGGCGGGCAGGCCGACGCGGCGCGCGAGGAAGCGCTCGCCGAGCGGGAAAAGACTTTGGACAGGCGTGAAATGACCGTCAAAACGGCGCAAGCGCTCAAGGCGCGCGGCCTGCCCGAATCGCTCGCCGAGGCGCTGCCGCTTTCGGACGAAGGCGACATGACGCGCGCCGTCGGCGATCTGGAAACCGCCTTCCGCAAGTGCGTGCAGGCGGGCGTGGAGGAGCGTCTCAAGGGCGACGCGCCCAAGTCCGCCCCCGCCAAGCCCCTGTCCGATCTCTCGGACAACGAATACTACGCGGCGATCAGCCGCCTGTAAAGGAGAAAACAATATGGCGAACAGCTTCATTTCCATCAAGGATTTCGCGCGCGCCGCGCTGCCCCGCCTCATCGAGCATCTGGTGTTTCCCAACCTCGTCTACAAGGATTACTCCGACGATTTTTCGGGGCGCAAGGGCGACACCGTGCAGGTGCGCAAGCCCGTCGTGCTCACCGCGAACGAGTTTGACGCGACGCAGGGCGTGACGGGCGAGGACATCGCCGAAACCGCCGTCGACGTGACGCTGGACAAGATCGCCACCGTCGACGTGCGCGTCGAGGCGCTTCAGGGCGCGACGAGTATCGACGATCTGACGCGCGTGTTCATCGAGCCGGCCGCAGCCGCGCTGGCGCAGAAGATCAACGCCGACGGGCTGGAACTCTACCGGGATATCCCGAATTACATCGGCACGGCGGGCACGACGCCCGCGACGCTTGCCGCCTTCGCGGACGCGCGCAAGGCGCTCAACAAGCAAAAAGCGCCCGTTTCGGGCCGCGTCGCCGTGTGGGATGCCGACGCCGACGCCGCTTTCACGTCGCTGGACGCCATCGTGCACGCCGACAAATCGGGCGGCACGCAGGCGCTGCGCGAGGGCAGCATCGGGCGCGTGATGGGCTTGGACAACTACATGTCGCAGGCGGTCAAGCGCCATACCTGCGGCACGGCGCAGACGAAAACGCTGCTGATCGACCACGCGGACGGCTACGCCGCCGGCGCGAAAACCATCCACATCGACGGCGGCTCGGGCGCCGAGACGTTCAAGAAGGGCGACCTGCTCGCCATCGGCGGCAAGCAGTACGCCGTGACCGCCGACGCCGCCTTCGCGTCCGGCGAGGGCGATATCGGCATTACGCCGCCGCTCGCCGACGCCGTCGCCGACAACGCCGCCGTGACGATGGTCGCCTCGCACGCCGCCAACCTCGCCTTCCATCCCATGGCGTTCGCCTTCGTCACGCGCCCGCTCACCGCGCCGGGCGGCGTCGAGAGCTATGTCACCAACTACAACGGCGTGTCGCTGCGCGTCGTCAAGGGCTACGACATGCAGTACAAGCGCGAAATGCTCTCGATGGACGTGCTGTACGGGTTCAAAACGCTCTATCCCGAGCTGGCCGTTCGGGTTCTGGGCTGATGCCGGCTGAAGAAACGCCGCTTTCACGGCTGAAAGCGCATCTGCCGGAAATCACGGGCGACGCGCAGGACGCGCTGCTGACGGCGCTGATTGACGACGCCGACGCCGTTATCCGCGCGCTGACGTGGCGCGACAGCGTGCCCGAGGCGCTCGAAAACGCGCGGACGCGGCTGGCGGTCATCCTGTACGGGCGCGTCGGCGTCGAGGGCGAAAGCGCGCACACCGAGGGCGAGGTCTCGCGCGTGCTGAACGATCTGCCCGAATCGCTCAGGCGCGAGATCCTCGCGTACCGCGTGGCGAAAACGTAAAAGCGAAAATGTTAAGGAGAGGGAACCGGCTTTGCGATCAAAACGGTTCCTTCTCCCGCGTTTCCGTGAACCTTCGTCAAACCGACCGACCCGGCGCGATGGATCGCAGGGAAAGGAGCTTCCATGAGACTTGACTATCGGCAGCAGGACGCCGTGACGGTGCGCGGCAGCCCGGCCCGCGCGGCGATCCGGCGCATGACGGGCGCGCTGGAGGCGCGGCGCTACGGCGAATACCTGTCTATTATGTATCGCCTGATTCTGCCCTACGACACGCTGATTTATCCCGGCGACGAAGTGCGCGTGGGCGGCGACGCCTATCTCTGCGTCGCCGTGCGCCAGTATCGCGGGCACATTCAGGCGGATATCAGGCGGCGCGCGCCGTGAGGGGGTTAAGCGGCGCGCTCGGCCGAATCGGCGCTCTGCGCGCGGCGCTGCCCCCCGCCGCGCGCAAGGCGGTGAAGGACGCGGCGGCGGCGGCGCTGGACAGCGCGCGGGAAACCGTCCCCGTGGATACGGGACGGCTGCGCGACAGCCTGCGCGCCGAAACGAAGCAACTGACCGGCACGGTATCGACATCGTGCGGATACGCGTCCGCTGTTGAAAACCTTTCGCCCTTCCTCGCGCCCGCCGCCAAGCGGGCGGATCTGACAAAGCGCTGCGCGCAGGCGCTCAAGGAGGTATTGCATGACTGATCTGACAAACGACATTCTCACGCTCCTGTCGCCGCTTGACGCGACGGTGACGGCGGAATACCCGTCCGACGCCTGCGAAATGCCCCTCGTCGCCGTCGCGCTGCGCGAGAGCGCGGTCACGGCGCGCGCCGACGGCGCGGATTATCTGGAGGAAGCGCTGTTTGGCGTGGACGTGTTCGCGACGACGGACGCGCAGGCGCGCTCGCTCGCGCGGGACGCCGCCGCGCTGCTTGCGGCCGCCGGGTTCCGGCGCACGGGCTGCCGGCGCGGGTTTGATCAGAGCGCGCGCGTCCACAGCGTCGATATGACCTATCGCGGCGTGCTGCGCGGCGACGTGCTGTACCAGTAAATATCAAAACGGGAGGAATCCATGATGGCGCAAAAAGCCAACGGAACGACCCTTTCCTTTACCCAGAACGGCGCGAGCGTCGCCGTCGGCCGCCTGCGCGGCATCGGCGAAATCCGCATGGACAGCGAGGCGATCGACGTGACCACGCTGGACGGCGGCGGCGACCGCGCCTACGAACAGGGGCTGCGCGACGGCGGCGAGATCACGATCGAGGGCTTTCATGACAAAACGCAGACGGGGCAGGCGTCGCTGCGCGCGCTGTACGCGAGCGGGAGCGCCGCGCCCTTTACCGTCACTTTCCCGGACGAATCGACGGTCGCGTTCACGGCGTTCGTCAAATCCGTCTCGATGGGCGCCGCCGAGGTGGACGGCGTGGTCGGCTTTTCCGCCGTGCTGCGCGTCACGGGCGGCGTGACGGTGACGGTATGACGCGCGCGATTTCTATCGGCGGGCGCGTCGAATCGCTCGCTTTCACGGTCAACAGCGTCTGCCAGCTCGAGGAAATCACGGGAAAATCGCTCGCCGACGCGCTCTCGACAGATACCGCCGGGCTGCGCGCGCTGTTGTGGTGCGGGCTGATCGCCTCGCGCCCAGGACTGACGCTGGAAGCGGCGGGCGAGCTAATGGACGCGTACCTGCGCGCGGACGGCGATCTCGAATCGCTGTGCGGTCAGCTGACCGGGGCGCTGGAGGACGCCGGTTTTTTTCGGCGGGCGAAGCGGACGCCGTAACGGGCACGCTTCGCGCGCGGTACATTGATTTGTTTTCGCGGGCGGCGGCGGCGGGAGTGCCCGACGCCGACCGTCTGTTCGATCTGACGCCGCGCGAGATCGCGTGGCGGCTCGAGGCGTTCAGGGCGCGCGGACGCGAGCGGGACGAAAGCGCGTGGATGACGGCGCAATACGCCGCGCTCGCCGCGCACGCGCCCGAAAAGCTGCCGGCGCGGCCCGCGTTCTTCCGCGCGGAGCAGTCCGACATGACCGATGACGACATTAAATCGCGCCTGCTCGCGTGGGCGGGAAAGGACATTCCATGACATTAGAGGAGTTACAGGTACGCTTTACCGCCGATATCTCGCCCCTGTCCGAGCGTCTGGCGGCGCTCGGCGATATGCTGACGGCGGCGGGCGCGCGCGCTGATGAACTGGCGGCCTCCTTCCGCTCGGCGGGCGTCAGCGCGGGCGACGGGCTGGCGGGCGGCATTGCCTCGCGCAAAAACGCCGTCGTGGCGGCGGCGCGCGCTTTAGCGGCGGCGGCGACGGCCGCGCTGCGCGGCGCGCTCGCCATCCATTCGCCCTCCAGAGTAACCTTCGCGAGCGGCGCGAACTTCACCGAGGGCTTCGCGCGGGGCGTCGAGGGCGGCGCGCCGAACGTGCGCCGCGCGGTAGAGGACTTGAGCCGGACCGCTTCCTCGGCGCTCGCGCCGCTCGCGCCGGTCGCGAGTGTTCAGGCGTCCGCCGAAGCGCCGACGCTTGACCGCGTATCGCTCACCGTTCCGCTCTACATCGACGGCTACCGGCTCGGCGTGGCGGCGATCGACGGCATCAACCGCGTCAGCCGCGGCACGGGCGGCGTCGAACTGACGCTGTAAGGAGAAAAAATGATCAAAATCAACGATACCGCGCTGCCCTCGCCGAGCGGCCTGACGGTGACGGTGAAATCCGTGACGGGCGCGGGCGGGCGGAACACGCTGGGCGAAACGGTGCGCGATACGCTCGCCGTCAAGCGCGCGGTCACGCTTGTCTGGAAACGCATAAATCAATCGACGCTCGCGTCAATGCTGGCGCTGATCAACGGAAACGGCCCTTTGCAACTGACGTATCACGATCCCGCGCTGGGCGAAACGACAATCGCCTGCGTCGCCGCCGCGCGCGCCATGACCATGGAAAGGTACGACGGCGGCGCGACGGTGTGGGGCGACGTGACGATCACGCTTGAGGAGAAATGACGATGAGCGACTTTGACACCCTGATCCGCGCCGGCGAAAGGCGTCCGCGCGTGACGGGCGAGATCACGTTCGCCACGGGCGAGACGGCGACGCTCACGGCGGCGGACGTGATCGGTTTCACGGTGCACGAGGGCGTGTCGGACGGGTGGCTGCTCGGCGCGGCGATCAGCGCGAACTGCGCCGTCACGCTAAACGGCGAGGGCGGGGCGTGGCTGTACGGCGGACGAATGCGCGGGCAAAACCCGCTTCCGGGCGCGCGCGTCCGCCTGTCGCTCGGGCTGGAGGGGACGGACGAGACGCGCGATCTGTGCGCCTTTTACGTCAGCGACGTCAGCCTGACCGAGAACGACGCGCGCGTCACGCTCACGGGCGCCGACGCGCTCGCCTCGGCGTTCGGCGAGGCCTACCGCGATGATCAAACGTATCCCCGGACGCTCCGGCAAATCGCCTCGCACATCGCGGCGCAGGCGGGATTTGACTTTGACGCCGATTTCGTCAACGCCGACGTTTCCGTCCCGGAAGCGCCGGCGTGGGGCGACGTCTCGCTGCGCGGCGCGCTGGGCTTCGTCGCCTGCGCCGCCGCGTCCTTCGCGCGGATCAGCCGCGCGGGAGCGCTCGAGTTCGTCCCGGTCTATGATACCGCCGCGCCCTTTCTTCTGCCCGCCGCCAACACGCTCTCGCGCGTGTACGGCGAGACCGCTTTCGGCGCGCTCGCGGCGCTGGTGGTGACGCAGCGCGGCAAGTACGCCGAGCAAAACGAGCGGACATACGCGGCGGAGGGCGTGATCGCGACCAACGGCAACGCGATGCGCGCGCACGGCAATCCTCTGCTGCCTCCCGACGCCGCGCATACGGCGACGCTGGCGTCGGGCATGCTCGCCGCGCTCGGGGGCATGACGCTCACGCGCGCGCAGGTCGCCTGGCAGGGCGATCCGGCGCTGACGATCGGCCGGCGCGTCAAAATTACCGATCACGAGGGCGGCGAAACGCTCACAACCGTCACGCGCCAAAGCCTCGCCTTTGACAACGGCTTTTCCATGACGAGCGAATGCACGCTGCGCTCGGCGTTCGATACGGGCGCGATCGTCAGTCGGCAGGGCGATATCAACGCCTCGCGGCTGACGGGCGAAATCGACGGCTCGCTCGTGCGCGCCGGCACGCTCGCCGCCGACAGCCTGATCGCGGGCAGCGTGACGGCGACGCGGCTCGCGGCGGGCAGCATCGGCGCGGCGCAAATCCAGGCCAACGCCGTCACCGCCGATAAGATCGCGGGCGGCGCGGTCACGGCGGGAAAAATCGCCGCGAACGCCATTACAGCCGGCAGCGCCGCGCTCGCCGACGCGGCGGTGTCGACCGCCAAGATCGCCGACGCGGCGATCACGCGGGTCAAGATCGGGGAAGCGGCGGTCGGGGAAGCGCAGATCGACGACGCGGCCATCACCTCTGCCAAGATCGCCGATGCAGCGATCACGCGCGCGAAAATCGGCGGCGCGGCGATCGGGACGGCGCAGATCGAAACGGGCGCGATCACCACGGCGCTGATTGGTACCGGCGCGGTCGAAACGGCGCAGATCGCGGACGGCAGCATTACCGACGCGAAGATCGTCTCGTTGACGGCGAACAAGCTGACGGCAGGGACGATCGACGCGGGCGTGATCGCGGTCAATAACCTGACCGCCGACAACATCACGACCGGCACGCTCAACGGCCAACGCATCCCCGTGCTCGGCACGGACAAGCTGGCGGACGGCGCGGTCACTGCCGACAAGGTGGCGGACGGCGCGATCACCGCCGACAAACTGGTCGCGGGCGCGGTCACGGCGGGCAAGATCGCGGCGCAGGCGGTCACGGCCAACGAGCTTGCGGCGGGCGCGGTCACGGCGGGAAAAATGAACGTCGCCGATCTGTTCGCCAGCGAGGCGTTCACCGGCGCGCTGCATACCGATATCATTGAGAGCGGCGTCGGCTCGTCGCTCGATATCTCGGGCAATACCGCCGTGCGCCTGCGCGTGACAAGCGAGGAAGCGCGCGGCATGATCGGCAGGGGCGCGCTGGACGGCGCGGGCTTCCGGCTGGAGATCGCGTTTTCGGACGGCGCGGTGGTGACGGAGACGGGCAAGCAGACGACATGCGCGGCGAAGGTGTACAAGAACGACGCCGACGTGACCGACGCGTTCGGCGCGGGCTGCTTTGCGTGGACGCGCGATACCGGCGACGCGGAAAGCGACGCGGCGTGGAACGCCCTGCATACAGGCGTCAAAAGCATCACGCTGTCCATGCAGGACGCGACGGGAACGGCGGTGATCGCCTGCACGC
>CAYWOS010000060.1:0-11580 GCA_964459985.1 uncultured Oscillospiraceae bacterium
GGACGGCGAGACGCCGCCCGAGCTGCCGGCGGACGAGACGCCAAGGCAAGACGGTCAAACGCCGCCCGAGCTTCCGGCGGGCGAATCGGGCAGGCAGGCGCAAAACGCCCGGGGCGGCAGAGGGACGGGCGCTTGGGGCTTTGCCGGGCGCGGCGGCATGATGGCGGAAGCGAACGAGCAAAACATCCTGCTGATCACGGGCGGAAGCGTGTACGTCAACGCCTCGGGCGACGGGCTGGACGCCAACGGCTACATCCGCATCGAGGGCGGAACGGTCGTCGTCGACGGGCCTGACAATTCGGGCAACGGCGCGCTCGATCCGGGCTACGGCGCGGTCGTCACGGGCGGCGTGCTGATCGCGGCGGGCGCGACCGGCATGGAAGCGACGCCCGATTCCTCGTCGACGCAGCCCGTCCTTTACGCGCAGGCAAGCCTGAACGCCGGCGATTTGTTCGCCGTCACCGACGAAAGCGGCGCGCTGATCTGCGCCTTCACCGCCGTGAAAAATCACAGCTCGGTGATCGTTTCCGCGCCCGGTCTGACGCTCGGCGCGGCCTGCGCGCTCTATAAAGGCGGCGCGGTCGACGGCGAGGCCGACAACGGGCTGTATCTGTCGGGCGCGTATGCGGACGGCGAAAAGCTCGCCGACGTCACGCTGACCGACATCGTCACCACGGTCGGCGGCGGCGGCGGATGGACGAACCGCTTCAACCGCCGGGGTTGGTGACGGCCGGGCGACGGCGGAACGCCACATTCTTTATAAGAAAGATCAGCAATCAATCATGGCAAAAAAACGCGGCGTCCGGACGGTATCAACTGTCCGGACGCCGCATGATATTATCCTATTTACCTGACTGATTACTTCGCGTTGATATAGGTTCGAAGGTCGGCGATACCGGCCTCTGTTTGAAAGCCCGTGCCCTCCAAAGCGAGGTAGATCTTCAGGACCGCTTCCGCGTCGCTCGGCTGCGCGGCGACGGCGGCTTGCCACGCCGCGAAATCCATATACAGCGTGACGACGAAATCGTCGCCTGCCGGATCACACGAGATCTCAATCCCATCCAGCATTTGCTGACCGATGAGCACTTCCGCCTGCACCTTGACATCCTTTGAATCAAGACCGTAATCCTTCATCGTCTTGGTCAGATTCTGGATGTTGATGCTGGCGATTTGCCTGTCCGTAACGTATGCGTAAACGTCGCTGTCCGCAAACTCGAACAGATAGACGCCGTCGCCCGCTACATCGAACATCTGCGCATCCTTGTCGTAACCGATTTGATCCGCAGCTTTCATCGTACCGGCGAGCACGGCGGCGCGGAAGCTCACCGGCGCGGGCGTCGAGACCAGCGCGGTCTGCGAGGTCGCGAGCGCGGCGGTCTTGTCATCCTGTCCCGTCAGTTTCGCCCATTCTTCCCGAGCGGCTTCGAGCGCCTTTTGCGCCTCCTCCTTGGCTTCATTGAGCAGCCTTTCGGCTTCTTCCTTGGCGGCCTTCAGCGCGCTTTCGCCGTCCGTTTTCAGCTGATCAATCAGACCGTCCTTTTCAGCAAGCAACTGTTCGGCCTTGTCCTTGGCTTCCTTGAGCAGCCTTTCGGCTTCCTCCTTGGCGGCTTTCAGCGCGTTCTCGCCGTCCGTTTTCAATTGATCAATCAGGCTGTCCTTTTCGGCAAGCAGCCTGTCCGCCTCGGCTTTGGCGTCGGCGAGCAGTTTGTCGGCTTCCGCTTTGGCGTCGGCAAGCGCCTTTTCGGCGGCGTCCTTCGCCGTCTGCAGGGCGTCGGCGGCGTCCTTCGTCAGCTTTTCAATCTCGGCGTTCAGGGCGGCGATGATCGTATCCTTCTCGGCAAGCGCCTTTTCGGCGTCCTCCTTGGCGGCGGCGATCAGGCTGTCTGCGTTCGCTTTCACCGATTCGATGGTGGCGTCCTTGTCGGCGGAAAGCCTGTCAAACTCCGCCTTGGCGTCGGCAAGCAGCTTGTCCGCTTCGGATTTCGCGGCGGTCGCCGCCGCTTCTACGTCTTTTTTCGCTTCCGCGAGCAGCCGTTCGCCCTCCGCCTTGGCGTCGGCAAGCGCTTTTTCGGCGGCTTCCTTGGCCGCCGCCGCGTCGGCGGTCAGCGCGGCGATGATCGCGTCCTTTTCGGCGAGCGCGGCGGCGGCGGCGGCTTTCGCCTCGGCGAGCAGCTTGTCGCCCTCCGCCTTGGCGTCGGCGAGCGCCTTGTCGCCTGCTTCCTTGGCGGCGAGCGCGGCGGCGTCGGCGTCCGCCTTTGCCTTGTCCGCGTCGGCGGTCAGCGCGGCGATGATCGCATCCTTTTCGGCGAGCGCGGCGGCGGCGGCGGCTTTCGCCTCGGCAAGCAGCTTTTCACCTTCGCTCTTGGCGTCGGCGAGCGCCTTGTCGCCTTCTTCCTTGGCGGCGAGCGCGGCGGCTTCGGCGTCCGCCTTAACCTTGTCCGCGTCGGCGGTCAGCGCGGCGATGATCGCGTCCTTTTCGGCGAGCGCGGCGTTGGCGTCGGCGAGCAGCGTTTCGCCTTCGCTCTTCGCGGCGGCAATCGCGGCGTCGGCATCCGCCGAAACCTTTTCGGCGTTCGCTTTGAGCGCCGAGATGAGCTTGTCCTTGTCGGCGGCGATCAATTCCGCTTCGGCCTTCGCGGCGGCAATCGCGGCGTCGGCGTCCTTCTTTATCGCGTCGATGATCGCGTCCTTTTCAGCCCCCGTGATGTCCTGATCAGCCTTCGCGGCGGCAATCGCGGCGTCCGCGTCCGCCTTCAACTGCTCGATCGCCGCGCTGTGCTCGGCAATCAATGCGTCCTTTTCGGCGGCGGCGTCCGCCCTCTCCCGCTCCAGCGCGGATACTGCCGTCGCGTGCTTGTCCGACAGATCGCTTTTCTGCGAGGCGAACACGATGGCCAGCACGACGGCGACGATCAACACGGCGCAAAGAATCCAGATTAACCCTTTTTTCATGGCGCGAATCCTCCCATCCTGATTGAACAGAAAACGATATTTTGCATAACCATTCTCCGCCGTCCCCCGAATATCCTTCATTTATTTGCCAGATTGTATAAATTCTTTGGCTGACGAAAAACGCGTCCGCATACACGGGCGCGTTTTTGCATGAGCGCGGCGACGGCCGCGGCTTGATTATTCTTCCTCTTCCTCTTCCTTGGCGGCGCTTTCGATGATCTTCTTGGCGACGTCGAAGGGGACTTCCTCGTAGCGCTCGTAGTTCATGGTGAAGCGGCCGCGCGCCTGCGTCATCGAACGCAGATCGGTGGCATACTTGAACATTTCGGCCTGCGGCGCTTCGGCGACGACCTGCTGCTCGCCGTCGACCTGATTCATGCCCATGATGCGACCGCGGCGCTTGTTCATATCGCCCATGATGTCGCCCATGTACTCGTCCGGCACGTACACTTCGACGTGCATGATCGGCTCGAGCAGCACGGGATCGGCGTCCTTGCAGCCCTTCTTATAGGCGATGCGGGCGGCGGTTTTGAACGCCATTTCGGAGGAATCGACGGGGTGGTAGGAGCCGTCGTACAGTTTGGCGCGCAGACCCACCATCGGATAGCCGGCGAGCACGCCCTTGACGATGTTCTCGCGCAGGCCCTTTTCAACCGAGGGGATGAAGTTGCGCGGGACGGCGCCGCCCACGACGGCGTCGACGAACTCGAAATCTTTGTTGGTATCGCCGATGGGCGAGAATTCGATCCACACGTCGCCGAACTGGCCGTGTCCGCCCGACTGCTTCTTATGGCGGCCCTGGCAGGACACCGTTTTGCGAATGGTTTCGCGGTACGGGATCTTGGGATCGACGATATTGGCAGCCGCGCCGAACTTGGCGGCGAGCTTGTTGCGAATCACGTCGAGATGCAGTTCGCCCTGACCGGCCAGCAGCGTTTCGGTGGTTTCGGTGTTCTTGGTGACCGAAATGGAGGGATCTTCTTCCTGAAGGCGATTGAGGCCCGAGAACACCTTGTCTTCCTCGCCCTGCTTGGCGGCGTAGATCGCCTTGGCGATGCTGGGCGCGGGGAAATCGATGGAGGCATAACGGACGGGATTGGCGGGATCGCACAGCGTATCGCCCGAATTGGTCAGCTGAAGCTTGCTGAGCGCGCCGATATCGCCGGCGCAGAGCGTCTGCGCGGCGGTCTGCTTTTTGCCGCGCATCATGAACAGGCCGCCCGCCTTTTCGGGTTTATCGGCGTTGGCGTTGAAAAGCGGCGTCGCCGGGGTCAGCGTGCCCGAGCAGACGCGCACGAGGGACAATTTGCCGACGAACGGGTCGGCGATGGTCTTGAACACGAACGCCGAGAAGGGCGCGGTCTTGTCGCAGGCGCGCTCAACCGGCTCGTCGTTTTTGGGATTGACGCCCTTCGACACAGCGGCTTTGGGGCTGTGAAGATAAACGCTCATGGTATCGAGCACCTTGGCGACGCCGACGCCGTTCAGGGCGGAGCAGGCGACGACCGGCACGATGGAACCGTTGGTCATGCCGGCGTGGAAGCCCTGCAGGATTTCCTCGTGCGAAAGTTCCTCGCCTTCCAGATATTTCATCATTAATTCATCGTCGGCGGCGGCGGCGGCTTCGGTAATCTCGCTCATCGCCTTTTCGATGGCGGCGTTCATGCCGGCGGGAACGGGCACTTCCTTGAGCGCCTTGCCGACGCCCTCGTACGCCTTGTTTTCCAGCACGTTGACGACGCCCTTGAAGGACGCGCCCTCGCCGATGGGCAGCAGCATGGGCACGACGCTGTCGCCGAACTTGCCGCGCAGCACTTCGACCACTTTGTCGTAATTGGCGTTCTCGGCGTCCATGCGGTTGACGACGAACATCCGGCAGATATCGTTTTTCTTGGCGAGCGCCCACGCCTTTTCGGCGCCGACGGTCAGGCCGCTCACGGCGCCCACGACGATGGCGGCAGTTTCCACGACGCGCATCGCGCCGATCATTTCGCCCACGAAATCAAAATAACCCGGCACGTCGATGACGTTGATCTTGACGTTTTTCCACTCGATGGGCGCGACGGCGGAGGAAATGGAAATACGGCGCTTGATTTCTTCGGGGTCAAAATCGGTCGCGGCGGTGCCGTCCTCGACGCGCCCCTGGCGATCCACGTGTCCCGCGGCGAAGAGCATTGCTTCCGTCAGCGTCGTCTTGCCCTCGCCGCCATGCCCGATCAGGGCGATATTTCGGATGTTCTCGGTCTGGTAGTCAGCCATATCTCGGTTCCCCCTAATGATGTAGAATTTATGATCAACACGAGTTTAATCACACGCGAAACCCATTTTAACAGAAACCAACCGATATGGCAAGTGATTTTGGTCGTTTTTTTGTCAGATTCGGGGCGTTTCGCCGTACAAACCGCGCATGAGCGACAGCGTTTTCTCGCCGCCCGACGTCAGGAAGCGGACGCTGCCCGCATCGCGCGCCGACAAAAGCCCGGACGCCGCCAGCCTGCGCCGAAGCTGCTTCGCTGTGCCCTCGTTCCCGTCCACGAGCGGCGTTCCGGCGGGCAGGTGCGCGGCGATCTTCTCGCGCAGGAAGACATAGTGCGTGCAGCCCAGCACCACGGCGTCGATCGTCCGCCGGCGGTAGGGCGCGAGCAGGCGCTCGATATAGTCGTCCAGCGCCGGCGAATCGATCTCCCCGCGCTCGACGAATTCCATCAGCCCCGGGCAGGGCAGCGATTCGACGCCCTCGCCGTAGAGCGCTTCCAGCCGGTGGTATTTTTCGCTGCTGATCGTGAGCGGCGTGGCGAAGGACAGCACGACGCCGCCCGCGCGCAAAAGCGAGGCGGGCTTGATCGCCGGCTCGATACCGATGATCGGAAAATCATATTGCGCGCGGAGCGTTTCCGCCGCCGCGCCCGTGGCGGTGTTGCAGGCGATGACGACGGCTTTCGCGCCGTGATCCAAAAGGATTTCCACGCATCGGCGCGAGAGCGCGATGATTTCATCGCGCGTTTTCGTGCCGTAGGGCGCGTTGCCCGTATCGCCGTAATACACGAAGTTTTCGCCCGGCATTTCGCGCGTCGCCGCGATCAGCGTGCTCACGCCGCCCACGCCGCTGTCGAACATTCCAACGGGACGATCGTCCATACAACGCCTCCGTCTTTCGCTTTCGTGCGTATTGTAGCGCGCGGGCGCGCGTATGTCAATCGAGCGCGTCGAAATACCGGCAGATCGCCTGCGCGAGATACGGCATGGCGGCGAGCGATTCGTTCAGCGAGTTTTTGTTGTTCCCCACCTCGATCAAAAGACAGCCCGCCGCCGCGTGCTGGTTATACGAAGCGTTTTTGAGCGCCGCGCCGCGCGACAGGGACGGCACCTGATCGTTGAGCGCGTCCGACAGGAACAAAGCGATTTTGTGGTTCTGTTCCCAGTCGGGGCGCGATTCCTCGTCCGCGCGCCCCGTGCCCTTCCCCACCAGAAAAAGAAAACGCGAAAGCTCCTTCTCCCCGTCCGTCGCCGTGTTCGCGCCGTTGCCGCTTGAGTACGAATCGCGGTGGATATCAAGATAGAGATCGTACGCGCCGTCGCGCGCGATCGCTTCCTGCAGCGCCTCGAGCGACCGCGCGTAGGCGCTGGAAATGCTGGGCGGCTCGTACGCCGTATCGTCGTGATACACCTCGACGCCCGCCGATTCGAGCAGCGCCGTCAGCTCTCTGCCCACGCGCACGATGTTATACGCATTGTCCTTCGTGCGCCAGCTCTCGGTTTCCCGGTAGGGCGCGTCCGACGTTTGCAGATACGCCTCGTAGGTGTGCGTATGATAGATATACACGCGCTTGGCCGCGCGCCGATCGTAGGTTTTATCAACCGCCTCGACGGTAAACGCCCGCGCGTCCGGCGCGCAAAGCGCGAGCGCGGCGAGAAAGAGAATGAACAATCGCTTGCGCATGGCCGCCTCCCTTGCTGTTCGCGGTACTATATGACAGAGCGCGGCGAATCATGACAGCGCGTCGCGCGAAAGCGCGCTGATCTCCTCGCCGGAAAGGCGCGGCTGCAGGGCGAGGTTCAGCCCGAACGCCAATATTTCCGCCACCTTGCCCACCAGATCGTCCACCTCGCGCGGCGTGACCACCATATCGCCCAGGTTATGCTCCGTCAGCCTGCTCACGAGCGCGTCCATGGCGTCCTCGTGCGCTTCCTCCTCCAGCCCGACGTCCGACAGCATCATCGACAGCGCGTCGCGCGCGATCACCGAGGCGTACACCACCATCGGCACGCCGACCGCCACGACGGGCACGCCCAGCGTTTCGCGCGTCAGTCCCACGCGGTGGTTGCCCACGCCGCTGCCCGGACGGATGCCGGTATCGGTGATCTGCACGGTGGTGCAGATGCGCGCGCTCTCTCGCGCCGCGAGCGCGTCGATGGCGATCACGGCGGTCGGGCGCACATGCTCGACGACGCCGTGAACGACCTCCGCCGTTTCCATGCCGGTGACGCCCAGCACGCCCGGCGCAACGGCGCAGACGCCGCGCAGCCGGCCTTTGATATCGCCGCAGGTCATCTCCTTGAGATGGCGCGTGATGAGCAGGCTTTCCAGCACGCGGCTGCCCAGCGCGTCGGCGGTGATGCGGCGGTTGCCCAGCCCCACCACGAGCAGATCGCCAAAGGGCGGCAGCATATCGGACAGCGTATCGGCGAGCGCCTGCGACAGCGCGCGGCGGACGCCGATATCGGCGTGCAGAAGGTCGTCGGCGTACAGCGTCACATATCGCCCGCAGGATTTCGCGAGCGCCTTCGCCGCTTCCTCGCTCTCCACCGTCACCTGCGTTTCCGTCACGGCGCCCAGCCTGCGCGTGCGCATGGTGACGCCCTCGGGCGCGCCCGAGCACTCGCGGCTCTCCAGCGCGAGATCGGTGCGTATCTGCATGTTGATCGCCTCCCCTTCCGATAGATTGCGCGTTTGCCATGCATCTATGCGCGGCGGCGCCGCTTGACTTTTCATGGGAAATCAACGATAATGAAGGGCGTTCGGAAGGAGAAGGGCATGGAGCATTTGATCGCTGGCGTTCATCCGGGAAGCGTGGGCATGCGGCGCGGGCTGCGCGCGGGCGACACGCTGCTTTCCGTCAACGGCGAGGAGATCGCGGACATCATCGATTATCAGGCGCTGACGGCGAAAACGCGCCTGTCCGTTCGCGTCCGCCGCGCGTTAGGCGCCGAGGAAACGCTCGAGTTTCTCAAATCGCGGGAAGCGCCGCTCGGCCTCGAATTCGGCAAAAGCATGGCGATCACGCCGCGCGCCTGCAAAAACCGCTGCGTGTTCTGCTTTATCGATCAAATGCCGCCCGGTCTGCGCGATACGCTGTACGTCAAGGACGACGACTGGCGGCTGTCGCTGATGATGGGCAACTACATCACGCTCACCAACGTGGACGACGCCGAGTTTGACCGCATCCTCCGCCGCCGCGCAAGCCCGCTGTATATCTCGGTGCACGCGACGGACCCCGCGCTCCGCGCGCGCATGATGCGCAACCCGCGCGCGGCCGAATTGATGCCGCGCCTCAGGCGGCTGTGCGAAGCCGGCCTGTCCTTTCACTGTCAGATCGTTTTATGCCCGGGCATCAACGACGGGCGCGCGCTCGACGAAACGCTCGAAACGCTGTCGGGCATGCACCCCTTCGCGCGCTCGGCGGCGCTGGTGCCCGTCGGACTGACCGGGTTCCGCGAGGGGCTGGAGAAGCTCGCGCCCTTTGACCGCGAAAACGCGCAAAAGACGCTCGATCAGCTCGCCGACTGGCAGGACAGGCTGCTCTCGTCGCTCGGCACGCGCTTTGTCTTCGCCGCCGACGAGCTATACTGCCTCGCCGGGCGCGACATGCCCGGGGAAGACGCATACGAAGGGTATCCGCAGATCGAGAACGGCGTGGGGCTGGTCAGGCGCTTCGAGCGCGAGTTTGCCGCCGCGCGCACGGACGAAACGGCGCGCGCGCGGAGCGTCACGGTCGCGTGCGGCGAATCGGTTGCGCCGTATATGCGCAGAATAATCGGGGAATGCGCGCCGCGCGGCGTAAACGTCTCCGTCCGGGCGATCAAGAACAACTTTTTCGGCGGCTACGTCACGGTGACGGGGCTGCTCACGGGCGGCGATCTGATCGATCAATTGACGGATTGCCCCGACGATGAAATCCTGATCTGCGGCGATACGCTGCGCAGCGAGGGCGATCTGTTCTTGGACGGCGTATCCTTCGAGGCGCTGAACGCCGCGCTGGGCGGGCGCGTCCGCCTGACGGAAAACCGCGGGGACGCGCTGTACCGCGCGCTGCTGGGAAAATAGGAGGAAAACATTATGCCCTCTGTCAAGCCGCTCGTCGCCGTCGTGGGGCGTCCGAACGTCGGCAAATCGACGTTCTTCAATAAAATGGCGGGGCGCAGGATCGCCATCGTCGAGGATATCCCGGGCGTGACGCGCGACCGCATCTATGCCGACGTCGAATGGACGGGGCATCAGTTCACGCTCATCGACACCGGCGGCATCGACCCGAAAAGCGAGGACGCGCTGCTCTCGCAGATGCGAAGGCAGGCGGAGATCGCCATCGAAATGGCGGACGTCATCTGCTTTTTCACCGACGCCAAGACGGGCATGACGCACGACGACATCGACGTCGCCGATCTATTGCGCCGCACGAAAAAGCCCGTGATCCTCGTCGTCAATAAGGTGGACTCTCCGGCGCAGAACGATACGCTCTACGAGTTTTACGAATTGGGGCTGGGCGACCCGATGGGCATTTCCTCGACCAATATGCTGGGGCTGGGCGACCTGCTCGACCGCATCGTGTCGCTTGTGCCCGCCTGCGGGATTCCCGAAGAAAGCGGGGACGAAGAACACGTCATCCAGCTCGCCGTCGTCGGGCGTCCCAACGTGGGCAAATCCTCGCTCGTCAACCGCCTGCTGGGGCAGGAAAGGACGATGGTGAGCGATATCCCCGGCACGACGCGCGACGCGATCGACACCCCCTTCACCGCCGAAACGGGCGTCGCGTACAACATCATCGACACGGCGGGCATCCGCCGCAAGCGCTCCATCGACGAATCGCTCGAGCATTACAGCGTGCTGCGCGCCATCGGCGCCATCAGGCGGTGCGACGTGGCGCTCATGCTGATCGACGGCAACGAGGGCGTCACCGAGCAGGACGCGCGCATCGCCGGCATGATCCGCGAGGAGGGCAAGGGCGCCGTCGTTGTGGTCAACAAATGGGACGCCGTCGAAAAGGAAACGGGCACGCTGGAGAAAACCAAAAAACAAGTGCTCGAAGACCTCAAATTCATGGATTACGCGCCCGTGCTGTTCATCTCGGCGCTGACGGGCAAACGCGTCAACACCGTGCTTCAGGCCGTTGATTCCGTGTGGCTCCAGTTCAGCCGCCGCGTGCCCACCGGCGCGCTCAACGACGTGCTCGGCGACGCGCAGATTTCGCTCCAGCCGCCCGTATCGGGCGGAAAACGCCTCAAAATCTACTATTCGACGCAGGTCAGCGCCTGCCCGCCGAACATCCTTTTGTTCGTCAACGACCGGGAGCTGATGCACTTTTCCTACGAACGTTATCTCGAAAACTGCCTGCGCAAGGCGTTCGGCTTCGAGGGCACGCCCCTGCGCCTGACGCTGCGCGAAAAAAACAAGGAGGACATCGGGCATTGATCGTACGCTGCATCCTGTGCGCCCTTACCGCCTACCTGCTCGGCTCGGTGTCGACGGGCATCCTCCTGTCGCGCCGCGAAGGGCTGGATATCCGTGAGGCGGGCAGCCGCAATACGGGCGCGAGCAACGTATTGCGTGTGCTCGGCCTGCGCGACGGCGTGCTCACCTTTTTAGGCGACGGGCTGAAGGCCGTCCTCGCCGTGCTGGCCGGGCGCTGGATCGCGGGCGATAACGGCGCGCTGATCGGCGGGCTGTTCGTCGTGATCGGGCACAACTGGCCGCTGTTTTTCGGCTTTGCCGGCGGCAAGGGCATCGCCTGCTCGACGGCGGTCATCCTGATGACGTTCCCGCTCCCGGGCGCGATCGCCGTGGCGGCGTGCGTCGCCGTCATCTGTCTGACGCGGTATATTTCCCTCGGCAGCATGACGATGCTGTTCGTGTTCGCGGTGCTGCTGTTATTCACGCAGCCCTTTTTATGGACGGGGGCGTGGGCGATCCTTCTGTTGACGCTGGCGGTCTGGCGGCACCGCGCGAACGTCGACCGCCTGCTCAAGGGTACCGAAAACAAGCTGGGCGCGGCCGTCGACAAAAAAGCGTAGTTTTTGCGCCGAGGGCATGTTGAACGTGAAACATGGCGGGGAAAAGGAGCGTGAGCGCATGGAAATCACCCCGGATACCGGCAGCCGAGAGGTCGCGCGGGCGGCGGTTATGCTGGCGCTTTCGAGGGACCGCGAGGAAGAAAGCGCGCTCAAGGACGGGTTCGCGTCGGCGGGCATCCTGTCGGCGGCGGCCGATTACGGCGGCGAATACAACGCCAGCGTCATGAAGCTCATCGAACGCGCCGTCATCGCGGCGCGGCGCGAGCATGTGATCGGTGAAAAGCACAACGAGGAGGGCGCGGTCGCCGGCGCGGCGCACGACGCCGTCACGCAGGTCAGCGC
>CAYWOS010000061.1:0-10813 GCA_964459985.1 uncultured Oscillospiraceae bacterium
GATAGCTCTGCGGCGGCATGCCCACCTCGGCGACAAAGCGCTTGCGGAAGGTCTCGACCGGCATTCTCGAAAGCGACGCCATTTCGCGCAGCGAAAAGCTGTCGCGGTATTGATTTTTGCGCATGGCGTCCACGACCTTGGCGATTTCGTGCGACAGCACGGCGTCCATCGCCACCGGCTGGCCGCTGTGCGAGGCGAGCATCGCCCACAAAAGCTGCTGGAGCTGCGCCGAGGAAGCGTCCTCCGCCATCGCCACGCGGACGACCGCCTGCACGATGTGCCGCGCGAGGTTGAGCTGGCTGGGCAGCGCGCCCTGTTTCATCACGCGGTGCGGCAGCGCGCCCATGCGCTGCAAAAACGCGCCCGACAGCGCGCCGCCGACCATCATCCACAGCGCGCGCGCTTCCTGCGTGATATCGAGCTGCACGTCGCGCGTGCCGGGCGGCATCATGCAGCAGTCGCCGGCTTCGAGCGTCAGCGTCGTGTCCTCGCAGACAAACTGGACCGTGCCGCCCTCGACGGCGAACCACAGCCAATAATCAAAGGGCTGGAGAAGCTGCCGGCCGTTTTGCAGCATGGCGGAGCCCGCCGCCGCGATGTATACGCCGCTCGCGCCGGCGAGCGCGTCGGGCGTGTGCGCGCCTTCGATGCAGACGGCGAGGGATTCGTTTTGCTCGGATGAGGGGTAAAACAACATTGATTCAGACATGCGCATTCCTCCATTAGTCATTCCGTCCCATTGTACATCCCAAATCGTACAATGTCAATAACTGAAACCAAATTCAACATGAATGATATTCCCCTTTACTGTTTTCTGTGAAATCTGTATAATAGGAAAGGAATGAAGGATGAAGCGAGGCGCGCGATGCGGGAAATCAGCCATGTGGTAACGGCGGAAGAGGCGGGGAGCGCCGTCCGCGCGATCGTCCGGCGCGTGATGGGCGTTTCGCGCGGCATGTACGCGTCGCTCAAGTTTGCCGACGCCGTGACGATCAACGGCGGGCGCGCGCTCGCCGACAGGACGGTCGCGGAAGGCGATGTGCTCGCCGTCCGTTATGCCGACGCGCGCGAAACCGCGCTCGCGCCTTATGCGCTGCCGCTTCGCGTCGCGTATCGGGACGAGGATTTGCTTGTGATCGACAAGCCTGCGCCGCTTCCTTCCGTGCGCTCGGCGCATCAGACCGATCGCACGCTGGAAAACGCGCTGTATTCGTATGATGGCGAGCCGGAGGATTTCGTGTATCGCCCGATCAACCGGCTCGATAAGGGCACAAGCGGGCTGATGCTGGTCGCGCGGAACGCTTATATTCAAAACCTGATGCAGCGCATGCTGCATACCGATCGCTTTGCGCGGCAGTATCTGGCGGTCACCGAAGGCGCGCCCCGGGACGGGGAGGGCGTGATCGATCTGCCCATCGCGCTTGAAACGCCGGGCAGGGCGCGCCGCGTGGTGCGCGCGGACGGGAAGCGCTCGGTGACGCGTTATCGCGTTATCCGGGAAGAGAACGGGCGCGCGCTTGTGTCGCTGCTGCTCGAAACGGGCAGAACGCACCAAATCCGCGTGCATATGGCGGCGCTCGGCTGTCCCGTCGTCGGCGATTACCTGTACGGGAGGAGCGACGAATCGCTCGGCGGACGCTTCGCGCTGCACGCGGCGCGGGTTACGTTTGATCATCCCGTTCTGAACAAAACGATTTCGCTGGAGTCGCCCCTGCCGGACGAGCTGCGCGCGCTCCTAACGGCCGGCCGCCTGCGCTGACGCCTCGATACTCGCCACGTGCGCAGGGAGCAGCTCGTTGAGCAGCTGATCGATCCGCACGCATTTATCGCGGCTGAAGCTGTACAATTCCTTGGCGGCGATGATGATATGATCATATAAACGGATCTGCACCTTGTCCAGCAGATCGGTGAGAAGCTGCGTCAGCTCCATGTCCTCGATGGAGGGCGCGGCGCTGTCCGACAGATGATTATGCGTGACGACGGCGCCCGAAGCGCCGTATTTGAGCAGCACCGAGATGAGCCGGCGCGGATTCATTTCCACCGAAACCACCGTGCCCTCGGACAGCATTTCGCAGCCCTTGAGCTTGAGCTTGGCGTCGAACGCCAGCACGTGGCATTGTTCGCGCGTCGCGCCGGTGAACAGCGAGGCGCAGAAACGATCGATCTGGGAGTAATCGCGGATCGACTGCCGTGGCAGCGTCTTTTCGATCAGGTACGCGCGAAAGAGCGGGAGCATCATGCTCACGAGCACGGCCGCCTGCTCGCCCATGCCGTCCACGGCCGCCAGCGCCGCCGTATCCGCCTCGAGCACGGCGGACAGGCTTCCGAAATGCTCGATGAGCCGATGCGCCAGCGGGTTGGTATCCTGACGGGGGATCGCGTAATACAACAGCATTTCAAGCGCCTCGTGGGGCGCGAATGAACGCAGCGATTCACGCAAAAATCTTTCGCGCATTCGCTGGCGATGTCCGCCATGCTCCATTGTTGTCCGCCCTTTTCTTTTGGATTTCCCGACGATCATATCACGCCGCATCCGGCTTGTCAAGGCAAATCGCGGTTATCGGAGGCTTTCGCCGCAGGACAGTAAACAGCGAAAAAGAAATGGCGGTGAACGCTTGACAAACGGGCGGCGATCAGGTATACTCCTTCCGTCACAAGCAGAAGCTGCCCGCTTCTCTCCGACGCGAACACGTTTTGCGCGGGTAAAGGCACACAGATCATGTATGCGTTTGGCGGGTGGTGACATCCGCCAATTTTTTGTGATTAAATGGAGGTGCATCGACATCAACGCAGAACCGCTCGTCAATGAAGAAATCCGTGACCGCGAGGTACGCGTGATCGGCGCGGAGGGCGACCAATTGGGCATCATGCCCACCGCCAAAGCGCTGGAGCTCGCCGAGCAGGCGGGGCTTGATCTGGTCAAGATCGTGCCCAACGCTCAACCGCCCGTATGCAAACTGATCGACTATGACAAACACCGCTTTGAGCAGGCGAAGCGCGACCGCGAAATGCGCAAGAACCAAAAGATCGTTTCGCTCAAGGAAGTGCAGCTCTCCGCGACCATCGAGGAGAACGATGTGGCGGTCAAGGCCAAAAACGCCATCAAATTCCTCGAGGAAGGCGACAAGGTCAAGGTATCCATTCGTTTCCGCGGACGGCAGATCACCCATTCCGATATCGGCATCAAGGTGATGAACGACTTCATCGAGCGCACCAAGGAGGTCTGCACCGTCGAGCGCCGACCGTTGATCGAGGGGCGTCACATGCTGATGATTCTGGCGCCCAAGGCGGAGAAAGCCAGCAAGGCGGAGCGGATCGCCCGCGCGAAAACCCGCGCCGCCGCCGAAGAGTAATCCATATCACGCCCGGAAGGAGGAACCCATCATGCCCAAACAAAAATCTCACCGCGGTGCGGCCAAGCGCTTTTCCATCACCAAGACCGGAAAGGTGCGTCATAAGAAGATGAACGCCAACCACATCCTCAACAAGAAGACCACCAAGCGCATCCGTCATCTTCGCAAAGAGGCCGAGCTCGGCAGCAAGACCCAGGCGAATACCATCCGCAATATGATTCCCTACAAATAAGCCGTCGCCGGCAAGGAGGTAACAATCATGGCACGCATTAAGAGGGCGGTCAACGCCCATAAAAAGCGCCGCAAGGTGTTTAAGCTGGCGAAGGGCTATTGGGGATCGAAATCCAAGCAGTACCGCACCGCCAGCGAGCAGGTCCGCCGTTCGCTCCGTTACGCTTACACCGGGCGCAAGCTCCGCAAGCGCGATTTCCGCCGCCTGTGGATCGCCCGCATCAACGCCGCCGCCCGTATGAGCGGCATGAGCTACTCGGTGTTCATCAACGGCCTCAAGAAGAAGAACATCGACATCAACCGCAAAATGCTCGCCGATCTCGCCGTGAACGACGCCGAGGCGTTCGCCCAGCTCGTCGCCATCGCGAAGCAGGCGTAAGCAAACCGCCTCACGCAAAAGACCGCCGCGCGGCGGTCCGAAGCAGGCAACAAAAATGCCTTCCGTTTTCTGAAAATCGGAGGCATTTTTGCGTTTGCGGGTTTGTCCATATACCGAAGGCCGCCTCGCGGCGGCTTTTTGTGTCCCGCGCCGATCGCGCTGCTACTCGCCGTCGATCAGAAAGTTATCGGGATTGACGTGCGTGTAGAGTTTGCCCGGCTCGACGCCGCCCTTGCGGAAGCTGTACAGCTCGGACAGCGTGACGATCTGGAAGCCGCGCTCGGTCAGCGCGGGGATAACCTTTTCCATCGCTTTCGCCGTCGTTTCGTACAGATCGTGGCACAGGATCACGTCGCCGCTGGTGACGTTGTTCATGATTTCGTTATAGATGCGCTTCTCGTTGCGCGATTTCCAGTCCTCCGAGTCGACCGACCACGTCACGATATACAGCCCGAGATTCTTGCAGGCGCGCTTGACGTAGGCGTTGACGTGGCCGTAGGGCGGGCGGAGCAGCGTAACCTTTTTCCCCGTCGCGTCCTCGATCGCCTTGATCGATCGGGTGAGCGTCTTTTCGATGCCCGCCTGCGAGAGTTTGTGCAGATCGGCGTGTCCCCACGTATGCGTGGCGACCTCGTGCTCGCTCTCGGCGATCGCTTTCATGGCCTTGGGGAATTCGACGACGCGGTTGCCCACGATACAGAAGGTGGCGCGCGCGTCGTATTTCTCGAGCGTCCGGAGAATGGGCAGGGTGAACTCCGAAGGCCCGTCGTCAAAGGACAGCGCGACGATCGGGCGCGTGGGATCGATCACGCGCGGCGGCTTGGCGAAGAGGCGCTCGGACAATTCGAGCGCGAGCGAATCCCTGATGCGGAAGTAGGGGATGAGCAGACGCTGCGCGCCGTAGATGGAAGCGATTTTGTCGCCCCGCGCGAGATACACCGCCAGTCCGTCGCCGGTCGGGACGCACGCTGAAAGCCACGATGCGTCCGCTTTGTCGGTTTTCGCGGCGATCGCTGCGTTGCCCATGCCGGCGTACAGTTCCTTGAGGACGGCGAGCGCGTCGTCGGGCGCGGTCAGGATTTTATCGGCGGCGACGGCGGCGTCCGCCTTGGCGTCGTACACATAGACAGACAGCACGCCGCTCGGCGTTTCCTCCTTCACGTATTCGCCATGAAAGACGACAGAATAATAGCGATCGTCGGTGACATAGGCGTCGTATCCGACGGTCAGAACCGTGGCGTCGCCCGGCGCGTCGGTGTCCGCGGAGGGCGCGTAGGCGCTCATCAGCGCTTCCGCCGCCCGCCGGACGCCGGCGTTCAGGCCTTCGTTGTCCGTCACGGGATACGCGATATGATAGGAAAAGCCGCTGCCCTCGCCTTCGAGCGCCGCTTCCGCGCCGAAGGAATCGCTCCCGGCGGTGAAATCCCAAAGGTATTCGTTCTTGCCGTAGCGTACGTCTTCCGGCAGCGCTTCGACCTCCTGATTGGTCAGGAAGGCGACGAAATTCGTGGCGATATAGCCGCTGATGTGGTCGTAGCGCACCTGATACCAGCCGCCCGATTTACCGAGCACTTCGACCACGGTGTCGACGGGGCATTTGGCGGCGACGGCGCTGCTCGAGTTCGCCTGCGCGCGGACGTTGACATAGCTGTTGCCCTTGTTTTTCACATAAGCCCAGCCAAAATGCCCCGGCCCGGCGACCAGACGGAGAAACTCGTAGAGCATATAGCCCGTTTTGCCGTCCGATACCTCGACGCGGCACCACGTCCCGTCGTTTTCCAAGATTTGAACGGACGTGTTTTCCTTATATGTGGCGACGACCTCGGCGCCTTTGTCTTTCGCGGCGCGCATGCGCAGGCTGCCGCCCGCGACGACGGCGTACACGGCGGCTTCCTCGGCGGCGCTCGCCGCCCATACGGGAAGCGCCAGCGACAAGACCAGCAGCAGCGCGAAAACGCGCTTCATGTTCATGAGACGACACCTCTTTCGATCGGGTTCCCGTTGGAATATACCCGACTCCGCGTCATTATCCCATATTTCGACGGCATTTGCAAGAAAATCGGTCTTGTTTGACATGATTTTACGTTTCTGGGCGGCGCATTGACGGAAAAACGCCGAAATGATACAATACAAGGGGAGGAATATCGCCTATGTACCGCATTTTCGTGGTGGAGGACGACCCGGTGATCGCCGCGCGCGTGGTGGAATCGCTCGCGTCGTGGGGCTGGCAGGCGAAAGCGGCGGACGATTTCGAGCGCGTGCTTTCGCAGTTCGCGGCGTATGATCCGCAGCTTGTGCTGATGGATATTTCGCTGCCCTTCTTCAACGGCTACTATTGGTGCAGCGAGATCCGCAAAATCTCCAAAGTGCCCGTGATCTTTTTGTCCTCGGCGGGCGACAACATGAACATCGTCATGGCGATGAACATGGGCGGCGACGATTTTATCGCCAAGCCGTTCGATCTGTCGGTTCTGACGGCGAAAATCAACGCCATGCTGCGCCGCACGTATGATTTTTCCGGCGCCGCGCCGCTCATCGAGTGCGACGGCGCCGTGCTCAACCTCGCCGACGGCACGCTCGCGTTTAGCGGCGAAAGGATCGAGCTGACCAAGAACGAGTTCCGCATCCTGCAGACGCTGATGGAGCGGCGCGGCCGGACGGTCAGCCGCGACGCGCTGATGACGAAGCTGTGGGAATCGGACAGCTTTATCGATGAAAACACGCTGACGGTCAATATCGCGCGGCTGCGAAAAAAGCTCGAGGGCGCGGGAATCAGGGAGGATTTCATCAAAACCCGCAAGGGAGAGGGGTATATGATCGCGTGAGCTGCTTTTTGTCGTACCTCAGGCGGCATGTCAAAACCATTCTGCTGCTCTTCCTTTTTTTCGCGGTGTTCATGCTGGTGTTTTCGCTCTACCATCTGCCGAACGAGGCGGTGATATACGCCTGCGTGCTTTGTCTGGCGATCGGTTTCGTGCTGTTCGCCGTCGGCTATATCCGCTACGCGCGAAAGCACAAGGCGCTCGCGCGGATCAGCGCGTTCGCCGCCGACGCGCTCGCGGGGCTGCCCAAGCCCGACGGCATGATCGAACGCGATTATCAGGACATCGTTCTGACGCTCAAAAAGAGCCTGGACGACGCCAGAATTTCCGCCGAGCGCGCGCGCCGCGAGGCGGGCGACTATTACGCCATGTGGGCGCATCAGATCAAAACGCCCATCGCCGCCATGCGCCTTTTGCTGGAGCAGGAGGACAGCGACGATCATCAGGCGCTCGCCGCCGAATTGTTCCGCGTCGAGCAATACGTCGGCATGGTGCTGTCCTACGCCCGGCTGGACGGCGGATCGGACTATCTGATCCGCGAGTGCGACGTCGACGAGGTGATTCGCCGCGCCGCGCGCAAGTTCGCGCGGCTGTTCATCCTGAAAAAGCTGTCGCTTGACTTCAGGGAAACGCATCTGACGGCGCTGACCGACGAAAAATGGCTGCAGTTCGTGATCGAGCAGCTGATCTCCAACGCCGTCAAGTACACGCCGGCCGGCGGCGTCGTGATCGAGCGCGAGGAGAACGCCGTCGTCGTGCGCGACAGCGGCATCGGCATCCGCGCCGAGGATCTGCCGCGCGTATTCGACAAGGGATTCACCGGCTTTAACGGGCGCGGGGAGAGGAAATCGACCGGCATCGGGCTGTATCTGTGCCGCCGCGTCTGTCAGAATCTCGGGCATACCCTGTCCTTGTCCTCGGCGCCCGGCAAAGGGACGGCGGCGCGGCTCGACCTGACGATCGACGAAAGGGTCGTCGAATAGGCGGCGGCTTACGAAACTGTAAGGCACGGCGGGCGAATTGTAAGGCAATTCGATGGTCGCCCTCGTTTTCGCGCGGTATAATGCCCCTGTAAAACGAAAGGGAGGGCGCTCGCATGGCATTGCTTACGGTGGAAAACCTCAGGAAGATTTATACGACGCGTTTCGGCGGCAACAGCGTCACGGCGCTGACCGACGTGAATTTTTCGGTGGAGACGGGCGAATACGTCGCGATCATGGGCGAGTCCGGCTCGGGCAAAACGACGCTGCTCAACACTCTCGCGGCGCTCGACAAGCCGACCGCCGGCAAGGTGCTGCTCAACGGCAAGGATCTCGCCTCGCTCAAGGAAAAGGAAATCGCCGAGTTCCGCCGCGATCATCTGGGCTTTGTGTTCCAGGATTTCAACCTGCTGGACACCTTTTCGGTGCGCGACAATATCTTCCTGCCGCTCGTGCTGTCCGGCCGGTCGTTCGACGATATGACCAGACGGCTCGCCCCCATCGCCGCGCGGCTGGGCATATCCGATCTGCTGGACAAATATCCCTATGAGATTTCGGGCGGACAGAAGCAGCGCACCGCCGTCGCCCGCGCCATCGTGACGTCGCCCGATATCCTGCTTGCCGACGAGCCGACGGGCGCGCTGGATTCCAGAGCGACCGATTCGCTGCTGCGCGTGTTCGGCGATATCAACCGCGACGGGCAGACCATCCTGATGGTGACGCACTCGGTCAAGGCGGCGAGCCACGCCAAGCGCGTGCTGTTCCTGCGCGACGGCGAGGTGTATCATCAGCTGTACCGCGCCAACCATACGACCGACGAAATGTTCCAGACCATATCGGACGCTTTGACCGGCATGGCGGCGGGCGGTGATCTGCATGCGTAACGCGCTGATGTACCCGAGGCTGGCCGCGCAGAGCCTGCGCAAAAACGGCAGGTTTTACCTTCCGTATCTGTTGACCTGCGTGTTCACCGCCGCGATGTTCTATATCCTGCTGTATCTGGCGAGCAACGAAGGGCTTCAGGGGATGCGCGGGACGGCGATCGTCGAATCGATGATGGTGATCGGCGCGATCGTGGTGGCGCTGTTCTCGACCGTCGTTCTGCTCTACGCCAACGGCTTTCTGATGAAACGTCGGCAGAAGGAGCTCGGGCTGTACAACATCCTCGGCATGAACAAGCGCAATATCGGCTGCATCATGCTCTGGGAGACGGTCTATTCGCTGCTGATCATGCTCGCGGCGGGGCTGGCCGCCGGCATTCTTCTCTCCAAGCTCATCCTGCTGCTCCTGTTCTCGATCCTCAAATACAGCGCGCCGTTCGGTTTCGGCGTGTCTCCCGCGGGCGTGTACGGTACGGCGATCATGAGCGTCGTGATCCTGCTGCTCAGCCTGTTCAACAATTTGTGGCGGCTCGGCAGGAGCAAGCCCGTCGAGCTGCTCCGCTCGGGCAATGTCGCCGAGCGCGAGCCGAAAACGAAATGGCTGCTGGCGATCGTCGGCATCATCGCGCTGGGCGCGGGCTATTACACCGCCAACTGCGAAATGTCGCCGATGACGGCGCTGGGCAAGTTTTTTCCCGCCGTCGTGCTCGTCATGATCGGCACCTACTGCCTGTTTTCCGCCGGCAGCATCGCCATTCTCAAGGCGCTGCGGCGCAACAAGCGCTATTACTACCAGACGCGGCACTTCATCACCGTGTCGGGCATGCTGCACCGCATGAACCGCAACGCCGTGGGGCTGGGCTCGATCTGCATCCTGTGCACGATGGTGCTCGTCACGGTATCGGCGACGCTGTCGCTTTACCTCGGCTCGGAAAATACGCTCTCCTACCGCTATCCGTATGAGTTTTCGATCACCTATGCCGACGGCGACGACGCTGCGCTTCAGCGCATGACGGACGCCATCGCGCTGGAGAGCGACGCGATGGGCGCCGTGCCGGAGGAAATCACGGTCGCCCGGATGATCGAGTTTACGGGCATTGCGCGCGGCGGCGTCGTGACGCTCCGCGAGAGCGGTTATTCGGTTGACGACGAGGAAAGCGTGATCGTCTGCGCCATTCCGCTTTCCCAGTACAACCGCGACGCCGGACGGACGGCGCGGCTTGAACCGGGCGAAATCCTGCTGCAAACCATGATGGGCGCCGAGGACGCCGACGGCAAACTGACCGTATTGGGCAGGGAATACAGGACGAAACACATCGGCGATTTCCCCGTGAAGGGCGAGATATCGGCGTTCGTCGCGCGGATGTACCTGATCGTGCTGCCCGACGACGGCATGGCGGTCATGCGCGCCGATTACGCGGCGCAGCCCGCGACCGTCGCGCGGTACGCGTACGAGGGACAGCTTGATCTGACGGTATGGTTCAACGCGCGCGCGAAGGACGGAAGCGCGTTGTCCACCGACGAAAGGATGCGGCTCAACGACAACATCATGGAGACGCTCTACGAGCTGTCGGGCGAGGACGCCTATGCCGTGACGGTTTCCTCGGGCGGCGGCGAGACGAAAACGACGCGCACGCCGCGCTTGAGCAGCGATACGCGCGTGTACGGCGAGTTCGAGTTCAACGCGATGTACGGCGGGTTCTTCTTCATCGGCATCTTTCTGGGGCTGCTCTTCCTCGCGGCGACCGTGCTGATCATCTATTATAAACAGGTGTCCGAGGGCTACGAGGACGCCGGGCGCTTCAAGATCATGCAGCAGGTCGGCATGGACGAGCGCGTGGTGCGGACCAGCGTGCGGTCGCAGGTGCTGACGGTGTTCTTCCTGCCGCTTGTCATGGCGGGCGTGCACATTATCGCGGCGTTCTACCTGATCAAGCAGTTGCTGGCGCTGTTCAGCCTGTTCAACAGCCAGCTGTTCATGCTCTGCTGCGCCGGCACATTCGCCGTCTTCGCGCTGGTGTACGCGCTGATCTTCCTTGTGACGGCGAAATCCTACTACAAGATCGTGAGAATGTAAAGGAAAGCGCGCCGTCCGCTCGGGCGGCGCGCTTCAGGGTGTCGACAAAGTCGACACCCTCCGCAAAAATGAATCTTTCATTTTTGCGGC
>CAYWOS010000062.1:0-10167 GCA_964459985.1 uncultured Oscillospiraceae bacterium
TACCTTGACCGCGCGTTTTCCCGCGCGCACGCGCTGGGCGTGCGCCTCGCGGTATTCGGAAGCGGCGGCGCGAGACGGGTGCCGAACGGCTTCCCGTTCACGGACGCATGGCGGCAGCTCGCCGCCTTCCTGCGTCTGGCGGGCGAGGCGGGCGAGCGGCATGATATGGATATCGCCATCGAACCGCTTCAGAGAAAGGAATGCAATATCCTGAACTACGTATCCGAGGCGACGGCGCTGGCCGCCTTCACCGATCATCCGCGCGTGGGCGTGTTGGGCGACAGCCATCACATGCTGGCGGGCGGCGAGCCGTGGGACGCGCTGAAGTGCGCGGGCGCGGCGCTCAAGCACGTCCACATCAGCCGCAGCCTGCCCGACTTGAGCGGCCGCGCGTATCCGACGGACGGCGAACGCGAGGACGAGCGCGCGCTGTTCCGCGCGCTGATCGACATGTCGTATCAGGGCGACGTCAGCCTCGAGGCGGGCACGAAGGATTTCTGCGCCGAGGCGGGGCATGCCGCAAGGATACTGCGGCGGGAAATGGAAGCGGAAATGCGCATATGCCGCGCGTCGCAGGCGGGCTGACCATCCGGTCGGCTCGCCCATAAAACAATACCATACGGCCATATTTCACGTTTCACCGCCCCGCGATTCGCGGGGCGTTCGCATTTGCCGGGCATCCGGCTGCCCGATGATCGGAATACGGAAAAAGCGGGCGTCGTCGCGCCATCGTCGCCGGGAAAGGCTGCGTCGCCGCGCCGCACGCGGTTCCGGGACGCCCGCCGCCTCCCTTCGTCGGGAGCGAGCTTCGGCGTATCGCATCCATTTCCCGTAAAAAAAAGACACCTTGACAAAATCCGAGCCATTTTCATGGCCGATATCGGCGTGATAAGATACGGGAAGATGATCCGAACGGATCAAAAATGAAGGGAGACTGCAGCATATGAAGCGAATCATTGCATGGGTGCTGACACTGACGATCGCGTTGGCGATGATTACGGTAAGCGCCGTGGCGGAGGATGGCATCGTCGTCTGGACGCTGGCGAACGATCTCAAGCAGTTCGCGGAGCGCTATACCGCCGAGACGGGCAAAAAGGTGGAGGTCGTCGTGTTCGACTCCGCCGACTACTCGACCAAGATCATGCAAACGCTGGGCACGCAAAGCCGGGATCTGGACATCTTCGCCGGCGAGCCGCAGATGCTCCCCAACTTCTTTGAAGCGGGCTTTGCGGCGGATGTGAGCGTGCTGGATCAGGAAGTGCAGCAGCGGCTCGTTCATTACACCTATCAGGCCGGCAAGGACGTGGACGGCACGCTTCGCGCCGTGAGCTATCAGGCGACCCCCGGCAGCGTCATCTATCGCCGCGATATTGCGTCGGAGGTCTTCGGCACGGACGATCCCGCCGTGATCGGCGAGAAGTTCGCCTCCTTCAACGCGATTGTCGAGACGGCCAAGGCGCTCAAGGAAAAGGGCTACACGATCTTCGGCGACACCGGCGCGCTGCGTTGGTTCTCCAACAGCTCTTCCCCGTGGGTCAAGGACGGCCAGATCATCGTCGATCAGGATCGGCTTGACTACTTCGATTGCGCGGTGGAGCTCTTCCAGAACGAGTACGTCGCCTTCGCGCCGGAATGGTCCGCCGCGTGGTACGCCTCGATGGCCGGCCCGCTGCCCGTGAACGCCGGCTGGACGGCTCTGGCGGACATGGACGCCTCCACGCCCACGACGGAGATCTTCTCCTACGTCATGCCCTCGTGGGGCGCGCTGATCGTGCGCGACAACGCCAAGGAGAACCTCGGCAAGTTCGGCATCTGCTCCGGCGTGTGCTCGTTCTTCGGCGGCGGCACGTTCCTGATGGTCAACGAGTTCTCGACCAAGAAGGCGGAAGCCCTCGAGTTCCTGAAGTACTGCACGCTCAACGACGATACGGCGCAGTGGTGGCTGGGCGCCTCCAACGGCGACGTGGTCTCCAATCTGGCGATCCTCGAAGCCAACAAGGACTTCCAGAATCCCTCCTTCGGCAACCAGAACACCTATGGCTTCTACATCAGCGAGATGGACAAGATTGATTACAGCCTCATCACCGGCTACGACGCGGTATGTCAGGATGCGTTCGGCGCGGCGGTCGTCTCGGTACAGGAGAACAGGCAGTCGAAAAACGACGCGCTCAAGGAATTCTACATGACCGTCTCGGCGCAGTATCCCGAGCTGAAGGTGCCGGCAGACGCTCCCATTCAATAATCAACCGGCGAAAAATGCGGAGGCGGATTTCATATCCGCCTCCGCAAATCATCTGGAATCAGCAAAAGAAAAAGGGGGGCGTCACATGACGATACAGCCGGGCGTTCACGGCAGGGCAAGACGGAACGACCTGATTCTGGGCACGCCGAAACGCGAATGGTACGGCCTGCTGTTCTGCATCCCGTTTATCATCGCGTTTTCCGTGTTCAATATCTATCCTGTGTTCAGAACGCTGCAGATGAGCTTCATGAATTACAAGGGTTTCGGCAAGGAAACCTTTGTGGGCGTCGCCAATTATTCCCGTGCGCTCGGCGATCCGCTCTACTGGGACGCCTTCCTCAACACGCTCAAGATGTGGGGCGTAAATATCGTTTTGCAGCTGGGGCTGGCGCTCCTGTTGACGGTTGTGTTCAACGACATCAAGTACCGTATGCGCGGGTTGAGCATGTTCCGGGCGATGTTCTATCTGCCCAACCTGATCGCCTGCACATCGGTGGCGTTCCTGTTTCGGACGCTGCTGGACTGGAAATTCGGGTCCGTCAACCAACTGTTGATATCAATGCGGCTGATGCGGGACCCGATCAACTGGCTGAACGGCGAGGCGTGGCGCGCGCAGCTCGTGGTGGGCGTGGTCGGCGCGTGGATGTGGTTCGGCAACTCCTTTATCATGCTGATGGCGGGCGTTCAGGGCATTAACCATGACTACTACGAGGCCGCGACGATCGACGGCGCGGGGCGCTGGCGCGTGTTTGGTTCGATCACCATGCCGCTTTTGCGCCCGGTCATGCTCTATGTGGCGGTCACGAGCCTCATCGGCGGCCTGCAGCTGTTCGATATCCCGTACCTGCTGTCGGGAACGAAGGGACAGCCCGGACGATCGCTGTTTACGGCGGTGTTCTACCTGTACAACACGGCGTTCATGAACAACCAGATGGGCTACGCGGCGGCGCTGGCGTTCGTATTGTTCCTCATCATCGCGGTATTCTGCGGCATCGCGTTCATGCTGATGAACAGGAAGGAGGACTGAACATGACCGCTGCAACGAACAAAAACACGATCACGCACATGAACCCGATCAAGTTCCATCCGGTCAAGGCGGTACTGTACGCCGCGCTGATCCTCCTGTCGCTCGTCTGCCTCATTCCGTTCTATATGATGCTGGTCAACGCCACGCGCTCGGGCAACGAGATCATCACGGGGCTTTCGCTCCTGCCCAGCAAGAGCCTTCCCGCCAACTGGAAGCTCGTCAACGACAACCTCATGCTGGGGCGCGGCTTTCTGAACAGCCTTTTCATCGCCGTGACCAGCACCGCGCTCATGGCGTTCTTCTCCTCCATGACGACCTACGGGCTTGCCTTCTACAAGTTTCCCGGATCGAAACTGATCTTTACGGTCATTCTGGTATTCATGATGGTCCCCGCGCAGCTGGGCATGCTGGGCTTCTACGATCAGGCGAACAAGATGCGCATGATCAACACGTACTGGCCCCTAATCCTGCCCAGCATCGCGAGCTCCGGCGCTGTGTTCTTCCTGCGGCAGTACATCCTGTCGGTCATGCCCAAGGCGATGCTCGAAGCGCCGCGCATTGACGGCGCAAGCGAGTTCGCGATATTCCTGCGCATCGTGATGCCCATCATGTCGCCCGCGATCGCGACGATGGCGATCGGCGGCTTCATCGGAAGCTGGAACGCCTATCTGCTGCCGATGCTGATGATCAACACGCCCGACAAGCGAACGCTGCCGGTGATGGTGTCGGAGTTGTCCGCCGTGCGGGACATCGCCACAAATCTGGGCGCGACGTATCTGGTCGTCGCCATTTCCGCCGTGCCGATCATGATCGCGTTCTGCTTCTTCTCCAAGTACATCATCAGCGGAATTTCAGCCGGAAGCGTGAAAGAATGATGCGCGGAAGCGCGATTTGTGGTATACTGGACGAACGGAGGAAGCGGCGAATGAAGCGATCTCTTCTCGCGCTCGTCTGCGTTGTCGTTGCGGTTTCCATGGCCGGGTGCGTTCCAGCGCCCCCGGCTTCTTCCGATTCCGCGAAAAAAGCCTCCGAATCGGCCGCGCTGGACTGGTATGTCAACTTCAACTGGTATACCACGCCGTTCGGCGGCAACGCCGTATCCAAGGAGATCGCCGGGCGCACGGGCGTCAACGTCAACATCG
Organism: uncultured Oscillospiraceae bacterium; assembly: GCA_964459985.1. Taxonomy (GTDB): domain Bacteria; phylum Bacillota; class Clostridia; order Christensenellales; family Aristaeellaceae; genus CAYWOS01. The sequence goes on from CAYWOS010000062.1 coordinate 4,412, forward strand.
TTTCTCCGAAGGGCAACGAATCGGTCACGCTCGACGCGCTGATCGCGGGCGACGGTCTGCCCGACCTGATCACGCTGGGCTGGTGGACGCCGCAGCTTGACAGCATCATCGACCAAGGCCTCGCGTGGCCGCTGAACGAGCTGGCGGACAAGTACTGCCCCGCCTTCTGGAACGCGGCGAACGACAGCCGCGTCAAATGGTACACGCACGACGACGGCAATCTCTACTGCTACCCCAATTCCTCCTGCCTGCCCCAGGATTTGGAAAAGAGCGTTTCCCTCGCCTCCAATCAGGTTTTTCTGGTGCGCAAGGACATGTACGAGGCGCTGGGGCGTCCCGATATGACGACGCCCGAGGGTTTTTCGGATGCGGTCAGGCGCGCGGCCGGGATGTTCCAGACCGTGGACGGGCAGCCGCTCATCCCCATCGGCGCGCACGAGTTCACCGACAGGGGCTGCGACTCCTTTGATATCTTCCTGCACAATTTCCTCGCGATTCCCTACGAAAAGGACGGCAGGTTCTACGACCGATACGCGGACGAGGAATACAAGCGCTGGCTGAACGTGTTCCGCGAATTGGGCGCGGAGGGGCTGCTGGCGGGCGATATTTTCATTGACAAGCGGGTGCAGATGGAGGAAAAAATCGCGCAGGGGCGGTACTTCTGCATGATCTATCAGCACTCCGACATGACCGAGCAGCAGCTGACGCGCTTTCAAAACGACCCGAACAGCGTCTATATCGCCGTGGACGGGCCGCGAAACGCGCAAAACGCGCCGCACGAGCTGCCCGGACGGGGGCTCAACGGCTGGACGGTCACGCTGATCTCCAAAAACTGCAAGAATCCTCAAAAGGCCGTCGAGCTGATGACCTTTCTGATGAGCGAGGAAGGGCAGAAGCTGACCGCGCTGGGCGTCGAGGGCGAGCATTACACGATGAAAAACGGGCGGGCGGAGCTGAAGCCGGACGTGAAAACGCTCATGGATGCCGATTACGGCGCGTATGTGAGCGAGATCGGCGCGAACAACTCCTACTGGATGCTTCAGGATAACGCCATGCAGGCCGAATGGATGCCCGAGGCCGAGCCAGTCATCCGGCAGATGCAGGAATGGAGCTACCAATACACCCGCTATACGGGGCAGTACGAGGTGGTGTTCGCCGAGGGAAGCCAAGCGGATACCGCTCTGGACGCCATCGAGCAAATCCACGGCGACATGCTCCCCCTCCTGCTTCTCGCGCCGACGCGGGAGGAATTCGACAGGCTGTGGGACGAATACCAGAACAGGCGCGCGCAGGCGGGAATCGGCGTGGTCATTACGGAAAGCGACGCTCAAATGCGCATCAACAAACGTCGCCTCGATATGGAATGAGGGCAGGCCGCATGAATCGCCGGTTCGGGACGCGCTCGCTCGTGCAAAGGCTGACGCTGATCAACGGCCTGTGCGTATTGGTGCTGGCGCTTCTTTTGTTCAGCACGGTGCTCGACTCTACGAAGAGCACGGCGATGCAGACCCTCCAGCGCGAAAGCGAATTACGCGCCTCGCAGACGGTGACGCGGGCGGAGCGCGTGGCGGAGCTCTGCAATATGACGACGCAGGTGTTTCTCAATTCGCCGGCGCTGATCGAGCATCTTGAAAAGCTCGCCGGCGGGGAAACGATGGATGCGCTCGCGCAAATGCAGTTTTATCGGCAGGTCATCGGCTCCCTCGAAAAAATCTCGTTGAGCAACCCGGATCTGTATCAAATCCGCGTGTACTCGACGGTTTCAAACATTCAGGAAATGCTGCCCATCCTTTACGGCGCCGGGCGCATGGAAGGGCTGCCGTGGGCGGACGACGCCGTTCATTCCGGTGCATGGCATTTCGATTACCCGGACAGGCTGTTTTCCGACGACCCCAACGCGAACCGCCTGTTGGGGCTGACGACGGATATCCGATCGAAAACGCTGGGACGGACGGGCGTGCTGGAAGTGCTCGTGCGCATGGACGAAACGCTCCCGGCGCTTTTCGAGGACGACGGTCAGAACTATGCGATGCTTGCGGATGCGTCGGGAAACGTGCTGGCGGGGGTTATGCCCGGGAGCGCGGCGCGTCTGCCGGACACGGAGGCGAACGGCCTGTCGCATACCGTCCGCATAGGCGGCAAACGAATGCTGATGATCCGGCATGCCATACGGGATATGGACTGCGACTTTATACAGCTCACGAGTCTTGAGGACATTGACAGGGCGATCGTCAAGCAGGCGCTGATCCTTTCCGCCGCGCTGGTCTGTCTGCTGTTCCTGATCACCTTTGTGACCAACCGAACCATACAGCGAATGCTGCGCGGCTTTTACGGCGCGTTTGACAGCATGCGCGCGTTCGCCAACGGCGATATCGACGCGCGCACAAAGGTGCGCGGGCAGGACGAGGTGGCGAAATTCGCGGCGGAAGCAAACGGCGTCATGGACAGAATCACGGAACTGATCAAGGAAAACGTCTCCCGTCAGGTACAAAGCGCCAACATGGAGATACGCGCCCTGTACAACCAGATCAACGCCCATTTCATTTATAACGTGCTGGAAGCCATCAAAATGATGGCGGAGATCGACGAAAAATACGACATCGCCGACGCCGTGACCAGCCTTGGAAAGCTGCTGCGATACAGTATGAAATGGGAAAACGGAAACGTGCATCTGGCGAAGGAGCTGGACTATATCAGGAACTATATCGCGCTGATGAATCTGCGCTTCGACTATACGATCCGGCTGAATATCGACATCCCGGACGAAATGCTTTATCAGCGCATTCCCAAGATCAGCCTTCAGCCCATCGTCGAAAACGCCGTGGTGCACGGCGCGGCGATCCTCGCGGCGGATACGGAGATTTCCGTCGTGGGCTCTGTCGACAGGGAGAGAGGCCGCTGCGCCGTCGCCGTGACCGACTTGGGCGGCGGCATGGATGAAGCGCAGGTGAATCGCCTGATGAAGCAGATCGAAGGCGAGGAAGCGGCGCAGTCGTCGTCCGGCAACGGCATCGGCCTGAACAACGTGCACAGCCGCATCAAGCGGTCGTTCGGCCCGAGCTTCGGTCTGTCGGTCGATTCCGCGCCGGGGCGCGGCACGACCGTCACGGTCACGCTGCCATACCGCGTCAGGGAGGGGGAACAGGGATGAATTCGATTCTGATCGCCGAGGACGAAAAGTTCATCCGTCTCGGCCTGAAGGCGATGATCGCCCGCGCGGACGTGCCGGTGCGGGAGATACTGGAGGCGCGCGACGGCGAGGAGGCGTGGGCGATACTCAAAAGCCGCCCGATCGACCTGCTGATCACGGATATTCGTATGCCGAAGCTGGACGGGATCGAGCTTGTCGGGCGCTTGTCCGGGCTGGCGAATCCGCCGCTCGTCCTTGTCGTGAGCGGGTACGACGATTTCAACTACGCCGTGGCGATGATGCGTCAGGGCGTCCAGAATTACCTGCTCAAGCCCGTGGAGCGCGAAAAAATGCGCGAGGCGCTGGCCCAAATGCAGGCGCTTTACGAGCAGCGCAGCCACGCGGAGCAGGACGGCAGGCGGCAGTTTATTCAGGCGATCAGGCTTTTGATGCTCGAGCCGGACGAAAACTGCGGGAACTGCCGCGAGGCGCTGGCGCGTTACGCGGCGGCGTTCCCCGCCGTGGAATACGTCGCTTGCATCACTTCCGACGGCGCGTTCGGCGCGAAGGAGCCTTTGCTCTCCGTCCCCGTTTCGGAGCGTCATACGCTGTCCGTCGTCGCGGCCGCCGAAGCGGATGCCGGGGGGTTGAGCGATCTTCCCGTCCCGGTCGGCATAAGCGCCCCGCGAAAGGGCCTCGATTCGCTGCGGGGCGCCTATCTGGCGGCGCTGCGGGCGTGGAAACTCTCCTTTTTCACGCTTGAGCCGGAGCGCGAGCGCGCCTTCGCGCCGCAGGGCGCGCTGAACGTCAAGGCCGAGCAGCTTTTTGAACACGTCGGCGTATCGCGCGCGGAGGAAACCTGCCGTCTGCTCAAGGACGCGGCGGCGCGCGTGAAGGACGCTGACGCGTCCCCGGACGCCTTCTGCCAGCTCTGCGAACGCTTCATCGAAAAGCTCTGCGCCGCCTATCCCGGCACGATCGATCCGGGCGACGACCCCGTGCGTTTCGCCGCGCTCTGGACGTTCGGGGATATCGAATCGTATCTGCGCCGGTTCGGCGAGTGGATCAGCGCCTTCTGCGCGCGCGTCGAAGCGGAGTTTTCCGATTTTGAAAACAAGCAGAAGATCCGTCAGGCGGTGGCCTATCTGCACGATCATTTTACGGAGCCGATCAATATGGCGATGGTCAGCAACGACGTGTCCATGAACTACACCATTTTCAGCCTTCTGTTCAAGCAGTACACGGGCATGAACTTCGTCAGTTATTTGCAGGGCATGCGCGTCAGGGAGGCCATGCGGCTGCTTGAAACGACCGACTGGCGCGTCAACGAGATCGGCCGCCGCGCGGGCTTTTCGGACGAAAAGCATTTTCTGAAGGTGTTCAAGGCGGTCAACGGTCTCTCCCCCAGCGAGTACCGGCGCTCCAAGCGCCTGACCGATTTGCTCAAGGATCAACAATAACGCCGCGTGTTCGCATCGCGGAAAAGGCGGTATGGCCATGAACGATTGCGTTTTTCTGAACGCTCGCGGCGATTTTGAGCTGCGCGGCGCGGCGCGGTATCCCGACGTGTATTTCCCTTTGGTCAACGAGGGCGGCATGATCTCCTGCGTAACGCCGTGGCTCGCGGGCGACTGCAAGACCGATCAAAACCATTTTCTCCTCGCGCCCGCGAGCATGGAAACGCTGCGCGAAAGCCGCGCGACGCGCAATTTCTGGGTGCTGGTCGACGGCGAAAAGCCGTGGTCGGCCGCAGGCCAAAGCGCATGGCAGCAGGCGGACCGGGGAACGCCGGACGAGGACGAAACGCGCCTTACGGGCGGGCTTTTGTGGCAGGAGCTGGAACGCCGCCGGAAAAAAACCGGGCTGATTGCGCGCACGCTCAGCTTCGTCCCAAGCGGAAAGGAGCGCGTCGAAATCATGCAGGTCACGCTCGTCAACCAAGGCGAGCGCGCGATTACGCTGACGCCCGTCGCCGCAGTCCCGCTGTACGGGCGTTCCGCCGACAACCTGCGCGATCACCGTCACGTCACCAGCCTGCTTCATCGCCTGACGCTCGCGCCCCGGGGCGCGGAGCTGCGGCAGACGCTGACGTTCGACGAGCGCGGGCATAAGCCGGGCGATACCGTTTACCGCGTGTTCGGCGGCGACGATACGGGCCGCCCGCCGGAGAAATTCGTGCCGCGCGCAGCCGATTTTATCGGACAGGGAAGCTGCGATTGGCCCGACGCCGTCGTGTTCCCCCGCAGAGTGAAATTCTCCAAGGCCGGAGAGCGCGCGCAGGGCGGCGAAATGATCGCGGCGATGTGGTTCGAAAAGACGACGATCGCGCCGGGCGAGAGCAGGCGGTATCAGATCGCGCTCGCCATAGGCGACGACCCGAGCGCGTACCTGACCCCCGGCGCGGTCGGGGAAGCGCTCAAACGCACCAAGGCATGGTGGCAAAGCGCCTGCGACATCAGCGTCCGCACCGCGAACGCGGATTATGACGCATGGATCGCCTGGGTGGGCGCGCAGCCGGTGCTGCGCCGCATCTGCGGGTGCAGCTTCCTGCCGCATCACGATTACGGGCGCGGCGGACGCGGCTGGCGCGATCTATGGCAGGACAGTCTGGCGCTGCTCCTGTCCG
>CAYWOS010000063.1:0-9889 GCA_964459985.1 uncultured Oscillospiraceae bacterium
CATGGAAGCACCTCCTGATAATTGTTCGGAGCCGGTTCACGGTCTCCTCCTATAAAATCCCCGCAACCCTCGGAGATATATAGTCGTTGTTGTTCGCCCCGGATTCGCTCAACGCACGCATAAACGGTCGCTTTTCCATTTCTGCTGTGTCGCTGCGACCTCGACGCAGCGCTGCTGCGCCTTCGGCCTTGCTCCTTGCAGAAACGAAAAATCGTCTCGTTTCTGCATCCGTTTCGCGGAATCTTCGGCTCACGGATTTGGGGAGCCGGTGATTCGTCCACGGTTGAGATGAATCCTTGGCTCACGGATTTGTGTTCGTCGGCGTCGCTGCCGGGACATCCCCGATTTTGAGGATTCCCGCCGCCGCCGAGGGCACGTCGACGCGGCACATTTTGCCGATGTCGTCCATCGTGCGGTCGAGCGTGACGGGCAGGGCGGCTTCGTTCGCGGCGGAGATCAGCTCCTCGCGGATTTTCGGCGCGGCGTCGCTTGCGACGAACGCGCTTTCGAGCTTGCCCGCCCTGATCGCGCGGAGCGTCTGCCTTGCGCCGACCACCCGCATGGACGGGATTTTCAGCCTTTCGGACATGCGCTCGCCTCGCTTTGCCGGACATGAGAACACAGTTGCCCGATAATACAGACAACTGTACCATCATATCATCGGTTTTCGCCGTTGTCAACGGTTTTTGCGAAGATTAAAAGAAAAACCGAAAATACGTAAAAACGGTTTGCCGCGCGGCATGATCCCCGCGCGTTGACATTTTCGCTTCCGTCCCTTATAATCGGATCAAGTCAATGCAAACGGGGCCCGTCCGACGCGGCTTAAGACCGCGTGGCTCGCAAATCCGGCTGTCGGGCGATCCCGGGCGCGCCCGGCCGAACGCCGCAGCCCGCGCCCCGATCGCGCCGCGCCGGGGACGCCGCGCGCCGCTCTCCGCACGGAGGCTGAAAGGACTGTAAGTATGGCGGATTCGACATCGCGCAAGGATGAAATCATTTCGCTGCAAAACACCATCATGAACGATATGCTCCGGCAAAACCTGCGCTCGCTTGGCAGCGATCTCTGGGGCGCGCCCAAGCCGGACAAAGCGCCCGAAAAGCCAGCCGCGCAGGAGCAAAAGGCGGCCGCCGCGCCCGCCGGGCAAGCCGAAGCCGAAACGGAAGCGCCGCCCGAGGACATCGAGGATCTCAAAAAGGAATTGCGCGACTACATCGGGCTGACCTCCGTCAAGGAAGAGGTGGACAGCCTGATCAACTGGATCAGCATCGGGAAAAAGCGCGCCGCGCTCGGCCTGCCGACGCCCGATTTGTCGCTGCACATGGTCTTTTCGGGCAATCCCGGCACGGGCAAAACGATGATCGCGCGGCTCATGGCGCGCATCTACAAATCGCTGGGCGTGCTGTCCAAGGGTCAGCTTGTCGAGGTCGACCGCTCGGGCTTGGTCGCCGGGTTCGTCGGGCAGACGGCGATCAAAACGCAGGAGGCCGTCGAAAAGGCGAAGGGCGGCGTGTTGTTCATCGACGAGGCGTATTCGCTGACGTTTCAGACAAGCCCGGGCGACTTCGGGCAGGAGGCGGTCAACACCGTCCTCAAGGCGATGGAGGACAACCGCGACGATCTGGTGGTCATCGCGGCGGGCTATACCGAGCTGATGGAGGAATTCGTCCACTCGAACCCCGGCCTCGAATCGCGCTTCAACCGCTTTCTGTTCTTCCCCGACTACACGGTGGACGAAATGATGGCGATCTTTGACATGCGCTGCGGCAAGGGCGGCTATACGCTGTCGCCCGACGCGCGGGACGAACTGCGCGATATCCTGACCGCCGCGAGCGGGAATATCGCGGGGTTCGGCAACGCGCGCGGCGTGCGCAACCTGTTCGAGCGCGCCATCGCCGAGCAAGCCGACCGCCTCGCCGCCTCGCGGGAGGAACTGACGCGCGACAACCTAATGACCATCACGGCGGACGATCTCGTCAACGGCAAAGAAAAGCCGTAACGCGCGCCGTCCGGGATCGACCCTTCCCCGAATCATCCGGCGATCAATATGAAGGAGGCTGCCTTTATGAAGAAGCGGTATCTGATGCCCCTGACGCTGCTGCTGCTTTGCCTCATCCCCGCCGCGCTGGCGCTGACCGCCGAGGGCGATTACGTCGCGATCCCCGAGGAGGGCGTCAAGGTCTTCCTCAAGGACAGCGCCGAGTGGACGATCGTGACGGCGGACAACCTTGACGAGCACATCGATCTCATTCTCTCGCGCGGCGAAACCGAGGAAAACGCGCGGATGCGCTATGCCGAGGGCAGCGTGGTCTTCGAGGCGTTTCACGAGCATTTCCCCGACGGGCGCATCCGGCTGGAGGCGTTTGAGAACGCCGGAACGCGCAATGTGTGGCATCTGGATGATTTGTCGCTGGGGAAGCTCGACGCGCTGACCAAATCCATGAAGGAAGACTTGTTCTGCGGGCGGTACCGGATGCTCCGCGTCAGTGCGTACCGGAGCAGAAAAGTAAGGCGCGACATCATCGGCTCGATGATTACCAACCCGCCTTACCAGTACGAATCCGGCATGTATTCCCTTTGCTACTACAATGGGAAAGCGTACATGTATTCGTACGCGCAGTCCACCATCGCAAGCGCCGCCAGACACCTGAACCCGACGGAATTAATGGATGACATCACGACATACGCCCATGTCGGCTTCGAGGGCTCCTTCGGCTGGGCGGGTTTCTTCGTGATCGGCGAGCGCCTGACGCCCGTCGCCGATCTCAGCCACGACGACGAGCGCCTGATCCTGAACGCGCATTCGGGCACGTACAAAATGATGGGCGGGACGGAAAAGCTCGCCTCGGTGTTCGTATCGCTCGACGGCGTCGAAACCAAGGCGAAGGTGGACGACGAGGCGAAGTATGCCTGCGAGGTCACGCTGACGCCCGGCGACAACAAGATCGTTTCCTATGCCGACAAAAAGGACATGCGGCAAAACTCGCTCACGCGGGTGATTCCCGTGGACGACGGCAAGGCGGCGCTCGAGCTGACCGACGTCCCCTTTGGCTATGTCGATCGCTCGAAAATCATCGTAAGCGGCATCACAACGCCGGGCGCGAGCGTGCAATTGCGGATCGACGGCGGCGATATCATCGAGGCCGAGGTCGATCAAAAGGGCAAGTTCAAGGAGAAGCTGACCGCCGCCGACTGGGAGGAGCACACGCTCACCGTCACCGTGCACGAGGAAGGGCTCGAGGATCTGATCGCCGAATACCCCTTCTGCCCGGAATACGCCGACGCGCAGAAGGGCATTTACGCCTTCAACAAGGTGCGCGACAAGGAGATCCTCGGGCTGGAGATCGTGAAAGATCCCGCCGCGTATATCGATAAAAAGGTTCTTGTGATCGCCAAAGTGACCGAAGTGACCTATGGCGACGGCCTGATGACCATGCTGGCGCAGGTGGAAAGAGGGAACGGCTACTGGGGCGGCGAGAGCTACAACGGCGGCGCGATTTACTTCGTTTCGGACAGCTATCTGGACGACGTTGTGAGCGTGGGCTCGGTCATCAACGTTTACGGCGTCGTTCTGGAGCCGTCGATGACCGAACCGCCGGTCGCCCGCATGAGCGTGGAGTATGTTTCGTACTACAAATAAGGAGACAGCCATGAGAATATCGGTATTTTATCAGCATATCGCGGAAGCGCAAAAGCAGACGGGGCGCGCGATGCGCGATGTGCTCGCCGAGGTCGCGGCGCTCGGCATTCAGGGCGTCGAAATGGATTTTGCCTCGCTGACGGCGGAGGACGCGCTGCCGGACAGGCTGCGCGGGGCGGGGCTTGACATCTGCGCGATCAACGGGTTCTTTGATTTCGGGCACGACAGCCAGGCGCAGCCGGGCTATGCCATGATCGACGAAGCCGCGCGGCTGGGCGTCGCGCGCGTGCTGGTCGTGCCGGGCTTCATACGGCCGGGCGAAACAATCGATCAGGTGCTGCCCGGCATGATGTCGGCGCTGCGCGATCTTTGCGCGTATGCCGGGGCGTTGGGCGTTTCCGTCGGCATCGAGGATTTCGACGCCCGCGAAGCGCCGTATTCGACGGTCGGACAGCTGCACCGTTTCTTTGACGCCGTGCCGGCGCTCAAGTGCGTGTTCGACACCGGCAATTTCATCTATTCGGAGGAGGACGCGGTTGAGGCATACGCCTCGCTGCGCGGGCATGTGACGGCGGCGCACCTCAAGGATCGCTCGCCTGTCTGCCTGACGCGCGGCGATCAGCCGATCGAGTCGATCATGGGGCGCAGGCTCTATCCCGCGCCCGTGGGCGGCGGATGCCTGCCGATCCTCGAGCTGCTGCGCGCGCTGCGCCGCGACGGATTGAGCGGCGATCTCGCCATCGAGCATTTCGGCGCGGCCGATCAGATGAGCTACATCCGCGCCTCCGCCGCGTGGCTGAAAACGGCGTGGGACATGGCGGAAAAGGAGGAATCCTAATGATTTATGAAGGGAAAACCATCACGCTCAAGGACGGGCGCGCCTGCCGTCTGCGCGCGCCGCGCGCCTCGGACGCCGAGGAAATGAACCGCTTTATCAAAACGATATCGGGCGAAACGCCCTATATTCTGCGCACGCCCGAGGAATGCACCGAAACGCTCGAGCAGGAAACGCGCTTCCTCGAGGGCACGCTGTCCTCGCCCGACTGCATGATGATCATCGCCGAAACGGACGACGGGATCGCGGGCAACTGCCAGATCAATTTCAAATCGCGCGTCAAGGAGAAGCACCGCGCTTCGGTCGGCATCGGGCTGTACAAAAAGTATTGGGGACTGGGCATCGGCACGGCGCTGCTCAGCGAATTGGTGGAAGCGGCGCGCGCGCGCGGCGTCACGCAGGTGGAGCTGCAGCACATCGAGGGCAATTTCCGCGCCCGCGCGCTGTATGAAAAGGTCGGTTTCCGCATCGTCGGCGAACTGCCCAACGCCATCCGTCTGACCGACGGCACAATGCTCAAGCTCTATCAGATGGTTTTGCCGCTCGCGCCCGCCCCGCAAACCGACGCCGAAGGATAGGGAAGATTGAACGGCGCGGCTTTCAAACCCGAGTCCCCGACCGAGCCGTCCCTTACGCCGATCTCAAGGGAATGCATGAAGCGCTTCCGCATAACAGCGGACAAAACGGGCGCGGGAACGCCGCTTGACCAACAGCAAAACGGCGGCGCGGGCATGTGACGGCTACATAAGGAAGTACATAATAGTACCCGCCGAAAAGAAAGCTTTCCTTTTCGGCGGGTATTGCTTTATGTAGGATGATGCGCATAACTATCCGGATAAACGGGAATTCTGCGGGGTGCAAGTTTTTACTCAAAACACAAAGTCAGTGTTCGATAATGAAAGTCCATTGTGGTAGCAATTCCTTTGGCATAAGTTCAGAAAGACGAGTAGCATCTCTCAATAGGTTCTTATTGTGTAAATCAAAGAAGAAAAACTCTCCTTTTCCATCATTATACCCAAGTTGAAATTCTATTTCTTTCTAGAAATACGGAAAAACCGGCTTCAATTCTTTATCTACAGCTTCAACGACGGACATTCCATCAGTTTTAGACTTTTCGATTATCCATGTTTCATTTTCAGCAAACCATTGCCAAAAAATAATCATGGCCTTTTCGTCCGCTTCTTTTCCAAAAAACATAAGTAATCCTCCCCCACAAATCCCGATTTGTCGCTCCGTCATTCCGCCTGTCTCATGCTTAAGCAAACAGGCAATTATTCCGGCGTAAATTCCAAGCACAAATACTTCCCGATAGGGCTGTCGCTGATATCCCGCGCCGTTTCAACCTGTCGAAAAGCCGTTATCCCGCCGAGTTGTTTATTTCTCGAGCGCTTCGTTAATCAGACGCGCCTTGCCCTCGCGCCCCATGAGGAGATAATACTCGCGCCAGTCGGCGAGCGCCTGAAGCGGAACGGTTTCGCCGTCAAGCGAGACCGCTCCGGCGATTTTTTCCCGGGTCAGGGGGAACTCGTGTCGCTTATCGTCCCGCACAAGGGTATAGCCGGCGATCAAATCGATGTCCGTGCCATCGATGACGTACTCGTAGAAGTGTTTGGTGGCGTACATTGCGTTGCCCTCGGGCGGAAGCCTCTGCCCAAGCGTGTCAAGAACCGCCGTCGCCCGATCGATGTCCCCATCGGCAATCATGATATCCAGATCATGGAAATCATCGACGATGCCCCTGATATACAACAGCGCCGACGCGCCGAGCGCCCACGTGATGCTCTGCGCGTTGAACAGGCGCGCGATCATGCGCAGCGTATCGAGCTTGCGCCCGATGTCCGGCGTCTTTGGCCCGCGGCACCGCGCGGGCGTCGCGGCGTACCGCGCGGCGGCGTCCCTGATCGGGCGGCGGTTAAGCGGACTGATTTCGCGCTCGTGTGGCAGCGCGGACAGATCGAACCACTCGAGCGCCGCGACCTCGCTTTCCTGCGGCGCGATCTCGCCCGTGAAATCCGCGCACAGGTACACGACGTCCACCACGCTCACCTTGTCGCCGTTGGGATAGGTGTATCGCGCGTCCTCGCCGGAATAAACGCCCAGCAGCGTCATGTCGCCCGCCGTCAGCCCCGTTTCCTCGCGCAGCTCGCGGCGCGCGGCGGTTTCGACGTCCTCGCCGATCTCGACGCAGCCGCCGTGCGTCGCCCACAGGCCGTTGTCGCGGCGGCGCTGGAGCAGCGTTTTGCCGTCCCTGACGACGACGACGCTTGCGCCGACGATGATGATCTCGTCATGACCGACCTTTTTGCGGATTTCGCTGATATAGCCCATAATTACACCTCAAAAAACGGCGCTTACGACGCCGTTTTCATTGATTTTATGAGGATTCCTGTCTTTCGGCGATCATCGCCTTGACCTTCATCAGCCGCGTGAGCGAGCCGCGCTCGTTCTCGTCGAGCTTCATGGCGATGGCGCGGATGGTTTCCTCGAACTGCGGGATCATGACGTACTCCAGCGCGTTAACGCGGCGTCGTGTTTTTTCGATCTCGTCGGCGAGCAGATCGCAGGATTTCTCGATCTCGGCGAGCTTGAGCAACTTGGGCAGCAGCGCCGCGAGCGTGGCGATGGCGTCGTCGAGCTGCGCGCTCGTTTCGGCGAAGCCGTAGGGCAATTCGCTGTCCTTCATGGAATCCTGCTCGACCGTGATGGTCGGCACGCGCACCGAAAGGATGTTCTTTTGCCCGATGCGGACGTTGGCGCGGCGCGCCGGATACAGCACGGCTTCCTCGAGCGCCTGCTGATCCATGACGGCGCGCGCCAGCGCGAAATTGCCCAGCGCGCCGCGCAGCTCGTTTTCGACCTCGCCGCGCACCCTGGCGTTTTCGCGGATGAGCGCGATAAACCGGCGCACCATCTCGTCGCGCTTGTCCTTGAGCAGTTTATGCCCGCGCCTTGCGGTCACGAGCCGGCGCTTGATGCGCGTCAGCTCCATACGCGTGGGGTTCACGCGAAGCGTTGCCATCAGTTCGTCTCCTCACGTTTCGGCAGATATTGATCGAGCATATCGTCGCGGATGCGCTTAAGCTCGCTTCTGGGCAGCATGGCGAGCAGCTTCCAGCCGATCTCGAGCGTTTCCTCGATGGGACGGTTCGCCTGATAGCCCTGCGCGACGTAATCGCGCTCGAAGGCGTCGGCGAACGCCGCGTACTGTTTGTCGACGTCGCTGAGCGCCGCCTCGCCCAGAATGACCGCCAGTTCCTTGGCGTCCTTGCCGCGCGAATAGGCGGCGAACAATTGGTTCATGGTGGCGGCGTGATCCTCGCGCGTCTTGCCCTTGCCGATGCCCTTGTCCTTTAAGCGCGACAGCGAGGGCATAACGTCGATGGGCGGCTCGATGCCCTTGCGGTACAGTTCGCGGCTCAATATGATCTGACCCTCGGTGATATAGCCCGTCAGATCGGGGATGGGATGCGTTTTGTCGTCCTCGGGCATGGACAGGATGGGGATCTGCGTGATTGAGCCTTCCTTGCCGATGACGCGGCCGGCGCGCTCGTACATGGTGGCAAGGTCGGTGTACAGATAGCCGGGATAGCCGCGCCTGCCGGGCACTTCCTTGCGCGCGGCGGACACCTCGCGCAGCGCCTCGGCGTAATTGGTGATATCGGTCAGGATGACCAATACGTGCATTCCTTTTTCGTAGGCGAGGTATTCGGCGGCGGTGAGCGCCATGCGCGGCGTGGCGATACGCTCGATCGCCGGGTCGTTGGCGAGGTTCATGAACAGCACGGCGCGCTCGATGGCGCCGGTGCGGCGGAAGTCGCTGATGAAGAAATCGGCTTCCTCGAACGTGATGCCGATGGCGCCGAACACGACGGCGAATTTGCTTTGCGTGCCGAGCACCTTCGCCTGCCGCGCGATCTGCGTGGCGAGCTTGGCGTGCGGCAGGCCGCTGCCCGAGAACACCGGCAGCTTCTGCCCGCGCACGAGGGTGTTCAGCCCGTCGATCGCCGAAATGCCGGTCTGGATAAACTCGCTGGGATAGTCGCGCGCGGCGGGATTGAGCGGCTCGCCGTTGATGTCCATGCGCTTTTCGGGAATGAGCGCCGGGCCGTTGTCGCGCGGGTTGCCCATGCCGTCGAACACGCGCCCGAGCATGTCGGGCGATACCGAAAGCTCGATGCTGCGGCCGAGAAAGCGCGCCTTGGCGCCGTCGATGCGCAGGCCGTTGCTCGATTCAAAAAGCTGAACCAGCGCCCGGTCGCCGTCGATTTCAAGCACCTTGCCCTGACGCTTTTCGCCGTTTGACTGTTCGATCTCGACCAGCTCGTTGTACGTCACGCCCGATACGCCGTCGACCAGCATGAGCGGACCGACAACCTCGCGGATGGTGGAGTATTCCTTGAGCATCTTATAATCCCCCTTCCCCGAGCAGCGCAGACGCCTGACCGCTCAATTCGGACTCGATCTTGTTGAACTCGGTCAACTGATCCTCGGGAATGAATTTCGCGCGGCCGATGCGCTCGCGCACGGGCATGGCGAGCACCTCGGACAGGTTCGCGCCGGCGTCGAGCGCCGCGCGCCCCTTTTCGCCGAACAGCAGGATCAGGCGAAGCATGTGATACTGCTTGTCGGGCGAGGTGTAAGTGTCGATCTCGTCGAAGGCGTTCTGATGCAGGTAGTCCTCGCGGATGGAGCGAGCGACCTCGAGCGTCAGCCGATCCTTCCACGACAGCGCGTCGACGCCGACCAGACGCACGATTTCGTCCAATTCGGCCTCCTGCTGGAGCACGCGCATCGCCTCGCCGCGCAGATGCTTCCATTCGGGCGCGACGTTGTCGTCAAACCATTCCGCCAGCGTATCGACGTAGAGCGAATAGGACTGCAGCCAGTCGATGGCGGGGAAATGGCGCTTGTAGGCGAGCTGCGCCGACAGGCCCCAGAACACCTTGACGATGCGCAGCGTGGACTGCGAGACCGGCTCGGAAATATCGCCGCCCGGGGGCGACACCGCGCCGATGGCGGTGATGCTGCCCTCGCGCCCCGAAGAGCCGAGCACCTTGACGTAGCCCGCGCGCTCGTAGAACTCGGCGATGCGGCTGCCCAGATAGGCGGGATAGCCTTCCTCGCCGGGCATTTCCTCCAGACGTCCCGACATTTCGCGCAGCGCTTCCGCCCAGCGGCTCGTCGAGTCCGCCATGATGGCGACCTTGTAGCCCATGTCGCGGTAGTATTCGGCGATGGTGATGCCGGTGTAGATCGAGGCCTCGCGCGCCGCGACCGGCATGTCCGATGTATTGGCGATCAGCACGGTGCGCTTCATCAGCGATTCGCCGGTGCGCGGGTCGTGCAGTTCGGGGAATTCCATGAGCACGTCGGTCATTTCGTTGCCGCGCTCGCCGCAGCCGACGTAGACGATGAT
>CAYWOS010000064.1:0-264 GCA_964459985.1 uncultured Oscillospiraceae bacterium
TATCGAAATGTCGGCTCACGACGGTGGGATTAGTATTAACCGTGTTGAACTATCGACTTGCTGCAAAGTAATCAATCATATCGAAATGTCGGCTCACGGCGGTGGGATTAGTTTTAATCGTGTTGAACTATCGGCTTGCTGTAAAGAAATCAATCGTGTTGACCTATCGGCTCGCGGCGGCGAAATCTATTCAATCGTATTGATATCGGACTATCGGCTTGCTGTAAAGAAATCAATCGTGTTGACCTATCGGCTCGCGGCGGC
>CAYWOS010000064.1:364-9238 GCA_964459985.1 uncultured Oscillospiraceae bacterium
GAAATCTATTCAATCGTATTGAACTATCGGCTCACGGCGGAGAAATCAATCGTATCGCGGACTATCGGTTTGCTGCAAAGAAGTCAATCGTGTTGACCTGCCGGCTCGCGGTGGCGAAATCAGTTAATCATATCGGACTGTCGTCTCACGCAGATAAATCAATCGTATCGGACTATCGTCTCGCTGCAAGGAAATCAATCGTATCGAACTGTTGCTCACAGAATACTGTTTCGTTCCATTGTTGCCGTTCCTAACCGATAATGAAATGCATTCTGTCAGTTATATCGCGAAGTTACCGCAAGATGAGCAAGGAGCATTGTTGCCTACCCCGCGCGCGAATCGTTTTATTTGCCCGAATGGACGATTACCGCAGTATCTTGTTGCCGTTCCTAACCGATAATGAAATGCATTCTGTCAGTTATTCCGCGAAGTTACCGCAAGATGAGCAAGGAGCATTGTTCCCTACCCCGCGCGCGAATCGTTTCATTCGCCCGAATGGACGATTACCGCAGTATCTGCTTCTCCCATATCTGGATTGTGCTTTAAATAATTCTTGATAGCTTCTTTTGCAAGCGTATCGCAGCGGATATTCTCGGGATGATCGGCGTGCCCCTTTACCTTGTTGAACGTCATGATATGCTTGTTTTTATCGATAATGAGCAACAGCAGCGTCCACAAATCCTGGTTCTCGACCGGTTTCTTGTCACTGGTTTTCCAGCCCGAGCGTTTCCATGCGTCGATCCAATGCTCGTTGAAGGCGTTGACCAGATATGCGGAGTCCGAATACACATTGACACGGCAGCGATACTTGAGCTTTCCCAGACCGCTGATGACGGCAAACAGCTCCATGCGGTTGTTGGTGGTGCGCGGCATCGAGCCGCTCAACTCCGTCTCGTGCTCGCCATAGCGCAGGATGGCCGCCCAACCGCCCGGCCCCGGATTCCCGGAGCAGGCGCCGTCGGTATACAGATCAATGGTTTTCAACGATTCGCTCATATCGCGCTCTCCCAACACTCAAATATCAAGCCCCGGCAACATGACGACAGGGCGGATCAATACGCCGTTCAAACGTTTCATCAGTCCGGCTTGCGGCAGATTCCTGCGAAAAATATGCGTGTAAATCATATGGACGCCGCGTTCTTTCAGGATTGCCGACGCTGCGCCGATCAACTGCGCCGCCATTCCCTGACGGCGGTACTGGGCATGCGTATACAGCGTCGTCAGCGTGACCTGATCGCCCGCGCCCGTGAAAACGGCTTCGCAAACGGGCGTGGTCCCGCGATAGAAACCGAGCGCGAGGAAATGCTGCTGCTGCATCCAGAGCATCAGATAATCGCGGTCAATAGGCTGAATTCTGTATTGATTCACGCGAGCGAGAAACGCCGCGATCGAAGCGTCGTCCTGAAGGGCGATCGACGCGAATTTCATGCCCATCGGCGCGCGCGCGACGCCCTCGATGGGCTCGAAGCGATACATATCCTCCGAATCGTCGTTGCGAAAGCCGCAGCGCTCATAAAAACGCATCATTTCCTCGTCTGTGGGCTGAAGCTGCGCGTACAGGCGCGAAGGAATGCTGGGCGTCAGCGAACGGAGCTGTTCCGCGCGCGCGAGCAGTGCGCCGAACAACAGCGCGCGCGCCGATGGCTGGGCGTCGATCTGCAAAAACAGATGCTGCGGGCGTTCCGGATACATCTCGAACTGCATAAAGCGAATGACAAAACCTGTTCCCATTTGGATCTGCTGATCGTTTGCCACAAAGAACATGTCCTCGGGCGGAATCCCCTGAAATACGCTCTGCGGATGTGTGATGCGCATGATGTGCTCTGCTCCCCCGGTTTGTCTTTCGTTTACTGCCACTCGATGCCGCGGTAATGATTGCTGGGCGTCAGATCATAGACGATGCGGAGTACCTCGGGATGCTGATACGCGATTTCGGTTACGACGTTTTCCAGCGCGTCATACGGCAGTCTGGCCGCGTACGCGAGCGCGCTCTCGCTGGCGTGAACGGCGCGCAGGCAGACAACATAACCGCTCTCGCCCGGCATGGGCGTCAGGACGGCGAAATACTGCCATAGACGCTTAACGACATTCGATCGTGCAATTTCGGCGCGGAAGATCAGATCGACCGAGCGCAGCAGCTTGAGTCGTTCGACGGTGACCTCGCCGATGATGCGCGAGGCAAGCCCGCTGCCCGGGAAGGGCTGTCGTGAAACGATCTCGGCGGGCAGCCCGAGGAAATCCCCTACCCTGCGCACTTCATCCTTAAACAACTCGCGAACCGGCTCGATAACGGGCACGCTCTTTCCGCGCAGCGCGGCGGGTCTGACGGGCGTCTGCGCATCGCGGAACATCAGATCGTTTTGCGTCGTGCCGCGAATAATCGCGCTGTATTCGTCGATCTTGGCGATTTCCTCGTCCAAAATCTCCTGAATCAGACGGCCGATCACGCGATTCTTCTCAGTCGCGTCCGTCACGCCTTTCAGCGCGGCCAGAAAGCGATCCTCGGCGTGCACGCGAAGAACGTTGATGCCCACCTGATGATGATAGTACCGCATCACGTCGTCGCCTTCGTTCTCGCGCAAAAGCCCCGTATCAATGAAAATACACTGCAGCCTGTCCCCCAGCGCGCGGTATGAAAGCAGCGCGCTGACGCCGCTGTTCAGTCCGCCCGTCATCGTGCACACGGCGCGGCCGTCGCCCGTCAGGCGCAGGATTTCCTCGACCGCGCGCCCGACAAAGGCTTCGTCGTCCCACCATGTCGTGCAGCCGCAGATCAACAGCGCGAAATTATTGAGCACGCTTGACAAATCCGGGTCGTTTTGCTCGACGGGCAATTGCAGCCCGTACACGCATTTTTCCTCGGCGGCGTATCCGACGACGATGTTTTGACAAAGACAAATCGGCGTGACGCTTTCCGTATCCAATCGATATTCGCGGACATTCTGCAAAAGATGCTCCGTAGCGTCCAAGCCGTCAAGCAGCGCGCAGGGCATGTAGTCGATGCGGTTCACGACGCTCCCGATCACGACGTCCCCGACCGTGCCGCCCAGATGCGGAAGCAGCGCCGAGGCCGCCTCGCCCAGCGCCAGAACCGGGAGATGAAGCGTTTGCAGCAATTCCGGATCGAGCGTGATCGCGTCATTTCCCGACGCGCCCGAGGCAATCACGATCCCGAGAGGCTGCTGCGCGGCGATTTCTTCGGGCGCGGCGCCTTTCCCGGCGATTTTACAGCAAACGCGCATCGAACGCAGTTTGCGCGTGATCGCGCGGCTGGCTTCGTCGTTGTAGTTCATGACGATCAGCATATCCCGCATTCGATCGGACACCTCCGTTTCATTTCATCGGTTAGTGTGTACTCGGATTGGTGGTTTTATCCATTGAATTCATCCATTGATTCTATGAACAATACCCATGATACATTCCACCGGCGAGCGTCGCGCTGCACGGAATCCCGGACAGTATATCATAGGTTTATCGGCGTGCGGGTCTACGAACCTTCCGCCTGTCGATCCGGCCAAGCCTTCGGCTTGCTTGAGCATTATATCATAACTATGCGGAAACAGCAAACGATTCGCGGATAATCCTGCGAATACAGCGCGAGAGAGCGCCGACTGTTCGACGCTCTCCCCGATATTCCGTCAGATGCCCGCCGCCTTGTACAGCAGCAGCTGCACGTCGCGCGTGGCGATGCCCGTTTCCTTCAGGCCACACTGACGCTGATAAGTTTTGACGCATTGCTGCGTGATGGCGCCGTACTTGCCCGTGACATACTGCGGATCAAGCAG
This sequence comes from uncultured Oscillospiraceae bacterium, assembly GCA_964459985.1. Taxonomy (GTDB): domain Bacteria; phylum Bacillota; class Clostridia; order Christensenellales; family Aristaeellaceae; genus CAYWOS01. Next base: position 4,150 of record CAYWOS010000064.1, read on the forward strand.
TCCGACGGCGACCAGCGCGCGCTGCAGTTTTCTGACCTTCTCACCGTCGCAGCCGAATTGCAGCGTGATATCGGCGATGTCGTGCACGGTGCCGTATCCGAGAATCATCCAGTAATCGATCGGATACGCGTTTCGGACGACGGCGGAAGGGTTATTCCCTTCGATAACATGAACGGATATATTGCCGTCGGCATCCTTCGCGCAATACTCGACCAGCGCGACATGCGACGTATCCCCCTTGTCATTGTTGGAGAAAAAGACGAGATCGCCCGGCTGCGGCACATACCCGTTGAGCGGAAGCGCGGCGTCCTCACCGATATACCACTCGCTCCCCCACCCCGGCACGATGCCGCGTCGCGCGATATAGCGCCCTTTGGACAAATACCAGTTGCGGCCGATGTTGGAGGCGGAGTAATTGGGGTAAACGTCGGCGAGCAGTTTGATCCCGAATCGGATATCGGTCTGGTTGACGCACCAGCAGACAAATTCGGCGCACCATTCGGCATACGGATCTCCCGCCCACACGCCGTACTTGGTGGATTTGTCGCTCAACTCCTCATAACCGATCTCCTGAACGGCGACTTCGAGCAGCATGGCGACATATTCGGGCACGGGGTATTGCGGCTCGATCACCGTTTCCCCTTCCCCGGCCGCTTCCGCGAACGCCGTCTGCGAGGCGATCAGCAGGAGCGCCGTTATGATGAGGACAATTCTTTTCAGCATGAGCGTATCCTTTCATCGCAATCCGATTCGTTTCAGGTGCGGTCCCCGTCGTTTTGATGTCGGTCCGAGCGCCTGCGCCTGATCGGCTGATCCACCGTGAAGCCCGACGCCGTTGAATCGCTCGGTTTGATCGCCGGATAGACGATCGTGGCCTGCCGGGTCTGATCGGCGGGCGTTTCGGATGCGGAGCGGGGCGTGTACTGCTGCGTTGCCTGATGCGCTTGCGGCGTCTGCGAACGAACGGGACGATACGGATTGGTCGTCTGCGATGCATGTGGTGTGTATGTCCTGCCGACGGGCGTGAAGCTGCCGGTCGGCTGCGCGGCGTTTGCAGCGCTTTGCGGCGGAATCGCCTGATCGGCGGGCGTCTGTTGCGGCGCGCGCGTAAGCGGCTGATACTGCGACGTCGTCTGCGGCGGCTGCGCGGCGCGCGGCGTTCCGCCCATCGGCGGCATGTACGGAGCCGCCGGATAAGCGCGGGTCTGCTGCGCCGGCGGGTTGTTCTGCGCCGTGCGCATATACGGCTGATGCCCCGCGGCGCTTGCCTGACGCATCTGCTGCGCGCGGACGGCCTGCCGCCTGCGTTCGTTGCGGCGATGAATGGTGTAAGCATACACGGCGCCGCTTCCGCCGATGAGCACGACGGCGAGCAGCACCAACCCATACGGGAAGGACGTGGTCGGCGTTTCGGGCTTGGGCGTCGTCACGCCGCCGATGGGCGCGAAGGTGTTGAAGGGCGTCGGAGACGGCGAGGGCGACGGCGACGGCGTCACGATGATCTCGGGATTCACCGTCGGCGTGGCGTAGGGGTTAAACGGTTCGTAGGACGCGCTCAAGGTGGGATTCTTCCAGACGGTCTGGTTGTAGTCCTCGACCGCCTGAATCTGCGATCCCGTCGATATCGTCGCGTCGCTGGAGGAATTCAGGTAATTGTCGCTTTGCAGGAACTCGGTCAACTCGCCGAGCGTCAGCACGGTGAAGTAATCGCTCATGATGTACCCTTCCGTGCCCGCCTGCGATACCTGATACCAAGAGCCTTCGTCGTTTGTGACCATGCCCAATACGAGCGCGAAGGCGTATTCGTCAAGCATCCTGATCTTGGCGGAGGATTTCGACGGCGCGGCGCGCAGATTGACTTTGTTGGTATCGACATAGCCATAGCTTGACAGATTGTTTTCACTGACGGCGGGCGTTTGCGTGACGGAGGGCGAAGGCGTCGGGGTCTTGAGCGATTCCAGATATCCCGTGACCTCCCAATCGCTGAGCATTCTGATCTGATCGCCCCTGATATATCCCCAGAAGGAGCCGCTCTGGACGACATGCCACGTCGTGCCGCCCACGTACTCCTGACCGTGCACCATAACGACCGAGCCGATCTGAAGAACCTCCTCGATCTTCGCGTTTGTGTCCGGGAAGGAGCGCATCGGCACGTTATCGCCCTGCGTGATGGCATACCCGTCGTACTGCGCGGGATTGGGGGTCGGCGTCGAGGTGGGCACGGCGGGCGAAAGGTTGTTGATGTAGTAGGCGGCTTCCTCGTTATTGATGTGGCGAAGCGCAGAATCCTCGATGAAACCGCGCATATTGATGCCGATGACATCCGCGGAGTCCCAGCACACGCCGTCGACATGCGTCTGCGCCGTGATATTGACGAGCGTACGCTCGGGCAGCGTGGTGAGAATCGAATCGTACGTCAGGCTGACGCCCGTACGCAGGAACGTCTGCGTCGTGGTCAGCGCGTAGCCGTGATAAATCTCCGGCGTGGCGGTCGGCGTAACGACAGGCATGTCCGTCACCGTAACCGTCGGCGACGCGGCGGGCGGCTGCGTGACGACAGGCGGCGGCGTCGTGGTGACGACCGGCGTCTGCGTCGGCATGGGCGAGGGCAGCGAAGCCTGATAGGCGGCGTTTTGCTCGTCGGTCATGGGCGTGACGAATTTCGCCATGATGTAGCCTTGCTTGCCGCCGGCGTTGGCGAAATACCATTTGGTGCCGTCCTCGTCTGTCGAGGACTGATAGATCCACAAACGCGTATTCTTGGCGAGCGAGGTGATCACGTTATTCCCCGTTTGCGGCGCGCGGCGGAACCGAACCGACGTATCGTTGACCGTCCCCCATCGGTCGATGGGCGCGCCGTCCGGTACGGGCGTGGCGGCGGTCGTCGGGGTCGGCGTCGGCGTAGGCTGCGCGATGCCGAACAGCGCGGCGATCTCGGCGTCGGACAGGATACGGATGAAATTGCTCTTGAGGAAGCCGCGCGCGCCCTGGATATCGACAAGATACCATTCCTCGTTCAGCTCGTTGACGACCAGCCCCACGATGTGCGCCAGCTCGTTCTTTGCGAGCGTGCGGATGATGTTGGCGTCGATCTGATTGCTCGGCGAGGAGCGGAAATTGAGTCCGTCGTTCTTGGGATAGCAATAGGTGTCCATCGGCACGACGACGTAAGGCAGCGGCGTCGCGGTCGCGTTGTCGGGTGTCGCCGTGGCGGCGGGCTGATACCAGAAGATGATTTCACTGATCGACAAATTGCCCGTTTCGTCCAGATAGACGCTCTGGCTGTTCTCGCCCAGAAGCGTGTAGCCCGGCAGCAGGTTGATGGGATTGGCCATGAAACTGTTGTTGCCGATCACGCAAAGCTCGGTCTGCGAGGAAGCAACGTCCATTCCGTCCAGACTCCGGTAATAGATGTTGATGAACACTTCGTCCGGCTCGCTGACATAGAAGACGATCTCGCCCGGCGTCGCAACGCCGTTCGCGTCGACGGCCACCGTTTTCTCGGCGTCGTCGCTCAAGATATAGCCGTAACCGAGCTTGCTCGCGTCGTACCTAATGATGTTCTGCTGTCCCTCAAAGCACGGTACGGCCGTCTCAACGTAAAGCGCCGTTCCATCGAGCGTTTTATACTGCACGGTGATCAGGGCGACTTTGGGCGCCGGCGGCGGCGTCTGCGTGACGACCGGCTCTTCCGTCGCCGCGCTCCTGCGATAATAGAAGAAGATTTCACCCGTCGGCGCGCTGTCCCGGTTGACGGTCACATAGCGGACGGTTTCGCCGTCCGGCTCGTAATTCGGCAATAGGTCGCGCGGAGAAGCGGTCACGGGGATATCCTGCCCCTCGGAGAGCGTGACGACGCTGTCGCTCGCGACGGGAATGTTGTCGGCGTCGACGTAATGGATGGTCAGCGTCATGGTCCGGATTTCGGAAACAGGCTCCCGGTATTCGTAATAAAAGGTGATCTCATCCGTCAGAGGGCTCGATTGATCGACGGTCACATACTGCACGTCGTCGCCCGTCAGCACATAATTGGGCAGAAGGTTTTCGGGGCTGGCGGCAATGGGCTGTCCGGCGCCTTCGCCGAGCGTGCGCGTCTGGTCATTCGCTACCGGGATCATATCGAAATTCACATAATGAATGGTCAGCGTAAGCGTTTTCGGCGTGGAAACGGGCGCATGGTAATCGTATATGAAGAAGATTTCCGAGTTATCGGCGCTGTTCTCGCTGATGCTGACATACTGCGTTTCATCGCCTGCCAGCGAGTAATCGGGCAAAAGATTCTTCGGATTCGCGGTCACGGGCTGGTCGCTGCCAAGGCCGAGGGTGACGATATCGTCATCCGCCACCGGCACGAATTGCGAATCCACATAATGCACGGTCAGCGTGACGGTTTTTGCGGCGACCTGTTTATAGTAGAAGGTGATTTCGGCCGTGTCGGCGCTGTCACGGTTCACGGTGATGTACTGGACGCCGGACCCGTCAAGCTCGTAATTGGACAACAGATCCTGCGGATCGGCGGCGATGGGAATATCAACGCCCTCGCTGATCTGGAAAACCGAATCAAGCGCGACGGGAATGTTGTCGCGGTTGACGTAATGCACGGTCAGCGTGATGACTTTAGGCTCGACGATCGGCTCGACATAACGATAGAAGAAATAGACGTCCATCGCGTCGGACGAATTCTGATCGATATCGAAATACTGCACGGGCTGGCCGTCAAGCTCATAATTCGGCGTCAGGTTCTGCGGATTGGCGGCGACCGGCACGCCCTGCCCCTGACTGATTGTCAGCGTATCGCTTTCCGCGACGGGCATATAGCCGGCGTCGACATAGTAAACGGTCACCTGAACGGTTTTCGGCGCGGGCGTGTACGAATACACGAAGTAAATCTCGTATTCTGCGGGGCTGCTCTGATCGACGGTGACGTACTGCGTGCCGTCGCCCGACAGCGTGTAATCGGGCTGGAGGTTCTGCGGATCGGCGGTAATCGGCTGGTTCGCGCCCTCCCCGAGCGTCCGCACGTCGTCGCTGGCGACGGGCATGTACTGATCGTTCACATAATGCACGGTCAGCGTCATGGTTTTCGGCG
>CAYWOS010000065.1:0-8799 GCA_964459985.1 uncultured Oscillospiraceae bacterium
GTTGTTGCGCTTTTCCTTGAGCGCCGTGCCTACGCCTTCCTCGGCGGCGATGTTGCCGCAGCTGGGCGCGGCGAAGTTGCGCACGTCATAGGCGGACAGATCGAGCGCCGCCACGATGTAGGAAGGATCGATGCCGGCATACGAAAGCGCGTACGACTTGGCGGCGAGATCGGGATCGCCCAGATGCAGGCCGTTGTTGAGCATGGTGTAGTCGATGTTGTTGCCGGAGTTCACGATGTCGGGCGCGACGGCGGGAATCTGCTGGATGGCGCCGTCCTCGGTCACGTTATGGTTGATGCCTACGTCGCCCGCCTGGAGATAGAACAGCGCTTCGGGCGAGGTGATGAAGTCGAGGTACAGGAGGGACGCGATGGGCTCGTCGTTGGTATGGGGGAAGAACACCTTGCGGTCCACCTGCGGCGAATAGTACTTCTTGTACACGCCCGCGTCGTTCTTGAACACCGGGATCGGGATGTACGCGGCGGTATCGTCGCCCAGGTTCTTCTTCATGTTGACCTGATAGGAGTCGTTGCCGTTGCGGTAGGGCTGGTCGAAGCTGTGCGTGAAGGCGCCCACGAAGCCCGCCTTGAACAGGTTCTCGTGCGTGTTGTCGCCTTCGCCGTAGAGCGCGAAGTCCTTCCAGACCAGGCCCTTGTTGTACCAGTCGTTGACCACGCGGATGGCTTCCTTATAGCCCTCGCGCATGATGCCGCGATCGTCGTAGCCGTACACGTACCAATCCTTATCGGTCACGTCGTTGGGCACGAACGCCTTCGCCATTTCAATGGTGAGCCAGCCCACGTCCTGAGTGATCATGACGGGGATCATCTGCGCGGCGTCGTCGCCCAGCAGCAGTTCGGCGTTGTCGCGGAAGGCGATCAGCGTGTTGGTGTATTCCTCCAGCGTGGTGGGCACGGGCAGATTGAGCTTTTTGAGCCAATCCTCGCGGATGAAGGTGTGCTGGCCGGGGTCGTTGAGACGGCGGCCTTCGATCGCCCACAGGTGGCCCGTGGCGGGATCGAGGTCAAAGTTGATGTACTCCATGCCCAGCAGGTTGACGACGTTGGGGATCAGATCGATGTGCTCCTGAACGAGCGGAGCCAGATCGATCACGCCGCCCATGCCGGCGAAGGTGGTGATCATGGCGTAGTCATACGTCACGCAAATATCGGGCGCTTTGTCGGCGCCGAGCAGGTTGTTCATTTCCTCGCCCTCGGTCCAGCGCGGGACGGGGATGTACTCGACTTCGACGTTGTACTTTTCGAGCATGTTCTTCTTGATGAAATCGGTGAACTTGTTGTTGGTCGGGTCGGTGCCGCCGTCGTTGTTGCGGTCGTAGATTTCCACCGTGATCTTGCGGGTGGCGGTGAACTTGCCGTCCACGAACCCGTCGATCTCGGCGAAGGCGCTCATCACGCTCATCGTCATGAGCAGGCACAGAAGCAGCGCGAGAATCCTTTTCATGGGTCATCCTCCTTTTTTCTATCTTACTACGCGCGTAAGGCGCGCGAATAAGCGGTTATTCCTTGATGGCGCCGATGGTCGCGCCGGTGATGAAGTATTTTTGCAGCCACGGATAGACCAGCAGGATCGGGACGGTGGCGAACATGACGGCGGCGCACTGCAGTCCCTCGGACAATCCGGGATTGGCGAAGCCCTCCTGCGTGGCGATCTCGACGGAACTGGCGTTCTGGAGCGTGTTGTACAAAAGCAGCTGAATGGGGTAGTAGTTCTTTTCGCGCTTGATGTACATCAGCGCGTCGGAAAAGCCGTTCCAGCGCCCCACGGCGTAGAACAGCGTGAGCGTCGCCAGCACCGAGGTCGAAAGCGGGATGTACACGCGAATCAGCACTTGAAGCGGGTTCGCGCCGTCGATCTCCGCCGATTCGCGCAGGCTGTCGGGGATGCCGTAGAAGAAGGAGCGCATGATGATCATGTTGAACACGCTCAAGCAGTTCGGGAAGATCAGTACGAGCGGGTTTTCCAGCAGCCCGAGGTTCAGCATCAGCAGGTAGTTGGGGATCATGCCGGCGCTGAAGTACATGGTGAGCAGGATCACGGTGTTGAGCACCCTGCGCCCCTTCAAATGGACGTAGGTGAGCGGGTAGGCGCACAGCGTGGTCATCACCATCGAAACGACGCTGCAAATCACCGTCAATTCCGCCGTCCACAAAAGCGAGCGGGGATATTTCGGGTCCTTGAGCACCCATTCGTAGGCGTCGATGTTCAGCCCCTTGGGGAACAGCATGACCTCGTGGCGCACCAGCGAGCGCGTGTCCGACAGCGAGCGCGAAAGCACGTTGAATACCGGGAAAATGCAGATGACGATGAGCAGCACGCACAGCGCCGCCACCACCAGATCGCCCGCGCGCGTCTTTTTTGATTTAATGATCATTCGCCCGCCCCCTTACCACACGCCGCGCTCGCCCATTCGCTTGGCCAGCGCGTTGGACGCGATCAGGAAGACCACGCAGATGACCGACTGGAACAGCCCCACCGCCGTGGTCAGCGAGAAGCGCGAGCCGCGAATGCCCCAGCGGTACACGTAGGTGGAGATGACGTTGGATACGTCGCTGACCAGTGGATTGGTGAGCGAGAAGGGTCGGTCGAACTCGCTGCCCAGAATGCGCCCGAGGTTCAGGATCAGCAGGGTCACGATGGTGGGCTTGATGCCGGGCAGCGTGATATGCCACATTTTGCTGAAGCGCCCGGCGCCGTCCACGCTGGCGGCCTCGTACAGTTCGGGATTGATGGCGGTGAGCGCCGCCAGATAGATGATGGTGTTCCAGCCCATGTCCTTCCAGATGCCCAGCGCCGTATAGGTGAATATCCAGTTGGTCGGCTTGGAGATGAAGGGGTATTTTTCGCCGCCGAGCTGCAGGATGACTTGATTAATCAGCCCCGAATTATCGGCGAACAGGCGCGTCGATATGCCGGAAATGATGATCCACGAGAGGAAATGCGGCATGTACGCAACGGTCTGCGTGATGCGCTTGAAGCGCGGGAACGCCAATTCGTTGAGCAAAAGCGCCAGCAGAATGGGCGCGGGGAAGCCCAAAAGGAGATCGAGCAGGTTGAGCGTCAGCGTATTGCGGATGGCGTAGAGAAAATCGCGGTCGCCGAACGCCTTGATGAACCACTCGAAGCCGTTGTTCTTGGCGAGCGGCACTTCCCAGATGGATTTGATGATGTTGTTTTGCTTGAACGCGATTTGGATGTAGACCATCGGCACGTACTTGAACAGCACGAAGAACGCGATCGGCAGCACGAGCATGGCGTACAGCATCCAATAGCGTTTGAAATAGGCGGCCTGCGACCGCCGCCTGCGCGCCTTTGCTTCCCTGCGCACGGCAAGATCCTGGGTCATTGCAACTCCTCCGCTCGAACACGTCTGTCAGCATCAGTATAGCGAATTCATCCTGCTCTGTCAACCTATGATACGGACAAATTTTGAAAAATACGATCAGTCAGGAACCGTTGATTCCGGAAATCGCGAAAATTGGTACTGATTATTCGCCGGTGTCGCAGATCCGCTTGGGCGCGCCCCACGGCACGGTTTCGGACGCCGCCTTTTCGCCGCGGATCAGCGCGAGCAGCTTGCGCGCCGCCAGCGCGCCCATATCGTCCTTGGCGTGCGGCAGCGTCACGTACTCGACCTGCGGGAAGGGCGAGGTCAGAATGTCGTCGAAGCCGACCACGCGGGGCACTTTGCCGGTCATGGCGCGGTACAGGCGCACGACGAAGCGCGAGAACAGATCGTTCTGGCACACGAACCCGTCCAGCTCGCGGAAGGGCTCGAACTTATCCTGCGCGTAGTATTCCGCAAGCTCGGTATTCTTGGTTTCGTTGCTGTACCACACCACGTGCTGGTCGATGACGGGCAGCCCCGCCCGGACGAGCGCGCGCGTGTAGCCGGCGTAGCGCATCAGGCCCTGCTCGTAATCGATCTGGAACAGCCCGCCGATGTTGCGGCAGCCGTTCTCGATCAGGTAGTTCGTCAGCGTGGCGGCGCCGCCCTCGTCGTCCATCGTGACGCAGACGGCGTCCTCCATGCCCCGATACGCGCCGTTGACGAACACGATGGGCGTGCCTTCGTCCATGAGCCGCCGGATCAGGTCGAGGTTGGGGTTGGGCAGCGTGGTCTTGGTGCCGTCGATAATCAGGCCGTCCACGGGATTGTCAAGGAAGTATTCGAGCATCTGCCGCTCGTACTGCACATGGTTGCGCGTGCTGCGCAGCACCATGGCGAAGCCCTCCTTGGTGAACGCGCGCTCCATGCCGCGCAGCACCTGCGGCGGGATCTGTCCGCTGATGTCGGTGGCGATCAGGCCGACGATGCCGGTGCGCGCCACCGAACGATGCCTGCGCACGAACGTGCCGCTCCCGCGCCTGCGCATGACGACGCCCTCGGCCTCGAGCACGTCCATCGCCTTGCGGATGGTCTGGCGGCTGACGGCGTAGGACCGCATCATCTCGTTTTCGATGGGCAGCTTGGCGCCGTCGGCGTAATCGCCCTGCAGGATCTGCGAGCGGATATCGTTCACAATATCCGAATATTTGGGCATATCATCGCGCCTTTCGTAGTAATAGATCATGATCATTATAAATTCATTATAATCATTTGTCAAGGGATGAATGCAAAGTTGTCCGTACAAAAAAGCCGCCGTATGAAGCGGCGGCTCTTTTCGCGCGGCTTTTCCGCTTATCGGATCGGCGTCAGCGTGTACATTTCATAGCAGTCCTCGCGGTACCGCGCCACGGGATACACCTCGGCCATGAAGCGGCCGTCGATCTGAACGCCGTGCGCCTTCGCCCACGCCGCGACGTCGCGCTTCATGATCGCGTCGCCGACCAGCGCCTCGAAGGTCGCCGCGCCGAAGGTGTCCCGGATGTACCGGCCCCGGGGCAGGGTATAGGCGAGGCAGCCGTCCTTGACCGCGCCGAATTCCGTGACGGCGCAGCCGGTGATGTAGTCGGGCACGGTGTTCAGGCAGACGCCGTACTCGACGGCGGGCGCGGCGGCGTTTTCCGTTTTGCCCCGGCAGGTTTCGCCGTAGCGCTCCCAGAGCTTGCCCATGCTGCCGAACGTGACGGGCAGCCCCGATTTTTGCAGGCTCAGCCCGACCACTTTGATTTCTTCGTCCAGCTCGATGATTTCCGTTGCGTCCTTCCATGCGTCCATGCAGCTCATCCTCCGTGATCGATTTTGCGCGGGCGCGCCGCCCGTCGCATTACAGTCTTTTGATTTGCCCGATATCGGCCTCCGTGCAGGTGACGACCGCCGTTTTCTGGTTGGTGTAGATCACGAACCCGGGCGCCGCGCCCGAGGGCTTTTTGACATACTTGCGCAGCGTGTAATCGACGGGCACCGCCGCGCCGCGCCCCTTGGAGAATAAGGCGGCCAGTTTGAGCGCGCACGCGAGCGTCCCGTCCGGCGCCTCCTGCCCGTCCAGCCGCACGAGGACGTGCGAGCCGGGCATGTCCTTGGCGTGCAGCCACAGATCGCCGCCGCGCGCCGAGGCGGTCAGGCGCTCGTTCTGCACGGCGTTCTTGCCTACGTAGATGGACAGCCCCTCGGGCGACAGGAACGCCGCCGGCCGGCTCTCGGGGCGCTTGTTCCTGCCGCGCTGCGGCGCGCGGCGCATGAGGCCCGCGCCCTCGAGCACCGTCCTTACGTCGGTCAGATCGCTTTCGTCCTCGCAGCTGTCCAGATCGCTCATCGCGTTTTCCAATAGATCGATCTCGGCGAGCGTTTTTTCCTTTTGCTCGGCGGCGAGCTTGCGCGCGGCGCGCGCCTTGCGGTATTTTTTGAAGTAGAGCTGCGCGTTCTGCGCGGGCGTGAGCGCGATATCGAGCGGGATGTCGACGGTTCCGCCGTTTTCGTCGTAGAAATTTTGCAGCGCCGCGCTTTTCGCGCCGCGCGGGACGAGATGCGCCTGCGCCGTGAGCAGTTCGCCCCACACGCGGTATTCCTCCATGCGCGCGCTGTCGGCGAGCTCCTCCTCCTGCAGCGCCAGCTTGCGTCCGGCGCGCTCGATATGCGTTTTGATCAGGCGGCGGAGCGCCGTCGAGCGCTGCGTCATGCGGTCGCGGCGGTCGCGGCCGCAGAAATACGCGTCAAGCGCCGCGCAGAGCGATGAAAAGGGCTTTTGCAGCGCCGTGTCGCGGGACAGGTAGGGGAAGGGATACACGTCGATGATCGCGCCTTCGCCGTCATACTGCGCCGTCGGCTGAAAGAGCGAGGGCAGCGAATCGAGGAATGCGCGCAGGCGATCGGCGGCGGCGCGCGCGTCGATATCCGATACGCCCGGCTTTTGCAGCCCCGTCAGGCGGAAGGCGATTTCGCCCGCCGTGGCCGCCGACAGTCCGCGCAGCGTCCTTTGCAGCGCCAGATCGAGCCGGCCTTCCTCGCGCGACAGGCGGGTGAAAATCTCCTCCGCCGACGCCGAAAGCGGCAGGTTGTCCTGCTCGGGCGGCATCTCGAACGCCACGCCGGGCAGCGCCTGCCTCACGCGGCTCATTTCGCGCGTGACGTGGCGGACGGCGTCGATCACGCGCCCGGATTGCACGAGCGTCAGGTTGCTGTGCCGGCCCATCAGCTCGAGGTACATTTCTCTCTGCGCGCTCTCGCCCAGTTCGTCGCGGTTTTCGATCACGATTTTGAGGATGCGGTCGCCGCGCTCCTGCGTGAGCGACAGGATTCTGCCGCCGACCAGATGCTTGCGCATCAGCATGCAGAACATCGGCGCGTCGGGCGGATTGACGTACGTCTGATCGGTCAGGTGCGCGCGCGCGTAGGCGGGCGACGCCGACAAAAGCAGCCGCGCGTTGCGCCCGCCGGCGCGCGCAAACAAAAGCAGCATATCCTTTTCGGGCTGCGTGACGCGGTCGACGCGCCCGCCGGCGAGCGCGCCGTTTAATTCCTCGGCGAGAAAACCGATGAGAAGTCCGTCGGTCGGCATATTATCCTCTAATCCTCGTCAAACGTCGTTCTTTTTTTCTTTTTGTCGGGATCGATAAACTCGACCTCCATGCGCTCGTAGGGAAATTCTTCCATAAAATGCTCGGGCAAAAAGCGCGTCTGGCGGAAATCCCGCCAATCGCACAGGTGGCGGGGCAGTACCATCGGGCGCGGCACGTCCAATTCGCGGCACGCCTCGATCAGCGCCTCCTGCCAGTCGTCGTACTCGCAGTGTACCGTTTTGGACCGGTCGATTCGCTGATGCCTGATCAGCCGTGCCCAGATTGCCGTCGTCGCCTGATCGCTCATTCGTCCACCTCGATTTTATCGCGGCCGAACGCCGCCGTCAATTCGTCGATCGCCTTCGCCGCGCGCTTTTCCCCGTCGGTATCGCGCGGCGCGGCGCGCGACGCCGCCTCGAAGCGCGCGTTCGCCGCGCCGGCGTCGTTCAGGTATTTTTCCATGGCCGCGCGGCGCGATTCGCTGTTGAGCATGTCGGCGAAAAAGCCCTGTCCCTCGGGAAACTCGAAGAAGTACGTGCCGTTTTGGTATCCGCCGAACTTGCCCTGCGCGAGAAAGCCGAGCAGCGCGGGATCGCCTTTCTTGACCGCTTTCATGGCGTCGTTCCAGATATCCTTGGGCGTTTTGCCGTTTTCGGCCGGCGCGTCGGGCGCTTTATCCGCTTCGGGCGCGCTTTCCGCCGCCTGCGCGGGCTTGGGCTTGGCTTCCTTCGCCTGCCGGACCGGCTTTGGCGCTTCGATTTTCACCGCGCCGCTCTCCAGCGCGCGCAGGCGGTTTTCCATTTCGCCGATCTTTTCGAGCAGGCCGGCGATATCGGCGGTATCGGCGCGCTGGCAAGCCGACAGCGCGCAGACTTCGAGCACGGTGCGCGCCGACGACGCGTAGCGCGCGTCGGCTTCCGCCTTCATCAGCAGCGTGAGAATCCGCAGCAGCCTTTCGGAGGAAAACGCTTCCGCCTGCCGCGCGAGCCTGTCCTCGCGCGCGCTTTCCGCGCCCAAGCGGACGGCGAGCAGCAGCCGGACGCGCGCGGACAAATCGCGCAGAAACACGCCGATATCGCGCCCCGAGCGCATGATTTCGTCGATCCTGCGCAGCGTTCCGGCGGCGTCGTACGCCGCCAGCGCGTCGGTGAAATCGAACAGGAACTCCCTGTCCGCCGTGCCGAGCGCCTCGCGCACCGCTTTTTCGGTGACGTCGCCGCCCGCGCCGAGGCACATATCCAGCAGCGAAAACGCGTCGCGCATCGCGCCGTCGGCGCTGCGCGCGATCATGTCCAGCGCTTCGTCGTCGGCGCGCGCGCCCGCCTTGTCCGCCGCCTGCCTGAGCCGCGCGGCGATCTGATCCTCGGGCAGCCGCCCGAAATCGAAGCGCTGGCAGCGCGAAAGGATGGTGGCGGGTAATTTTTGCGGCTCGGTGGTCGCCAGAATGAACACCATGTATTCGGGCGGTTCCTCGAGCGTTTTGAGCAGCGCGTTGAACGCCGCGCCCGAGAGCATGTGCACCTCGTCGATGATGTAGACCTTGTATTTGCCGAACTGCGGCGGATAATCGACCTTCTCCAGCAGATCGCGGATTTCCTCGACGCGGCTGTTGCTGGCCGCGTCCATTTCGTACACGTCGAAGGAGGCGTCGTTCAAAAGCGTTTTGCAGGAAGCGCACTCGCCGCAGGGATCGCCGTTTTGAGGATTCGTGCAGTTGACGGCGCGCGCCATGATCTTGGCGGCGGTCGTCTTGCCCGTCCCGCGCGTGCCGCAGAACAGATAGGCGTGCGCGACGCGTCCCGCCGCGATCTGGTTGCGCAGTGTGCGGATGATCGC
>CAYWOS010000066.1:0-8736 GCA_964459985.1 uncultured Oscillospiraceae bacterium
CGTGCCCGTCGTCACGCCCAGGCGGTTGGCGCCCGCGTAGCTTTCGTCGCGCAGATGCGCGGGCACGGGGCCGAAATCGCCCTTTTCGGCGTCCGCCATCGCGGCGTACATCGCCGTGACGACCGAGTTGGATTTCGGGCTTTCGCAGACCGCGATGATCGCCTGCGTGATGGACAGCCGCGCCTCGGGCATTCCCACGAACTGCAGCGCCTGCGACGCCGCCACCGCCTGCAGCATGGCGACGGGGTTGGCCAGCCCGACGTCCTCGCTGGCGTGCGCGATGACGCGGCGGCAGAGCATTTTGGGATCGGCGCCGGCGTAGAGCAGCCTTGAAAACCAGAGCAGCGCGGCGTCGCTGTCGCTGCCGCGCAGCGATTTGCAAAACGCCGACAGCATATCGTAGAACAGCGTGTCGTCGCAGCGAACGACGGGCTTTTGTATGCTTTCCTCGGCGATGGGCAGCGTGATATGAATGCGCCCGCCGTCGGTGGGCGTGGAGAGCGCCGCCAGCTCGAGCGCGTTAAGCGCCATGCGCACGTCGCCGTTTGCGATCAGCGAAAAGTGCGAGATTGCCTCGTCGTCGATCTCGACGTTCATTTGTCCCAGCCCGCGCTCTCCGTCCCTTACGGCGAGGCGCAGCACCTCCTCGACGCACTCGCGCGGGAGCGGCTCGAAGGCGAACACGCGGCACCGGCTGACGATGGCGGGCGTCATGGAAATCATGGGGTTTTCGGTGGTCGAGCCGATAAAGCGGATCAGCCCTTCCTCCATCGCCGGCAGGATGGAATCGCTCTGCGCCTTGCTCCAGCGATGGCATTCGTCAAGCAGCAGATACGTCGCCTGCCCGTACATGGCGCGGCGCTCGCGCGCCTTTTGCAGTTCCTCGCGCACGTCGGACACGCCCGACGTCACGGCGTTCATGCGCACGAACGCCGCCTTGGTCATCTGCGCGATCACCATGGCCAGCGTCGTTTTGCCGCAGCCGGGCGGGCCGTAAAAAATACTGCTGGTCAGGCGGTCGGCTTCGATGGCGCGGCGCAATAGCCGTCCCTTGCCGACGATTTGCTCCTGCCCGTAAAACTCGTCCAGCGTGCGCGGGCGCATGCGGTCGGCGAGCGGGGACAGCCTTTTGGGATCGTTTATTTCGTCAAACAGCGTCATGATCGTCCTCCACGAACATCGTGGCGACCTCGCGCCCCTCGCCCCAGCGCAGGACGTGCTTCCTCTCGCCCACGCCCAGCGACAGATGCGTTAGCGCGATGCCCATGTCGAGATCGCCGGCGCCGATTCTTCGGGACAACAGGAGCGTCCTTCCGGCATAGGAGAGCCGCCACGGCTGGCGGTTCATCGCGGAGGGCGCGGCGCGCACGCACTCGGCGGCGTGAAAGGCATAGATCGGCCAGCGCGTCGGATCGGTCGTGCACAGCTCGGACAGCGGCTTGCGCCTGCGCTCGCGGATGTCCTCCTCGACGGCGACGCCCAGCGCGATCACGGCGAGCACGCGCTCGTCCGGACCCAGATCGATGTCAACGGCGCTTCTCCGGAACATGGCGAGCCAGCATGTGCCCAGCCCCAGCGCGACGGCTTCCAGCGCGAACGCCTCGCCGCTCGCGCCGGCGTGCAGCGCGGCGCGCGGCACGCTCTGATCGGCGATCACGGCGGCGCAGCGATTGGTGCCCACGACGGCGCCCACGAGCGGGACGTTCAAAAACAGCCGTTCCTCGTCGCACTCGATCAGGACGATGCGCACGCCGGGCAGGCATACCCGCGCCGAGGCGAAATGCAGCGCGCTGATCTGCGCCACGTCGGGCGGCGCGCAAAAGGCGCGCACGCTCCTGCGCTGCGCGACGGCGTCCAGAAGGCGCGCGCGCTGCGCGACGCCTAAAAAGCCGTTGAGGGCGCAATCCTGCATACCGATCACCTCACGCGCCGTTTCGTTCAGTCAAACGATAGTGTATCACGCCCCCGCGCGCGCGTCAAGGAACGAAAATGCGCGGACGCGTCCGTATTTATGCGGGGATCAGGACGCGAAACGAAAGAAAGCATAACGAAAAGGCGATCGCGGCGTGCATCAGCCGGATGCCGATGATCTCGCCGACCGATACCCCGATCTCGCGGTAACAGATCGCCGTTTGCAGGATCACCGACAGCCCGCCGAAGGAGCACGCCGCGCAGAGCAGGGGATACTTGAAAGGAGAAGCGGTATTCGCCAGCCGCAGAACGCCGCCCGTTACCTCGATCGCGCAGGCGAGCGCCGTCAGCGCGCCGTCGGAAAGGGGCAGAATCGCGCCGGCAAGCGCCGAAGCCACGGTTCCGAGCATCATCAGCGCGCAGACCGACAGCATGGCGCGCGCCGTTTTATCCGTCGCGCCTGCCAATGAAAGCGGCGCGGGGGCGAGGGGCGCGCGCGCCGTCCCGCCCCGGAACGGCAGCGCCGCCAGCGCCGCCGACGCGATATGACAGGCAAACATCACGCGCGCCGCCGCCTGATCGCCCGTCAGCGCGCCCAGCGCGCCCAGAAAGAACGACGGGCTGAGCGTGCCCGTCGCGGCGCAAAGCCGTCTTGCGGCGGCCGCGTCCGTGCCGGGGCGCGCGACCAGCCTCGCGCCGCCCGGCGAGCCGCACAGCCATGCCATCGGCACGATCGCAACGCCGCGCGCCGGCACGCGCGAGGACAATAGCAGCATCAGGAAAAGCTGCGGCGCGAGCGCCGGCAGCACCTTTGCGGCAAAGGCTTCAAGCGCCGCGACCGCCGCCGTCAGGCTGATCCCGGGCAGCGCGAGCATCGCGCCCAGCAGCGCGCCGCCCGCCAGACACGCCGCGCCCTCGCGTATCTTTTTCATCGCGCATGAATATGTGTAAAATGCTTTTTCCATGACTTTCATTTTTTCGGATGATGGGGTATAATGCTGTTGCGTATATTTTGGCAGCCGCTGCAAGAAATCCCGCGCGCGGCGCGTTATGTTGACGGAAGGATGTGAGGATCGTGCGCAGAGTGATCCTGCTGACGCTTGCCTTATCCCTGCTTGCGGGCGCCGCGTCGGCCGCGTTTTCGCCCGCCGGGCGTATGGACGGAAACGCGGAATTACGCGCTTCCGTCCGGCTGGACGCGCTTTCGCCGCTGGGCGAATCATCGCTTCACGCGGTCAACGCGTGGCTGGATGACGCTCAGATCGTCGTGACCGCGCGGGAATCGGGCGGCGACGCGCGATCCCGAATGCTTCTGACGGTCGGCGGCGCCGCGCTGATCGACGTCGTTTCACTGTATAGAAACGACTACGCGCTGACCGCTTTTTCACGGGAAGACGATACGTATCGCGCGTATTTGACCGCCGGGGGACGCAGGGACGCGCTTTCGCTGCTTACGGGCGACGATTCCGCGTCCGTTTCGCCGTCGGCGCTGATCAAGGCGTTCGTCGACGGCTCCGGCGCGATGTACGCGCTGCTCGAGGGCGTCGTGACGCCCAGAACGGTGAAAAGCTCGACCTCGATCAAGAACGTCGGCACCTCCTCGCAGTATGTCGAGTACAAGCTGACAGACGAGCAGATGAACGGCGTATGGCAAAGCCTGCTCGACGCCGCGCTGCCTTTCTTTGACGCCGCGCTTTTGTCCGCGCCCGCCGTCGCGCCGCAGGCGCGGGCGTTCCTGTCCGCGCTGACGTTTTCGGGCGAGTGCCGCTTCAAGCGGATGCAGAACAAGGCGGGCGAGGATATCGGGCTGCAGTTCACCGCGCGCGCCGCGTCGGGCGAGGACGCGCGCAAGGTGACGGTGTTCGGCGGTTACAAAGAGGGCGCGGGGCTGTACATGAGCTTCGCGCTGCCCGCCGTCAAGGGCAAAAACAACATGAAATTGACCGTTTCGGTCAAGCTGACGGAGAAAAAGACGACCAACACGCTCGCCGCCGAGGTCGCGTATACCAACGCGCTGAACGGCGTAACCGAAGAGGCGAGCCTGTCCGCGACGCTGAAAAACAACCTGACAAACGGTGAAAACATCACGGGAAAAATCACGCTGACCGCCAAGCGGGACGGCGTGAAAACGGCGTGGACAATCGAGCCGTCGCTCGCCGCCGCGACGGGGGATGATCGCTGGACGGGCACGGCGGCGTTCCAGCGCAAAACGGGCGGCGCGCTCGATCTCAAGGGGACGCTCACGCTGTCCTGCGGCGCGGCCGCGGGGGACGACGATATCACGGAAAAGATCAACGGCACGCTCGATCTGACAGGCATGACCGACGAGGCGGCGGCGACGGCGCTCGCGGGCGAGAAAGCGATTTTCCTGTCCCGCTTCGTGCGCCTGATCGCGGCGCTGCCCGAGGCGGAGCGCACGCTGCTCACGCATGAACTGCGCACCGACGCGTGGATGACCGCGCCGAGCGTGTCGACCGACGCCGCGCCCGATCCTTATCGTGTCACAGAGGAGGAATAACATGAAACGCTTGACGGCACTGATCCTGATCCTGACGCTGATGAGCGCGCCCGCCGCTATGGCGGCAACCGGCGCGCCGACGGACAAGCTCGAGCAGCGCATTCTCGAGCAGTACCGCAAATCGGGCTTCTACGCCGATTTGACGGCGGACATCAAGGGCGAGGGAATGGAGTACATCGACGCGGCGACGTGGGCGATGATGAGCGCCGTTCTGCCCGGCGCGGCGCTGCGCTTCGAGAGCACCATCCGTCTGAACAACCGCGAATCGACGCTGTCGCTCTCGCGCGGCGACGCGGAGCTGTCGCGCGCGGTGATCCTTGAAAACGGCCTGCTGACCCTGTTCCAAAGCGATCTTTTGTCCGACCGCGGCGCGTGGTATTCCGTGCCCGCGGCCTACGGCGCGGCCGATCTGATCGCGTCCGTGCGCGGCGGCGAGGACGGCGCGTGGCCGTCGATGGCGGGCGTCGTGTACGCCGTCGTCAACGCGCCCGCCGAATGGCAGACGCGCGCGGGCGTGTACATGAACGCCTATCTGACCGATCTGGGATTGTGGATGCAGAAGTTCACCAAGGTGGCGATCGTTCCGGCGGGCGACGGGACGACCCTGACCGAAATGACCTGCGCGATCCCCGGCGACGAGGTCAAGCGCGAGCTTCAGGCCATGCTGGTCAAATTGTACGGCGACAACGCGCTGCTCACGCTCCTGCGCGAGGTACTCACGGCGGACGAGGCCGCGGCGTATCTCAACGCGGCGGCGCAGCCGGCGCTGTCCGCGATGGTCGACGCGCTCGTGATCGACGGCGACGCGACGGTGATCAGACGCTTTAACGCGCAGGGCAAGGCGATCCAATGGAGCATTTCCCTGCCCTTCGCGCCGTCGCAGGCGATTTCGCGCCTGACTTTCGCGTCGGAGACCGCCGAGCACGGCGATCGGTATGATATCGAGATCGCCTTTAATCCGTCGGACGCCTCGCTGCCCGGCGCGAAGGCGGTGATCAGCGCCGTTCCCGACGCGGAAGGCGCGTATACGGGCGATCTGATCCTGACGCTGCCGACGGCGGCCGACGCGTTTACCGTCGTTGAGGAAGCGACGCGCGAATTGCGCTACACGTACTATTTCTACTGCGATCTGCCCGAGCAGACGTACGATTTCGCGAACGACCGCGCCGAGCGCGCGATCGACGTGATGCTGGCGCTGACGCCCGCGCAGGGCAACGACGGGCATCGCCATTCGGCCACGCTCCACGCCGACTTTTCCTCGCGTTCGAGCAATACCTCGCCCACGCGCCTGAACGCCTCGCTGAGCCTGATGGATCTGACCGCCGATAGCGGGCTGACCTTCAGCCTGACCGCGCGCACCGCCGTGGCGTGGACGCCCGAAACGGTCATATCGTCGGTGCCGGCGGCAAGCGTCACGCGCCTTGAACAGTTGTCGGGCGAGGGCAGGACGGCGCTGCTGACCGCATGGCGGCAAAGCATGACCGGCGCGCTTACCGCCGCGATCGCGCAACTGATCCCGTACACGGTCACCGATAACGACGTTTCGGCGCCGTAAACGGTGCGTTTGCGCGGATATCGCGGACAAACGGGCTGAAATGTGGCAATATTGTTTCCGGGGTTGTGAAGCGTCGCGGAATATGCTACAATCTAATGGGAAAAACAAGGGAGGAACTATCATCATGAAGAAGCTTCTCGCAATCGTTCTGGCGCTGTCGATGGCGCTGTCCCTCGCAACGGCGTTCGCGTCCGAAGCGCCGGCGTACAAGACCATGACGCTGACCTTTAACGTCAACAGCCAGCTCATCCAGATGATGGCGGGCGGCGGCAACGAGCCGGTCGACGCCTTGATTTCCATCATCAACAAGCTCTCGATCGTCGCGCTCGAGGGCGAGAACAACGGCTTTGAGCTCTCCGCCAACCTGCCAAACGGCAAGCTGTTCGCGCTGAACGGCGCGATGAACGAGGACGGCTATCTGGTCACCACCGATCTGCTCCCGAGCTACGCGATTCAGATCGGCGCCGAAACGCTTTCCCAGATGATGCAGTCCATGGCGGCCGTCGAGCAGGACGAAGCGCAGACGTTTGATCTCACCGCGCTTGCCGAGCTTGCCAAGCAGTATGCGGGCGAGCCCGAAACGGGCGCGTTCTCCGTCAACGGCAAGGACTACGTTATGAAACAGCCCGTTTCGATGGACGGAGCCGAGCTCATGTCGTTTGTCGGCGCGCTCATCGCCATGCTCCCGGCTGAGGCGACCGCGTCGTCTCTGCCCGCCATGCCGAGCGATGAGGAAATCGCGCAGGCCGATCTTCTGATGCAGATCGATCTCTATGCCGACGCCGAAGGGAAACAAATGGCTTATGACTATACGATTTCCGAAAAAAGCGCGGTCAGCCAGAGAATGCTGCTCGAAGTGAATGCTTCCGGCGAGAACGCAGCGACCGTCGCCATGTATCTTCCGCAGAACGTCGAGTTTGAAACGTGGGATACCGCCGTCGCCGCGCTGAACGCGGGCGAGGATTACGGCTATTCGGTGACCGGCGGCTTTGAGGCCGACGACCTGAAGGCGCCCAAGACGGGCAAAATCGATTTCGTGATCTACAACGGCGGGCAGTACATGTTCGGCGTTAAGCTGGACGCCGCCCAGGACGGCTGCGATATCGGGCTTACGATGATGTCGCCCGATATGCCGCTGATCAACGTGAAGGTCGCGATCGGTCAGTCCGATACCCCGGCGGCCGCCGCCGACGCGGGCGAGCGCACGGTTGTTGATTTCGACGCGCTGAGCGGCTCTGCGGAGAACTCCGAGCTGTCCGCCGCCCTCTCGACCGATCTGCAGTACGGCTCGACGACGCTGCTCATCAACCTGATCCAGTTCGCGCCCGATGAAATGACGGTGCTGATGAACGCGATGAATCCTCCCGCCGAGGAAATGCCCGTCGAGGAAATGCCCGTTGATGAAGCGCCCGTTGATGATATGTCCGTTGAGGAAGCGCCGGCCGCGTAACAGTTTGATCAAAACGTCCGGGCTGCCGCAAGGCAGCCCGGTATGTACGTTTAAGGAGGCAACGTGAAAAGAGTCCTTGCCGTTTTGCTCGTCTTCTGCCTGCTGATCCCGACGGCCTTTGGCGAAGACGCGCCGCTTCTCTACCGCGTCACCGACGGGGAAGGGCATACGCTGTATCTGTTCGGAACCATTCATGTCGGCGATGATAACACGTACGATCTTGTGCACACCGCCTATGAAACGCTGCTTTCCTGCGATGTGCTGGCCATGGAAATCGATCCCATCGCGCTGCAGTCGGATACCCGGGCGACCTTCAAGGCCATGGCGTCGCTGTATCTCAAGCAGGGCGACGACATCGCCAATTACTTCTCCGAACAGACGGTCAAGTTGGGGTATGCGTCGCTTGATCAGCCCAAATCCTTCCTTTCGCGCATCGCGCCCGTGGGCTGGCTCTCCTATGTGCAGAATTTCATCTACGAAGAGGCCGGGCTTGATCCCGCCTACGGCGCCGATTGGTATATCGCCGGCATGGCGTACAGCAACGATATCAGGATTGAAGAATTGGAAACCTATGACGAGCAGATAACGGCCTGTGAAGACACGTTGGTTGAACTGCTCGATTTCATGATCGGCACGATGCTTTCGGAGATAGAGAAGTATAAGCAGTCTATTCTGGATATCATGAAAGCGTGGAGCGCGGGCGACGAGACGGAGCTTGCGCGCCTGATCGCCGAGGAAGACGAGGTTCCCGAGAGCTTGCGGGCGGCGTATGAGGATTATATGAACAGAATTCAGTTCGGCCGCGACGACGCCTTCCTCGAGGATGCCGTGCGCCTGCTCAAGTCGGGCGACACCGCGATGATCGCCATCGGCGCGGCGCATATCTTCGGCGAGCGCGGTCTGGCGGCGCGCCTGCGCGCGCTCGGCTACGCCGTGGAAATCGCCGAGCGCTATGTCAGCGCGTCCGCTCCCGCCGCTCGACGGAAAGGTTAGCGGGGCCGCCCGAAATAGGCGAAATTTTCATGGGATACCTGTTGACAAAACCGCCGGATTTGGCTACAATAGGGTTTGTGTGCGGGTGTAACTCAGTGGTAGAGTTCTAGCTTCCCAAGCTAGCTATGTGGGTTCGATTCCCATCACCCGCTCCACTCCCTATGCGTGCGCGTCACGCGGCGGAATTCCGGCGGGATGCCGGCGGTTTCTGTGAAACCCGGCTTGAGTCCGGCATCAACATGAAAAGGCATCAAGGAGGAAACATTCATGGCGAAGGAAAAATTTGCACGCACCAAGCCGCATGTGAAC
>CAYWOS010000067.1:0-8698 GCA_964459985.1 uncultured Oscillospiraceae bacterium
ATACGCGCGCGCCGCCCCGCGCAAAATACGCGCGGCTCTTGCGGCGCGGGGGTGCGTGTGATATAATGGTCAAGGCGAACAAACGTTTCGTGTTCGCGCCGATACGCGCAGGGCGCCGGCTTTTCGCCGGGGCGCGCATCGCGGCGCGGGCGCGGGGCGCGACGTTTGAGGATCTCCTTGAAGGAGCCGTGTATGAACCTGCCCAACAAGCTCACGATCGTCCGGATCGCGCTCATTCCCGTGTGCGCGGCGCTGTTGTCCTTCGGGCAAACGACCGCCGCAGCCGCCGTGTTTGCCGCCGCCGCCTTCACCGATTTTCTGGACGGCTATATCGCGCGCAGGCAAAAGCTGGTCACGGTGTTCGGCAAGTTTGCCGATCCCGTTGCCGACAAGCTGCTGGTGCTGACCGCCATGATCTGTCTGGCCGCCGATCACGCGCTGCCCGCGTGGGCGGTGTGCGTGGTGGCGGCGCGCGAATTGATGGTCGACGGGCTGCGGCTGGTCGCCGTCGGGCGCGGCGTCGTGATCGCGGCGGGCGTGTGGGGCAAATGCAAAACGGTGTCGCAGTTCCTTTGCGTGCTGTCCGCCATGCTGCTGCCCGCGTCGGTCGCGACGGTGATTTTAACCTATTTGATGGCGGCGCTGACGCTCGTTTCGGGCGTCCTCTATTTTGTGAACGCCCGGGACGTATTCAGGGGCGAAGCGTCATGACGGCCGAAGGGATCAAGGACCTATTGATCGCGCGCGGGCAGACGCTGTGCGTCGCCGAAAGCCTGACGGGCGGCGCGCTCGCCGCGCGGATCGTGCGCGTGCCCGGCGTCAGCGGGTGCTTTGCGGGCGGGATCACCGCGTACCGGGA
The DNA here is from genome assembly GCA_964459985.1 of uncultured Oscillospiraceae bacterium. Classification (GTDB taxonomy): domain Bacteria; phylum Bacillota; class Clostridia; order Christensenellales; family Aristaeellaceae; genus CAYWOS01. Next base: position 860 of record CAYWOS010000067.1, read on the forward strand.
CGAAATCAAGACGCAATTGCTGCGCGTGAGCGCCGACACGCTTGCGCGGCGCACCGCCGTGAGCGCCGCCTGCGCGCGCGAGATGGCGCGGGGCGCGCGCGCCGCGTTTCACGCCGATTACGCGCTTTCGACCACCGGCTACGCCGGGCCGGACGGCGATCCGCCCGGGCGCGCATACGTCGCGCTGGCCGATCGGTCGGGCGAAAAAGTTTACCGGCTTCAATTTCGCGGCGGGCGCAACGCCGTCCGCGCGGCGACCGTACAAATCGCTTTATACCTATTAGAAAAGGAGCTTACAGCACATGGCGAAGAAGGAATCGACCAAGAACACGACGGACACGCGGGGCACGACGCCTGAAAACGAAGAAAGGCTTCGCGCGCTGGAAACGACGCTGTCGGCGCTGAACAAGCAGTTTGGCAAGGGCACCGTCATGAAGCTGGGCGACAAGACCACCATGCAGGTTGATTCCGTGCCCACGGGCTGCCTTGAATTGGATCTGGCGCTCGGCGTGGGCGGCATCCCGCGCGGCCGCATCGTTGAAATCTACGGCCCCGAGTCCTCGGGCAAGACGACGGTGGCGCTGCATATCGTCGCCGAGGTGCAGAAAAAGGGCGGCGTGGCGGCGTTCATCGACGCCGAGCACGCGCTGGACCCCAAGTACGCCGCCGCGCTGGGCGTCAACATTGAAGAATTGTACATCAGCCAGCCCAACACCGGCGAGGACGCGCTGGAGATCGCCGAAGCGCTCATCCGCTCGGGCGCGGTCGATATCGTGGTCATCGACAGCGTCGCCGCGCTCGTACCGCGCGTCGAGATCGAGGGCGAAATGGGCGATTCCTTTGTGGGCACGCAGGCGCGGCTCATGAGTCAGGCCATGCGCAAACTGACGGGCGTGACGGCGAAAACCAACGCCATCGCGCTGTTCATCAATCAGATACGCGAAAAAGTCGGCGTCATTTACGGCAATCCCGAAACGACGCCGGGCGGCCGCGCGCTCAAGTTCTATTCCTCCGTTCGCCTCGAAGTCCGCCGCGCCGAACAGCTCAAGAACGGCGCCGAGGTCATCGGCAACCGCACCAAGGTCAAAGTGGTCAAAAACAAAGTCGCGCCGCCCTTCAAAACCGCCGAGTTTGATCTGCTCTACGGCCAGGGCATCAGCCGCGAGGGCACCCTCCTCGATATGGCGGTGCAGCGCGACATCATCCAGAAATCGGGCGCGTGGTTCTCCTACAAGGATCAGCGCATCGGGCAGGGCCGCGACAACGCGCGGCTGTACCTCAAGGACAATCCCGAAATCGCGCAGGAGATCGAGGACGTCATCCGCGCCGAGTTCAACAAGCCCGTGACGGGCATTCCCGCCGAGGCGTTCGACGATATGGGCGTGGGCGCGACCGATGAAATGTGAGGAGACCGCCCACGATTGCCGGCTGTGCCGCGTCGAGCTGGACCGTGTTTCGGTCGCGCTGGGCGGCGACGCGCTGCTTTCCGACGTCAGCATGCATATCCACTGCGGACAGCTGACCGCGCTGGTCGGCCGCAACGGCGCCGGCAAGACGACGCTGATCCGCGCGCTGCTCGGGCTGGTGCCGTATACCGGCAAAATCCGGCACGTCGACGCCGCCGGGCGCGATTTGTCGACGCTGACCACGGGCTACGTGCCGCAGCAATTGCCCTTTGACCGCGAAATGCCGCTTTCCGTGTGCGATCTCATCGCCGCGACGCTTTCGCGCGCGCCGGTATGGCTGGGCGTGCGCAAAAAGACGCGGCAAACTGTTCTTGACATCCTGACCGCCGCGCGCGCCGAGGGGCTGATCGACAAGCGGCTCGGCGCGCTGTCGGGCGGTGAAATCCAGCGCGTGCTGCTGGCGATGGCGCTCTCGCCCATGCCCGATCTGCTGGTGCTCGACGAGCCGGTGTCGGGCGTCGATCAGAACGGGCTGCAATTATTCCTCGACACCGTGAGCGAGCTGCGCCTGCGCCATCACATGGCGATCCTGCTGGTATCGCACGATTGGGCGCTCGTGAGGCGGTACGCCGATTCGGTCGCGCTCATCGACAGGCGCGTGCTGCGCGTCGGGACGGCAGACGAGGTGTTTTCCTCCGGGGAATTTTCCGAGGCGTTCCCGCGCGGCGGGGACGGCGAAACAGGCGCGGGCGTTCCCGCGCGCGGCGGGGACGGAGACGAAGGATGACGACGATTTACGCGATCATGGACGCGCTCCTGCCCTTTGAGTGCTTCCGCCTGACCTTCATGAAGAACGCGCTGCTGGCGCTGATTCTGTTGACGCCGCTGCTCGCGCTGGCGGGCACGATGGCGGTCAACCGCCGCATGGCGTTCTTTTCGGACGCGCTGGGGCACAGCGCGCTGGCGGGCGTCGGCATCGGCGTGCTGCTGGGCGTGCAGAGCGAATTGATCAGCATGCTCGTGTTCGGCATTCTCTGGGGCGTGCTCATCTGCCGCATCAACCGCGCCGGTTCGTCCTCGGCGGATACCGTGATCAGCGTGTTTTCCTCGACCGGCGTGGCGCTGGGGCTGTTCATCCTCTCGCGCGGCGGCGGCTTCAACCGCTATTCCTCCCTGCTGGTGGGCGACGTTCTTTCCGTCTCGGCGAATGATCTCCTGTGGCTGGCGGTCGCGCTGGCCGTCGGCGTCGCCGTCTGGGCGGCGATCTACAACCGCCTGCTGCTCACGGCGGTCAACACGCCGCTCGCGCAGAGCCGGGGCATTCCCACCAAATGGATCGAGTACGCTTTCGTTACCTTGGTCGTGGTCGCCGTCATGCTCGCCATTCGCTGGGTCGGCACGCTGCTCATCAACGCGCTGCTCATTCTCCCGGCGGCGGCCGGCCGCAATCTCTCGCGCACGGCGCGGCAGCACGCCGTTTCCAGCGTGCTCATCGGGCTGTTTTCGAGCGTCGCGGGGCTGGTCGGCGCGTATTACCTCGATACCGGCGTCGGCGCGGCGGTCGTGCTGTGCGCCGCGTTCCTGTACGCCGTCAGCCTGCTGTTCAAGCGAAAAAGGGCGTAGACGGGGGACGACGGGGCGACAGGAGGACGACGGGGAGGACGACGGGGAGGACGGGGGCGTCCTTTCTCTTGAAGAGAAAGGACCAAAGAGACGATTGATCGGGGTAGTTCATTAGAAATCATGTATTTGCGCAATGAAACAAGGTAAAGGAGAACGGGAAATGGCGAAGGAACTGAAAGCCCGCAGGGACATGGACGCGCGCTGGCAGTGGCGCGTGAGCGACATTCTGGAAAGCGACGGGGCGTTCGAGGCGGAGTTTGCCCGCCTCAAGGACGAAATCAAGGCGTTCGCCGCCTTTGCGGGCAAGGTGAAGGACGATCCCAAGCTCGCCGTCCGCACGCACTTTTCCCTCATGCGGCGCATGGAGGCGCTGTATTCCTACGCGGGGCTTTCCCACGATCAGGATACATCGGACGCCAATTATCAGGCGCTGTCCTCGCGCGCCGAATCGCTGTTCGTTGATATGCAGTCGGCGGCGGCCTTCCTCGAGCCGGAATTGCTCGCGCTGCCCGGAGAAACGCTGGAGGCGCTCAAGAACGATCCCGACATGCGCGATTACGACGCGTACCTGCGCGGCGTGATCCGCATGAAGCCGCACACGCTGTCCGCCGAGATGGAAAAGCTGCTCGCCTCCGCCGGCGACGTGCTGAACGCGCCCTCCAACATTTTCGGCATGTTTGACAACGTGGACCTGCCGCTCCCCGAGATCACCGACGAAAAGGGCGACAGGATCAAATTAACGCACGGCAATTACGGCGAGTTCATCCGCAGCCGCGACCGCGGCGTGCGCAAGGCCGCCTTCGACGGCATGACGGGCACGTACGGCAAGTTCGGCGACACCGTGACCGCCATGTACGCTTCCTCTGTCAAGGGCGATCTGTTCACCGCCAGGGCGCGCAGCTTCCCCTCGGCGCGCGCGGCGTCGCTGTACGGCAGCGAGATTCCCGAAACGGTGTACGACAGCCTGATCGACGCCATCCGCCGCTCGATCCCGACGCTGAACGAGTATCTCAAACTCCGCCGCGAAAAGATGGGGCTGGACGAACTGCATCTCTATGATCTCTACGTCCCCATCGTCGGCGACTTCGACATGAAAATGACCTATCCCGAGGCGTTTGAGCTGGTGCTGGAGGGTCTGAAGCCGCTGGGCGAAGACTATCTGAACGTACTGCGCGGCGCGTACGCGGGCGGCTGGATCGACGTGTACGAAAACAAGGCCAAGCGCTCGGGCGCGTACAGCTGGGACTGCTACGGCGTGCATCCCTTCGTGCTGCTCAACCACACCGACGATCTGAACGGCGCGATGACGCTGGCGCATGAATTGGGCCACGCCATGCACACGTGGCATTCCGAGCAGGCGCTGCCCTACGCCAAGGCGAGCTATTCGCTCTTTGTCGCCGAGGTCGCCTCCACCTGCAACGAAGTGCTTTTAATGCGCCATCTGATGAAAAAGTTCGCCGACAACCCGCAGGCGCTGTCCTATCTCAACAACCAGCTCCTCGAGGAGTTCCGCACCACCGTGTTCCGCCAGACGATGTTCGCCGAGTTCGAAAAGGAAGCCCACGCGCTTGCCGAGCGCGGCGAGGCGCTGACCAAGGACGCGCTGAACGCCCTCTATCTCGATCTCAACAAGGCCTACTACGGCGGCGAGTGCGCGGTGGATGAGATCATTCAGTACGAATGGATGCGCATCCCGCATTTCTACCGCAATTTCTACGTCTATCAGTACGCCACCGGCTTCTCCGCCGCCGTCGCCATCGCCTCCCGCATCCTCAACGAGGGCGAGAGCGCCGTGCGTGATTACAAGCGCTTCCTCTCCGCCGGCGGCAGCGTGCCGCCCATCGAGGCGCTGCGCTACGCCGGCGTCGATATGGAGAATCCCGACACGGTCGGCGGCGCGATGCGCGTGTTCGCCGACTGCGTGAGCGAGCTGAAGCGCCTGCTCAAATGACGAAAGGGAGATGAACATGCAGCGCAAACTGACGCAGCCGGGCTACCTGCACGACGAAAAGGGACGATTGATTGAGACGGGCTACGCCACCGGGCTGATCAAGACCTACGACCGCAGCCGCCTCGCCGCGAGCCCCCTGCGCGTCAAGGAATGGGATTATTATCTGATCAATTCGGACAGCTACGCGCTGGCGCTGACCATCGCCGACAACGGCTATATGGGACTGGACAGCGTATCCTTCATGGATTTCGAGGCGCGCGCGCAGACCACCTGCTCTTCGATGAAGTGGCTGCCGCTTGGCAGGCGCGGCCTGCCGCCCTCGAGCGTGCGCGGCAACGTCCACGCGCAGGGCAGGGGGTATTCGCTCACGTTCGAGAACAACGGCGTCAAGCGCCGCCTGTTCGGGCAGTACGCGCCGTTCGGCCGGCACGGCGGCATCCGCTTCGACGTGACGCTGACCGACGCGCCGCGCGACAGCATGGTCATCGTCACGCCGTTCAGGGAGAATCCCAAGGCGTTCTATTACAACCAGAAGATCAACTGCCTGCGCGCGAGCGGGCGCGTGCTGGTGGACGACCGCGAATACCTGTTCGCGCCGGCGCATTCCTTCGCCGTGCTCGATTGGGGACGCGGCGTGTGGACGTACAAGAACACGTGGTACTGGGGCTCGGCGTCCGGCCTCGTCGGGGGCGAGCCGTTCGGCTTCAATATCGGCTGCGGCTTCGGCGATCCCTCCGCCGCCAGCGAAAACATGCTGTTTTACAAGGGCGTCGCGCACAAATTGTCCGCCGTCCGCTTCAACATCCCTCAAAAGGACGGACGGGAGGATTACCTTGCGCCGTGGACGTTTTCGAGCGACGACGGGCGCTTTGAAATGGATTTCTCGCCCGTTCTCGACCGCTCCGCCCTGATGGATTTCAAGCTGCTCTGCTCGAATCAGCATCAGGTGTTCGGCCGCTTCTCGGGCGTCGTGAAGCTCGACGACGGAAAAACGCTCGAGATCAGGAACCTCGTCGGCTTTGCCGAAAAGGTGTTCAACAAGTGGTAACCGCGCCGCCGAAGCCCCGAACGCGCCGCATAAAGCAATGTCATCCTCCGCGAGTCCGCGGGGGATGATCTGCGTGTCGACAAAGTCGACACGCACCGCAAAAATGAAACTTTCATTTTTGCGGACTGCACGTTTTTCCTGCGCGGCTTTGCCGCGCGGCCGGAAAAACGCGTAAGGAACCGATTTTCTGCGGAAAATCGTTCCGAAACCACCGCGCATGTCGCTGGTTTCGGATGAGAAATGAAGGGGCGCGGCCCCTTCATTGCATCCCCGGGAGGAACGACCGGGGTTGTCGACGGTCTGTATCATCCTCCGCGAGCCCGCGGGGGATGATTTTCGTTTTCTTGGCGGAGAACGGCGGCGCGTCGCCGCGTCGAATCCCGGCTGGCGGGAACGGGCACGACGGCGGGCAGGCGGGACTTTGACCGGCCGGGCGACGGACGGCTCGTCAGCCTTGCCGACGGCGGACGCCGCCCTGCGGCCCGGCCTCCCGCCGATGCCGTTCACGCCGCGCGCACCGCGCCGCAGCGCGGCGTTATCGCACGAAAGGCGCAAAGAAAATACACATTTTTACCAGCTTCTTCTTGCATTCCACGCCGAATATTGGTATACCGTTTTTGCTGCTGTGTGGCCGTATCGCCATGATTGTAGTTCGTCAGCGATTTCCCTTATGAATGGCTAAAAGTGTACCTTGCCGGCCGGCTCGATTGCATTTCACGTCATTGCCGTTTGGAAAACCGTTGATTCGAGGCACGTTTTTCTTCATGAAACCGCCATGCCCATTGATCGGCCATTGTCGGCGCTGGAACCAGGCGGCGGAAATACGCGTGAAGAAACCGAAGCCGGCCGGCTTCGGCTGCCGAAGGCATGGCACGATCGCATATATATGCATTATGTCGGTATGCCAATACAATCAGGCTCCAGACGGCGGCGCGGCTGTTTCAGGCCGTCCCTCAACGTCAAATCAACTTCAAACAAACCACGATAAAGCCGGTCCCTTCATGGCTCGACCGGCTTTCAGGTTATACAGGATCGGAAACACCCGCTATTGAGCGGTTATACAGAACAAAAGGATGGACGGAACAGCATGAACGATCTGTTTCAAAAACTCGTAAACAAACAGGAATCACTCTCTCTGGTCGGTCTGGGATACGTCGGCATGCCCATCGCGGTCGCGTTCGCCAACGAAGGCATTCGCGTCATTGGCTTTGATCTGAACAAAGCGAAAATCGAGCTATATCTCTCCGGCGTCGATCCGACGCACGAAGTAGGAGACGATGCGATCAAAGCGACGTCGGTGGAGTTTACCGCCGACGAAACCGATCTGAAAAAAGCGAAGTTCCACATCGTCGCCGTGCCCACGCCCGTCAATCAGGATCACACGCCCGACCTCTCCCCCGTCGTCGGCGCGTCGACCATCCTCGGGCGCAACCTGACGAAAGGCTCGGTCGTGGTCTTTGAATCTACGGTCTATCCCGGCGTCACAGAGGACGTCTGCGTCCCGATCCTCGAAAAGGAATCGGGCCTCAAGTGCGGCGTCGACTTCAAAATCGGCTACTCCCCCGAGCGCATCAATCCCGGCGATAAGGTGCACCGCCTTGAAAACATCAAAAAAATCGTGTCCGGCTGCGACGACGAAGCGCTTCAAACAATCAAAGCCGTCTACGATCTCGTCATTAAGGTTGGGACATACCCCGTCAGCAACATTAAGACCGCCGAGGCGGTCAAGGTCGTGGAGAACAGCCAGCGCGACATCAACATCGCCTTTATGAACGAGCTGGCCATGGTGTTCGACCGCATGGGCATCGATA
>CAYWOS010000068.1:0-8219 GCA_964459985.1 uncultured Oscillospiraceae bacterium
CGCCGTCGTTGGTGATGAGCGGCGAGCCGTATTTCTTGTCGAGCACGACGTTGCGGCCCTTAGGCCCCAAGGTGATTTTGACGGTGTTCGCCAGCGCGTTGATGCCGTTTTCAAGGGCGCGGCGGGCTTCCTCGCCGTATTTGATCTGCTTCGCCATGATGTTGTTCCTCCTTCAATTACTCGACCACAGCGAGAATGTCGCTCTGGCGGACGATAATCATTTCATTGCCGTCGATCTTGACTTCGGTGCCGGCATACTTGCTGTAAATGACCTTCTGGCCGACCTTGACCTGCATTTTGACTTCCTTGCCGTCCACGATCCCGCCGGGTCCGACGGCGAGCACCTCGGCCATCTGGGGCTTTTCCTTGGCGGCGCCGGGCAGCACGATGCCGCTCTTGGTGGTTTCTTCCGTTTCAACATTCTTGATGACCACGCGGTCGCTCAAAGGCTTGACGTTCATGAAATATCCTCCCTGCCGACTTCGGCTTGATTTTGTTAGCACTCTTTTTGATTGAGTGCTAATCATCGCTGTTAGTGTACCGCAAACCGTCATTCCGCGCAAGTGACGAAATCCCCGTGCGCGTCCGTTTTCCACCAAATATCCAGATTATCGGTCGATTTCATTCCGCTTCCTCACGCATCCTTTTATTTTCTCCTGTTTTCTCCAATTTTTGTTGTTCGTGACAAGCGGGCGGCGCGGTGCTATACTATGCGTGTTCCTCGGCGTCGATTCATCATCCGGAGGTATTCCATGCTGGCCGACCTGCTGCTTCCCTGGTACGATCTCAACCGGCGCGTCCTGCCCTTTCGCGGCACGCGCGATCCTTATCGCGTGTGGGTGAGCGAAATCATGCTCCAGCAGACGCGGACGGAAACCGTTTCATCTTATTACGAACGCTTTTTGGAGCGTTTCCCCGACGTGTTCGCCCTTGCCGCCGCGCCCGAGGAGGACGTGCTCAAATTGTGGGAAGGGCTTGGTTACTATACCCGCGCGCGCAGCCTGCACGCCGCCGCGCAAACGGTAGTCCGGGAGTACGGCGGCGTTTTTCCCGCCGACGAAAACGCGCTGCGCTCGCTGCCCGGCATCGGCGCGTACACGGCGGCGGCGATCGCCAGCATCGCGTTTGATCTTCCCTGTCCCGCCGTGGACGGCAACCTGACGCGGGTGCTTTCGCGCGTGTTCGGCGTGCGCGAGGACGTCGGCATTCCTTCGGTCAAGCGCCGGATCGACGCTCTCGCGCGGCGCGAAATGCCCAAAACGCGCTGTGGAGAGTTCAATCAGGCGCTGATGGACGTGGGCGCGACGATCTGCAAGCCCGGCACGCCGGACTGCGAAAACTGCCCGCTTTTTAATCTTTGCGACGCCCGCCGCGAGGACGACGCCGACAGCCTGCCCGTTATGTCGCGCAAAGCGCCGCCGCGTGAAATTGATCTGACGGTGACGATCGTGACGCGCGGCGGGCGCGTATTTTTGCAAAAGCGTTCCGAAACGCTGCTGCGCGGGATGTATGTGTTCCTTCTCGAAGAAGGAAAGCCTTCCGTGCGCGGCGCGAAGCGCGTCGTGACGGCGCGGCACGTTTTCACGCACCGCGTATGGAACATGACGGTTTATCACGCCGAAGCGCCCGAGGATTTTCGCGCGGAGGGGGTCTGGGCGTCGCGCGCCGATATCGCGGCGTTGCCTCTGCCCACGGCGATGCGCGCGGCGAAAACCGAGGCGATCGCTTTGCTGACTCCCGAATTCGTCCCGATCACCGGGCGGAATATCGACGAGGCGGCGCGCGTTTACGCGCGTTCGTGGAAGGACGCGCACAGCGATCACTGCACGTGCGCATTTCTTGAAAAGCACAATCCCGAATACTTTCGCGCGCAGTTGTCCGGGCACATCGACGCGGGCCAGACGGTCTGCGCCGCGATGCTGCGCGGACGCGTGATCGGCGTCGCCGTGTTCGACGCGAAGATCGGCGAAATCAATCATTTGTACATCGATCCCGCCTGTCAGGGCGCGGGCGTCGGGCGCGACGCCATGGCGTTCATGCTGTCGCGCATGGCATCGCTCCCGCGGATCACCGTCGACGTGTTGACGACAAACGACCGCGCGCGCGCGCTGTACGCTTCCTTTGGCTTCCGCGCGACCGACCGCGTGACGGTGCTCGACGCGGCGAAGGGCGTCAGCGAGGTCGTCATGGCGCGGGAAACGACGGGGACGGGGACGGGGACGGGGACGGGGACGGGGACGACGAAAGCTACTTTTTCTTGAAGAAAAAGTAGCAAAAAGACGATTCCATTCCATAGATTTATGTAATGTGTTGATGCATGGTGAGGAAAGATCAGGCGGCCGCGCTTATTTGCGGTGACGGATCAAGCCGACGGCCTTGGAAAGCTCCATGACGACGAAGGGCACGAGGATCAGCCCGAGCGCTTCAAAATAGCATTCGGTCGGCAGCGCCGTCAGCCCGAAGGCGACGGACACGGGCGTGAACACGACGAGCAGCACCAGCGCGGCGGAGCACAGCGCGGCGAGGCAGAGCTTCTTGTTCGTGAAAAAGCCGATCCTGAACAGCGAGCGGTCGGAACGCATATTGAACGCCTGCACCACCTGCGTCAGCGCCAGTACCATGAACGCCATCGTCTGTCCGCCCGCGACGCCTGCGGCCCTTTCGCCGATCAGGTACGCGATCAGCGAGAGCAGCGCGAACATGCAGCCCTGCAGGATGACGCGCAGGCCCAGTCCGTGCGCGAAAACGCCTTCCGATTTGGGGCGCGGCGCGCGCGTCATCACGCTCGGCTCGACGTCCTCCATGCCCAGCGCGATGGCGGGCAGGCTGTCGGTGACGAGGTTGATCCACAAAAGCTGCATCGATACGAGCGGCGTTTTGCGCCACAGGATCATGGCGAAGAACACCGTCAGCACCTCGCCGATGTTGGTGCCGAGCAGGAAGCCGACCACCTTGCGGATGTTGTCGTAGATGCCCCGGCCTTCGCGCACGGCGTCCACGATGGTGGCGAAATTGTCGTCGGTCAGCGTCATATCCGCCGCGCCCTTGGCGACGTCGGTGCCCGTGATGCCCATGGCGCAGCCGATGTCCGCCGCCTTGAGCGCCGGCGCGTCGTTGACGCCGTCGCCCGTCATGGACACCGTTTCGCCCAAACGCTGCCACGCGCGCACGATGCGGATTTTGTTTTCCGGCGACACGCGCGCGTAGACCGAGATGTGCCGCACGCGCTTTTCAAACTCGGTATCGTTCATGCGGTCGAGCTCGGCGCCCGTGATCGCCTCGTCGCCCTCCTCGAGAATGCCCAGTTCCCGCGCGATGGCGGAGGCGGTGATGACGTGATCGCCGGTGATCATCACGGGCTTGATGCCCGCCTTGCGGCAGACGGCGACGGCGTCGCGCGCTTCGGGGCGCGGCGGGTCGATCATGCCGACCAGCCCCATGAACGCCAGATCGTTTTCGAGCGTGTCGGAATCGAGCGTGCCCGGCATCTCGTCAATCTCCTTGTACGCCACGGCGATGACGCGCAGCGCGGCGGCGGACATCGCGTCGTTCTCGCGGCGCGCGGCGTCAAGATCGCCGCGAACGCAGCGCTTCGCGAGCATATCGAACGCGCCCTTGACGATTACGGTGATTTTGCCGTCGATCAGGTTGACGCTGGTCATCATCTTGCGGTCGGAATCGAAGGGCAGCTCGGCGAGGCGTTTGTTTTCACCCGCCAGCGCCTCCTGCGTCATGCCGTTGAGGTACGCGGCGTAGATAATCGATGTTTCGGTCGGATCGCCGATATGCTTGACCTGATCGCCCTCGACGGCGATGGCGCCGTCGCAGCACAGGGCGGCGTACTTGAGCAATCTGCGGACGGATTCGCCGTTGTTCGCGCTGATCTTTTCGCTGTCGCCGCCGTCCAGGTACGCCCGGACGAGCGTCATGCGGTTCTGCGTGAGCGTGCCCGTCTTGTCCGAGCAGATCACCGAGGCGCTGCCCAGCGTTTCGACGGCGGGCAGGCGGCGGATGATGGCGTTTTTCTTCACCATGCGCTGCACGCCGATGGACAGCACGATGGTCACGATGGCGGGCAGGCCTTCGGGAATGGCGGACACGGCGAGCGATACGGCGGTCATGAAGATTTCGAGCGCCGGGATGCCGTCGGCCAGCCCGACGGCAAAGATCACACCGCAGGCGACAAGCGCCACGATGCCCAGATACTTGCCCAGCGCAGCGAGCTTTTTCTGCAGCGGCGTCTGCCCGTCGGTCTCGCCCTGCAGCAGATTGGCGATCTTGCCCATTTCGGTGTCCATGCCGGTCGCCGCGACGACGGCGGTCGCCGTGCCGTAGGCGATGGCGCAGCCCGAGTAGACCATCGTCGAGCGGTCGCCCAGCGGCGCGTCGGGATCGACGACGGCGTCGGCGTCCTTTTCGGCGGGCACCGATTCGCCCGTCAGCGCCGATTCCTCGGATTTAAGGTTGCTCGACGTCAGCAGGCGCGCGTCGGCGGGCACGAAATCGCCCGCTTCTAATTTAATGATGTCGCCGACCGCGAGTTCTTTCACGTCGACGACCTGTTCCTGACCGTCGCGGATCACGCGCGCGTGCGGCGACGACAGCTTCATCAGCGCGTCGAGCGCCTTTTCCGCCTTGCTTTCCTGCATGACGCCCATCGCGGCGTTGAGCGCGACGATGAGCAGGATAAGCGCCGGCTCGAAGAACGCCATGGGGTCCTTTTCGCTGAACGCCACGGCGAAGGAAACGACCGCCGCCGCGATCAGGATCAGGATCATCACGTCCTTGAACTGCGCGAAAAAGCGTTCGGCAAGCGTTCTCTTTCTGCTCTCGCGCAGTTTATTCTCGCCGTTTTGCGCAAGCCGCCGCGCAGCCTCGGCGGACGTCAGCCCGGCGAGGCGGTCGGTGGATAATGCTTGGATCAGGTCGTCCCTTGACGTCGAATGGGCCGTCATCGCGTTCATCCTTTCCGTTCGTTGGAATCGCCTGATTATCCCAAGTTTCGGGCGATTCGTCAAGCACCCGTATCGCGCGCCGTGCCGGCGCGAATCCGGGCAAAAAGTGCCCGTTTCAGGCTTATATTGCCCGGATTTGAGCAAAACGGCGCAAATATCGCCCTGAAATAGGCATCAGGTGAAATTTTGCAGTTTTTCCCGGCGGACGTTTCGACAGATTCCGTGTTGCTTTCCGCGAAAAAACCTGTATAATAGGAACAGAATGACGGCGTGGCTGCGAGCCGGAGGGACAAGGTGAAGAAACTGCGCGCGGGATTCAGGTTCGACCTGTTCGACAAGAACGGGCTGAACGCCGATACCATCAAAAGCCTGCAGCTGTTGATCATTGGCGTCATGGGCGGCGTGATCTGGTCCAATATTACGAACGGCGTGGCGATGACGGGATACCTCAAGGATCTTCAGGCGTCGGATTTCCTGTACGGCGCCGTGTTTTCGCTGTCGCCGATCGCCAACGCCTTCCAGTTTTACGCTTCCTACCGCATGGAGCGCACGCTCAAGCGCAGGCGCATGTTTCTGGTGTCCGGCTTTATCCAGCGCATCATCTGGCTGCCCTTCGCCTTCCTTCCTTTCCTGCTGCCGATGAGCCAGCAGCAGCTCCGCCTCGCCGCCGCCGTGCTGTGCATCGCGGTCTCGGCGGGCGCAGCGCCCTTTATGAACGTATCCTTCTATTCGCTGTGCGCCGACATCGTGCCCATGCGTATTCGCGGCCGGTACTTCGCCACGCGCAGCAGGATATCGACGCTCGTGGGCATGACGGTGGGGCTGCTCGTGGGACTGCTGCTTGACGCCATTCCCGGCTTCGCGGGCTATTGCGTGGTGTTCTGCATCGCCGCCGTGGCGGGCACGCTCGACGTCGTATGCTTCCTTTTCATGCCGATGCCGCCCATGCGCAAAACGCCTGAGAAAACGAGCATGTTCAAAATGCTCCGCCATGTCGTGAGCGACCGCGACTACATGCCGCTCGTCTTGAGCATGACGGTGTGGAATTTCACCGTCCAGAGCGCGTCGCCGTATTTCAACGTCTATATGCGCGATTTCCTCGGCTTTTCCAACATGACCATCATGCTGATCAGCCAGATCGCCAGCAATCTGTTCCTGATCCTGTTCGTCAAAAAATGGGGACGCGCGATGGACGCCTACGGCAACAAGGCGGTTTTATGCGTCGCGGCGTTCATGACCTCCTTCGTGCCGCTCATATCCGTTTTCCCGGGGCGCAGCGCGCTCGTTTGCCTGCTGATTGGCAACTGCTTGAGCGGCGCGACCTACTGCGCCATTGATTTGAGCGCGCAGAACCTCTTCATGGGGCAGGCGCGCGAGGACAACAAATCCATGTATTTCGCCGTGTATTTCCTGTTCACGCAGCTCTTCGGGCTGGCGCTGGGCTCGACGTGCGGCGGTTTTCTGCTGGACAACGTGTTCGCGCCGCTCGAAGGGCTGAACTGGACGGTGCTCGGCGCGCCGATGTCGCGCTACAATTATCTGTTCCTTTTCTCCTTCGTGCTGCGCATGGGCACGGTGTTTTTCCTGCTGACGCGCGTGCGCGAAAAGGAGGGACAGCCGCCCTCGACGCTCGCGCGGCGCATTCTGTCCACGGGGCCTCACACCCTCAATCTGCTTCATATCCATATGCTGCGCCGCCGCGCGTACCGCGAGGACGCATCGGACCGCGAGCGGGACGGCGAGGGTTGACGGGCGCCGCGCAGGGCTGCGATTGATTTGTCATATGAAAATGTTTGCATAATTCGACAAAAAATGGTATCATTGTCGCGATGTAATCAATATGCGTCGTCTTCCGGTCCGATCCCCCTTCCGAAACGAAAGAGGCGGTACGATGAAGTACGTTCTGGACTACGATATTTGCGCGCTGGTCGTTGTGTTTTCGATCGCGCTTCATTTCTTCACCAACCGCCGGTTTCCCAACCTGCAAAACCGGCTGTTCGGTATCGCGCTCATCGCCGCCTTCTTTGATATCCTGCTCGATATCGCCGGATCGGTCACCATCGTGCGCGCGACGACGCTCCCCGCGTGGGTCAATTATGCCGTCAACACGGTTTTTTACTCCATTCAGCTGCTCTTCATCGTGCTGATGTTCCTCTACGCCGCCGTCATCACGCGGCGGTATCGGCGGCGTGCGGGCTTCTTCGTGCCTTTCCTGTCGCCCGTGCTGTTTTTGTTCGTTCTGCTCGTCGTCAATCTGTTCGTGCCGATCATGTTTGCCGTCGATCCGGTCGAGGGCTATGTGCACCTGCCGGCGTTCACGCTGCTCTATATCGCGCTGTTCGTTTATATGGCGGCGACGGCGGCGCTGCTCCTTGCCTCGCGCGCACGTCTTTCGCGCCCCGAGTTCTATACCATGCTGATCTGCCTGATCCTGTGCGGGGGCGCGTCGCTGTATCAGGTGTTCAACGAGCGGTACCTCCTCACCGGTATGGCGATCACGGTCTTCATGCTGATGATGTATCTGGTCAGCCAGAAGCCGGGCAACATGCTCGATTCCATCTCGCAGATGTTAAACCGCAACGCGCTTGTCCTGTTCCTGCGCGATATCATCGCCGAGCGCCGCGCGTACAGCGTCGTGCATGTCCGCATCGACAATATCAGCCGCATCGACCGCATGATCGGCTATCTTTCGGGCGACCGCATCGTGCACGATCTGGGCGAGTACTTCAATCACAGGCTTGACGGCGGCTGGGGCTTCCGCCTGTCGGGATCGCAGTTCCTGATCGTATGCCGGAGCCGGGATAACTACGAGCGCGTGTTCGCCGCCGTCACGCGGCGCTTTGACGAACCGTGGTTCGTCCGGGAGGCGGGCGTCGGGCTGTCGGCGACCATCTGCGGCATTCCCGATACGCAGCAGATCGAATCGGTCGAGGAAATGATCGAGCTGCTGGAAACCATCGTGCGCGTCGTGCCTTCCGCTTCGCGCACGACGGTCGATCTGCGCATGATCGATTCGCTCAAGCGTCAGGCGATGATCGAGGCGGCGCTGATCGAATCGCTCGACAACGGCACGGGCTTTGAAATCCATTATCAGCCGATCATGGAGCGCGTCAGCGGGCGCTACACCATGGCGGAGGCGCTGCTGCGCCTGAAATACGACGGGCACATGATCTCGCCGGGCGAGTTCATCCCCATTGCCGAGCGCTGCGGGCTGATCCTGCGCGTCGACGAAATGGTGATGCGCAAGGTGTGCGCTTTCCTGCG
>CAYWOS010000069.1:0-8182 GCA_964459985.1 uncultured Oscillospiraceae bacterium
TTATTGACAAATTAGCTCGTCTATTTCCCGCCAGCATGGGGCGGCGGCGACAATGGGCATCAAAGCCGAATATCAGAAAACATGATTACTTGTTCAATGGTCGTTTGTGTTTTGCTGTCAGTGACAAAACTTATCGGGATTCAGAATCAAAGGATATTGAGGATCAACTTGGCAATATTATCATAGAATTGTTTGAAGCTTCTGAACAGATACGTCAGCGGCGATTAGCACATGAGGAAACGGTTAGACAGGAAGAAGAAGAACGAAAACGACGCGAAGAATTTCAAAAACGTCGAGTGAATGAAACGAATATGACAAACGCACTCGTACATGAAGCAGAAGATTATTCTACTGCTTGCGCAATTCGTGCTTATGCCGATGCGATGGAATCATCCGAAACAGAACTGACAGAAGAACAAAAAAGATGGATAACATGGGCGCGCGCAAAGGCAGATTGGTTTGATCCTTGTATAGAATATGACGATCCGCTACTGGGAAGGCGCAAGCATGGCGAAGAACTAATTCATAAGGAGCCTTTTCGCGGATGGTTCTGATGTTTTGTCGGTTGGGGATTTGTCCTTAAGACGGTTCTACTGACGAGGGTATTTCTGGGACAAACACAAAACGGCGTGAGGGCTTCCGACGAATGATCGCTGACGCCCTTGACGGGCGTATCGATCTGATCGTTACGAAATCGGTCAGCCGCTTTGCCCGCAATACCGTTGATAGCCTTTCGACGATCCGCAAGCTAAAGGAAAAGGGCGTCGAGTGCTATTTCGAGAAGGAAAACATCTGGACATTCGACGGCAAAGGCGAACTCCTGATAACCATCATGTCGTCACTTGCTCAGGAAGAGAGCCGAAGCATTTCTGAAAACTGCGTATGGGGTCAACGAAAGCGCTTCTCTGACGGAAAAGTGACCGTACCCTTTGGCCATTTTCTCGGATATGATCGAGGTGATGACGGGAACCTGATCGTCAATCCTGAGCAGGCCGCATTGGTACGCCGTATTTACGGGATGTTCCTGACGGGAATGACGCCGCACAGCATTGCAAAACAACTGACAGATGAGGGGATTCCAAGCCCGGCAAAGAAGGCCAAGTGGAATGCCTGCACAATCGCTCGGATGCTCACGAATGAAAAATACAAGGGTGATGCGCTTCTACAGAAAACATTCACCGTTGACTTCCTCACCAAGAAGAAAAAAGTTAACGAAGGTGAGATACCGCAGTATTATGTGACAGGAAACCATGAAGCCATCATCGAGCCAGCCGTTTTCGATATGGTTCAGCGTGAGATGGAAAGCAGACACCCCGGAAAAAACCGCTACAGCGGCGTTCATGTGTTTTCTGGCAAGGTGTATTGCGGCGAGTGCGGGAGCCTATATGGCAGTAAAGTTTGGCACTCAAACGACCGTTATCGCCGGGTCATTTGGCAATGTAATCATAAGTACGATAACGCAGAGAAATGCTCAACGCCACACTTTGACGAGATAACGCTCCAGCGGCTTTTCATTTCCGCAGTCAACAAACTGCTGATAAAGCGCAAAGCCGTCATCGCCAACTTCGCACTCATTGAAGAATCATTATTCGGTACCGTGGAGATAGAGCGACAGCGCGCCATGCTGCAGGATGAGCTTACAGTGATCGCTGAACTTGAACAGAAATGCATCCTCGAAAACGCAACCGTTGCGCTTGACCAAAGCGATTACCAGAAACGCTACGATGAAATCGCACGTCGGTTCTCGGAGACCAAGGCAAAGGTGGATGCGCTTGACGCAGAAATACGCGAGAAGCAAACCAAGCGCAAATCCATCGAACGCTTTATCCAGACTATAAAGGAGCAGCCGATGTTGATTGATTCTTTCGATCCGGTTCTCTGGCGTTCCCTTGTAGACCGAGTGACGATTCATAGCCATAACGATGTGCGGTTCACATTCATGGATGGCACAGTAATCAACGCCTGACGGCGTAAAACAGAGCGCCTTTCACCACAAACGGTGAAGGGCGCTTTTCAGTCAAAAAAGCCCGGCTGCAATTCCGCACTCATACAAAATCAAAATGTATCCGGTACCCCTAAAATGTATCCCCCTGATAATCAAAATGTATCGGGCTTATGGGATAATCAAATTGTATTGTTTACGCCACGATTCTATCGAAGGAATTCTGCCACAGATGGATTTCGTGAAAGTCGTCGTGCGTGAAGTCGAGCACGGCATAGCAGGAATCATCGAAATGCGCGTAATAACCGCGCGTCGACACGAAGGTGCTCTCGGGATAAAACGTCCACCAGTAATCGCCGCCCGCGCGGTCGTTCACGTCGGACAGAAAGGTGATCTCGGTCTTTTTGTTGCGCCCGACGCCCTGCTCGCTCGTCCAGATGGGGAATTTGCGCCCGCGCAGGGCGAAATGGCTGAACTGCTCGCCCGCGCCGTACACGTCCTCGCCCTTTTCGGCGCACAGCCGCAGCCACAGGCGGTTGCAGCGCGGATCATCGTACGCGCCCGTCAGACGCAGCCGTCCGTTTTCCTCAAAGGCGCGCAGCGTCATGCGGTGCAGCCCGTCCGGGCTGATCAGCTCGGCGGTATCGTCCCGCAGCGCGTATCCGCGCAGGGGCACGCGCTCCTCGATCTCGTCAGAGATGTCGAAATTGCCGCGATACATATCGATGGTTTCGCGTCCTACGCCGATATACGCGCAGGGCGCTTCCGCGCTGTGCGACAGCAGCTTCACGCCGTTCAGCGCAAGCGAAAACCCGTCCGCCTCCCGGATAAAGCCGATCATTCGATCACCTCGAAGCCGGCGACGCGGGCAAACTTGCGCAGCGCCGACAGATGATCGCCGTACAGCATGGCGACGTGATGCGCGACGCCGTAATCGGCGACCAGCGCGAACAGATCGCGCACGTTCCGGTCAAAGCGCACCTTGGCGTACGTGCCGCGCAGCGCCTTTTCCATCGGCAGCGCTTCGCCGCGCTGGATGAACAGGCGCGTTTTGCCGCGCGCGGTGTCCATGCGGAAGATGGTGACCGGGCCTTCCTTCATGACCATGCCGGTCGTCACGCCCTTGCCGCCCGCGAAATAGGTGTCCAGCGAGCAGACGCTCTTGCCGTCCCACAAGGTATCGGCGGCGACGCCGCAATGCCACATGAGCGCGTAATCTTCCTCGAAATCGACCTGCGACAGATCGGCCATGTAGGGCGTGCCGTCCGACAGCGCCTTGCAGGCGAGCAGGGACAGCGTGCCCTCCATATCGCCCTCGCAGCCCAGAATGTAGCCCTTCGCCGCCAGCAGCGCCATCGAAGCGCAGGGCGCGACGCCGTAATCGCGGGCAAACTCGGGCCAGCAGCGCACGGCGACGGCGTCGAGCTTTTTTTGTTTAAGGAAGCCTTCGATGCCGGCGGCAAGCGCGGCGACCTTGCATTTCTGCGCGGCGGTGATATCGTCGGTATTGAAATGCGCGTCGATATAGCGCTCGTACTCGGGGCTTTCGACGGCGCCGCCATAGAACTCGCTGAGCTCGTAATGATCGATCAGAATGCCGTAAGTGCGCGCCAGCGTCAAATCCTCGACGTCAAGATTGAAAAAGCCGTCGGCGCGGTAGCCCGCCAGCCCGATATGCGCGCGGCGCAGCTTGGTCTGGATGCGGACGGCGGCCAGCCAATCCTGATCGATGTGATCGCCGATCGTGCAGCAATAGCCCTCGACGCCCGCTTTGTACAGATTGCTGGCGTTAAGGTTGATGCCGCAGACGCTGTTCAGGCGGATTTTGCCGCCGTCATAGGGCAGTTCGGAGAACGCCCAGAGAAGAACCGGGCGCTTGACAAGGCGCTCGACCGTCAGCGCCAAATGCCCCAGATGGAAGGTGGCGCTGATGATCACGACGCCGTCGACGAGCTGCCGCGCGAGCGTTTCGCCCGCAGCGATCGCCTCCTCCACCTCGATCACGGGCGTCTCGATAATCGCCCAGTCCACGCTTGTATCCGCCTTGAGTTCCCCGATCGTGCGGCGATAAATCTCTGTGGCCGCTTGATAATCGAAGGTCGTACGCTCCAGACATACGACGCCGATCTTCATTTTATCCGTCATGATCCTTTATGTCCCTTCAAAATGATGAAATATCCAGCCCGCCGCGATCGAAGAAATCGCGCACGGCGAGAATGGGCGCGGCCACGGGATCGAGGCGCTGGTTCATGGCGCTTTTCTCGATCATCGAATCGGTCACGCCGAACGCGCGGTCGCTCTTGAGCCGCGCGCGCAGTTCGTCCAGATACCGCGTATCCTCGAACATTTTTCCGTACAGGACGATTTTTTGCGCGTCAAGCATGCGAATCGACATTTTGAGCGCTTCCGCCGTCAGCGAGACGGCGCGCTCCCAGATGTCCCTGATCGGCGCGTCGCCCTTTCGGACGGCCTCGTCGATCATGCCGAAGGTGATTTTCTCCCTGTCGCCCCTGCACAGCGCGTAAAGCGCCGGCGTTTCATAACGGTGAAGCGCCGCCTGCGACGCCGACAGGATCGCCTGATATGAGGCGACGGTTTCAAGGCAGCCGCGTCCGCCGCAGGCGCAGGGAAGCCCGTCCGGCACGACGCAGATATGGCCAAGCTCCGCCGAGCGATGATGGTTGCCCTCCAACAGCCGGTAATCGATCATATACGCCGCGCCGATGCCGTGCTCCGAACGCACGAACAGCATATTGCCGTCCGAGGGCGCGCAGGACAGGAACATCTGGGCGTAAGCGATGGAACGAACGTTGTTGTCCACTGTCACGCGCCACGGCGTATACTGCTCGAACAGCGCGCGGACGTCGACGTTTTTCTGCTCCCATAACCCGAAGCTGTCGACGCTGACGCCGCGCTGGCTGTCGACAATGCCGCGCAGCGACACGCCCAGCCCCACAATGCGCTGCCCGTCGAGCACGTACCGCCCCGTAAACTCCTTGAGGCGCTCGGCGGTATGGCGCACGACGGTTTCGGCGTCCTCGCCGGTCACAGGCTCGAACCGCTCCTGAACGATCTGCTCGCCCGAGAGCATGACGGCGGACAGTATGGTTTCGTTGATATTGATCGCCGCGCCCAGCGCGATGAAACGGCGCGTGTCGATCCCCAGATTGATTTCCCGTCGTCCCGCCGTGCCCGACTGAACGACGGTCGCGCCCTCGCACAGGATGCCTTCCTCGATCATATCGGCGACGATCAGCGTGATGGCGGCGGGCGTGAGCGACAGGCGGCGCGCCAGCTTTTTCCGCGATATCGCGCCTTCCTCGTGCAGGATGCGCAGGATCGCGCGGCGGTTCGCCTGTTTGATATCCGCCATTTTCTTCCCTCGTATGGGCATGGGCGCCTCCTATGAGGAACGGCGCCCCGCGCCTGTTCCAATGTTTTCCTTCTTATTATATACGGATGCGCGCAAGAAATCAAGCATTTTGTTGAAAGCGCGCGCTCCGTCGGAAGGGAAGGCGGCGCGGCGGCCGGGAGAGGGAGGCTGCGCGCTCCCTCTCCCCGTCCGCGTGATTATTTCGCCCAGATGTCAAGCAGCCCGTTTTTGACGAAGTGATCGGAATGCATCTTCATGGACGCCGGCATGCCGGCCATGTAGAAGGCGCTGTTGTGCGCGCCGTCGCGAAGCTCCCAGATGACGTTGGCGCCGATCGTTTCCAGATACTCGCTCGCCTTCTTGGTGTTCTCGGGATCGACCATCTGATCGTCGTAGCCACAGTCCAGATAGAAATTGATGGAAGGCAGCACGTCGGCGGGAATGGCGCCGATGCACTCTTCATAATTGCCCACCGCGCCCATGTGGCTGGCAAAGGAGGTATAGATGTCGGTGTGCGCCATGCCGACCTTGAACACGCCGCCGCCGCCCATCGAAATGCCGCTCATGCCGCGGAATTCCTTCTGCGGGAGAGTGCGGTAGTTGTCGTCCGCCTGCGCGAGGATATCTATGTAGATATGGCTCGCCCACGGGCCGGCGCTGTCGCTGACGCCCTTTTCAGCGGGCGTGTCGGCATAGCCGCTGCTCTTGCCCGAGTTGGGCATGATAACGATCATTTCCTGAATACTGCCCGAAGCGATCCACTCGTTCATGCGCGATTCGATCTTATCGACGTTGACGAAGGAATCGCCCGTCGAGTTGATGCCGTGCAGCAGGTAGACGACGGGATACGCCTTGTCCGTCTCGTAATAGGACGGCGGCAGATAGACGCTGTACTGGAGCTGCTTGCCGCCCATTTCGGGAAGCGCCGAGGTATAGGTGACGGTGTAGCAGTGGCTGTAATTGCCGCGCTCGAGCGCCGTTTCCCCGGCGGTGAAGTACTGGATGAACTCGGGCTTGGAAAGAATGACGGCTTCCGCGCCGTCCTTGACGCCCTTGATCACGCGCGAGGCGAAATACACGGGCGCGTCATTGTAGGTATAGTACGCGCCCGCCGCGTCCTCGACCTTGATGTTTTCGTAAGCGTCAAAAATCGCCTGCATCTGCGCGACCTTCTCCGCCTTGTCCAGCTCATTCTCATTGTAGGCGTCCGACAGCGTGGCGGCGTAGGCGGCGATGTCCTCGCCCTCGATCGCCGCGACCTGCGCGCTCACGACGGCCTCGTAGGCGGCGGCGTCGGCAAGTTTGTCGATCGGCAGGTTCTTCAGGTAGTTGACGCATTCGCGCGTGGCGACCAGCGCGATGGTGCGGTCATAGAAGCCGCCGAAGGAGTTGTTGTTGTACAGACGGATGCAGATCTCGTTCTTGCCTTCCTTGAGCAGGGAAGCGTCGAACACGTACTCGCGGGAAACCTCCCAGTAGGATTTCTCAAACTGGAATTCGCCCTCGGGCACAAAGCCGCCCAGCGCGGGCACGGCCTTGGGATCGGCTTTCGAGCCGTCAGCCGCCTTGAAGCCGCTCTGACCGATCGGCGTGCCGTTGATATACGCAACGTCCATATCGTCGATCACGCCGAGCATCAAAGTGACCTGCCCTTCCTTGGCAAAGCCGGCGGGCAGCTCGATGGTCTTGCAGAACCACGCCTCGCTCCACTTGGGGAACAGCTCGTTGTCGGTCAGCCTGTCGCGCACGTCGTCGTCGGTGCCGGCGCGGTACATCTGCAGCAGTCCGCCCGTCGAGTAATCGGCCGCCGGTCCGGCGACCTTCTCCCACGTCTCATACGTGTCCGCCGAAGGCAGCGCGGCGGCGGTATCGTCCGTCCATGTGACCGGGCATCCGCCGTAGGCAAAGTACTGATACATGTTGGCGTACTTGCGGTACACCTTGAAGTTCCAATCGCCGCGCAGATCGATGAACTGATCGGCATACGGCTCCCCGGACATCTCTTCCGCCAGCGCCGCGGGCAGCACGCCCGCCAGCAGCAGGACCGCGAGCAGCATTGCAAGGATTCGTTCCATGGACAGTTCCCTCCTGTTTATTTAATATAGTTAATTAACCATCTGCATTATAACCGATACGCAGGCGAATTGCAAGGGTTTTTTTGCATTTCGGCGGCAATTCTGTGATATTCGGTCGTTTCCCGTCCGTCGAAGCATGCCGGCGCAGTCGTCGCGGAGCCGTCCGCCCGCCGAAAACACATGCGTATGCGCGCCCGACGATTTTCGGCGGCCTGCGACGACAGATTGAAAGGATGCTTCCGGCGATTCGTGCTGAACGGTATTGAATATGAAGAAAAATACCGCGTGCAATGGCTTGCGGAAGCCTGTGAAAAGGGTGTTCCCGCGACTCACGGCGGTATAAGACGCCATATATACGGCAAGCTACGCCGCATACCGGCGCATTCGTCGCGGAGCCGGACGCGGAACAGAAAGCATTCGCAGCCCTCGCCGGACGCGACGCGTCATCCCCTGTTCAAGATTTTTGCTCCGCTCCGAAAGATATTTCACGATTTGGGGGTTGCATTTCAAACGCCGTTATGCTATACTTTCTCTCGCGCTCGATGTGGGATTATAGCTCAGTTGGTTAGAGCGCCACGTTGACATCGTGGAGGTCATAGGTTCGAGCCCTACTAATCCCACCAAACAAAACGCTTTCCCAAAGGGAGGGCGTTTTCGTTTGGTTTGGGATTCAGGGCGAGAACCTATGACCGGCAGGGGACGAAATCCGCCGCCGCCTGTGGCGGAAGAAGGCGGATGAAGTCCCAATGAGGCAAGGAATGCGGCGAGCGCGATTGCGCGAAGACGGACGAC
>CAYWOS010000070.1:0-8064 GCA_964459985.1 uncultured Oscillospiraceae bacterium
TGATCCGCTCCTTCGCGCGGACCGAGGCCGGCGCGCAGAGGGCGCTGGACGACGCGGCGCGCGCGCTTGAGCTGTACGGCAGGCTGTACGGCGCGTATCCGTACCCCGTCTTCACGATGGCGGAGGCGGCGTTCCCCTTTGACGGCATGGAGTATCCCGCCTTCGTGATGATCGGCGCGGGCAAGTACCTCGAATCGGAAAGGGATTCGCTCGAGCTTGTCGTGGCGCACGAGGCCGCGCACCAGTGGTTCTACGCGCTGGTCGGCTCGGATCAGGTGAACGATCCGTGGCAGGACGAGGCGATCTGCGAGTACGCCGTGCTGCGCTACGCGCGCGATCGCTACGGCGCGGACAGCGCCGACACGCTGCGCGCCTATCGCGTCGAAGCGCCCATGCGCGAAAGCATCCCGGGCGAATTGACGCCCGGCAGCCCGCTTTCCTATTTCGGCGATTACGCGGCGTACGCCGCCGTCGTCTACGGGCGCGGCGCGGCGCTGCTGCTGGCGCTCAATGATTTCCTGCCGGGCGGCGTGGACGGCTTTCTCAAGGCGTACTGCGCCGAATTCGCTTTTCAGAGGATCGCGCGAAGCGATTTCGAACGCGCGCTCAACGCCTTCGCGGGCGGCGATCTCACGCCGCTTATGGTCGACTATCTCGATACGCTGCCGCAATAAATGTAAGGAAGTGCACCTATGAAGCCGAGCGAATGCTGCATCCTGATCCCCTCGCTCTCGCCGGACGGGAAACTGACCGCCTATGTCCGGACGCTGCTGGACGCCGATTTCGGCGGCGTGGTGGTGGTGGACGACGGCTCGCCTGCCGATTCGCAGGCGGTGTTCGACGAGGTCGGGCGCATGGACGGATGCATTGTGCTGCGCCATCCCGTCAATCGCGGCAAGGGCGCGGCGCTGCGTACGGGCACCGAGTACATCCGGGATCACACGGCGTTTAACGGCGTAATCACCGCCGACAGCGACGGTCAGCACACGGCGGAGGACACTTTGGCGCTCGCCGACAGGCTGACTCAAGACGCGCGCGAGATGATTCTCGGCGCGCGCGATTTCTCCCTTAAAAACAAATCGATCCCTTTCAAATCCCGCGCCGGCAACCGCCTGACATCCTGCGTTTTCCTTTTGCTTTACGGGCATTTCCTGCCCGATACGCAGACCGGGCTGCGCGCCTACAACCGGGGCATGTACGATTTCATGCTGGAGATCTCGGGCGACCGCTACGAGTACGAAACCAACGCGCTCGTCGTCTGCGCGGGCAGGCACGTGCCGGTCGTCAATCTGCCCATCGCGACCATCTATATCGACGACAACAAGGGCTCGCATTTCCATCCCGTGCGCGATTCGTGGCGCATCTACAAGATCCTGTTCGGCAATTTCTTCAGGTACGCCTCGGCGAGCGTGCTGTCCACGCTGCTGGATCTGGGATTGTTTTCGGTCCTGTCGTGGTGGGTGCTGCCGCTCTTTATCGACAGCGCGCACACCGTGCGCCTGCTGAACGCCGATCTGACGGTGCTGATCGCCACGGCCGCCGCGCGCGTGTGCTCGGCGATCTTCAACTATACTGTCAACAAGCGCTTTGTTTTCAGCCTGTCCTCGTGCCGGGGCGCCGCGCTGCGCTATTTCACGCTGTGCGCATGGGTGATGCTGGTGAGCGGCTTTGCCGTCGCCGCCTTCAAAACGGCTCTGCCCTCCGTCAATGAAACCGTCGTCAAAATCATCGTCGATACCGTGCTGTTTGTCGTCAACTACCGCCTGCAAAAAGGCTGGGTGTTCGCGGGACAGGCGGTCGGGACGAAAGGAGCGTAATCATGAAAACCCTATGCCGCGCGGCGCTGTCCGCGCTGGTCGTCCTGATGATCCTGGCGCTGCCCTTCCTCATCCCTTCCGCCGCCATGCTGCCCGAGGCGCTGTGGGAATCGACCGACGAGGAGGGCGAGGAGATCGGCCTGTTTGCCCTGATGTCCTCGGCGCGCTGCGAGGAAACGGCGCTCGTCGAGCTGCCCCTTGATTTTTCCGCCGGCATGAAGCTCAACCCGGCGGGCTTTACCGAGGACGGCTATCAGGACGAAAGCATCACGGTCAAGCTCGAAACGCGCAAGCAGGACGACGTGATCTGGCGGATCGCGTGGGTCGAAATCCAATCGCCCGCGCAATTCCGCACCGCCATCGCGGGGAAGAAAGTGACCTCCTCGACGACGGCGCGCCCCTCCAAGATCGCGGCGGAAAAGAACGCGGTCGTCGCCATGAGCGGCGATTACTACTCCGATGACCCCACGAAAACGACCTTCGAGTATCGCATGGGCGAGGTCATCAAGGCGACGAAAACCCGCAACAAGACCAATCGCCTCAAGGATATCCTCATCATCGACGAGAACGGCGATTTCCATCTCTTCGTCAAATCGGCGGGCGTGACCGATTTCGTCAAGGCAAAAACGCATCAGATAATCAACGCCTTCACCTTCGGCCCGGCGCTGGTCATCGACGGCGAGGCCGCCGCGCTCGACAAGGAGTACGGATATAACCCTTCGGGCAAGGATCCGCGCGCGGCGATCGGGCAGACGGGCAAGCTCTCCTATGTGCTCGTGATCGCCGAGGGGCGCTACGGCCCGTCCGTGGGCGCGACGCATCAGATGGTCGCCGATTTCATGGCGGCGCTCGGCTGCACGCAGGCGTATAATTTGGACGGCGGCGGTACCGCCACGATGGTCTTCAATAACGAATACTATCAGACCGGGCGCACCGAGGGCAACGAGCGCACGCAGAGCGATATCATTTATTTCGCCAGCGCGGTCGATCCCGCGGCGTGGGAGTGACGGATATGCTGTACGAGGAGGCGGCGCGCGTTTCGCTGTTCGGGCTGGAAATGTATACCTACGGGCTGTACGCCGCGCTGGGCGCGGCGGCGGCGGCGCTGATGTATGCGTGGCTGTGCCGGCAGTCGGGGCTGAAAAAGGGCACGGCGTCGCTGACGCTGGCGCTCGCGCTTCCGCTCGCGTTCGCCCTGTCGCGGCTGCTTTTCTGCCTGCTGGACGCGAGCGCGCGCGATATGCTGTCGCTCCGGCTTTTGCTCAAGTTTTCGGGCGGCGGGCATTCGATGTACGGCGCGCTGGCGGGCGCGGCGCTGGGCGCGTTCCTCGCGGCGAGGATCACCGGGCAAAAGGCGCTCGCGCTAATGGATCTGCTCGCGCCCGCGCTGCTCATGTTCATCGCCGTCGAGCGGCTCGGCGAAAGCGTGCTGGAACTGCCCTTCGGCGTCAGCCGCCCGCTTACGGACGAAGCGATGCAGGGCTCCGTTCTCGCCGTGCGCGGCGAATACGAAAGCTATCTGCGCACCTATCTCCTTGAGTCCTTCGCGGCGTTCGTGCTCGTCGTCGCCGTGCAGATCTGCCGCAGGAACTACCGGCGCGCCGGCAGCGCGCTGACGCTCGCCGCGCTTTTGTACGGCGCGGCGCAGACGATCTTTGAAAGCCTGCGCTTTGACGCGCACATGCGCGTGTCCTTCGTGGGCATGCAGCAGGTGGCGAGCATGGCGCTGCTGCTGATCACGCTGCTTGCCCTCGCCGTTCGGATGCGTCGCGACAACAAACGGCTGTCGCTCGCGGCGTTCGTCGCCGCGCCGCTTTCGCTGGCGCTCGGCATCCTGATCGAGTTCATGATCGACCGCTCGGGGCTGAACCGGTTCGCGCTGTACGCCGCGTTCACGCTCGTTGTCGCCGTGCCGGCGTATCTGGGCGTGCGTTTGCTGGACGGGAGGGACGCGCTTGGATAAGAAACAGGTGGACCGCATCAACGAATTGGCGCGCAAGCGCAAGACCGCCGGGCTTTCGCAGGAGGAGCTTGTCGAGCACGAGGCGCTGCGCCGGCAGTATCTTGACGAATTCCGCGAGAACATGCGCCGAACGCTCGACAACACGTACATTCAAAACGCCGACGGCACGAAAACCCGGCTCGAAAAGAAACGCCCGCCTGAAGCGTGAGGTTCGTGCGCCGCGAGAGCGCGCAAGCGAGGTTTCATGAAGAAGACTGTCCTCTTTCTCCTGACGGCGGTTTGCGCCTGCCTCGCCGCCGCCGCGCGCGCCGATATCGTGATCAGCGAGGTGATGGCGCGAAACACCGTCTATCAGAACGGCGAGGCATACGACTGGATCGAATTGCGCAACGACGGCAAAAAGGCCGTCGATATCGGCGGCTGGTATCTGTCCGACGACCCGAAAAATCCCGGCAAATGGTCGTTCCCGGACGGCGCGCGCGTCAAGGCGGGCGGGTATGCGCTTGTTTACTGCACGGGCGAGGCGCACGCCGTCGGCTCGGGAACGACGTTTTATACCGATTTCAAAATCTCATCCTCGGGCGAAACCATCGTGTTGAGCGACGCCGGCGGCGCGCCGGTCCAGACGCTCAAACTGCCCGCGCAGCACGGCGGCGTGTCGTTCGGGCTGCCGTCGGGACGCGCGGAATACCTGTATCTTGCCGAGGCGACGCCGGGCAAAAAGAACGCCGCGCAGGGGTATCTTTCCCGCGCCGACGCGCCCGTTCTGTCGCTCGCGGGCGGCTTTTACGACGCATCCGTCAAGGTGACGGCGTCGGGCGGCGCGGGCGACGTGATCCGCTATACCACCGACGGCTCGACGCCTACTGAAAAATCAAGAAGAATGACGGACAAGGGCGTGACGTTCGCTCAAACGGGCGTGCTGCGCGTCCGCGCGTTCCATAAGGACAAGGTCGCCTCCGAAACGGCCGGCGCGACGTACCTGATCGGCGAAGACCGGCCGGTCGCCGTGGTGTCGCTGATCTCGGACAACAAATACCTGTTCAATTCGGCCACCGGCGCGCTGGTCAAGGGCACGGGCGGCACCCCGAACTACGAGAAAGAGCTCGAGTATCCCGCGAACATCGAATACTTTAACGCCGACGGCGTCTGCGAGATCAATCAAATGGGCACGTTCACCGCCGCCGGGCACTCGGCGCGCCAGAACGCGCAGAAATCCATCGCGCTTTACGCGCGCAAGGCGTACGGCGAGGGATATTTTTCGTTCAATCCCTTCCCCAACCGCGATTACGCGCAGTACAAATCGCTCCTTTTGCGCGGCGCGAACTCGGACGCCTTTTCGACGCGCCTGCGCGACGTTGTGTTTTCCTCGCTTGCCGAGAACCTCGATATTCTTTATCAGAACGCGCTCGCCGTCGAAGTGTACATCAACGGCCGCTACTGGGGGCACTATAACTTGCGCGAAAAGATCAACAAGCATTTCGTGGCGCAGTACGAGGGCGTGACAGCGGAAGCGGATATCGACGCCATCGACATCCTCGCGCGCACCGGGCGCGATGAGTTTTTGCAGAACGGCGACAACACCGATTGGCTCGCGCTGTGCGATTTCTGCAAAACAAAGGATCTGAACGTCCCGGAAAACCTCGCGTATGTGACGGAACGGCTCGATATTGCAAGCCTGTTCACGCACGCCGCCTTTGAAATCATCATCGGCAACGACGATTTTACCAACGTCCGCGTGTACCGCGTGCCGGGCGGCAAGTGGCGGTATCTGCTCTTCGACGTCGAGGCGGGGTTTCTCTCGATGGATTCCTCGCCGATGAAATACTATCTGAAAGCATTAAACGGCAAGGTGCAGGGGTTCCGTCACGAGCCGCTCGCGGCGCTGCTGCTCGTGCCCGATATGAAGGCGGCGTTCCTCAAGCGTTTCGCGGAGGTGCTGGAAACGGCGTTTTTGTGGGATTACGTCGAGAGCAAGTTCGCGCCGTGGGAGGCGTTGTTCGAGGAATCGCTGATGCCGCGCCATATCGCGCGATGGAAGCATTTTACGCTCAAGGAGTGGCGGATCAACGTCGACGCCGTGAAATACTACGCGCGCGTGCGCCCGAAGAAAATCGTGTCGATGCTGAAGGATTTCATGAAGCTCACCGATCGCGAGGTCGAGACGTATTTCGGCGAGGCGCAAAAGCTGCTGGAGGCGCATAACAACCTGTGATCGCGCCGGGCGCGCGTTTCGGCGTCGGCCGCAACGGAACGCGGAACGCGACGGCATACGGGCAGCGCGCAACGCAATCACGGAAGGGGACGGCAACGCGATTTGACGCGGCATGGACGCAGTATGGACGTAACATGGACACAGCATGGACGTACATGGACGTAACATGGACGTAAAGCGGACGTAAGCGGACGCTGTTCCTGTTCATCAACCAAACGATGGCTTGCTCTCCGCTTTCTCCTCTTCTCCGCTTTCTCCCCTATACACCCCCAAAATTGTCTTTTTGGTACTTTTTCTTCAAGAAAAAGTACGCCCCCGTCGTCCCGTCCCGTCGTCCCTCGTCCCGTCGTTTGTTCCCTGCATTCGCTTGCCGGCTCCATGATTACCCCCATCAATTGTCTTTTTGGTACTTTTTCTTCAAGAAAAAGTACACCCTCATCGTCCCGCCCCCGTCCCCGTCCCCAGCCCCGATAACCGCACTAAAGGAGGAATCCCATGGATATTCGGCAGGAAGCGTTGAAAGCGCACGCGCAATGGCGCGGAAAGATTGAGATTGTCTCGCGCGCGCCGGTCGCGGACGCGCATGATTTGTCGTTGGCGTACACGCCGGGCGTGGCGCAGGCGAGCCTTGAAATCCACGAGCATCCCGAGAAATCCTATGATCTGACGCGCCGGCATAATCTGGTCGCCGTGGTGACCGACGGCTCGGCTGTGCTGGGTCTGGGGAACATCGGGCCGGAGGCGGCGATGCCCGTGATGGAGGGCAAGTGCTGCCTGTTCAAGGCGTTCGCGGGCGTGGACGCCTTTCCGCTTTGCCTGCGCACGCAGGACGCGGACGAGATTGTCCGCACGGTCTCGCTGCTCGCGGGCAGTTTCGGCGGGATCAATCTGGAGGACATTTCGGCGCCGCGATGCTTCGAGATCGAGCGGCGATTAAAGGAAGTCTGCGATATCCCGGTATTCCATGACGACCAGCACGGCACGGCGATCGTGGTGGGCGCGGCGCTGCTCAACGCGCTTCGCGTGGTCGGCAAAACGCTCGGGCGTGCGCGGATCGTGGTCAACGGCGCGGGCGCGGCGGGCATATCGATCGCCAGACATCTGATGGGCATGGGCGCGGAAGACATCACAATGGTCGACCGTTTCGGCGTGATCTGCGAGGGCATGGAGCTGTCGCCCGTGCACGCGGAGATGGCGAAGATCACCAATCACAGGCGCCTGCGCGGGAATCTCGCGGACGCCATGCGCGACAGCGACGTGCTGATCGGCGTCTCCGCGCCGGGCATCGTGACGCGCGCGATGGTGCAATCGATGCGCGCGGGCGCGTGCGTGTTCGCCATGGCGAACCCGACGCCCGAAATCATGCCGGAGGAAGCGCTGGCGGGCGGCGCGGCGGTGGTCGGCACGGGGCGCAGCGATTTTCCCAACCAGATCAATAACGTGCTCGCCTTCCCGGGCATTTTTCGCGGCGCGCTCGACGCGCGCGCGCGCGACATCAACCTGCCCATGCAGTACGCCGCGACGCGCGCGATCGCCTCGCTCGTCGCCGATGAAGAACTGTCCGATCAATACATCCTGCCCCGCGCGTTCGACTCGCGCGTGGGCGAAACCGTCGCCGCCGCCGTCGCCGCCGCCGCGCGCGAATCGGGCGTCGCGCGGGCGTGACGCGGTACGCGACTTGACCGGCACGGGGCGCAGCGCTTTGTCCGCTCATTGGGCGTGACGCGATACGCGACGACGCCACGCTTTTTGCCCTGCCGCGCGCGAATCGGGCGTCGCGTGGGCGATATGTCGGAAGCTCAAGAACGGAACGCGTCCGAGGACGCGCAGCTTGTCGAAAGCCGCTTCGCGAGAGGCTGCCTGCGGGGCGGCGCGGGAATTACGCGCGACTGCGCATGCTCATCCCCTTGCCGCGCTTGGCGCCTTCCGGGAAGCGGCCTTGGTAAACCGACAGCCTGCGAAAACTCGTTTCGCGGCCTTCTTTGACAGGCTGAACGCCCCCGAAGGGGCGTGAGGGTGTCGACAAAGTCGACACCCTCCGCAAAAATGAATCTTTCATTTTTGCGGCC
>CAYWOS010000071.1:0-7933 GCA_964459985.1 uncultured Oscillospiraceae bacterium
TTGAAAACATGGGCGCCCAGCTCATCAAGGAAGTCGCCACCAAGACCAACGACGTCGCCGGCGACGGCACCACCACCGCGACGCTGCTCGCGCAGGCCATCGTCCGCGAAGGGCTCAAGAACCTCGCCGCAGGCGCCAATCCCATGGTGCTCCGCCGCGGCATCGAAGCCGCCACCGAAGCCGCCGTCGAAGGCCTCAAGGATATTTCCAGCACCATTTCGGGCAAGCAGGCGATCGCGCAGGTCGCTTCGATCTCGGCGGGCGACGAGGAAATCGGCGCCATGGTCAGCGACGCGATGGAAAAGGTCGGCAAGGACGGCGTCATCACCATCGAGGAAAGCAAAACCATGAAGACCGAGCTGGTCACCGTCGAGGGCATGCAGTTTGATCGCGGTTACGCTTCGGCGTACATGGTCACCGATTCCGACAAGATGGAAGCGGTGCTCGACGATCCCATGATCCTCATCACCGACAAAAAGATCTCCAATATTCAGGAGATCCTGCCCGTGCTCGAGCAGGTGGTGCAGTCGGGCAAGAAGCTGCTCATCATCGCCGAGGACGTCGAGGGCGAAGCGCTCGCCACGCTGGTGCTCAACAAGCTGCGCGGCACCTTCACCTGCGTCGCCGTCAAGGCGCCGGGCTTCGGCGACCGCCGCAAGGAAATGCTCCGCGACATCGCCATCCTGACGGGCGGTCAGGTGATCACCGAGGAACTCGGCCTCGAGCTGAAGGACGCCACCGTCGACATGCTCGGCCGCGCGCATCAGGTCAAGGTAGATAAAGAGAACACCACCATCATCGACGGTGCGGGCAGCAAGGACGAAATCAACGCGCGCGTGCAGCAGATCAAGGCGCAGATCGCCGATACCACCAGCGATTACGACCGCGAGAAGCTGCAGGAGCGCCTCGCGAAGCTCGCCGGCGGCGTCGCCGTCATCCGCGTGGGCGCGGCCACCGAAGTGGAAATGAAGGAACGCAAGCTCCGCATGGAAGACGCCCTCAACGCCACCCGCGCGGCGGTCGAGGAAGGCATCGTCCCGGGCGGCGGCACGGCGCTGCTCAACGTCGTGGGCAAGGTTCAGCAGCTTCAGAGCAAGTTCGCGGGCGACGCCAAGACGGGCGTGCAGATCGTGCTTCGCGCGATGGAAGAGCCCATGCGTCAGATCGCCGTGAACGCCGGCATCGACGGCGCCGTCATCATCGAGAACGTCCGCCGCAGCCGCAAGCAGGGCTATGGCTACGACGCGCGCAAGGGCGAGTATGTCGACATGATCGAGCGCGGCATCATCGACCCGACCAAGGTGGTTCGTTCCGCTTTGCAGAACGCCGCCTCCGTCGCCGCCATGGTGCTGACCACCGAATCGCTGGTCACCGATATCCCCGCGCCCGAACCCGCCGCGCCGGCCGGCAACCCGGGCATGGGCGGCATGTATTAACGGGCGCTGACGCGCCCTGCCGATGAAACGGCTTCGTCCGTTTCATCGGGTTCCATGATTTTATTGTGCGCCCGAGGATTTCCTCGGGCGCACGGTCATAAAATCATGCAGGGAAGCGGTTTTCCCTCCCGGAACGCAGGCGTTCCTTCGGAAAAACCGCTCCTCGCGCCGAATGAATCGGCGCTGCGGAACAGGCTTGAAGGGGGCGCGCCCCCTTCAAACTACCCCGGGGAGAAATCGGTCATATAAGCGTGACATGACCTTTCGCAAAGAGGCGCGT
The DNA here is from genome assembly GCA_964459985.1 of uncultured Oscillospiraceae bacterium. Taxonomy (GTDB): domain Bacteria; phylum Bacillota; class Clostridia; order Christensenellales; family Aristaeellaceae; genus CAYWOS01. The sequence goes on from CAYWOS010000071.1 coordinate 1,717, forward strand.
GGGAGACACGCGCCTCCTTGTTTTCTCTGCGGTTTTCAATCCCCGCCCGTCAGAATGCGGATGTTCTCGCCCGGAACGCCCGTCCATTCGCGCGCCAGCGAGATCAGCCCGTTCGCCTGCGCCGAATCGAGCGGCGCATCGACGGAAATAACGACGATATCGTCCTTCGCGGCGCAGACGGCGTTGACGCCCATGCCCGCCGCCGCCGCCTCGAGCGCCAGTTCGGTCTCGGCGCGCCCGGTCAGCGAAAGGAGCTGCGCCTGCGCGGCGGCGCGGGTATCCTCGTCGGTGAGATCGCTCGTCAGCAGCGTTTTGAGGCTGCCGATCGTCAGCGAACGCTCGGCGTCGCGGCGTTTGCGGTAGCTTTCGGCAGGCGTTTGCGCGCTCGCCGCAACGGTGGGCAGCGCGGCGGCGTCCGTCGTTTCCTGCGGCAGCAGAAAGGCCGCGCCGCACGCCGCGCCGACGACGATCAGGAGAAAAAGATTAAACCATCTGTCCCTGCGTTTCACGCGATCACCTCGTTTCCCGGATACCGCCGCGCCACGGGCTTTTCGGGCTTCCACGCGGAGAGGCGCGAGCGCGCGCCGTCAGCGCGTCTGTTCCATCAGGTATACCTCGATGGCGTCGAGCGGCAGCCCGAGCAGCGCTTTTGCGGCGCTCATCAGATCGATTTTAACTTTCACGTCGCGCGCGCCCTCGGACACAATGACGGCGCCCACGGCGCGCTTCGCCCCGCCCGACCACGCGCCGCTTTCCCCTTCATAATAGATGCTCACGCGCGTGTCGCCCGCGCCCGCGATGGCGGAAAGCACGGCGGACACGCGCTTTTCCTCGTCCGTCATGACGTTCTCGGACGCCGAGGGCAAAAGCAGCGTTCCGAGCAGACACGCCGCCGCCAGCACGGCGAGCAGCGCGCCGCTTTTGACGTTTTTCAACTGTTCCAGCGCTTTCATCGCGCCGCGCCCCGCAAAAGCCCGGCCAGCGCGCGCAAAAGCTGCAGCGTGACGGCGAGCCCGACGCCCAGATCGGCGTACCGCCGCGCGTCGCCGTCGGGCAACAGCATCGAAAGCGCCATGCGCAGAATGCAAAGACAGATCACGCTCGTCAGATACGCGTTCACGTCGTCCCCCCTATCTCAACATCACCGTCAGATTGCCCACCACCAACAATTGCGCGATCAGCAGGAGAAACATGGCGGCGATGGACAGCTGAATGATAAAGAACAACATCAGCACGCCCGAAAACGCGGTCATGCAGTTCGCCGCGCGCCCGCGCGCGACCGGGTCGAGCAGCGCGCCGCACAGCCGGTAGACGAGCACGGCGGCAAGCGACTGCGTGAGCGGCGAGGCGGCGACCGCCACCAGCGCGATCAGCCCCGTCGCGCCCAGCGCGTTTTTGATGAGCAGCGACGCGCCGACCAGCGTGTCCATCGTGTCGGCGAACATGCCGCCCACCACCGGCACGAAGTTATCCACCGTATACTTGGCGGCGCGGATCGATATGCCGTCCGCCGCCGCCACACCCAGTCCCTGAATCGCCGTGACCGAAATGAACACCGTGAACGCCGCGCCCAGCGTCCACTGCGCCGCCGTTTTGAGCAGCCCGGCAAGCCTGCCCACGCGCAGGTTTTCGGACAGATGATCAATCAGCGTCAGCACCGCCGCCGCGAGCGCGAGCGGCAGCGTCACATCGCGCACCAGCGCCGTCATCGTGCCGCCCGCCGCCACCACGGCGGGCTGGTAAAACGCCGCGCCCGCCGTGCCGCCCACCGCCGCGAGCAGCGTCAGCAGCATGGGGAACAGCACCTGCATCAGATCCGCCATACGCTCGACGGCATCCTTGGCGAGCGCCATGTGATCGCCCACGTCCTTGGCCATCATGGCGGCAAGCAGCAGGAAGCACGCGCTTTCGAGCGCCTCGAACAGCCCTTTCCTCGACGACGACAGGCGCATATCGCCGATCACGCCGCACAGAATCGCCGGGGTGAACAGCCTCGCAAAGCGCCGCACGCTGCCGCTCAAGGCGCTCATAAACGCCTGAAAAAGCGATTTGAGCAGGCTGTCAGCGTCAAACACCATTTCGCCGCGCGCCAGCTTCCCCAGCGTTTCGCGCAGATCCAACCCGTCAAGCGCGTCCGTCACCGCCCCCTCGAGCGCCGACAGATCCAGCGCGTCCAGCGCGGTTTCAATCGCCGGAGCGATTTCGGCGACGGCGGGCAGGGGCAGCAGCAAAAGCGCGCACAGCAGCAGGATTTTCACGGCGCGAGCGATACGGCGAGCGAGGCGATTTCGGAAAGCAGGGGCAGCGTCAGCGAGAACAAAAGCGCCTTGCCGCACATCGCCACCTTGTCCGCCAGCCCTTCCTCGCCGGCGTCGCGGCACACGCTGACGGCGAACTCGGTCAGATACGTCATGCCGATCATTTTCATCACCGCCTTGAGGCTGTCGCCGCTCATGCCCGCGCGCGCGGCGAGATTGCCCATGATGCCCGCGCCCTCGGACACGCGCGTGATCGCGAAAAAGAGCAGCATCGTCCCGGCGGCGACAGCGACGACCGTGCCGGCGGGCTTGCTGACGGGGCGCAGCGTCATGGCGAGCATCGCCGCCGCCAGCGAAAAGCCGATGATTTTGAGCGCGCCGTTCATGACAGCGAGAACACCGCTTTCACCTGATCGACCAGCTCGCCCAGCAGCGATACCAGCATAATCAGCACGATCACGATCCCCGCCACCGTCGTCAGCGTCGCCACCTCCTCGCGTCCGGCGCGCGACAACACCTGCGATATCACGGCGGTCAGCAGTCCGATGCCCGCGATTTTGAGCAGCACGCCTATCTCCATCGCCAATCTCCTACTGCATCAAAATAAACACCGCCGCGCCGCCCAGCCACCCGAGCGAGCAGTACGCCCGGACGCCGCGCTCGCGGGCCTTGCGCGCCGAGAGGAGGAGCGGCGACCATTTTTCGCGCGTCCGCCGGATCGCCTCGCGCTGCCGCGCCACCGTCGTTTCCTGAAGCCCCCGAAGGCAGTCGCCGAGCATCGCCCATTCAGCGTCGCGGATCGCGTCGTCGCACGGCAATTCGCGCCACAGCTCGTCGAGCGGCCGCGCGGGCGCCGCCTCCATGAGCTTTCCCACCGCCGCGAGCGCCGGCGCGCACGCCGCGCCCTCGCGCAGAATATCGCTGATGGGCGGCGAAAAATGCGTGACGGCGCTTTCCATACGCGCCATCGCGTCCGCCCAGCCCTCCAGCGCCTTTTCGCGCGACATCAGCCGCGACGCGCGGCACAGCCCCAGCAGCACGCACGCGCCCGCCGCCGTCAGCGATAGGATGAGTCGCACAGGCCGTATTCCTCCGATATCATGAAAGATGAACGTCGGGCGCGCCGCAGGGAACGACGCGCGGCGGCAGTCCGACGCCCGGCAGCTCGGCGACAGCGTCGAACGCGCCTTCCCCGACGAGCCGGCGCATCACGCGTCTTCGCGCGACGCGCGCGATATCGCCGTGCATGGAGGCGATCACGCGCACGCCGCAGCGCATCGCGTCGAGCACCGCGTCGGCGTCGCGCTCGTCGCCGATCTCGTCGGTCACCAGCACGCCGGGCGACAGCGCGCGCACGATCATCGCCATGGCGTCGGCCTTCGGGCAATCGCTCACCGCGTCGGCGCGCGCGCCGATATCAAACGCCGGAACGCCGCCCACGCACGCCGCGATCTCGCCGCGCTCGTCGGCGATGGCCACCTGCTCGCCGCCGTCGGACAAAAGCCGCGCCAGATCGCGCAGAACGGTCGTTTTGCCCGTGCCCGGCGCGCCGAGCAGAAGCAGGCTGCCCGCGCGCGCGAGCGGCAATAACGGCAGTCCCGCGCCCCTGACCTCGCGCGCCACGCGCACGCACAGACTGGCGATCTCCGCCATATCGCCCTCGCCCGAGATCCGCCCGGCGACGCCCAATCTGTGCCCGCCCGGAAGCGGCACGAACCCGCGCGCGAGCTGCCGCGCATACTTGGGCAGCGCGCCGCCCGTCATCGCCTGCGCCGCGCGCACGATATCGCCGTGCGAAAGCGGCGTCCGTCCCCGCCATTCGCCGCCGCCCGCGATCACCGCCAGCGGCCGCCCCGGGCGCAAACGAATCTCGCGCGCGTCGGAAAGCGGCGCGGCGCGCGTTTCCTCCGCGATCGCGGGCAGCCAGCGTTCCAAGTCCATGCGCATACGATATGCGGACGGCGCTCAAGATATGAAGGAAACGGACATCACTTTTGATCTCCCCCTTCACAAATGCGAACATATGTGCTATAATTGCCCGGTATCCGGCAATCGCCGCAAGCAATTTGGGGGTTTTATGCAGGACAGCATTATCATTAAGGGCGCGCGGGAACACAATCTCAAGAATGTCGACATCACCCTGCCGCGCAATCAACTGATCGTATTCACCGGGCTTTCCGGCTCGGGCAAGTCGTCGCTGGCGTTCGACACCATTTATGCCGAGGGCCAGCGCCGCTATATCGAGAGCATGTCCTCCTACGCCCGCCAGTTTCTGGGACAGATGGACAAGCCCGACGTCGATTATATCGAAGGGCTGTCGCCCGCCATCTCCATCGACCAGAAAACGACGGCGCGCAACCCGCGCTCGACGGTGGGCACGGTCACCGAGGTGCACGATTATCTGCGCCTGATGTACGCGCGCATCGGCGTGCCGCACTGCCCGGTCTGCGGGCGCGAAATCAAGCAGCAGACCGTCGATCAGATGGTCGACGCGCTGCTGTCTTTGCCCGAGGGCACGCGCATTCAGGTGCTCGCGCCCGTCGTGCGCGCGCGCAAGGGCGAGCACGCCCGCATTCTGGAGGACGCGCGCAAAGGCGGCTTCGTCCGCGCGCGCATTGACGGCGAGATGTACGAACTGGACGACGTGCCCGAGCTGGACAAGCAGAAAAAGCACGCCATCGATATCGTGGTCGACCGGCTCGTCATCCGCGAGGGCATACTACAAAGGCTGACCGACAGCCTCGAGACGGCGATGAAGCAGGCGGCGGGGCTGGCCAGCGTGCAGATCGTCCCGGACGGCGAGGAAATGCTGTTCTCGCAGAATTACGCCTGTCCCGAGTGCGGCGTCAACATCGAGGAACTGACGCCGCGCATGTTCTCCTTCAACAATCCCTACGGCGCGTGCCCGACCTGCGGGGGGCTGGGCGTGCTGATGAAGTTCAGCGAGGACGCCGTCGTGACCGACAAAAAGAAATCGCTGGCGCAGGGCGCGATCTCCTGCATGGGCTGGAACAGCGGCAAGGACGCGCACTCCAACGCCTACATGATGTTCAAGGCGCTCGCCGATCACTACCATTTTTCGCTCGACACGCCGTTTGAAGAGCTGCCCGAGATGATCGTACGCGTGATTATGTACGGCTCGGGCGACGAAAAGATCGAGGTCCGGTACGACGGCGCCAATCACCACGCCGTGTATCAGACAGCCTTCGAGGGCGTGATTTCCTCGCTCGAGCGCCGTTATAAAGAGACGCAGAGTGAGGGCATGAAGGAAGCCTATGAGGAATACATGACGCAGCAGCCCTGCCCCGACTGCGCCGGCAGGCGTTTGCGCCGCGAGTCGCTCGCCGTGACGGTGGGCGACAGGAACATCGCCGAAATCAGCGATATGAATATCCACGCGGCGCGCGATTTCCTGTCGTCGCTGTCCCTGTCCGCCAAGAACGCCATGATCGCCGAGCAGATCCTCAAGGAGATCAACGCGCGGCTCGGCTTTCTGTGCGACGTCGGGCTGGATTACCTGACGCTCTCGCGCGGCGCGGTCACGCTCTCGGGCGGCGAGGCGCAGCGCATCCGCCTCGCCACGCAGATCGGGAGCGGACTGATGGGCGTGCTGTACATTTTGGACGAACCTTCCATCGGCCTGCACCAGCGCGACAACCGCCGTCTGCTCGCCACGCTCAAGCACCTGCGCGATCTGGGCAATACGCTCATCGTCGTCGAGCATGACGAGGAAACGCTGCGCGCCGCCGATTATCTCGTCGATATCGGCCCGGGCGCGGGCGAGCACGGCGGGCGCGTCGTGGCGCAGGGCAGCGTACCGGAGGTCGTCGCCTCGCCCGAATCGATCACCGGGCAATACCTTTCGGGCAAGAAATTCATCCCCGTGCCGCGCACGCGCCGCGAGCCGACCAACTGGCTGACCGTCAAGGGCGCGCGCGAGCACAACCTCAAGAACATCA
>CAYWOS010000072.1:0-7874 GCA_964459985.1 uncultured Oscillospiraceae bacterium
CCGGTTCATCACGACGTCCAGCTGCCCCGCCGCGTTGCCCACGCGGATCATTTTGCCGTAGATATCCGGGAACATGCCGGTCTTTTCAACGGCGTCCGCGAAGCCCGAACCCGCCTCGATCGCTTTTTTGCATTCGATCGCGCGGCGCTTTGTCCTGTCGTCGCTCATCAGATCGGGGATCATGTCCAGCGCGTCCGAAATCGGGAAGCCGCCGGTCAGCAGCTTGCCCATGACGGCGGCAAAGCGCGCTGAGGAGAGTTTTTCGTTGATGCGGCGAAGCGGGGGAAAGACGCGGATCAGCAGATTAAGCGTCTTTTGCTTGTGCTTCGTTTTGAAAAGCAGCGCCGTGACGAGCGCCAGAATGAGCAGCACGCCCAACAGGATCAAAATCACCGTGCCCGTCGTCTGCCCGAAAAGCATGAGCGAGCGCGAGGCGGCGGGCATGTCGCCGCCCATGTTCTTGAATACTTCCTCAAAGACCGGCATGATCCTGACGGCGAGCACGACGATCAATACCGCCATCATGCCGATGAGCACGAGCGGGTAGACGACGGCGCTTCGGATGGAGCGGCGCAGGCTGGCCTCGCGCTCGTAATACGCGGCGAGCGCCGACATGATTTCCTCCAGCGCGCCCGCCTGCTCGCCGATGCGCACCATCTGCACCATATAGGCGGGGAACAGCCCGCTTTCGCGCACCGCTTCGTACAGGCAGCCGGCGCGGGCGACATCGCGCCGAAGCGCCTCGAAACGCTCGCCGTACTTGCCGCCCCGGTAGGCGTCGCAGAGCGCCGATATGCCGTCGCCCAGCAAAATGCCCGATTTCAGCAGCATGGCGACCTGCTCGCAAAACAGCGCCGTTTCCTCCGGCGCGATGATCGCTTCGCGCCCGTTCCCGCCCTTGCGCGTCAAAATGAATTCCCCCTTTGCGTTCGGTTCAGTAGAAGCGTTCGACGGCGTACTGGCTCTCGTCGATCTTGGCGCCCATCGATTCGTAGGTGAGATCGTAAAACCGCCATTGTCCGTCGATCAATACGTTGTTCCACGCGTGGTAATTCTTGCCCGCGTCGCCGATGACCAGCCTGCAGGGGATGTCCTGCACGCGCAGCATACAGGCGAACAGCGCGGCGTAGTCAAAGCAGATGCCCTTGCCCGTCGTCAGCGTGGCGTCGACGTCGGGAAGATACCCGCTTTTCACCGACATGGCGAAAAAGAAATCGTAGAGCACGTTGCGCGTGATGTAGTCGGCGATCGCCTGCACCTTCGCCGTTTCCGTGGAAAGCCCCTGACACAGCTCGTTGGATTTCGCCACGGCGAGCGATTCGGCGGTGTACCAGACGTACTGGCTCGGATAGAGGAAGGCGATGTTTTCATCCTCGAGCGTCGCGTTCACGGTAAAGGCGGCGTTGGCGGTGTAGCTTTTCCCCGAGGTCTGGAGGAAGAAGCGCACCGAGTATTTGCCGCTGCCCAGCTGGAGAGGGATGGCGTCGTATTCGCCGTCGCCCGCCAGATCGTACTCGGGGAGCGTCACGCCGTCCTTGGACACGCGCACCTTGATCTTCTTGGAAGTCTTTTTTTGCTTGACAAGAATGTAGCCCTGATCGGTGTGGGAGTAATCGATGGACGAGCCCGCGCTGCTTTTGACCTTCTCGCCCGCCACGGGAAAGCGCTCGCCGGCGTCCGGCATGCACAGCGCGGCGGTGATGATGAACGCGAAAAGGACAGCCAATCCGTATCTTGACCTTCCCCGCCATCCCTTGCCGCAGCATCGTCTGTCCATGCATCACTCCGACGGTCGCAGTTGAACCGTATTCATATTGTCATTATATGATAATGTAACCGGATTCGCAACCCCATTTCGCGCGATTTAACACATTGTTTCCAATAAAATGCGCAAAAAAAACGGAGCGCCGCGCGAATACGGCGCTCCGGAGCGTCTAAAAGGTCAAGTGGTCTGTCGTTCGGGGAGGGGAAGCGGCGCGTCGTCCGGCGCAAAGGCGATCTGATCGCCCGTTACGCGCATCCGGATCGTTTCGCCCAGATGGATATCGCCCGCGATCAGCTTTTCGCTCAGGCTGTCCTCGACGATGCGCTGAATGACGCGGCGCAGGGGGCGCGCGCCGTACTGCTCGTCGAAGCCGCGCCGGGCGAGGAAGCTGACGACCCCGTCGTCGTACACGAGGCTGACCTCGCGCTCGCGCAGGCGCGACACCAGCTGATTCAGCAGCAGCCGCGCGATCGATTCGATCTCGCTCTCGGTCAGCTTGTGGAACACGATGATTTCGTCGACGCGGTTGAGGAATTCTGGGTGGAACACGTTTTTGATTTCGATCATCACGCGCTCCTTCATCCGCTCGTAATCCATATGGCCGTCCGCGCCCCCGCCGAACCCCAGCGATCCGCGCGCTACCGACTGCGCGCCGGCGTTGCTGGTCATGACGATGATGCAGTTGCGGAAGCTGACCGAGCGGCCGGTGTTGTCGGTCAGCCTGCCGTCCTCGAGGATTTGCAGGAGCATGTTGAACACGTCGGGATGCGCCTTCTCGATTTCGTCAAAGAGCACGACCGAATAGGGCTTGCGGCGCACCGCCTCGGTGAGCTGACCGCCTTCCTCGTAGCCGACGTAGCCCGGGGGCGAGCCGACCATGCGCGACACCGTGTGCTTTTCCATATACTCGGACATATCCAGACGGATCATGGCGTCCTCGTCGCCGAACATCGCCGCGCCCAGCGCGCGGCACAATTCGGTTTTGCCCACGCCGGTGGGGCCCAAAAAGATGAACGAGCCGACCGGGCGCTTGGGGTCCTTGAGGCCGGCGCGCGCGCGGCGGATGGCGCGGCTGACGGCGCTGACGGCTTCCTCCTGCCCCACGACGCGCGCGTGAAGCGTGTCCTCCAGCCGGAGCAGGCGCGCGCTCTCGTCCTCGGTCATGCGCCGCACCGGGATGCCCGTCCAGCTGGAGACGACGTGCGCCACGTCCTCCTCGCACACGGTATCCTTGGCGGCGGACTTTTGCTTTTCCCACGCCTCGCGCTTTTCGTCGATCTCGGCGCGCAGCGCGTGCTCGGCGTCGCGCAGCGCCGCCGCTTTTTCGTAATCCTGCTTGTCGATCGCCTCGCGCTTTTCGCGCAGCACGGCGGCGAGCCGCTTTTCCTGCGCCTTGACGTCGGGCGGCGCGGTGAAGGCGGCGATGCGGACGCGGGACGCCGCTTCGTCCATGAGATCAATGGATTTATCGGGCTGAAAGCGATCGGGGATATACCGCGCCGACAGTTTGACGGCGGCGATAAGCGCCTCGTCGGTGATGCGCACGCGATGGTGCGCCTCGTAGCGGTCGCGGAGGCCTTTCATGATGAGCAGCGTTTCTTCCTCGCTCGGCTCGCCGACCATCACGGTCTGGAAGCGGCGGGCGAGCGCGGCGTCCTTTTCGATGTATTTGCGGTAGTCGTCCAGCGTCGTCGCGCCGATGCACTGGATTTCGCCGCGCGCGAGGGCGGGTTTCAGGATATTGGCGGCGTCCATGCTGCCCTCCGCCTTGCCCGCGCCGATGATGTTCTGCATTTCGTCGATGAACAGGATCACGTCGCCGCGCCCGCGCACCTCGTCCATCGTGTTTTTGAGGCGTTCCTCGAACTCGCCGCGATACTTGCTGCCGGCGATCATGCTGCCCAGATCGAGCATGATCAGCTTTTTATCGGTCAGCGTTTCGGGCACGTTGCCCTGCCGGATGCGCTGCGCCAGCCCTTCGGCGACGGCGCTTTTGCCCACGCCCGGCTCGCCGATGAGCACGGGATTGTTTTTCGTCCGGCGCGAAAGGATCTGGATAATCCGCTCGATTTCGGAAACGCGGCCGATGACGGGGTCCAGTTCGCTCTTTTCCGCTGCCTCGGTCAGATCGCGGCCGTACTTTTTGAGGCAGGATTCGGCGTCGTCCTTTCCGCCCGCGCCGTTGGGATCGCCGGACAGGGAGGCGCGGATATCGGCGGTCAGCTTGCTCACGTCGCAGCCCATGCCGGTCAGGATGCGCACGGCGGCGCTGTCCGGCTCGCTCAACAGCCCGAGCCACAAGTGCCCCGCCGAAACGTAGGGATGCGCGAGCTTCTGCGCCTCGCGGATGCTGTTTTCGAGCAGCTTTTTGGCGCGCGGCGTCAGATCGGACATCACGGGGCGCGCGGCCGATCCGCCGCTTGTCGATTTGACCGCTTCATAGACCGTTTCCGCGATGATGTTGTCGGGCAGGCCGGGCGCGTCGGCGCGCGCCTCGCGGAGCAGGCCGATCAGAAAATGCTCGCTGCCGACGCTGGCGTGACCCATTTCAGCCGACGCCTGCTGTGCCGACGTGATCACGCGCTGCGCGCGCTCGTTGAACTTACCGAATATCGCCATGCTGTTTTCCTCCGTCGATCATCCTGCGCAGCATATCGCTGCGTTTGACATCCGTTTCTTTCTCGTCCATTTCGCGCGCGGCGTCCTTCCACAGGTGCGCCGGCTGCGCGCGGGCGAGCATTTCGTCGCATATCGCCGTCGTGAGCGGCAATTTGTCCAGCGACGCGCCCAGCCGCAAATTGCTGTAATGCGCCATGAACTCGCGCAGGGGCATCCGCCGCGCCGAGCGCACCAGCCCGTAGGAGCGCCATAGCTGATCCTCGAACGCCACGCCGTCGCGCTCGAGCGCTTTCTGCCGGAACACGTTTTCCAATTCGCCGATCTGACGCGTCACCGCCGCCACCGCGTCGATGATCTCGTGCTCGGCGCGCCCGAGCGTCACCTGATTGCTGAGCTGATAGATGCTGCCGCGCGCCTCGCTGCCGTCGCCGTACACGCCGCGCAGCGTCAGGGACAGTTTGCTTGTCAGCTGCGATACCTTGCCCATCTGCTTGAGCAGCGTGAGCATGGGCAGATGCAGATACACCGACGCGCGCAGGCCGGTGCCGGCGTTGGTCGGGCAGGCGGTCAGATACCCCCACTGCGCGTCGAAGGCGAAGCGCTGCCGTCTCTCGAGCGCGTCCTCGAGCTCAAAGGCGATCTCGGCGGCGGCGCCCACGTCGTCGCCCGGCGCGAAGCCCTGAATTCGCAGGTGATCCTCCTCGTTCATCATGACGCAGGCGCGCTCGTCCCGCCTGATCAGCGCCGCGCCCGCATCGCTGGACAAAAGCTCGTCCGATATCAGGTGTTTTTCGGCAAGCGCCCTGCGCACGAGGCCGTCGCTCGTTTCCATCGGCAGATAGATATAGGTTTGCGGCATATCGCGCAGCACGCCCAGCGTGCGCGAAACGACCTCCTGACCCTGATCGCGCGTCATGCGCGGACGGAAGGGGATATCCTCATAATTGCGCGCCAGACGCACGCGCGAGGAAAGCGCGATGCCGCTCATGCGTTTTCCTCCCTTCCCTCGCTCACGGCGCGCAGCTTGTCGCGGTACACCGCCGCCGTCTCGAAATCCTCAACGGCGACCGCAGCCTCCATTTTCGCGCGCAGCGCCTCGATTTTGTCGCGCCGCGCCTGTTCCTCCTCGCTGACGGGCGGGCGGCGGCCGGCGTGCTGGGCGCGCCCCTGCAGCCGCGTCATCAGCGGCTCGATCTCGCCGCGAAACGCCTGATAGCATTCGGCGCAGCCGAGCATGCCCGTCCGGCGGAACTCGGAAAACGTCGTGCCGCAGGCGGGGCAGGACAGATCGTTTTCGACCGTTTTGGCCGACATCGAGGACAGAATCGCCGCAAGCAGCGACTGGATATCGCCCGTTTTGTATTTTTTGACGCATTCGCGGCACAGGCGGCGCGTCGTGCTTTCGCCGTCGATCACCGTCGTCAGCACGACGTCGGCGTTGTTTTTCCCGCAATCTTCGCAGAGCATAAAAACCTCCTGTTGTCCTTGGCCGGACGGAACGCCGCGCTGTTCGCGCCGAGCGCCGACCGACGTATTATACGCGCAAAAGCGAACGCTCAAACCTCGCGCGCGTGCGGGGTTTCGCTGAATACGGTGCTGTCTGCCGTCCTGATGATGGCCATAAAACTCACGCGCTTCACGCGCACACGGTGTTTCGCTGTCCTTGACAAGAATGTTGTTCCCTCAAACAACCAAAAATCTCACGCGCGCGCGGGGGGTCGCTGCGCGACGGCGAGAATCATGCTTTTCATGACCTTGGCGCGCAGCGCGTTTTTGACGCTTTCCGGGATGGGCGCCGCGAACGCCTGCGGCGAAACGGCGGCCGCCATCAGGCGCGCGTCGTCGGTCGAAACCGCCTTTTTCTCGGCGAGCTGGAGCAGCAGCAGCTGCGCCGCCTGCGCGTCGATGCTGTCGCCGATGCGCTCGTTCAGCAGATACCGGAGCTGGTCGTCGCCCGTGCGCCTGATCTGCACGATGCGGATGCATCCGCCGCCGCCGCGCTGGCTGGAGATGACATAGCCGTGATCGGGCGTGAAGCGCGTGGCGAGGACATAGTTGATCTGCGAGGGCGCGCAGTGGAAATACTCGGCGAGTTCGTTGCGCTTCAGCTCGATCTCGGCGCGCTCCTCGCGCAGCATTTCCTTGATGAATTGCTCAATGGTGTCGCTTAATCGCATGGGAAACCCTCCTCCGGGGCGACTTGCCTTTCTTTGACCATCACAGTATACCACATTGCGGCGGCAATTACAAGCCGTCCGACGGGAGTTTTCGCGCGAACGCCGCCGAATATTTGCGAAATACCGGCAATTCGAGGAAATGCCTCTTGACAAAAGCGCCGGGCGGTGGTTTAATGGTGTCTGCTTTTGTGTTTAGTGATTCTAAACCCGCCTGTGTTACGCGGAGTTTAGGGAAACTAAACAAGCAGGGCGGAAAGGGAGGCGTGAAGCATGGATATCGGCGAAAAGCTCCGACGGCTGCGCTTACAGAGAAACCTGACGCAGGAGGAAATGGCCGATCGCTGCGAATTGAGCAAGGGCTTCATTTCGCAGGTCGAGCGCGATCTGGCGTCGCCCTCCATCGCCACGCTGACCGACATGCTGGAGGCGCTGGGCAGCGATCTCAAGGATTTCTTCTCCGAGCGGCAGGCGGAAAAAGTCGTGTTTTCGCAGGGCGACATGTTCGTGAAGGAAGACGGGGAAACGCTGAAAGGCGCGATCACATGGCTCGTCCCGAGCGCCCAGAAGAACGACATGGAGCCCATATTGGTGGCGCTGGGCGAGGGCGGCGAAACGCAGGAAATGCCGCCGCACGAGGGCGAGGAGTTCGGGTATGTGCTGGCGGGCGCGGTGACGCTGCTGCTGGGCGACAAGCGCCATAAGGTGCGCGCGGGCGAGAGCTTCTGCGTGCATCCGTCGACCGCGCACCGCATCGTCAACGCGGGCAGGCGCCCCGCGAAATTCCTGTGGGTATCGACCCCGCCGAATTTCTGACAAACCAAAGGAGAACGCCATGGAAGAGACGCGTCTGATTTCCCTCGAAGGCATTTCGAAATCCTATGACGGCGTGACCGTTCTTTCCGATATCAACCTCTACATCCGAAAAAAGGAATTCGTCACGCTGCTGGGGCCGTCGGGCTGCGGCAAGACGACGACGCTGCGCATCATCGGCGGGTTTGAAACGGCGGATACCGGGCGCGTGATCTTCGACGGCAAGGATATTTCCGATCTGCCGCCCTACAAGCGCAACGTCAACACCGTGTTCCAGAAATACGCGCTGTTCCCGCATCTGAACGTCCGCGACAACATCGCCTTCGGGCAGAAGCTCAAAAAGGTGCCCAAGGCCGAGATTGAAAAGAACGTCGACAAAATGCTCGATCTGGTCAACCTTTCGGGCTACGGCAAGCGCAAGGTCGAATCGCTCTCGGGCGGACAGCAGCAGCGCGTCGCCATCGCGCGCGCGCTGGTCAACGAGCCCGAAGTGCTTTTGCTCG
>CAYWOS010000073.1:0-7542 GCA_964459985.1 uncultured Oscillospiraceae bacterium
CAGGTGCCCACCAACATGCCCATGATCCGCAAGGATCTGAACGACGTGGTGTACCGCACGAAAAAGGGCAAGTATACCGCCGTGGTCGAGGAAATCATCAAACGCCACGCGACGGGGCAGCCGGTGCTGGTCGGCACGGTGTCGGTCGAGGTGAGCGAACTGATCTCGCACATGCTCGAAATGCGCGGCGTCGAACACGAGGTGCTCAACGCCAAGCATCACGCGCGCGAGGCGTCCATCGTGGCGCAGGCGGGGCATTTCGGCGCGGTGACCATCGCCACCAACATGGCGGGGCGCGGCACGGACATCCTGCTGGGCGGCAACCCCGATTTCCTCGCGCGCAGAACGCTGCGTCAGGAGGAAGTCCCCGACGAAACCATCGAGGCGGCGACGGGCTTCAACGAAAATGTCTCTGAGGACGTGCTCGCCGTGCGCAAGCGCTACCGCGAGCTGAAAGCCGAGTATAAAAAGACCACCGACGCGCAGCACGATCAGGTGGTCAAGGTGGGCGGGCTGCACATCATCGGCACCGAACGCCACGAGAGCCGCCGCATCGACAACCAGCTCCGCGGCCGCTCGGGGCGGCAGGGCGATCCCGGCTCGAGCCAGTTCTTCATCGCGCTCGAGGACGACCTGATGCGCCTGTTCGGCGGCGAAAGGATTCAGCCGCTCATCGCGCGGCTGGGCATGGACGAGGATACGCCGCTCGAAGCGGGGATGCTCACCAAGCAGATCGAGAACGCGCAAAAGCGCGTCGAGAGCCGCAACTATGAGATCCGAAAGCATGTGCTCCAGTATGACGACGTGATGAACCAGCAGCGCGAGTTGATCTATAAGCAGCGCCGTCAGGTGCTCATGGGCGAGGATATGCGGGCGGTCGTCCGCGACATGACCGAAAAGATCCTCGAGGAAGCCGTCGCGCGGCACTGCGCCGGCGCGGTCGAAAGCTGGAACATCCAGGGGCTTGCCGAGGAAGTCGAGCGCCTGTGCGTGCCCGTGGGCACGGTCGGGATGAACGACGACGCCATTCGCGGCATGGACGCGGGCGGCATCAAGGAACTGCTGCTCAAGGCGGCGTACGCGCTGTACGCGCAGCGCGAGGACAAGCTCAAGGAGCTCGGCATCGATATGCGTGAACTGGAGCGCTCGGTGCTGCTGCGCGCCGTCGATATGCGCTGGATGGATCACATTGACGCGATGGATCAGCTCCGCGACGGCATCGGCCTGCGCGCCTACGCCCAGCGCGATCCCGTCAACGAATACAAGCTCGAATCCTACGATATGTTTGAGGAAATGGTGCGCCTGATCCGCGAGGACACCGTGCGCCGCCTGTACATGGCGCGCATCGAGCGCGCGCCCGAGCGCCGCGCCGTCGCCGTCGCCCGCGCGACCAACCAGCCGAGCGAGGGCGCGAACGCCGGCAAGACCGGTCCCACGCAGCCGCGCCGGCTCAAGCCGGGCGAAAAGATCGGCCGGAACGATCCCTGCCCCTGCGGAAGCGGAAAGAAATACAAGAACTGCTGCGGCAGAAATCAAAACGCCTGACGGAAGCGCCTTCCCGACCGAACGAAAACGCGTAAATTGAGGGATCAAGATGATTATCGAACTGGAACAGTACGCTTCTCGCGTCGAGGAACTGCGCGCCACGCTGCGCGAGGTCGGCGACGGGCTGCACATCGATCAGATGGAGCGCGAATTGACCGAATTGCACGAGGAAATGAACGCAGAGGGGTTCTGGGACAACCTCGAGCGCTCGACGCACGTCAATCGCCGCATCAGCTCGCTCGAGGGCAAGATCAAGCATTATCAGGGTTTGCTGTCCGTCTCGGACGACATCGAGGCGATGATCGAGCTGGCGCGCGAGGAAAACGACGACGCCATGCTCGCGGAAACGGCCGCCGAGCTTGACAAGCTCGAAAAGGATACCGAAGCGCTGGCGCTGGAAACGCTGATGCGCGGCAAGTATGACGACTGCGACGCCATGCTCTCCCTGCACGCCGGCGCGGGCGGCACCGAGGCGCAGGACTGGACGCAAATGCTCTACCGCATGTACACGCGCTACTGCGAACGCATGGGCTTCACCGTCAAACTGCTCGATCTGCTCGACGGCGACGAGGCGGGCGTCAAGTCCGTCACCTTCGAGGTGAGCGGCGATCACGTGTACGGCTATCTGCGCGGCGAAAAGGGCGTGCACCGGCTGGTGCGCATCAGCCCCTTCGACGCCAACGCGCGGCGGCACACGTCGTTCGCCTCGCTCGACGTCGCGCCCATGATCGAGGACGAAGA
Organism: uncultured Oscillospiraceae bacterium; assembly: GCA_964459985.1. GTDB lineage: Bacteria > Bacillota > Clostridia > Christensenellales > Aristaeellaceae > CAYWOS01. Next base: position 2,287 of record CAYWOS010000073.1, read on the forward strand.
GGGCGACATCGAGATCAATATGAAGGACGTGCGCGTCGATACCTACCATTCGAGCGGCGCGGGCGGCCAGAACGTCAACAAGACCAGCTCCGCCGTGCGCATGACGCATTTTCCCACCGGCATCGTCGTCTCCTGCCAGACCGAGCGCGATCAGGTGCAGAATCGCGCGACATGCTTAAAAATGCTGCGCGCCAAATTGCTTGAGATCCGCGAGCGCGAAAAGGAACAGCAGATGGTCGATATCAAGGGCGAAATGAAAAAGATCGAGTGGGGCAGCCAGATCCGCTCATACGTGTTTCAGCCCTACACCATGGTCAAGGATCACCGCACGGGCTTTGAGAGCGGCAATATCGACGATGTGATGGACGGCAACCTCGACGGTTTTACCACCGCCTACCTGAAGATGCAGTAATGGAGCTTTCCGATCTCAAGGGCGTGGGCGCGGCGCGGCTCAAGGCGCTCGGGGAAGCGGGCGTGAGCACGCTGTCCGGGCTTTTACTGACGCTGCCCTCGTCCTACCGCGACACCACGACATCGACGCCGCTTCGGGAGGTTTCTCCCGGCGGCGTGTTTTGCGTCGAGGGCGCGCTCAAAGCGCCGCCCAAACTGTCGCGTTTTCGCGGCATGACCGCCGTGACGGCGCGATTATGCGATGAGAGCGGCTCGCTGCCGCTCGTGTGGTACAATCAGCCGTGGATGGAAAAGCAATTGCCCACGGAAGGTCTGATCGTGCTGTACGGGCGCATCGAGCGCGACAAGCGCGGCGTCGTCCGCATGAACTGCCCTTCCGTCGTGACCGAGCGCGCGCTGCTGCCGGTCTACCGCAGGCTCGGCGCGATCCCGGCGAAATCGCTCATGGAAATCATGCGGCAGGCGCTGACCGAGATCGACGCCTGCTGCCCCGAAACGCTGCCGCGCGCGCTGCGAATGAAATACGGGCTGTGCGAGCGCAATTTCGCCATCCGTCAGGCGCATTTTCCCGAGAGCAGGGAGCATCTGCTGCTCGCGCTGCGCCGCGTGGCGTTCGAGCAGGCGCTGTTTTATCAGACGGCGACGCTGCTGTTGCGCGGCGAGCGCGCGCGCGGCGTATCGGTCGCCGTGCCGTCGGGCGCGGTGGAAGCGTTCTGGAGAACGCTGCCCTTTTCGCCGACGGGCGCGCAGAGGCGCGTGCTGGACGAGATCGTCGGCGATCTCGCGTGCGACCGCGCGATGGCGCGCATCGTGCAGGGCGACGTGGGTTCGGGCAAGACGGCAGTGGCGTTCGGCGCGATGACGATCGCGGCGCGCGCCGGCTTCCAGTGCGCGATGATGGCGCCGACGGAAATTTTGGCGCGGCAGCACATGAAAAGCGCGCAAAAACTGCTCGAAACGCAGGGCATCTCTTGTGGATTGCTGCTGGGCGGCATGAAGGTGAAGGAACGCCGCGAGGCGCTTCAAAAGATCGCGTCGGGCGAGTGGCAGGTCGTGATCGGCACGCACGCGCTCTTGTCCGAGCCGGTGCAGTATGGGAATCTCGGATTGGTCGTCACCGACGAGCAGCATCGTTTCGGCGTGCGCCAACGCAAAGTGCTCTCCGATAAAGCCGAGACCACGCCCAACGTGCTGGTCATGAGCGCGACGCCCATTCCGCGCACGCTCGCGCTCATCCTGTACGGCGATCTGGATTTGTCGATAATCGATGAAATGCCGCCCGGCCGCACGCCCGTCACGACGCGGATCGTGCCCGAGAGCAAGCGCGAAGCGATGTATGAGTTCATCATTCGCGAGGCGAAAAACGGCGGGCAGAGCTATATCGTGTGTCCGCTTGTTGAGGAAAACGACGCGCTGGACGCCAAAAGCGCGCGCGACAGTTACGCCGAGCTTTGCACGGGCGCGCTCAAATCCCTGCGCGTCGGGCTGACCTACGGCAGCCAGCCGCCGGAGGAGAAACAACAAACGCTCGACGCGTTTTCGCGCGGCGAGACGGACGTATTGGTCGCCACCACCGTGGTCGAGGTCGGCGTAGACGTGCCGAACGCCTCGGTCATGGTCATCGAGAACGCCGACCGCTTCGGCCTGTCGCAGCTCCACCAGCTTCGCGGGCGCGTGGGGCGCGGAAAGCGCGAAAGCTGGTGCTTCCTGATGGGCGAGCCGAACGAGCGCCTGCGCGCGCTGTGTATGACGAACGACGGCTTTGCGATCGCACAGAAGGATCTCGAACTGCGCGGTCCGGGCGATCTGATGGGTACGCGGCAGCACGGCGAATCAGGTATTCCCGGTATGCCGGGGATTGCGGACGCGCGATTGATCGAGGAGACGAGCGCCTGCCTGAAAGAATTGCAGTCGCCCGGAAACGCCGACGATTGGGCGATCGTTCGGGAGAACGCCCGCGCCGCCTTCGACGCCGCGCTTAGGCAAATCGCGATGAATTAACGAGGCGGGCGGGTCGGGGACGGTCATTTGGTAGGCAATCTTCACGGCGGTGTTTTCTGAATGATTCCTGTTGCTTTTGGCGGTCGGTTCGGGCATACTGAAATCGACGAGCGGGGGACTCGTTTCGGACGTTATGCCGTGGGCATCAGCATAAGGCATTTCCCGCTCGTTTTGTTGTGCCTTCATTTTGCAAACGGTTTTCATGGATGCCTGACATGGCGAAACCCCTTGAAACATAAGCGTTTCAAGGGGTTTATTCTGGTGAACCCGGCGCGATTCGAACGCGCGACCTTCAGAGTCGGAGTCTGACACTCTATCCAACTGAGCTACGGGTCCCCGAGCCGCTTGAGTATTCTATCACGCGGGAAGAAGGATGTCAAGGCGGCGGGCGGAAGAAATGGCGTCGCCGCGCGCGGACGGCGCGCAGGGGGTGAATGGAGCGGCGGCGCGGATGTTCAACAATGTATTCGGCGCGGCAGTCCGGCGGCGCGGGAGTTCAACTGCGCACTCGGCGCGGCGGTCCGGCGGCGTTATAGCACTTTGCGGAGGAAATCCTGCGCGCGGGCGGTCTTGGGATGATTAAACACCTCGTCGGGCGTGCCGCTTTCCATGATAACGCCCTCGTCCATGAACAGCACGCGGTCGCCGACCTCGCGGGCAAAGCCCATTTCGTGCGTGACGACCACCATCGTCATGCCGTCGCGCGCCAACTGTTTCATTACGTCGAGCACCTCGCCGACCATTTCGGGGTCGAGCGCGCTGGTCGGCTCGTCGAACAGCATCACTTCGGGCTCCATGCACAGCGCGCGCACGATGGCGATGCGCTGCTTTTGACCGCCGGAGAGCTGGCTGGGGTACGCCTTGGCGCGGTCGGCAAGGTTGACGCGCTCCAGCAGCGCCATCGCCGTATTCTCCGCCTCGGCGCGCGTCCTGCCCAGCAGCTTGATCGGCGCGAGCGTCATGTTCTTCAGCACCGTCATGTTGGGGAACAGGTTGAAATGCTGGAACACCATGCCCATGCGCTGGCGGTGGATATTGATGTTGACGGAGGGCGAGGTGATATCCGTGCCGTCGAAAATCACCTGACCGTTCGTCGGCACTTCCAGCAGGTTGAGGCAGCGCAGGAAGGTCGATTTTCCGCTTCCCGAGGGGCCGATGACCACCACGACCTCGCCGCGATGGATATCGGCGTCGACGCCGTGCAGCGCCTTGATTTTGCCCCCGTCGAAGTGCTTTTCCAGTCCCCGGACGCTGATAAGCGTATCAGTGATCACTGCTGCGCAGCCTCCTTTCGAGCTTGCCGACCAGCCATGTGAAGAACATGACGAGGATCAGGTAGATCAGCGCCACGGCGATGAGCGGCATGAAATTGGAATACGTCGCGCCGCGAATGCGGTTGCCCGCGAACGTGAGATCCATGACGGTGACGTAGCCGGCGACCGACGTTTCCTTGAGCAGCACGATAAACTCGTTGGCGAGCGCGGGCAGCACGTTTTTGAACATCTGCGGCGTGATGATGTACGCCATCGTCCGCACGTAGTTGAAGCCGAGGCTGCGTCCCGCCTCGAACTGCCCTTTGTCGATGGACATGATGCCGCCGCGAAAGATCTCGGCGACGTACGCGCCCGAATTGATGCCGAACGCGAGAATGGCGATGAGCACGCTGTTCTTGGACGAGGCGAAGATGACGTAATAGGAAATCATCAGCTGGATGACCATGGGCGTGCCGCGAATCACGGTCAGGTACACGCGGCACGCGCCGTCAAAAAAGTGCAGCAGGCCGCGTCCGAAGCCTTTGCGCATTTCGACGCCGTTCTTGTCCCATGTCGAGCGCACCATCGCCACCACGACGCCGATGCAAATGCCCATCAGACAGGAAAAGAACGTGATGATCAGCGTGTTTTCAAGACCGGTGACCATCAGCTTCCAGCGCCCGCTTTTCAGGAAGTTCAGGATGAATTCGGCTTTTACGTCGTCATACCACGCCGCGATGCCCTCAAACATGTCGTCCGCCTTTTCCGCAGGCAAGGGAGGAAGCCAAACGCTTCCTCCCTACGCCCGCCAGTTGATGCTTGTGAATTGAATGGATTACTCCGCTTCCTTCTCGGCGGGGATATACTTTTCGATGATCGCGGCGACCGTGCCGTCGGCGATTAGATCCTGCAGCGCGGCGGATACCTGCCCGAGGAATTCAATCTTGTCGTGAGAAATGGCGATGGCGTAGTCTTCCTCGACGTATTCGGTTTCCAGAATCATGAGCTTGGCGTCGGGATTGGCGGCGACGAACGCCTTGGCGGGCTCGTTGTCGATGACCACGCAGTCGATCTTGCCGCTGATGAGCGCCATGACGGCGTCGTTGCCGGTGGCGAAGCGCGCGATGGTGCCGAGGCCTTCATCCTCAATATCCATGGTGGTGTACACGTCGCCCGTGGTGGCGAGCTGCACGCCGATGGTGTAGTTATTGCCCTCTGCAAAGAGATCGTCTACCGTGAGGATAGGCGAGCCTTCCTTGACGATGATGACCTGAATGCCGGTGGTGTAGGGGAAGGAGAAATAGACGTTCGCCATACGGTCGGGTTTCGCCGTCATGCCGGCGAGCGCGAAATCGGCCTTGCCGGATTTGACTTCGCTGATGATCGAATCCCAGTCGACGTCATTGACCACAACGCCCTCGTAGCCGAGCTTCTTGGCGATGGCGTCGGCGATTTCGACGTCGATGCCGACGATCGTTTCGCCGTCGTAATACTCATACGGGGGGAAGGCGGCGTTGGTCGCCATCGTCAGCGTATCCGCCATCGCGGTCGCGCCCAGGAGCAGGCAAAGGGTCATAACCAGAGCAAGCAG
>CAYWOS010000074.1:0-7050 GCA_964459985.1 uncultured Oscillospiraceae bacterium
CCTTGAGATCGATGAGCAGGAAGTTTTCGTCGTCGGCAATGCGGAACAGGATGTGGAGAACGCCGGTCTGCGTATCGTTGAGATCGAGCAGGCGAGAGAGCAGCATGGGACCCATTTCGGTCACGGTGGCGCGGATGGGGTGTCCATTTTTACCGTATACATCCCAGAACGTCACGGGCGACGCCGCGAAATCGAAGCTCTCGACGCCGCATGTCGTCAGTCGCTGCGTGATTTTGTCATTCATCTGCCCGGGTTTGCACAGCCCGGCGAGATCGCCCTTGACATCGGCAAGGAACACCGGTACGCCGAGCCTGGAAAACCCTTCGGCAAGCACTTGGAGAGAGACTGTCTTGCCGGTGCCCGTTGCGCCGGCGATCAGCCCGTGGCGGTTTGCCATGGCCGGATCGAGGCAGACCGCGCCGTTTTTCGATGTGCCGAGCCAGATCCCGCTATTGTCCTTGAGCATGTGTGTTCTTCCTCCGCTTTCGTTATAGTAGAATATAGTATGTATTAAATAGAATAGGGTACGCTATATATAGAATGCGGTATGCATTATAAGACGCCGCTGCGCTGCGTGACGACCGCGACGGCATGCGCCGAGATACCCTCGCCGCGCCCTTCAAATCCCATGCCTTCCGTCGTGGTCGCTTTGACCGAGACGGTGCCTAATGGGAGATGAAGCGCCGACGCGATGTTCGAGCGCATGATCCCGATCAGCGGCGACAGTTTCGGGCGCTCCGCCACAATGGTCAAATCAACGGATTCGACCGAAAAACCATGCGAGCGCAGGATTGCGTCCGTTCCTTGAAGAAGCGTCAGCGAGGAGACGCCGCGATACCGCTCGTCGCTGTCGGGAAAGTGGCTGCCGATATCACCGAGCGCCGCAGCGCCCAACATCGCGTCGATGAGCGCGTGCAGCGCAACGTCCGCGTCGCTGTGACCGAGCAATCCTTTTTCAAAGGGAATCTCCGCTCCGCCAAGGATCAGTTTCCTGCCGATAACCAGCCTGTGCGCGTCATAACCGAAGCCCACGCGCGTTTGAACGCCTAAAAACGCTTCCGCCATACGGATATCCTCCGGCGTGGTCAGTTTCAAATTCCGTCTGTCGCCTTCCACGAGCCTGACTTCGTACCCCAGCGCCTCCATCAACGCGGCGTCGTCGGTCGCTCGGCCGCTGACGCGCGGCGCTGGGAATTCGTGTTCCAATGAAGCCTCCTGTATGCTGTCGACCGCCGGGGCAGGGATGCGCGGCACGGGGAATTCGTGTTCCGACAAAGACGTCTGTGCGCTGTTGACCGCCAGAGCAGAAGCGCGCGGCGCGGCGAATTCGTGTTCCGACAAAGCCGTCTGTGTACTGTCGACCGCCGTGGCAGGAACGCGCGGCGCAGTGAATTCATGTTCCGACGAAGCCGCCTGTGCGTTGTCGACCGCCGGGGCAGGAACGCGCGACGCTGGGAATTCGCGCTCCGACGAAGCCGTCTGTGCGTTGTCGACCGCCGTGGCGGGAACACGCAACGCGGCGAGTTCGTGTTCCGCTGATGCAGTCTGTGCGCTTTCGACCGCCGTGGCAGGAACGCGCGGCGAGGTGAATTCGTATTCCGACAAAGCCGCCTGTGCACTGTCGAACATCGTAGCAGGGACGCACGGCGCGGTGAATTCGTGTTCCGACAAAGCCGCCTGCGCGCTGTCGACCGCCGGGAAGTGGACAAACGGCGAGGACGCGGTTTCTGCGCTTTCCGACGAAGCCTCGCTTGAGTCGCCGGTTTCGCGGGCGGCAATTTTGTGCGCGTCCAACAGTTCCCGATAACGAAAGCCCTGCGGCGTCTGCACGGCTCGCAGCGCATTCCTGTCCGGCGTATAGAGAATTCGGTCGTTTGCGTCCGCGAATTTCACCGTATCGGTCACGGGAAGAGCCGCCACGCCCGAGCCGTATTGGTGCACGCTGTCGATCACTCGTCGAATCAACGCTTGCGTGATCAGCGCGCGCGCGCCGTCGTGCACCAGCACGATATCGGCGTCGTTCGGCAGCGCGGTCAGACCGTGATACACCGATTGCTGCCTGTCCGCGCCGGCATCGGCGTACAAGTCGGCGCGCTCGGAGAAAAGCGCGAGCGTCTCGATAAAGCAGGCTCGCTCGGCCGGTCGGACGACAAGCGCGACTGACGCGCCGCACGCGCGGAAAGCCCGAACGACGCGAACGACGGCGGGCACGCCGCCCACCGGCAGCAGCGCTTTATTGATCGCGCCGCCCATTCTCTCGCCCTTGCCGCCGCAGACGACGACCGCCCAAACGCCCGTCACGCGTCCTCCGACAGCGCGCGGATGATCGCGCCGTAAACCGTGCCCGACTGCCGTTCCCAGTTTTTGCACATTCTGGCTGCAAGCTCCTGATTGGGCACCAACAGATCGATTTTTAGTTCGGGCGCGCCCGATTCGCGCTCGCGCAGCTGCATGGTCACGCAAATCTCGCCCTGATTGTCGGGGTGGTATTCCGCCTTATATTGCTTTTCCCGGCGAAAGCGTTCCAGCCAGCACGGCGCGTTTTCGTCGATCACGCGGAGCGTGCTTTCGGGAATGCGTTTCCTGAACAGGCCGATCGTTTCCCGTCCGGCGTCGGTCGGCACGTAGACGTCAAACGGCTCGCCGGGCAGACGCGCGGCCTGTCCCTGCGCGCACAGATCGTGCAGCGTCAGCCGCAGCTCGATGTAGTTGGATAAATCGTACTCAAACAGAAACTTGAGGAGCTGCAGTTCGTCGCAGCCCTCAAGCCTGATCATGGCGTACAGGATCATCAGCCTTTTTTCCGAATCCCTCACGGGGCGCGGCGGTAGCGTTGTCATGACGGCCTCCGAATCATGCATTCCATGCGTTATTCAACAGGCCGACGTAAATTCCTGCCTGATTTGTTTACAGACGGCGATTTATCTGATAAAATGGCCGTGACGGGAGGGAAACCATGAACGTCACGGAGTTTGCCGGGGACGCGGTGAGGCCGCGCCGGATTCGCGTCATGCAGTTTGGCGACGGCGTGTTTGCGCGCGCGTTTTGCGATGTCATGATCGACGAATACAACAAAAACGCGGGCGGCGATTTCGGTGTCGCGATCGTGCAGACGCGGCGCGAAGGAATAACGGATACGATCAGGGCGCAGAACGGGCTGTTTACCGTCGCGCTGCGCGGCCGGGAAAACGGGCGCGGCGTTTTCCGCCCGCGCGTCGTCGCCTGTGTAACGGACGCGCTGAACCCCTTGACGGAATGGCGGCGATTCCTCGATTTCGCACGGCTCGACACGCTGCGCTTCATCGTCAGCGACGCCGATGAAACGGGGGATTACCGCTCGGGATGCGACGGCTTTGAGGACGCGCCGCAGGCGACGTTTTCGGGGAAGCTGACGCGGTTTCTGTACGAGCGGTTTACGCTTGGCAAGAACGGGTTTATTCTTTTTCCCTGCGAGCCGATTTGCCGCAACGGCGGCGCGCTGCGCCGCGCGGTGCTCGACACGGCGGTGCGTTGGTCGCTCGGCGACGCTTTCGCGCAATGGATTGAAACGAAAAACATCTTTTGCTCGACGCACGCCGATCGCATCGTCGCGGGCTTTCCGCACGATGAAAAGGAAGCGTTGTCTCAGAGGCTCGGTTATGACGACGCGCTGCTCGATATCGCCGAGCCGTTCGGCCGATGGGTGATTGAAGCGCCCGATTCGGTACGCGACGAATGGCCGCTCGACCGATGCAATCCCGTGCGCTACGTTGCCGACGCCGAGCCGTACCGAACCCTGACCGAAAGGATACTCGGCGGCGTCTGCGCGATCATGGCGCCGGCGGCGTGTCTCGCCGGGCTTCATACGGTGAGCGAGGGCATGGCCGATCCGGACGCGCGGGCATTTCTGGGGCACGCGCTGGTGGATGAAATCATCCCATGCGCGCCCGTTGCGCGCGCCGAGGCCGCGCAATACGCCGCCGACGCCTGCGAGCGGCTTGAAAACCCCTTCGCCCGGCGGGAGCTTGCGTCCGCCGCAGTATACTCCGCAGGCAAATGGGCGGCGAACGTCCTGCCGACAATCGAGGCATACGCCGATCAGAACGGCGCCGCGCCCCCGTGTTTGACCTTCGGGCTGTCGGCGATGATCATGCTGTACGCCGGCTGCAGGCGGGACGAAAGCGGCGCGTGGTACGGCGCCGCGAAAGGCGAATCCTGTCCGCTGCGCGACAGCGAGGAAACGCTGAACGCCTTTTCACGGTTCAGCCCCGACATGCCGCCCGAATCGCTCGCCTACGCCGCGCTGTCCGATCAGACGCTGTGGGGGCGTGATCTCCGCGCGATCGACGCGCTGGAGGATATGGTGGCGAATCAATTGCGCGACATGCAGATACTGGGCGTGCGCGGGGCGATGCGCGGAACATGGAACGAAGACGCGCGCCGCGCGCCGTGCGCATCGGACGGTTAGCGGCGGAATCATAACGAATTTGATCGCGGGCACGGACGGCGGGCGAGGCGCGGCGTCCGAAAAACACAGGGGTTTGCGAGGTGAGAATTGTGCAGAATAAAGAGGCGTATCGGCAAAGAAAGGCGCTCGAGCGCGTCGAGCGCACCAACCGTTGGCGCATGATCATCGGCGTGGGCGATTTTATCGGCGTCGTGGCGGGCGTCGTATGCATCCTGCTGATGCTCGCGCTGTTGTTCAGCCTTGTCAACTGGCTGCGATTTGATATCAGCAATACGTTTGCCATTCTCAAATCAAGGTTCTGACGGCGGCGCGCGGGAGGATGCGGGATGCGGATATCATGGGATGTGCTCAATGAAAAAATCGCCGCCTGTCAGAAATGCGGCCTGTGCACCTACATCAACAACAAAGTGCCCGGGCAGGGCGACGCCGGCGCTCGGCTGATGCTCATCGGCGAAGGGCCGGGCGCCGAGGAGGACAGGCAGGGCTTGGCGTTCGTGGGCGCGGCGGGGCAGCTGCTGACAAAAATGCTCGCCGCGATCGATCTCAAGCGGGATGAAGTGTTCATCTGTAATATCGTCAAATGCCGCCCGCCGCAGAACCGCCAGCCGACGCCCGAGGAAGCCGCCGCCTGCCTGCCGTATCTGCGCGCGCAGTTCGCGCTGGTCAGGCCGCAGGTCGTCGCGCTGCTGGGCGCGACGGCGGCCAAGGCGATTCTAGGCGAGCAAGCGCGCATTACGCGCGATCGAGGGAAATGGGTCGAGCGCAAGGGCGTGTACTTTATGCCGACTTATCACCCGGCGGCGCTTCTGCGCGATCCGGATAAAAAGCGCGACGCGTGGCTGGATCTGCAGGCGATCAGGCGCAAGCTGGAGGAAACCGCCGAACGTGCGGACGAAAGCGGACGGGAGGGAGACGCTTGACGGCGATCGAGGCGCTTCGGCGCGAAATGGACGGCTTTTTTCTTTCGCTCTGGCCGGGACAGGACAAAACGCTGGTGCATGGCGAAGGCCGCGCGCAATCGCCCGATATCATGCTGATCGGCGAAGCGCCGGGCGAGCGCGAGGCGCTTGAAAAGCGCCCGTTCGTCGGCAAGGCGGGCAGGAATCTTGATGCGTTTCTGGCGCTCGCCATGCTCAATCGGTCGGATATCTACATCACAAACGTCGTCAAGATCCGTCCCTGCGCCGAGGGCGCGGGCGGCAGAACGCGCAATCGCGCGCCGAGCCGCGAGGAAATCGCGCTGTTCAAGCCGTATCTTCTGCGCGAGATCAATATCGTCAGTCCGCGCACCGTCGTCACGCTGGGCAACGTGCCGCTCAAGGCGCTGCACGACGACAAATCGACGATCGGGAAATGTCACGGGCAATGGCTGAAGACCGCCGACGGCAGGCCGCTTTTCGCGCTGTATCATCCCGCCTCGATCATTTACCGGCGCGAGCTGATGCCCGTGTACGAAGCGGATATCGTCCGCCTGCGCGAGACGATGACAATTCAGACGCGAAAATGATGTTTTCGCGCAAAACCGCGGCGTTTCGCGGCAACCTATGATACACTGACGAAGCAAAAACGCATGGAAAGGAGATCATCCATGGAAAGCGTGATCGCGTTTATCGTAACCAATCTGCCGCTCGTGCTGTGCCTGCTGGTCGGCGTCGCGCTGCTGGTGCTCGAGGTATTCATCCCCGGCTTCGGCATCGCGGGTATTTCAGGCGCGGTGCTGCTGATTGTCGGCATCGTGATGACATGGAACAATTACGGCACGCTCGCGGGGCTCGGCGTGACCATTGTGGCGCTTGCGCTGGCGGGGCTGTCGGTATCGATTTCGCTCAAATCCGCCGCGAGCGGGCGAATCTCGAAATCCGAGCTGATCCTCAGGGACACCATGAAGCCCGAGGAGGATCATGAGCTCGAGGCGCTGCTCGGTAAGGAGGGCGTGACCGTTTCGGTGCTTCGCCCCGCCGGGATCGCCGAGTTCGACGGCGTCCGGCTGAACGTCGTGACGGAAGGGAATTTCGTATCCAAGGATGTCAAGGTCCGCGTTTCGGACGTCGAAGGGACGCGGATCGTGGTCAAAGAAATCAACGGCTAAAAAGGAGGGGTATCGATGGATTCTGTTATCCTGCTCTGGTTCGTGATCGTCGCGGTTTTCATCATCCTGTTGGCGGTCATCTTCCGCTTTGTTCCGTTCGGGCTGTGGGTGACGGCGCGTTCCTCGGGCGTTCCGGTCAAAATCCTCACGATGGTCGGTATGCGCCTGCGCAGAATCTCGCCGCATAAGCTTGTCAACACGTTTATCAAAGCCCGGAAAGCCGGGCTGGACATGAGCATTGATATGCTGGAAAAGCACTTCCTTGCCGGCGGCAACATCGACCGCGTCGTCAACGCGCTCATTTCCGCGCAGCAGGCGGGCATCACGCTGTCCTTTAATCAGGCGTGCGCCATCGATCTCGCCGGACGCGACGTGTTCCAGGCCGTGCAGATGAGCGTTCTGCCCAAGGTCATTGAAACGCCGCCCGTCGCCGCCATCGCCAAGGACGGCATCGAGCTTCGCGCCAAGGCGCGCGTCACGGTGCGCACCAACATCGAGCGGCTGGTCGGCGGCG
>CAYWOS010000075.1:0-7036 GCA_964459985.1 uncultured Oscillospiraceae bacterium
AAAATCGTCGAGAGCCAGTACGCCGTCGAACGCTTCTACTGAACGCATCTCAAAGGGGGAATCCATTTTGACGCGCAAGGGCGAAAACGAACGCAACACGGTGATCGCGCCGGAGGAAACGGCGCTGTTCTGCGAGCAGGTCGCCATGCTGCTCAAATCGGGCATCCTGCTGGGCGACGGCATCTCGGCGCTGTGCGACGCTTACAGGGGCGGGAAGTACGGCGCGCGCTTTGAGGCGCTCAGGCAGGATGTCGCCCGCGCGGGCTGCCTGTACGAGGCGGTGCGCGACAGCGCGCTGTTTCCCGCGTATATGGTGCAGATGGTGCGCATCGGCGAAAAATCGGGCGCGCTGGAGGAAGTCATGTCGGCGCTCGCCGCCTACTACGAGCGCGAGGCCGGTCTCCGCCGTTCCATCCGCAGCGCCGTGGTCTACCCGCTCGTACTCATCGCCATGATGGCGGTGCTGATCGTCGTGCTCGCCGTCAAGGTGATGCCGGTCTTTGAGGAAGTCTTTAAGAATATGGGCGGCGACATGCCCGCTTCCTCGCGCTCGCTGATGCTCTTCGGGCAGACGACGGGCACGGTGATCCTGATCCTTTTGGGCGCGCTGCTCATCCTTTCGCTCGTCATGGCGCTGCTGTTCAAAACGCGATTCAGAAAGAAAGCGCTCGATCTGCTGATCCGCCTGTTCCCCGCCTTCCGCCGCATCAATGAAAAGCTCTCCTCGGCGCGCTTCGCCGCCGTGATGGGCAAATTGCTTTCGAGCGGCTTCCCGATTTCAGAAGCGCTCGACATGATCCCCGATCTCATGACCGACGATTTCACCAAGCGCCGCGCGACCGCGTGCAAGCTGGCGATCGAGGGCGGCGCGGGCTTCGCGGACGCCGTGGAACAAACGAAGATGTTTTCGGACATCCACAACAAAATGATCCGCGTGGGCAACGCGGCGGGGCAGCTGGACGTCGTGATGAACCGGCTGGCGGCGCTGTGCGAGGAGGAAGCCGACGAGGATGTCCGGCGCATGGCGGGCATCATCGAGCCGCTGATCGTCGCCTTCCTCGCCGTCGTGATCGGCGCGATCCTGCTCTCGGTCATGCTGCCGCTTGCCAGCATCCTGTCGTCGGTCGGCTGACACCAAGGAGGAAATCATGGCGCATCTGTACGAGCAACGACCCAAGGCGTGGCGCGGTCCCGCGGCGACCGTCGCGCTGTTCGCGCTGCTGATCGCGCTGGCGCTGATTGTCATCACGGCGCTCGGCGGGCAAAACGACGCCCGGGAGATGAGCCAGCTCAAGCAATCGCTACGCCGCGCCTCGGTCGCCTGCTTCGCCGTGGAGGGCTGCTATCCCCCGAGCGTCGACTACATGGAAGCTCATTACGGGCTGGTCGTCAATCATGACAAATACGCCGTGTTCTACAACGTGTTCGGTTCCAACGTCATGCCCGTCATCACGGTGGCAAGGAGGGGAACGCCATGATCCGTCCGAAGCGCGAAGGCGTCAGGCAGCTGACGATGGTCGGCGAAATGAGCGCGTTCCTGCTCGTATCGCTGTTTGCCGTGCTGTCGCTGCTGCTTGTCGGCATCGGCGCCAAGGGCTATACCTCGGTCACAAGCGACGCGCTGCGAATTTCCCGCGCGCGCGATTCATTGAGCTATATCGCGGGTAAATTCAGGGCGATGGACGGCGAGGCCGAGGTCGAGGCGCGCCCGTTCGGGGAAGGCGACGCGCTCGTGTTCGCCTTCACGCTTGAGGACGAGCCGTATGAAACGCGCATTTTCCTGTCGGACGGATGGCTGTGCGAGCAGTTTTCGGCGGCCGACGCGCCCATCGACGGCGAGCTGGCCGAGCGCATTGTCGAAGCCGCCGGGTTCACGGCGGAGATGACCGATCTGTGGCGGCTGACGGTCACCGATCCCGAAGGCGCGGTGCATGAGCAGTACGTCGCGCGGCGAAGCGGGGAGGCGATCCGTCCATGAAGCCAAAGGGCAGAATCGTGCTCATCGAGCTGCTGATCGCCTTCCTGTTCTTCTCGCTGTCGGCGGTCATCGCGCTGCAGCTCTTCGCGCGCGGGTACGCGTTTTCACGCGAGAGCACGCTGCGCGCCGACGCGCTGCGCGAGGCGCAGAGCCTTGCCGACCGCCTGTTCGCGGGCGACAGCGCCGAGGCGCTTTTCGCCGGGACGGGCTTTGCGCGGGACGGCGAAACGTATACGCGCGACGAGGGCGGCGTGACGTTCACGGTCGAACTGTCGGCGCGGGACGAGCGCGCGGGCGTCCTCAAAAACGCGCTGATCACCGTCCGCGAGGGCGATCAGACGCTGTTTTCCCTTCCTGTCGCGCGCTATGAAGGGAGGGACGCGCCGTGAAGAGATCGGGCGATTACCGCTTCGGCATCGGCGTGCCGACGCTGCTCATGCTGTGCGCGGTGCTGGCGCTGACGACGCTGGGGATACTGACCTACACGAGCGGACGCGCCAATCTCGCGCTGACCGACCGCACCGTTCAGATGACGCAGGCGTATTATGAGGCGGCGGCGCGCGCGCAGGAGCAATTGGCGCGGCTCGACGCCGATCTCACGGACATGCGCGCGAGCGCCGACACCGACGACGCCTATCGGTCGATGATCGACGAGTACGCCGCCGGAGAAGGCATGGCATGCGACGGCATGACGCTGTCCTTTGCGATCGCGGCGGACGGCGGGCGCGAGCTCTCCCTGCAGGCGGAGATCGCGCCGCTGTCGGACGCCGGCGCCCGCTTCACGCTCGTTCGGCACGCGCTGGTCGCCGCCGATCTGATCGACGACGAAGCGCCGCTCAACATCTATCATTAACGGAGGCAATGTGTGCAACTGATTGATCTGCTGACCAAGGCCGTGGCGCGCAAATGCTCGGACGTCTATCTCGTCCCGGGCGCGCCGCCGATGGGAAAATCGCTGCGCGAGATGCTGCCGCTCGACGACGGCGCGCTGTCCCCCGACGCCAGCGAATCGCTGATCCGGCAGGTGTACGCGCAAAGTCACGACCGCGCGATGAACAGGCTGCTCGAAACGGGCGACGATGATTTTTCCTTCTATGTGCCCGATTTGAGCCGCTTTCGGTGCAGCGCGTACAAACAGCGCGGCTCGCTTGCCGCGGTGCTGCGCGTCGTGCCCTACGGGCTCCCCGATCCCGCCAAGCTGCATATCCCCGAGGTCGTCCTGAACCTGTACAAGCGCCGCCACGGGCTGATCCTCGTCACCGGCGCGGCGGGCTGCGGCAAAACGACGACGCTCGCCTGCATCATCGACCGCATCAACCGCGAGTGTCACGATCATATTATTACCGTCGAGGACCCCATCGAGTTCCTCCATACGCATATCAACAGCATCGTCAGCCAGCGCGAACTGACGCTCGACACCGAATCCTACGAGCAGGCGCTGCGCGCGGCGCTCCGGCAGGCGCCCGACGTCATCCTGCTGGGCGAAATGCGCGATTACGACACCATCCAGACGGCGCTGACCGCCGCCGAAACGGGGCATCTGGTGCTCTCCACGCTCCACACCATCGGCGCGGCGACGACGATCGACCGCATCATCGACGTATTTCCCGCCAATCGCCAGCAGCAGGTGCGCGTCCAGCTTTCGATGGCGCTCAGCGCCGTCGTCTCGCAGCAGCTCCTGCCCGACGTCGACGGCGGGATGCTGCCCGCCTATGAAATCATGATCGCCACGCCCGCCATCCAGAACATGATCCGCGAGGGCAAGGCGCACCAGATGGACAACGTGATTTTCGCGGGCGCCGACATGGGCATGGTCACGATGGACAACGACATCCTGCGCCTGTACCGGGAACGCAGGATCACAAAGGAGACGGCGCTGCTCTACGCCGTCAGCCCCGACACGCTGATCAAACGGCTTCCACAATAACCGTCAGGAGGATATCATCATGGATCAGATCAAAATCAGGATGCTCGGCCGATTTGAGATTTTGGTCAACGACAAGCGCATTGACGATCAGTTAAGCAAATCCAAAAAGGGCTGCACGCTGATCCAGTATCTCCTCATCAATCGTCAGGAGGCCGTTCCGTATACGCAGCTATACGAGATCCTCTGGCCCAACGAGGAAAGCGCCAACCCCGAAAGCGCGCTCAAAACGCTGGTCAGCCGGATGCGCGTGATCCTGTCCAACTGCAGCCCGGGACTGGGCGAATGCATCAACACCGTGCGCGGCGCGTATCGCTGGGTGTCGCTGCCGGGATGCGAAATCGATATGTTCGAGTTCGAGCGTATCGCGCAGGCGCTGCGCGAAACCAAGGAATTGACGCCCGAGACGCGCGAGCAGTTCCAGCGCATCATCGATCTCTACATGGGCGATCTTCTGCCCGGCAACTCGCAGGAAAACTGGGTGGTTTCGCGAAGCGTGTACCTGCAAAACCTCTACATCTCCACCGTCTACCTCTTCCTCGATCTGCTCAAGGAAACGCAGGATTATGAAAAGATCATCCGCATCTGCCGCCTCGCGCTCGAGGTGAACGCCTTTGACGAGCGCCTGCACCTGATGCTCATGGACGCGCTGGTCAAGACCAACCGCAACAACGAGGCGTTCATGCAGTACAAGCACGCCACCAACCTGCATTTCCGCTATCTGGGCGTCAAGCCGCCCGAGGGCATTCAGGAGTTCTACAAGCAGATCATCCAGACGGGCAGGGTCTTGGACGGCAATCTGGATTCCATCAGGAACGAACTGATCGACACCGATTCGGCGCAGGGCGCGTTTGTCTGCGAGTACGCCGTGTTCAAGGAAATCTACAATTTGCAGGTCCGCTCGCTCGAGCGCAGCAATACGACGATGTTTTTGGGGCTGGTCATGGTCTCGAGCATCGACGGCCAGCCCATCGATCCCATCAAACTGGACGATGTGATGACGCTGCTTCAGGACGTGCTGCGCAAGGGGCTGCGCAGGGGCGATACCATCACGCATTACACCGCCTCGCAGTTCGCGCTGCTATTGCCCATCAAATCCTACGACAACGGCAAAATGATCATCGAGCGCATCAAGCGCCGGTTCTACAAGGAATACGTCAATTCCTCCATCGTGCTCAACTACCGCATCGGCCCCATCACCGAGGAAGCGCCAAGGCCCGCCGCCGAGCCTGAACAGCCATCGCCCGAGGCTTGACATCGCGCCGCGCGCGGTGTATAATCGCGTCAACTGAATACCTTATCCAGAGCGACGGAGGGAACGGCCCGATGATGTCCGGCAACCGGCGGCGACGCAAGGTGCTAATTCCGGCGGCGCGCGAGCGCCGGCAGATAAGGAGCAGAGCGGATGTATTGCCCACCTGTCTGCATGGGTGGGCTTTTCTATGCGCAAGGGTATTCGGCGAATTATCACACGGAGGCTATCCTGTTATGAGAAGGCTTTTCACTT
Source organism: uncultured Oscillospiraceae bacterium (assembly GCA_964459985.1). Classification (GTDB taxonomy): domain Bacteria; phylum Bacillota; class Clostridia; order Christensenellales; family Aristaeellaceae; genus CAYWOS01. Next base: position 5,410 of record CAYWOS010000075.1, read on the forward strand.
CCGAATCGGTCACGGAGGGGCATCCCGACAAAATGTGCGATCAGATTTCCGACGCCGTGCTCGACGCCATTCTGGCGGAGGACAAGCACGCGCGCGTCGCCTGCGAGTGCTGCGCGACGACGGGGCTGGTGCTGGTCATGGGCGAAATCACCACGAGCACCTACGTCCCCATCGCCGATATCGCGCGCCGCGTCGTCAACGAAATCGGTTATGACCGCGCCAAAAAGGGTTTCGACGGGCAGTCCTGCGCCGTGCTGACCTCGGTGCACGATCAATCGGGCGATATCTCGCAGGGCGTTGACAGCGCGCTGGAAACGCGCGCCGAATCGGCGCACGAGACGGGCGCGGGCGATCAGGGCATGATGTTCGGCTACGCCTGCGATCAGACGCCCGAGCGGATGCCCATGCCCATCGCGCTGGCGCACAGGATCACGCGGCGCATGGCGGAAGTCCGCAAAACGGGGCTGTGCGATTGGATGCGCCCCGACGGCAAGGCGCAGGTCACCGTCGCCTACGAAGGGCGGACGCCCGTCGCCGTCGACGCCGTCGTGCTCTCAACCCAGCATGACGAGCATATCGCCCACGCCGAAATCGAGCGGCAGATGATCGATCTTGTCATCAAACAGGTCGTGCCCGCCGAACTGATCCACGAAAACACGAAATTCTACATCAATCCCACCGGGCGCTTCGTGATCGGCGGGCCTGCCGGCGATACCGGGCTGACGGGGCGCAAGATCATCGTCGACACCTACGGCGGCTACGCCCCGCACGGCGGCGGCGCGTTCAGCGGCAAGGACCCCACCAAGGTCGACCGCTCCGCCGCTTACGCCGCCCGCCACGCCGCCAAGAACGTCGTCGCCGCCGGGCTGGCGAAGGAATGCCAGATCTCGCTTGCCTACGCCATCGGCGTCGCGCGCCCCGTGAGCTTCGACGTCGACACCTTCGGTACGGGCGTGCTGCCGGACGAGAGGATTGCCGCCATCGTTTCCTCGCTGTTCGATATGCGTCCCGACGCCATCATCCGCCGCCTTGATCTGCGCCGTCCCATCTATCGCCAGACGGCGGCGTACGGTCATTTCGGAAGGCTCGATCTTGATTTGCCTTGGGAAAGGGAGGACTGCGTCAACGCGCTCCGAAGCGCCGCCGGTCTGAAGTAAACATCCGCGCCGGATCATCGCGCGAATGACGATCCGATTCCCGCCGTCATCCGCGCTTTTTGCGTTCGGTTTTCGGCGTCGAGCCGGGAGGCGCGCGTTCATGTCATGAAACGGATCGGCAAAAAGCGGTTCACGGCGAATAACGTGAATCGCTTTGCAGACTGTCGGGAAAGCGCGCGAAGCGGGCTTTAGCCGTCAGGCTGCCGGCTTGCCTGAAAGCCGTCTGCCGGCAGGAGCCAAGAGCGGCAAGGAGATGAACGCACACGGACGCACCTGATTCCCCCTATCGTCCCGCAAACGACAACGCGAGAGACGGTTTTGGTAAGCAAAAAGCGGTTCACGGCGAACGCCGTGAACCGCTTCATCAGATCAATAGAACAGTCCGGGAAACCCGTCCGAAATCGGACGATCGGTTTTACTCGACCGTGCGAACGACGGCGCCGGCGCCGACGGTATGGCCGCCCTCGCGA
>CAYWOS010000076.1:0-6099 GCA_964459985.1 uncultured Oscillospiraceae bacterium
GGAATTACAAATAGTGTACCCAATAGAAAGAGACAACACAGTGCGGACGTGCTACATCCATGGCGGAAAGACTATCATATGGTAGTTATCGCTACTGGATTATCAAGACCTGCTGCAAGGACTGGTGAACAAGTGCTTATTTCATCATTTACTTTACAAAACGTGGAAAACGCCAGAAGAGAAATCGCTGTAGGTAATATGCCTCAATTGGCTCATCATATTGGTGTAATAGCTGAACTTTGGAAAATAGATGAGATTCCTATGGCAATGTTGAGATGAGAGGGGATGAGAACGTGGGTGCATGGGGAACCAGCATATTTTCTGATGATACTGCTTGCGATGTAAGGGATACTTACGAAGACCTATTGCGGTATAATCGAACGCCAGAAGAAGCTGAACGATTGACAATAGCTGAACTTGAAATGGCAAACGCTGATGTTGAATCTTCCGCTTGGCTCGCACTGGCTGCAACTGAATGGCGATGTGGACGGTTGCTTTCAGATATTGCTCTTACAAAAGCGATACATATTATTGATAATGATGTTGATATCAACCTATGGGAAACGGATAAACAAAAAGAAAGCAGAAGGAAAGCCCTGGTGAAATTACGCAAGCAGCTATTATCCCCTCTTCCTCGCGCAAAAACCTTAAAACCTCTTCCTGTAATTCATTCGCCTTGGAACATTGGGGACATAATTGCTGTTAAAATGCCGGATGTTGACAAGTATCCATTGACATCCGGACAATATGCATTGCTGCATGTTATAAGTATTAAGAAAGTAAAGAACTCAAAATATGCGCCGGATACGGAGTATTCGGAAATACCATATTTTTTAGTATTTAATTGGTTTGGAAGTGACCCTCTTACAGATGCTAATGTTATTGATGACAATTGTTATGCAATTAAAGTAGTGCATGGTATTGAGTGGAGTAAGCCAGTTACTTATCATCGTGCTGTTTTGCGGTTGGATATCTCCGCCGGCGATGAAGATGCATGCCGGGTTTATCAGGTCGTAGGGCATAAGCTTGCACCGTCAATAGAAACGATACGAACTCAGTATGATGGGTGCGAGAGCGCAAATTGCGCTGTGTTATCACATTATGTACAGCGTTGGTTGGGATTTTCTGAACACAGCGTTCTCAGATAATCAACATCTTCAGCAGCACGGACGGTTCGCTCCGCGCGCCGCGCAATTTGGGTCTGGTAAAATGCGTCGTCATCCTGTATAATAGAAGTCTGCTACGATGATCGGGAGGGGGACATGATTTCATGAAGCGATTGACGGCGATCCTGCTGTCCTTGATTCTGTTGACGGGATGTATCACGGCCTTTGCGGAGAATGTCGAAAACTCGCAAGAGCGCTATGTGCTGGCGGGGCTGGACACCGCGCAATACGGCATGGGCGGCGCGCTCGGCGGCTCGTCCTACCGCTCGTGGAACGACAACCTGTTTTTCAAACGCATGGAGACGCTCACGTGCGTCGGCTTTGAGTTGCGCCAGTACACCGATCCGAAGGCGTGGACCGATGCGAAGGCGGCGATGACGGCGGGCGCGGATATGCCCGACGTGCTGTTCAAGGCTTCGCTGTCAAGCGCCGAGTGCATGGAAATGCGCGAACGCGGCGCGCTGATTGATCTGCTGCCTTTGCTTAAGGAGAATTGCCCCAATCTGTGGGCGATTCTTCAAAACCATCCGGATTATTTGGCGGCGATCACACTGCCCGACGGCAGCGTTCCCGCGCTGCCCTATATCTACTCGACGCCGCTCCAGAACTGTATTTGGATCAACTGCTCGTGGCTTGAATCGCTCAAGCTGAAGGAACCGACGACGGCGGAGGAGCTCAAGTTGGTGCTTGAAGCGTTCCGCGACCGCGATCCCAACGGAAACGGACAGCAGGACGAGATCCCGCTCGGGTTTCTTGGCGCGTTCGATCTGAAGTATCTGGCGCACGCGTTCGGGCTGTACGCCAATGACTACAATATCTACGTCGAGGACGGGATCGTCCGCTTCATGCCGCTTGACGAGCAATTCCGCTCGTTCGTCGCGTGGTGCCGCGAGCTGTATACCGAAAAACTACTGGATAACGATGGTTTTTCCACGGCGGATACCATGCGCGCCGTCAGCGATCAGAACGCGAAGCCGACTTACGGCGCGATCATCACGACCAATGCCGGCAGTATTTTCAGCACCTCCTGGGCCGCCGACTACAAACCGCTGATGCCGTTGGCGTACGACGGCGTCAGCGCGTACCGGGAAACTGTGGGGCGTCTGCTTCGCGGCGCGTTCGCCGTGACGAGCGCCTGTGAAGAGCCGGAAAAAATGCTGAAATGGGTGGACGCACTGTACGGCGAGACGGGCGCGAGGCTCGCGTATATCGGATTGGAAAACGTCGATTATCTCATCGACGGCGACGGGACTTGGCGCTACACCGATACGGTGGCGTCCGATTCCCTGTTTTCTATCAACTCGCTGATCACGGGCGGCGGGTCGCTGCCCGGCGCGGCGGTCGACGATTTCCAGAAACAGTACAACGACGCCGCGCTCGGCGAAATCACGGAACGCCTCGAGCGAGCGGGTGAAATGCTGGTTCAGCCGTTCCCTTATTGCCATCTGACGCGCGCGCAGCAGGCGCAAGTTACCGAGATGCAGAACGAAATCGGGCTGTACGTCGATATGCAGATCGTGCGCTGGGTGCTCGGTGAAATCGAAATCTCGGACGAAACATTCGGCGAGTTCGAGGCGGAGCTGAATCGTATCCGGCTCCCCGAGTTCCTCGCGTTCTGGCAGGACGTATACGATCATCTGTGACGGAGGATAAAGCGATGGATATCTACTCGTCTGCCATGGCGAAACTGCGCTCGACCGATATGCTGAACACCTTGAGCCGCCTTTACGGGCACGGCGACAGCACGCTTGCCTGCCAGATCGCGCGTTACTCCCAGTTGGTGAAGCTGCACGAGGACGTGTATCACGCGGAAAGCCCGATGAAGATCGTCAGCGCGCCCGGCCGCGTGGAGATCGCGGGCAATCACACCGATCACAACAACGGCAGAGTGCTCGCCGCCGCCGTGAATCTGGACGGCGTGGCGGCCGTCACGCCGCGCGGCGATCGGCTTGCGCGCGTCCAGAGCATCGGCTATCCCGCGCTGGAGATATCGCTGGATGATTTGAGCGTCCACGATGAGGAAAAGGGCACGTCGGCGGCGCTCATTCGCGGCGTCGCCGCCGCCATGCAGGAAAAGGGATTCAGAATCGGCGGATTTGACGCCGTGATCGCGTCCGACGTGATGAGCGGGAGCGGCCTGTCCTCCTCCGCAGCGTACGAGGTGCTGATCAGCGCGGTTTTTGACGCGCTGTATAACGGCTTTTCGGTCGATCCCGTCGTGCGCGCCGAGATCGCGCAGTACGCCGAGAACGTCTATTTCGGGAAGCCGTCCGGACTCATGGATCAAACGGCGTCGTCGGTCGGCGGACTGGTTGCCATTGACTTCAAGGACGCGCCGGTCATCGAACCGCTTACTTTCTCCTTTGCCGATGCGGGGTATTCCATTGTCGTCGTCGGGACGGGCGGCTCGCATGACAGCTTGACCGACGAATACGCCGCCATTCGCCGCGAAATGGAGCAGGTCGCCGCGCATTTCGGCGAGAAAACGCTGCGCCGCGTACACCCCGAGCAGGTCGTCGAGGAAATTTCCGCGCTGCGCCGCGAGTGCGGCGAGCGCGCCGTCCTGCGCGCGCTGCACTATTTCAAGGAAAACGCCCGTGTTAAAGCGGATGTGTGCGCCATCAAAAAGAATGACGTGCAGAAACTGCTCTCGGGGATCATCGAGTCGGGCGAGAGCAGCTGGATGCTTTTGCAGAACATATTCGCGCAGGGCGCGGGCGGGGAACAGCCGCTGGCGCTGGCGCTGGCGCTCGCCAAGGACATGCTGACGGGCAAGGGCGCGTGGCGCGTGCATGGCGGCGGGTTTGCCGGCACAACGCTCAACATCGTGCCCACGGGCGACGTGCCGTACTTCGTCCGCCACATGGAGCGCGCGTTCGGCGACCATTGCTGCATTACGCTCGACGTCCGCCCCGTCGGCGCCGCGGTGGTGTGCGAGTAAATGATGCCGCTTGCCTTTGACATCGTTTATCATACCCGTTCCGCCGCCGAGACGCGCGCGCTGGGCGACGCGCTTTCGCGCTGCCTGCGGGCGGGCGACGTCGTGCTGCTGGACGGCGACATGGGCGCGGGCAAAAGCGAGTTTGCGCGCGGCGTGGCGCGCGGGCTCGGCGTGACGACCGCCGTCCCCAGCCCGTCCTTCACCATCATGAACGCCTACCCGGACGCCGGAATTCCCCTGTATCATTTTGATTTCTATCGCGTCAAGGACGAGCGCGAGATCTACGAAATCGGGCTGAACGAGTTCATCGGCGGCGACGGCGCGGCGCTGATCGAATGGTACGGGCGCGCCGAAAGCTGCCTGCCGCCCGACGCGCTGAAAGTGCTTATTCGTGCGGAGGAAGACGACGCGCGCGCGATTACATTCGAAAGAATCGGCGGTTTTCACGCGCTGGACGGAGGCGGGAATACGTGATTCTGCTTGCCCTTGACACATCGGGCCCTTCGGCGGGCGTCGCCGTTCTGCGGGACGGCGAGATTGCGTACGAAGCCGCCGTCCGAAGCGGAAAAACGCACTCGGTCAATCTGATGCCCATGATCGACGAAGCGTACGCGCGCTCGGGCGCGTCGGTCGATCAGACGGATTACTTTGCCGTGACCGTCGGCCCCGGTTCGTTCACCGGCGTGCGCATCGGCGTGAGCTGCGTAAAAACGCTGGCGCATGTGACGAATAAGCCCTGCGTCGCCGTCGACGCGCTCGAGGCGCTGGCGGCGGGCGCGATTGGATTTAACGGAGTGATCTGTCCCATTCAGGACGCGCGCGCGGGGCAGGTATACGGCGCGATCTTTACGGGCGATCCGTTCAAACGGCTGACGGACGACACGCCGATGTTGATCGGGGACTTCTGCCGTCAGGCGCTGTCTTTTGACCGCCGGGCGCTTTTTCTCGGCGACGGCGTGAAGCCGCAGAAGGAAACCGTGGCGGCGATGATGGGGGAGCGCGCCCTGTTCGCGCCCGCGCCCGCGATGTATCTGCGCCCGGCGGCGGTCGCGTGGCTTGCCGCGCGGGATATCGACCGCGCGGTCGATTATACGGCGCTTTCACCGCTCTATCTGCGCGCACCGCAGGCGGAGAGACAGAGGAATCTTGCGGAGGCGGCGAGGCGTGAATAACGATGTAACGATTCGCCGCATGACGATCGACGACGTGGACGGCGTGTACGCCGTTGAGAAGGATACATTCACCAAACCGTGGCGGCGGGAAGATTTCGTGCGTGAAATGACCGCGAACGCCTGCGCGCGGTATCTGACGGCCGTCGTCGACGGCAAAATCATCGGGTTTGCCGGCGCGTGGGTGGTGTTCGACGAGGCGCATATCACCAATATCGCCGTTCAAAAGGAGTATCGCGGGCGCGGTATCGGCCGCGCGCTGACGCGGGGCATCATGCGCTACGCCGCCAATCTGGGCGCGCGCGTCATGACGCTCGAGGTGCGCCAAAGCAACGCGATCGCGCAGGCGCTGTACCATTCGCTCGGGTTTCACACGGCGTCGGTGCGTAAAAAGTACTATGAGGACAACGGCGAGGACGCGCTGCTCATGGTTTGCGCGGGGATGCCGGATGCGGACGACGACTTTGAGGAAGAGGAAACCGTGCGGGAATAGCCGCGCACTTGGAGAACTGCTTTGATCGAGATCAACGGCCTGTCGATTGTGCATTACTGCCATCCCGATTGCCGGCCGCTCATGAATATCATGCGTTTGGAACGGTCGGAGGCGTTTGCCGTCGCCCGGGATATGGCGGCGCGCCATCCGGACACCACGGCGTTCTATCGCTTCGCCGATTTTGACAACTACTATCCGCGGCGCATGGAGGCCGACGCGCTTCTTTTTGAGCGGTTTTCGGCGATCGGGTTCACGCCGAAGGAGAGGCATCCGCTTTCCTTCGTGCTCGAGGGCAGTCAATACCTCGGGGAATGGTTCGGCAACGGCGTT
>CAYWOS010000077.1:0-5090 GCA_964459985.1 uncultured Oscillospiraceae bacterium
CACGTCGAAAACGTGCTGCTGATGGAACGCGCGCCGTCAGCGTGACCGCGCGGGGGAAACGCCCCCGGCGAGGCAACACCGCACCGCGCCCCATGAAAAACACGGAAAGCCCTTGCCGGCTTCCGTGTCTACATTGATTTACCTGCTCCACATCCTGTTAAGGACATGGAATATACAGACGGGCAAAAGAAAGCCCGCCGAATTTGACCCCCGTCGGCTTACCCGATCTTCTCGATCACGCCCAGCAGCACGCGCCTGAACACCTCGCGCACGCGCGCGCCCGTTTCCATCACTTCGGCGTGGCTGATGGGGCTGTCGAGCACGCCCGCCGCCATATTGGTCACGCAGCTCACGCCCAGCACGCGAATGCCGCAGTGCCGCGCCACGATGGTCTCGGGCACGGTGGACATGCCCACGGCGTCGGCGCCGAGGACGCGGATCATGCGGATTTCGGCGGGCGTTTCGTAGCACGGGCCGTTCATAAAACAGTAGACGCCTTCCTTGAGATCGACGCCGAGGCGCGAGCCGACCGCCTTGGCGATGCCGCGCAGGTTTTCGTCGTAGGCGCGGCTCATATCGGGAAAGCGCGCGCCGAAAGCCGAAAGGTTCTCGCCGCGAAGCGGGTTTTGCCCCGAGAGATTGATGAAATCGCTGATGAGCATGAGATCGCCGGGCGAAAACGCCGTGTTGACGCCGCCCGCCGCGTTGGTGACGATGAGCGTCTCGACGCCGTTGCGCGCCATCACGCGCACGGGCAGCGTCACGTCGCGCATGTCGTAGCCCTCGTAGCCGTGAAAGCGCCCGCTCATGAGCAGCACGCGCGCGCCCTTCCACTGCCCCGTGATGAATTTGCCGGCGTGCCCGGGCACGGTGGCGCGGGGAAAGCCGGGGATGGCTTCATAGGCGATTTCTTTCGTATCGTTCAGCGCCTCGCCGAACGCGCCCAGCCCGCTGCCCAGTATGACGGCGATTTTTGCCCGGCCCACGGCGTTTTCGACCGCTCGCGCGGCGTTGTCGATCCTCGTCATTTCGTCCATGCCGTTTCCTCCAATCGATCATAGAAGCTCTCCGCGCCGAAGCGCTCGGGCATATCAAGCGCCTGCGCCGCCGTCGCCGCGATATCGGAAAATGTCGCGCGCGTGCCCAGATCGACGCATGTCGTCATCTTTTTATGCCATGCCAGAATCGGGATGTATTCGCGCGTGTGGTCGGTGCCGCAGTGCGTGGGATCGCAGCCGTGATCGGCGGTCAGGATGAGCAGATCGTCGTCCGTCATGCGCGATTGAATATCCGGCAGCGCGCTGTCGAACGCCTCGAGCGCCGCCGCGTAGCCCGCCGCGTCGCGCCTGTGCCCGTACACCGAGTCGAAATCGACCAGATTGACGAATAAAAGGCCGTGGAAGGGCTTTTCAAGCTCGCGCAGCGTCGTCTGAACACAGGCGGGATTGCCGCTCGAATGCACGCTCCCGGTCAGCCCGCGATGCGCGAAGATGTCCTCGATCTTGCCCACGCCGATCACGTCCAGCCCGCGCGCCTTCGCCGCATCCAGCAACGTTTCGCCGACCGGCGGCAGCGAGTAATCGCGCCTTTCGCCCGTGCGCGTGAAGCGTCCCCTGCCCGCGCCGATGAACGGGCGCGCGATGACGCGGCCGACGGCGTGCCCGCCGACCAGCAGCTTCCGCGCGATCCCGCACAATTCGTACAGCCTGTCAAGCGGGATCACGTCCTTGTGCGCGGCGATCTGGAACACGCTGTCGCCCGAGGTGTACACGATGGGTTTGCCGGTGCGCATGTGCTCTTCGCCCAATTCGTCGAGGATTTCCGTCCCCGACGCGGGCTTGTTGCCGATCACCCGCACGCCCGCCTCGCGCTCGAACGCCGAAATCACGTCGGCGGGAAAGCCGTCGGGATAAAGCGGGAAGGGCTTGTCGAGCCGCAGCCCCGCGATTTCCCAGTGCCCCGTCGTGGTGTCCTTGCCCCTGGATTGCTCGGCGGCGCGCCCGTACGCGCCCACGGCGAGCGGATCGTCGGGAATCCCGACGCCGGGAATGCGCCCCAGCCCCATGCGGCGCAGATGCGGAAGCGTCATGGGATGGCTTTCCTCGATATGGCGCAGCGTGTTCGCGCCCGCGTCGCCGTAGGCGTCGGCGTCGGGCAGCGCGCCCGCGCCCACGCTGTCCAGCACGATCAGAATGACTCGCTTCACAGGGATTCCTCCGTTTTACGTTGATTGCCCTTCCTATTATACACGGTTTCGCGCATCTTTTCCACCCTTTGCGGCAAAAGCGCTTGTCAAGCCGCCCGATGTGTGCTTTAATGGCGTTGGAACGGGGGGATCGCATGGATTTTATCGCCACCGCCGCCTTCGGGCTGGAGGGCGTCGTCAAGCGCGAACTGCACGATCTGGGGCTGAACGCCGCGGCGGAAGGCGGCTGCGCGCGCTTTACGGGCACGCCGACCGACGCCTTCCGCGCCTGCATGTGGCTGCGCGCCGCCGACCGGGTGCTGCTGCCCGTGGGCGAAAAAAAGGTCGAGACCTTTGACGAATTGTTCAACTTCGTGCGCGGGCTGCCGTGGCACGAGCTTCTGCCGCGCGACGCCGCCTTTCCCGTGGACGCCAAGTGCGCGCGGAGCAAGCTCATGAGCCCGCGCGACTGCCAGACCATCGTCAAGAAAGCGATCGCCGAGGCGCTCAAGGCGCGCTATCATGAAAACTGGCTGCCCGAATCGGGCGAAACCTATCAGGTGGACGTCAAGCTGCACGGCGATATCGCGCGCGTGACGCTCGATCTGTGCGGCGACGCGCTCAACCGGCGCGGCTACCGCACGTGGAACGGCGAAGCGCCGCTCCGAGAAACGCTGGCGGCGGCGATGGTCATGCTGTCGCCGTGGAACGGGACGGCGCCGCTCCACGACCCCTGCTGCGGCACGGGCACGCTGCTGATCGAGGCGGCGTTCCGGCAGGCGAACCGCGCGCCCGGGCTGAACCGCGCGTTCGCGTGCGAAAAATGGAAAGTGTTTCCGCAGAAAACGCTCGATTTCGTCCGCGCCGACGCGCAGAAGCGCTTCGAGATCGACCGCGTCGGGCAGATTTCGGGCAGCGATATCGATCCCGAGGCGCTCAAGCTCTGCGAACGCCATATCGCGCAGGCGGGGCTGGCGGGCAGGATCAAGGTATGGCAAAGCGATCTGCGCGAATTGACGCTCGATCGGGAGAACGTCGTGTTCATCGCCAACCCGCCCTACGGTGAACGCATGAGCGACCGCAAATCCTGCGAAAAGCTGTACGGCGGCATGCGCCTGCTCCGCGCGCGGCACGCGGGAAGCCGCCTGTGCGTCCTGACGGCGCATCCCGGCTTCGAGCGCTGCTACGGCGGCAGGGCGCGGACGCGGCGACGGCTGTACAACGGCCGGCTCGAATGCGAGTACATGCTGTTTGACTGACACGCGGGCAAACCCGAAAAAGGCGGCCGAAAACGAGCCGCCTTTTTTGCCGCCTTTTTTGCCGCCTTTTTTGCCGTCTTTTTCGCCGCGCGTCAGGCGTTCGGCGCAGCGCCGTCCGCTTTATCGAACGTCAGGTGTTCGGAGAAAAACGTCCGTGTCTCGCGCGCGTCAGGTGTTCGGCGAAAAACGTCCGTGCCTCGTGCGCGTCAGGTGTTCGGAGAAAAATCGTCCGGCGGGCGATGCTGCGCGAGCGTCAGATACCAGTTGACATGAAAGCGGTCGGTCACCTCGGCCGCGCAGGGGCTCCACGGCAGTTCGCAGATATCCATATTGACCGTTCCGCCCTCGCTGAGGACGCGCAGCGCGTGCTCGAGCGCCTCGCGCGTGTCCAGCGTCAGCCCGAGCTGCACCGGGCTTTCGCGCACGTCGCGCACAGCCTCGACGACCGACAGCATTTCCCTGTCGCCCTTCATCAATTCAGAATGGAAATAGCTCCCGTCGCTGTTCAGCACATGATACCCCAGCGTCAGCCCGAACGCCGATTTGTACAGTTCGACCGCGTCCACGCTTCCCCGCAGGTAAAGTCCCACGCCGATCATAATGTCGATTCCTCCCGTTCATCCGCCTCGCGGCGGCGTCATGCGATGCTTTCCGGCCGTCCGCGCGGGCGGCAGAGGGGCGCGCGGAGGGCGCCGACGCCGTCATGCGCCGACGCCCGCCGGGCGACGAGCCGTTTTAAGGCTTTTTATACCCGCACTTGGGGCACACGCCGTTTTCGTTGAGCGCGATGCCGCACAGGGGGCAGCGATCGATGGATTTGCCGGGCGCGAACTCCTCCGAGGCGGCGTTGACGCCGCTGGTGAAGGTGATTTTCACGATGTTGAGCTTATCCTTGAGCAGATCGTAGACGATCTTGATCATGCCCTCGACGGTCATCGTTTCCTTGGTGACGACCAGACGGCAGTCGGGGTAGGCGGTCGCCAGCTCGGTCTTGAACGCGGGACCCTTCATTTTGTTGCTGGGCGCGCCGTCCTTGATGCCCTGCGCCTCGTACACGGCGAGAATCGCCGGCAGAAGCGGATCGTCCTGACGCAGAATCAGCGCGTGATCGAAATTCTTCAGCAGGCTCCACGCCGTCTTCTGAATCTCATTGCAGGGGAAAACCATGTTGACGCCCGGCTCAATCGTGTCCTCGACCTCGATCGTCAGGATGCCCGTGTGTCCGTGAAGGTACTGCGCCTCGCCCTTGAAGCCGTAAAACCTGTGCGCGTACTGCAGATCCAGTTTGGTGATGCTCCTCATTTTTCCTTCTCCTCCGTATATCGTTTGATCGTTGAGTAAATGTCGCGTCTTTGTCGGGCATCGCTGCCTTTCGTTTGCATTATACACGCCCGCGCGCGGTTTGAAACGCGACGGTGGAATCTTTTTACGGGGAAGGGGCGCGGGCGCGGGGTATACGCTTCGGACGCGACCCTTCGGCAAGCAAAGCCTGGCTTCTATCAAAGAAAGCCGAGCTGTATTTCCATCAAAACCGGGCTGCCCTTACCCAAAAACCGGGCCGTTTCTTTTGAAACAGCCCGGCTGATCACGGTCTGGTGCGCCATCAGGGACTCGAACCCGGGACACCCTGATTAAGAGTCAGGTGC
>CAYWOS010000078.1:0-243 GCA_964459985.1 uncultured Oscillospiraceae bacterium
AGCGGAATACGGCCTTGATGGCCTCCATCAGCTGGGTCTTCGGGTCCTGCGGGAAATCCTCGCCCTTTTCGTTCCTGTAGATCGCCTTGAAGCGGACGACGACTTCCTTCAAATCATCGGCGGTCAGGTCGCGGTCGAACTTGACGCCCTTCTTTTCCTTGAATTCGTCCAGAACGGCCTCGAACTTCTTCTTTTCGATCTCCATGACAACGTCGGAGAACATGGCGATGAAGCGGCGGTAGG
>CAYWOS010000078.1:253-4996 GCA_964459985.1 uncultured Oscillospiraceae bacterium
TAGGCGAAATGCGGGTTATTGGTCAGTTTGGCGAGGCCTTCGACCGACACATCATTCAGGCCAAGGTTCAAAATGGTGTCCATCATGCCCGGCATCGAGGCGCGCGCGCCCGAGCGGACGGAAACGAGCCACGGGTCCTCGGGATCGCCGAACTTCTTGCCCGCGACCTTTTCGGTTTCGGCGAGCGCGGCGTAGATCTGATCCTCGATGTCCTTGGCGATCACCTTGCCGTCCGCATAGTAGCGGGTGCAGGCCTCGGTGGAGACGGTGAAGCCCTGAGGAACGGGCAGGCCGATGCGGGTCATTTCGGCGAGGTTCGCGCCCTTGCCGCCCAGCAGCTCGCGCATGTCGGCGTTGCCCTCTTTGAACAGGTAGACGTACTTTGCCATGTGATATGTTTCTCCTTTCGGGATTGGATTGGCTTTGTAAAACGGCGGACGAGCGAATCATTCGCCGTTATCCGACTGATTATACTATATCGCCCGAAAAATGGCAAGAGCGGGAAAGCGGAATTCTGTGAATTGACGGGAAAACGCGCAAAACAAATGAAAAACCGGCGGGGACGAAGCCCTCGCCGGCATTGGCTGCGGTTTTGTCAGTTGACCCAGGTGATCCGGTCAAGGAGATCGAGGCAGGCGACGAGGTCGGTTTCAAAATCGCTCGCCGTCGCGGAAAAGATATACGTGCCGCCTGTCCCGCTCACGTACACCTGCACGAGGTACAGATCGGTGTATTCGCCGGTCTTCGCCGGATCGATCTGATAGGAGGAAACGGTATAGAGGACGGTTTTGCCCCATTCCTCCAAGTCCATGGCGCTCGCCTGAAGCACGAAGGCGTTTCGCGCTTCGTATCCGGCGTTTTTGTACTGGGTGACGATCCCGTTGAGCACCGTTTGCGCCGCCAGCTGGACATCGCTGTCCGACATCGCGGCCACGTCGATCAGGCCGCCCGACCACACGCAGTTCAGGTTCGGATGGAAAGCGTCCTCCTCGGCGTAGTTCGGGAACAGCGTGATGAACACGGCGTTCTCGGCCTTTTCGTCGATCGTCCCCGTGAGGTTGTTGTCCAGCTCCCACAGGAAATCATCAAAATCGAATACCGCCGTTTCGATGTCGGGAAATTCCTCCACCGTGTCGGCGAGGACAGGCAGGAAAATGAGGCAGAGGACAGTGGTCAGCGTCAGGAATCTTTTCATTCGAGTTGATCTCCTTTTTTGTTTCCTTCTTGTCATTATAAGGGATCGCCGCGCATTGTCAAGCGCCGGCGTCACATGATTTGCAGGAGCAGTAGCGGCATGAACATCGCCGGCAGCATATCGCCCACGGGGATATGCTCCTTCCGCAGCATGTTGACGCCGATGCCGATGATAAGCAGCCCGCCCGCCGCGCTCATTTCGAGAATCATGCGCTCGTTCAGGAGCGGCGCGATCAGCCCCGCCGACAGCGCGATGGCGCCCTGATAGAGCAGCACGGGCACGGCGGACAGCATGACGCCCACGCCCAGCGCGCTTGCCAAGATCATCGCCGTCACGCCGTCGAGCACCGATTTGGCGAAAAGCGTGGCGTGATCGCCGCGCAGCCCCGAATCCATCGATCCCACGATCGCCATCGCGCCGACGCAGAAGATCAGCGAGGCGCTGACAAAGCCCTTGGCGAAGCCCTCGTCGCCCGAGGCGAAGCGCGTTTGCAGGCGCTCGCCGAAGCGGTTCAGGCGCTTCTCAATGCCGATCAGCGTGCCGGCCAGCGTGCCCAGCACCATCGACAATACGATCAGGAAGGCGCTTTCCGTCTTGACCGCGCCCTGAACGCCGATTAAGATGACCGCCAAGCCCATCGCCTGCGTGAGCGATTTGCGCAGGCTTTCGGGCACGCCCTTTCGCAGAAGGCAGCCCAGCAGCGATCCGGCGACGATCGCCGCGACGTTGACCAGCGTGCCGATCATACGGGTTCGTCCCCGCAAAAGCGCCACTCGAAGATATTGACGTAGCGCGCGCCGCGCTCGTACATATCGTGCCATTCGGGTACGCGGCTGACGCGCAGCCATTTCGCGCCGAGCTTCTCGCACACGCGGCGCGAGGCGAGGTTGTCGGTATGGTTGGTGATAAACGCCGTTTCCATGCCGTGATACCGCATGACGGGGATCAATAGGCGGCACGCGCGCCCGACATAGCCGTGCCCGCGATAGGGTTCGTCGATCTCGTAGCCGATCTGCCCGCCGTGATAGAGGCGCGGAATATGATAGCCGACGCGCAGATGCACCGTGCCGATCGCCTCGCCGCCGCGCGTGACCGTGAACGTATAGCCCGCCACGCGCTCTTTCTCCGGCTCTGCGGGATCTTTTTTCAGGCAGATCAGGCCGATCTCGCCGTCAGACAATTCGGGCACGTCCATGAAGCCGTCAAAGCGGACGGGCAGCGCCGCGATGCGCCTGAAATCCGTCCAGTCCGCCCATTCGCTCTTGAGCAGGGCGTATTGCCACTCGTCCGCGCGGCGCTCGTCGCCGGGCAGCAGGGGGCGCGCCTCGGCGGCGACGCCCTCGCGGCGCATGTGCAGCCGCTCCATGACGGCGGCGGACTTTTCGTTGCGCGCGTCGCACGCCGCGATCACGCGCGCTGCGCCCAATGTGTCAAAGGCATAGCCGATCAGCGCGTTCGCCGCTTCGGTCACATACCCCTGTCCCGCGCGGGCGTGATGCGCGAACCAGCCCGCGCGCGCGGTGTCGCCCTCGAGTGCGAGGCTTACGCAGGCGCACAGCGCGCCGTCCTCCCGGCTGATGCAGGCGTACTCGAAGGCCGTCTGCGGCGAAGCGGCGTTCACGCGCGCCGCGTATTCGAGAAAGCGGCGGGCTTCCTCGTGGATTTCACCCTGCCAGTGGTACATAAAGCGCATGTGCCCGGGCGCGCTGACGGCGTCGATCAATTGATCGAAATCGGCGGCGGTCAGGGGGCGCAGAATCATGCGTTCGGTTTCGAGAATGTCCATACTCCGACCCTTTCTATACGGAAACAGCCGCTTCGCGCGAGACGAAACGGCTGCCGATGAATCAAGATCGCTTATTGAATCGCTTCGGCGGCGGCGGTGGTGCCGGGATGGACGCTCACCTGCTTGTCGAACTTGCCTTTGCGCTCGAAGCGGACGATGCCGTCGGCCTTGGCGAAGAGGGTATCGTCCTTGCCGATGCCCACGTTGAGGCCGGGATGCATCTTGGTGCCGCGCTGACGCACGAGAATGTTGCCCGCCAGAACGAACTGACCGTCGGCGCGCTTGGGTCCCAGGCGCTTGGATTCGCTGTCGCGCCCGTTGCGGGTCGAGCCCATACCTTTTTTATGGGCGAAAAGCTGCAAATTGAGCTTCAGCATGATTGTTTCCTCCGTTTCGTGATCGTGCTTACCGGGATAGGACGGTGAGATGAGCGGGATACTGTGACGCGATATCGTTCAGTCCCTGAATCATGGTTCGAAGGACGATCTGCGCGTCGTGATTGCTCTCCTTGAGCGTCACCGTCATGCGCGCTTCCCCGATCTCGACCCGGGGCGCGACCCCGGCGACCGTTTCGAGGGCGTTGACGCAGGCTGTCGTCAGGGCGGACACGGCGGCACAGACGATGTCCCTGCCTTCCTCCGCGTAGCCCGAGTGCCCCTTGCACTCGAAGCCCGTGACGGTTTCGCCCGCGCGCTGAATGGTGACGCGCGTCATGTCAGACGTTGACGGCGGTGATTTCCACCTGCGTGAACGGCTGACGGTGACCCGCCTTACGGCGGTAATTCTTCTTGCTCTTGTACTTGAGAATGACGATCTTCTCGCCCTTGCCCTGGCGCACGACCTTGCCGATGACGCTCGCGCCCTCGACATAGGGATTGCCGACCTCCACCGAGTCGCCCGAAAGCATCAGCACGGGGAAAGTCACTTCGTCGCCCGCTTCGTTGTCGAGCTTCTCGATGTAAATGGTGTCCCCCTCGGACACGCGATACTGTTTGCCGCCCGTTGCGATAATCGCGTACATGGACAGCACCTCCTCATTTAAACTCGCCGGGACTTGCTTGGAAGGAAAGGATGGCATTTTCGGCCATGGGGCGGCGCGGCGCGCACTTGGACAGCCCCTCCCGAGCGGCTTGCCGAGGTAGCATAACACGTTTGCGGCGCATTGTCAAACATTTTTCATGATTTTACCGGCGCGCGTTAAGTTTTTCCGGCTGCCGGCCTAAAGCGCTTTGTTTAAGGCAAGGAATCCGTCGGCATGAGCCAACGTTTTGCCCCGATCGCGATGACTAAAGCCGACGGTCAGGGGCAGGCGGCTGCCCTAACATCAAGAAGCCGACGGTCAGACGACGGACGACTGCGTATATATAAGGAAGCCGCGCGTCAGGCGGCGAATGACGATAAGGACATCAAAGAAGCCGCACGCCAGACGGCGGGCATTTGCATAGTCATAGTAATCTGGGCGTCAGGCGGCGGTGATTTCTGCGAACATAAAAAGACCGCCCGTCGACTGACGGGCGGCTTTATTGGAATCCGGCGGCGACCTACTCTCCCGGGCCGTTACCAGCCAAGTACCATCGGCGCTGAAGGGCTTAACTTCTGTGTTCGGTATGGGAACAGGTGGGACCCCTTCGCCATTGCCACCGGAAACTGTATCGTTGTCAAGGATTCGCACCCTGACAACCGCACAATGTTTTCATGACGAGATCGGTCAATCCTTTGCTTCATGTCTTTGGTCTCAGTTTCTTGAAATCAAGCCCTCGAC
>CAYWOS010000079.1:0-3105 GCA_964459985.1 uncultured Oscillospiraceae bacterium
TGGGTTCCCGTATCGTTATCATGAAGGACGGCTTCATCCAGCAGGTCGATACCCCGCAGAACAACTACGACTTCCCGCACAACAAGTTCGTCGCCGGCTTCATCGGCAGCCCGCAGATGAACTTCTTCGACGCCAAGCTCGTCAAGGAAGACGGCAAGGTGTACTGCATCTTCGGCGAGAACAAGATCCTCGTGCCGCAGTCCAAGATTGAAAAGCTGACGGACGAGAGCTACATCGGCAAGGAAGTCACCATGGGCATCCGTCCCGAGAATATCTCGGACGCCGACGACGTCGTCGCCGCCAATCCCGAAGCCACCATGCCCGTGCACGTTGAAGTCACCGAGCTGATGGGCTCCGAGACCTACCTGTACTTCACCACGAGCGGCAAGGACGAGAGCATCATCGCGCGCGTTGATCCCCGCACCAAGACCCGCACGGGCGACGACATCAAGGTCGCTCTGGACACCACCCGCCTCCACTTCTTCGATAAGGACACCGAGGAGACCATTCTCCAGCGCTGATCGAAGGAACTGTCATGAAGCTGCCGCGCCGTTTGGCGCGGCAGCTTTTAGTTTGTCAAAAAGGCGCCTCCCGGGGTGTCGCCTGCCGGACAGGCAGGGGATTCACGCACGTCCGTGTTCGCGCATCTCCTTGCCGCCCTTGGCGCTTGCCGATAGGCGGTTTTCGGCAAGCCGGCAGCCGTGCGTGCCAGCTTGTCGCGGACAAGTGATTACTCCGCCGCCGCTGTCCGCTTTTGCCGCGTGATTTCATAGAGCATCACGGTGGCGGCGCAGGCGACGTTGAAAGAGGAAGCGGAGGATGATTCCGCCATTGGGATACTGACGGTGGTATCGGCGGCGGCGTACAGCGCGCGGCAAAGCCCGTCCGTTTCGTTGCCGATCATGAGCAGGCAGGGCGGCAGGAGATTTTCGCGTTCGATGGGCGTTTGTTTGTGCGCCGTGGTGGCGATTGCGCGAAACCCCGGACAGCGCGCGCGGAGCGCGGCGATGAAGGCGTCGATGTCCTTTTGATCCTGTATCCGATAGAAAGGAAGGTGGAAAAAGGAGCCCATGCTCGAGGACACGACTTCGGGATCGTAGGGATCGACGGCGTGGCCCGTGACGACGAGCGCGTCGACGCCCAGCGCGTCGCACGAGCGGAGCATTGTTCCCAGATTGCCCTTGTTCGAGGGTCGGTCGAACAGCACGATCAAGGGATGATCCGGCAGCGCGCCGATATCCGGGCGATCCTCCCGCATTTTGACGACGGCGAGCAATTCGGATACGTCCTCCTTGCCGCTTAAGCCGCGCATGAGGGCGGGGGACAGCGCGTAATTCATGTCGGTGGGAATGGTTTTCAGGCATTCCCTCGCCCAGCCGGACAGGGGCGCGTCCTCCGCGTAGAGCAGCGACGAAAAGACCCAGCCGTTTTGAACCGCCTGGTTGATATTGCGCACGCCCTCGACGAAGAATTCGCCGTAACGGTGGCGCTTGTTGCGGTTGGTTTTGAGCACCTCAAACTTCTGGTACGCGGCGCTGCGCGTATAAATTCGTGTCGTCATGTCGTTATTTGCCGCGCCCGCCGTCGCCCGGCGCGTTATGCTCGGAGAGGAACCGGTACAGCTTGCGCTTGATGCGCTGCAGCGCGTTGTCGACCGATTTCACGTGGCGCTTGAGATGCGCGGCGATCTCCTGATAACTTTTGCCGTCCAGAAACGCGCCGAGCACCTGCTGCTCGAATTCGGAGAGCAGTTCGTCGATCTGCGACTGGATCGCGGTCAAATCCTCCTGACTGATGAACAATTCCTCCGGGTTGGTGACGCGCCCCTCGATCACGTCGAGCAGCGTGCGGTCGGATTCCTCGTCGTACAGAGGCTTGTTGAGCGACACATAGCTGTTGAGCGGCATGTGCTTTTGTCGTGTCGCCGTCTTGATCGCCGTGATGATCTGGCGCTTGACGCACAACTCGGCAAACGCGCGGAAGGAGGATTGGCGGTTGATCTTGAAATCGCGGATCGATTTATACAGCCCGATCATGCCCTCCTGCACGATGTCCTCGTGGTCGGCGCCGATCAGAAAGTAGCTGCGCGCCTTGGAGCGCACGAAGTTCTTGTATTTGTCCAAAAGATACTCGAGCGCCTGACCGTCGCCGCCCTGCGCCATCAGCGCGATATCCTCGTCGGGCATGTCCAAAAAGCGCTCGGCATAGCGGCTTTGCGTGTCGAACTCGGACAGGTCGGTCATGGAAACCTCCGAAAGCAGTTTATTTCCTCGCGGCGTACACGGCGTACATCAGAACGCCCGCCGCGACGGAAGCGTTGAGCGAATCGATCGCGCCGCTCATGGGCAGCGACACGCGGTGATCGCACTGATCGAGCACCAGACGCGAGACGCCCTCGCCCTCCGAGCCGACAATCAGCGCGACGGGGCCTGCAAAATCGACGGCGCGGTAATCCTCGCCCCGCATGTCGGCGCCGTAGAGCCAGACGCCTTGCTTTTGCAGCTCCTGAAGCGTGCGGGTGAGGTTGGTGACGCGCGCGACCTTGACGAATTCCACCGCGCCCGCAGACGCCTTGACGGCGACGGGCGTCAAGCCCGCCGCGCGGCGCTTGGGCACGATGACGCCGTGCGCGCCGACGCAGGCGGCCGTGCGGATGATCGCGCCCAGGTTCTGCGGGTCGGTCAGCCCGTCGAGCACGATCAGGAAGGGGTCCTCGCCCTTTTCCTTTGCGGCGGCGAGCATGTCCTCGACCTCGGCATAGGCGTACGCCGAGGCGAACGCCAGCATTCCCTGATGATTGCGCGCGATTTCGTCGAGGCGGACGCGCTCGACCATTTGCACGACGACGCCGCGCTCGCGCGCCATGGCGACGATTTCGCGCGCCGACGCCGACAGATCGCCCTTGGCGACCAGCAGTTTTTCGATATCGCGTCCCGATTTAAGCGCCTCGCGGATGGGATTGCGCCCCGTCAGCAGGTTTTCGGGCGGCAGATCGCGCTCCTCCTCGACGGGCGACGCGACGGGCGCGGGCGCGGCGGGGAGCACGGGCGCCGGAACGGGACGGGCGAACGGCTTGTCCTCCCTTTGCGGCGCGGGGCGGCCGTA
>CAYWOS010000079.1:3205-4966 GCA_964459985.1 uncultured Oscillospiraceae bacterium
AACGGCTTGTCCTCCCTTTGCGGCGCGGGGCGGCCGTAGGGCTTGTTGCCGACAGGCGCGGCGGGACGGCTGAACGGTTTGTCCTCCCTTTGCGGCGCGGGACGGCCGTAAGGCTTGTTGCCGGCGGGCGCGGCGGGACGGGCGAACGGCTTGTCCTCCCTTTGCGGCGCGGGACGGCCGTAGGGCTTGTTGCCGACAGGCGCGGCGGGACGACCGTAGGGCTTGCGCCCGTCCGCCGCGCGGGGGGACTGGCCGTTTTCCGAGGGGCGCGCGGGCTTGCCGCGATAGCGTTCGCCCTCGTCCGACCAATCGGCCTGACGGAGATGATCGCGTTTGGTCATTTTCTTGGGTTTCACATCTTTATAGAAGGGCATGGGATTCCTTTCCTGCGGTCGCGCCGCAAAAGAGCATTCAGGTCATACTGATAAATTCCTTGCGCACCTGCGCGGCGTGACCGCAGGTTTTCGTTCCCTCCGGGCAGGCGCCGGATACGCAAGCCGGACCGGCGAGCGCGAACAGGGCGGGCGCCGCGCGCTTTGCCTGCCGCAGCATTTCGGTCGCCATCGCGCGGATCTCCCACTGCGCGCGGCGGCAGCAGCGCAGCGAGAAGAAATGGAGCAGCTCGCGGGCGTTCATCGTCATGACGATGTGCGTTTCGCACGCCGAGGGGAGCACGAAGCGCGCGTCCTCGTTGGCGCTTTCGCCCTTCGCGCCGAGTCTTTGCCGCCAGGATACATACCACGCGTGCGTCTGCGCCATCTGCGCCGCGTACTCCGCTTCCGCGGCCTCGCCCAGCGCCTTGATCGCGGGGGGAACGACGTAGGAAAACCCGTCGGCCAGCGAAACATAGCGCTGGCTTTGCACCGAAAAGCTGGCGATGCGGTGCCTTGTCAACTGCGCCAGCAGCGCGCGGCTGACGCCTTCGACGGAAAAGGTGAACGCGGCGTGCTCGAGCACCGACAGATGCCCGGACTCGGTCACGCGGTTCAGGAACGCGCCCTGATCGCCTAAGCGGACCTTTTCACGGAGCGTTTCACAGTCGTCCGCCGAGTAGCAGGTGCGCGCCGCGAGCGCGCAGAGCGCCTCGGGATCGGGCGTGTATGCGATGAGAGATACCTTGAGCGTCGCTTCAGGCATGATCGTCCTCCGAAAAGAGCGCCTGCTCGATCTGCGTAAGCCTGTCGAACCGGCCGGTCAGATAGAGATATCCCAGCAGCGCCTCAAGCCCGGTCGCGCTGGTGTATTCGGCGTGCGACGCGGACTTGGGCAGGCCGTGATGCGCGTGGGCGTTGCGTCCGCGACGGACGATCCCGCTTTCCTCGGCGGTCAGCAAGCCGTCCAGCGCCGCCGCCGCGCGCGCCTGCGATACGGCGTTGACGGCGCGCGTCGCGAACAAATGCATATCGCGCACCGGCAGACCCTTGTCGATCGCGCGCCGCCGCGCCATGAGCGAATGCACGGCGTCGCCGATATAGGCGAGCTGCAGGGGCGAGAGCATGCGCGCCTCCGTTTCCGAAAGCGGCGCGTCGGCAAGCGGCGTCATTTAAGCGCCGTTTTGGAGTACGACGACGGGCTCATGCCGACGATGTTTTTGAAGGTTTTGGAGAAATGGTAGGGATCGTTCATGCCGACTTCGATGCCCGCCTGACGTACCGAGCCCCCTTCCTTGAGCAGCGTTTTGGCGCGCTCCATTTTGCAGAACAGCTGATAGCTCTGCGGCGGCATGCCCACCTCGGCGACAAAGCGCTTGCGGAAGGTCTC
>CAYWOS010000080.1:0-4759 GCA_964459985.1 uncultured Oscillospiraceae bacterium
CCCCATCTCCCAGTGCGACGGCAACGACGCCGAAAAGAACGAGAACGAGGGCAACAGCTGACGCAGTACAAGCGTCCCGTGCCCGCGTATTTTCAAACGATTGCCGTTACGTCGGCTGACAGGAAAGATAATCGGCGATCGAAAAGAGCATCCCGCATAGAAGGGATGCTCTCTGCGTGTCGACAAAGTCGACACGCACCGCAAAAATGAAACTTTCATTTTTGCGGTTTGCACGTTTTTCCTGCGCGGCTTTGCCGCGCGGCCGGAAAAACGCGTAAGGAACCGATTTTCTGCGGAAAATCGTTCCGAAACCACCGCACATGTCGCTGGTTTCGGATGAGAAATGAAGGGGCGCGGCCCCTTCATTGCATCCCCGGGAGGAACGACCGGGTTTGTCGACGGTCTAAGAGCATCTCGCATAGAAGGGATGCTTTTTGAATACCAAAATGACCACAAAGCGGACATTTTCGGACAGGCTGTTGGCTTGCCGGATGAACCGTTGATTCCCAAAAACCCGCCTGTCGGCATAAGCCAAGGACGTCGGGATGAACGTACGCGGGTGTATTTGATTCTCTTTTCCGTCCCACAGGAGATCATGCGAAAGGCGGCTTTTTGATAAGCCGACAGCGACAAGCCCGCATATTACTTGAAATAAGCCCCAAGATAATGTACAATCATCACTGAGCAGGCAGGTAATAAGATCGGGCTTTAACGTAAAGAGGAGCGGAAGACATGGACAGGCTAATGACTCTACTCAAGTTATCGGGCTTTATGCTTGTTTGGCTTGCTTTCCTGCTTGGCGTTCCGTGGTTTCTCGGTTTTTTCTTGTGTAGATTTGCGGCATGCTGGCACGATAAGGACAAAATCAAAACCTATATCTCTGTTTCATCCCCTCGAATAGCCGCGCTTCTGATCCCCGGACACGAAGGATTTAGCGACCACATAAGAACCAACCTCCCGTTTCTATACAACCGATATCGAGTCAACCCATATCCCGACCGTTTGTCGCTTCTTGGTTTGATTGAGTATTGCATTGTCGGTCTTTTGTCTGTGTGGTACGGAGTATGCATCACGGAGTACTTCTTTTTGCAGAACTTCAACAACCCGATGATTTTGATAACCATAGCTCTTTTTATCTGTCATGCTCTCATTTTTGTTATCCTCATCAACTGGAATCGCAGTCATGGGAACGGCGGTGAAGAAATAATCCAGAGAAAAGAAATGAGACGCAGAAAAAAATGCAAAGAACATAATCACTCATGAACAGTCGACGATCAACTTAAGTTGATCGATCATCATATGCCTTGCCTTAAGTCATCAGTTCTCAAGTTCACAGGCGCCGATTCTGTTGCCTCTTGATTACCGGTTCGCCATCCTATGAAAACCCCGGCGTTCGCGTCCGCGCCGCTTGATTTCCCTACGGTATGACGCTACGAGCGGCGCTTTTTCTCCGTCGTCATAATTAACACAAAAAACCTGCCGTTTCCGTAGTACGGACACGGCAAGTCCCTTCGCGCGATCAGGCGTTACTCCTCTTCGGGAGCGCCCACCGGGCAGGTTTCGGCGCACAGGCCGCAATCGATGCACTTATCGGGATCGATGACGAACTGACCGTCACCCTCGGAAATCGCCTGCTGGGGGCACTCGCCGGCGCAAGCGCCGCAACTGATACACGCGTCGGAAATTTTGTATGCCATACTCATGCACCTCCTCTTTCATCGTCCGCATTGCGCGGCATGGTTATCATATCATCAGTCACGGCAAAAATCAAGCGCAAAATCGCGCCGTACGACGGTTTTCGCGCCCGTCCGACGCATTCACAGCGCTTCCAGCGTTTGACAAAAGCGGTCGAACCGCGCTTCCTCTTCCTTCCATGGATCGCCCGCCGGCGCGCGCAGCGCCAGCGTCATGCGATCCGCATAGGTGGAAACGCCGATCACGGCGCGCACGTTGGGAATGTACGGCGGCACGAACGCAAGCGTATCGAAGCGATATGTCAGGGACGCGTCAGACGGCATATCGAGCGTTTTCAGGTTGGTCAGCGTCGCGCCTTTTCGCTGATCGACATACCCGCACATGCCGCGCAGCGACTCGGACACGGGATTACGGTAATCGCCGAACGCGGAAAAATAAATGGAATCGAGCAGCGCAGGCGCGAGCGCGCCCATGAATTCATGCAGAAAGAAGCGCTTGCCGGGATTATTCAGGCATTTTACGACAGCCCGGTGCGCCGACACGGCGTTCTCGGGCAGCGAGCGTTTCGCATCGCGCGGCGGGCAAACGCCGACGCCGATCGCGTAATTGCCCATGCTTGCCCGGTCCTGCGGGTTGACGTCGACGGCGATCCCCACGCTCTCGCCGCGCGGCAGACAGGCGGCGAGCGCCGCGATCAGCAGGCTGTTCACCGTGATGTCGTTCTCTCGCGCCAGACGGACGAGCCTTTGCGTGCGCGGCGCGTCAAAGACGCGCAGCCTGATCTCCGCCGGGCGCGACGCGGCGTACGCCGCAGCCATCGTTTTGTACTCATCGAACGAAAACGTCCTTCCGCTCCGCGCCCATTTCGCGTTCGCGCGCTTCATCATCACGCGCAAAAAGGGACTCAGGCCGGGATGCGCGGGCAAATCGCCGCGCGTAAGCAGGCGGACGGGCTGATCGGCAAGCGCTTGACCGTTCACGGCGCGCAGAATATCGCGCATCAGGATCACGATCGATCCGCCGTCGCACACCAAATGATGCGCCATCACCACGAGCGTCGGTCGCGAGGCGTCGCCGCCGTAGAAAAAACGAACCGTTTCGCCCTCGTCGATCGCGAAGGGGACGGCTTCCTGCGCGAGGATCAGCCGCCCGACGTCGCCCGTAAAGGGCGAAAGAGAGACTTCCCATGCCTTATCACACTCGGTCAGGTACGCCGTGCCGTCCGGATCGATCACCGCGCGGCACGAAAGAACGGCGTGACGGCGAACAGCGAGCGCGGCCGCCTCGCGAAGCAGCCCGGGATCGGGCGGCTGATCGAAGCTCGCCATGGCGCAGACGGCGACGGCGGGCGACATCAAGTGCAGCCGTTCCTTCCAGATCGGATATTTCATCGGTTTTCTCCGCTCCCCTCCGGCGACGCGCGGCGGAACGCAAGATAGGCGTCCGTCGTGATCGCTTTGATTTGCTCCCACGATGAATCAAGGGACTGAAAAACCGCCAGAAACACAATGCCGTTGACGAACACCGCCATTCTTGGGTCGATGCGCGGCAGCGAATCGTCCGCGAGGTCGTCCATCGCCCGAAACATCCCGTTTCGCGCGATCAGGAGCGTGATGTGCTTTTCCTCGAGCGCAAACCGAATGTATTGCAGCGAAAACGCCAGATCGCGCGGCAGCCCGCTTTCCATGCGGCTTTTGATGCTTTCGAGCATATACGCCGCGCCGCGCCGCGCGACCTCCCTTTCGAGCGCCTGCATATCGGCGAACGACTGATAGATCGGCTGCGTCGAGCAGTGCAGCGAGGCGGCGAGCGCGCGCGCGGTGACGGACGCGAATCCGCGCTCGCGCGTCATTTGAAACGCCCGCTCCGCTATGGCTTCTCCCGTCGTTTGTCTGCGCGGCGGCACGCCATCGCCTCCCCATTCATAACAACGTTATGTAACGTTGTTATTATAGAACCAATTTCGCGCCGCGTCAAGGGGGGGCAAGCAATACGCCGCGAAATATTTTTGTGATGCCGTTGTTTCATCGCGGGACTTGCGTACGCGCGAAACGCCGCGTTCGCGGGATGCCGCCGCGGGACTTGCGCACGCGCGGAACGCCGCGTTCGCGGGATGCCATCGCGGGACTTGCGCACGCGCGGAACGCCGCGTTCGCGGGATACCATCGCGGGATGCCGCCGCCTTTGCCCGCGATCCTTGCCCCTTTCGGTTCATCGGGTATTCGCGAAAAACGGGCGTTCACAAAAAACCGCCGGTCGGCGCGTTTGTCCGATCGGCGGTATAAAAGACGTTTGAATTGTCACATGATGATCAGGCGTCCGCACGTTTCGCATTCGACCTGTTTGCCGGCGCGAATGTTGCGCAGCACGACCGAGGGAAGCGACATATTGCAGCCGCCGCATTGATCGCCCAGCAGCTTGGCGAGCGGCGGAACGCTGTGCTGCTTGATGGTGCGGTACAGCGTCAGATGCTCGGGATCGATCAGTTTCTCCTTCTCCAAAACAACGGCGCGCAGGCCTTCCAGCTCCTTGAGCTTTTCCTTGCTTTCTTCCTCATAATCGACCTTGGTGCGCTCAAACTCGGTCTTGGCCTTGGCGTAGCGCACCTTGACGTCGTGCTGCAGGCGCTCGCGGTCCTCGGCGTCCTTGCGGATGCGGCGAATCTCCTGCTCGTAGGACGTGATATTGGACAGAAAACGCTTGGCGTCGGCGATGCATTGGGCGGTATCGTCGCTCGTGACGGGCGGCTCGGTCTCGATGCGCGATTGGAGCGATTTGAGCTGCTCCTCGGTATGCGCGACGGCGTCCTTGAGCGCCTCCAGCCTGTCCAGCATGGCAGAAAACTCGCTCTCGATGCGCTTCATAATCCCCTGCTGATCAAGCAAATAATCGCGGTATTTCACAAGCTTCTGCCGCATGGGAGACCGCTTGATCGAGCTTTCGAGCTTGCCGACCGCGACGTCCGCCTGCTGATAATCCCAGAGCAAGTGCAACTGATCCATGGTGCCCTCCTCATTTCCTCCCGACGGCATACGCCCCGTATTCCGACGGAATGACCTGTACA
>CAYWOS010000081.1:0-4357 GCA_964459985.1 uncultured Oscillospiraceae bacterium
AACGCGCAGCGCGGCGGCAGCATCATCGAATCGGTGGTGCGCATGGCGCGCTGGCTGGGCATGTCGGTCATCGCCGAGGGCGTCGAGACGCTCAAGCAGGCGGACTACCTCAAATCCATCGGCTGCGAGCATATGCAGGGTTATCTGTATTCGCGTCCCGAACAGGCGGCGGATTATGAGAAGTATTTCAAGGACGGCAAGCTCGAATCACGCCTCGCCCGGCTCAAGACGGCGGAGACGTGGAACAACAACGCCTTCTGGAATCCCGAATCCATGGAAACGCTGATCTTCAACAGCTATGTCGGCGGGGCGTGCATTTTCGAGTATCTGGACAGCGCCACCGAGGTGCTTCGGTATAACGAGGGCTACGCCGAGATATTCGGCAAGTATTTCGGGCGCGGCTATCTGACCGTGCACAGAAGCCTGTTCCGCGAAATGGACGACGACAACGCGGCGGCCATCCGCAGGAATATCGAAACCGCCGTGCAGACCAAAAAGGAATCGACGTTCGAATGCCGGTACGCCGTGGACGGCGGCACGCTCTATCTGCGCATGACGGTTCGCCAGAT
Source organism: uncultured Oscillospiraceae bacterium (assembly GCA_964459985.1). Classification (GTDB taxonomy): domain Bacteria; phylum Bacillota; class Clostridia; order Christensenellales; family Aristaeellaceae; genus CAYWOS01. Next base: position 570 of record CAYWOS010000081.1, read on the forward strand.
CGCGCAGGCGGGGGAGCGCAGCCTGTTCTACTGCGTCGCGTCCGATATGACCTCGCAGCGCGTCGCCGAGCGCGGCGAGCGCGAGACCGCCGACAGGATCGCCGCCATTATGGACAACGCCACCTGCGGGATCACCGCCGTCGTGCTGAGCAAGGACGCGTCGGCGAAATACCTGCTGGTCAACGACCGATATTACGATCTGGTGGGGTACACGCGCAGCCAGTACGAGGAAGAGGGGCTGCCCGGGCTGGCGCTCATTCATCCCGACGATTACAAGGTATATGAGAGCAAGATCGTCGGTATGAACACCGTGGGGCAGACCGGGACGTTTGAATTCCGCGCGAAAAGGCGCGACGGGCGCTGGGTATGGCTGCGCGACGATATCGCCGTGATCGCGCTGGACGGCATCGACGCGCCGGTGCAGTTGTCCTGCTTCACCGATATCACGGCGCGGATGGAAGCCGACGAACGCTTGCGCTTCATCAGCGAAATGGCGGGCGATATCCTGTCCGAGCCGGACCATGACAAGGCGATCGGCAATTCGCTCGAGCGCCTGCGCGCCTTCTGCGGCGCGAAAAGGTGCTATATCGTCGAGATCGATTTCACGCGCGACGAGCTGACGCGCGCCTACGAGGTGCAGGCCGAGGGCGTCGCGGGCGGCGACGAGGGCGCGCGCGTCGCGCCTTTCCGCGAGAGCGACGCCTGGTGCGCGGCGCTTATGCGGCGCGAGATGTTTATTGTCCGCGATGTCGACGCGCTGGACGACGGCCAGAAGGAGCTGCGCGAATCGCTGCGCGCCCGGGGCGCCCGCGCCGCCGTGTTCGCACCGATGTGGCGCGACGGGCGGCTGATCGGCTTTGTGGGATTGGACGATCCTTCCGACGGGCTGGAGAACATCGAGCGTCTGACCGCGCCGGCGGATTATCTGGCCGTTCTTTTGACGCGGCGCGATTTGAGCCGCGACGTTGAGCGCGGCAAGGACGCCATGCGCCGTCTGATCGATGCCGACGGCGCCAATCGTGAAACGCAGCTTGAGTGGCTGACCGAGAACATCCCCAGCGGCTTGAGCACCTATGTGTGCGGCGAAGGGCGGATCAAGCAGATCTACCGCAACAGCGGTTTCTGCGCGCTGTTCGGCATGTCGCCGCAAGAGTACGACGAGCGCGCCAAGGACGATCCGATGGCGTTCGTGTTCGAGGAGGACAAGTCCGCGCTGGCCGAGCAGTATCACACCATGATGGAAACGGGCGTGCCGATGGACTGCGTGTACCGCATTCATGTCAAGGACGGCGGTTTTCGCTGGATTCATCACCGCGCGTCGATCGCGAGCCGGCAAAACGGCACGGCGCTCGTCAACGCGGCGCTGCTGGACATCACCAAGCGTCAGGAGGAAAACGAGCGGCTCACCATGGCGGAGGAGGAATACCGCGTCGCCACCCGGCACAGCGGGACCACGACCTGCCGCTTCGACATTCGGAACAGGACGCTGACGGTGTCGTCCGACGCGGCGCGCAGGCTCGATCTGCCCGAGGTCATGGAAAACATCCCGTACGACAGCGTGCTCAAGGGGCGCGTGTCGCCGGACACGGCGAAGGCGTACATCGATTTTTACGAGGGCATCATTCGCGGCGAAAAGGAAAGCGCCGTTGTGTTCAAAAAGCTGTTTCCCGGCGGCTGGCGCTGGCTCAACGCGCACGGAACGACCATGTTTTCGGGCGACGGCAAGCCCGTATCGGCGGTCATTTCCTATACCGACGTGACCGAACAGCAGGAAAAGGAAGCGGTGTTCAAGCGGTGGCAGCAGCGCCTGCTCGACAAGGGCAGGGACGCCTACACGCTGTATCGCTGCAATCTCAACAAAAACCGCTCGTACGACACGGCGGAAGGCGCGCTGCTGCCCTTCTCGATCGACGACGACGAGGGCATGAGCTTCAACGACATCACCAAAGCCTTCGCCGCGCAGTGCGTCCATCCCGACGATCGCGTCAAATACATCGATTTTGTCGACTCGGACAAAATGCTGGCGAGCTATCATCGCGGCAGGCGCGCGGCGGAACTTTTGTTCCGGGGCAAGGTGGCGGACGGCGCTTTCCATTGGCTGCGCCTGTCGGTCGAATTGGTCGAGTATCCCAACTCCACCGATATCGAGGCGTACATGATGTACGAGGACGTCAACGACGATACGCTGGAGGAATTGCGCGCCAAGCGCGAATCGGAGACCGATCCGCTCACCGGGCTGCTGAACCGCGCCGCCTTTATCGGCAAGTTTGGTCGAATGCTCGGCGAGCGCGCCGACAATGCGCTGACCGCCCTGTTCATGCTCGATCTGGACGGCTTTAAGCTCATCAACGACAGCTTCGGCCACGCCGCCGGCGACCGGGTGCTGACCGACGCGGGCAACGCCATCCGCTCCATTCTGCGCGACAGCGATCTGGTATGCCGCCTGGGCGGCGACGAGTTTCTGGTCGGCTTATCCGATATGCCGGACAAAAACGCCGTGCTCGCCAAGGCAAAACAGCTTTGCCGGCTGACGCACAAGGCGTTTAGTCTCGACGTGCGCATGTCCATCAGTCTGGGCATCGCCGTCAGCCCGGACGACGGCGATAATTTTGACAGCCTGTACCACAAGGCGGACAAGGCGCTCTATTACGTCAAGGAGCACGGCAAGGACAACTGCGCCTTTTACAGCGAAAACATGAAGGGGTCCTTCGGCGAGCACGAAGGCCGCGCGGCGAGTCCGCGCCCCGTCGACGGCGTCCGGCGCAAAATGCTGATCGTCGAGGACAATCAGGCGAGCAAGGCGCTGCTGATCAATATTTTCGCCAATGATTTTGAAATCGACACGGCGGAAAGCGGCGAGGACGCGCTGACCTATCTGCGGAGGAACGCCGCGTCCGTCCATATCATGCTGCTGGATCTGGTGCTCCCCAAAATGGACGGCATCGCCGTGCTTGAAAAAATGAAGGACAGCGCCGAGATGCAGGCCGTTCCCGTCATTGTCGTGAGCGGCGTTGACGACCGCGATACCAACCTGCGCGCCGTCGAGTACGGCGCCGCCGATTTCGTGACCAAGCCGGTGGACGCCGATCTGCTGCGCGTGCGCGTGTCCTCCGCCATCGGCAAGGCGGAGAACGAGCGCCTGAGGCTGCAAAATCAGGCGCTCCGCGCGCAGCGCTACGAATCGGACAGGATTCGCGCCATTCTGGAGGCGGACGGCACGGTGATCGCCGATTACGACAACATGAGCCGCTCCTTCCAGTACGAGGCGGCGATGACGCGCTATCTTGCCGGGCGCTTTGACGACAGGCCGCTGTGGGATATTCTCGCGCAGGACAACATTCTGTCCAAAAAGGACGCGCAGAAGCTGCGGGAGATGACGGAGCCGGGCGACGACGACGCGCCGCCGCGTCCCGTCAAGGCAATGATGCGCCTGAAAACGACCTCCGGCGAGATTCACGCCTTCCGCGTGAAGGCGATCGCCGACGCCGATACCTTGAGCGTGGGCAAGCATACGCTGTTCGTGTTCACCGATATGCGTTTGTTCGATACCGAGGGAAAGCCGAAAAAGTAAACCGATATTCATCCGAAACGCCGCTCCGTGCGCGTTTCGGCGCACACAAAAACGGCTGCCGCAATGACGCGGCAGCCGTTTTCGCGTTGATTGGTTTACTTGACTTCCTGTCCCATGTAGAACAGCGCGCCGTCCGCGCCGCGCGAGAATTTCGCCATGTAGTCGTAGCAGACGTAGCAATCCTCGGGCATATCGGCATGGATGCGGCCGATGCAGT
>CAYWOS010000082.1:0-4028 GCA_964459985.1 uncultured Oscillospiraceae bacterium
TGTCGGCGGTCGAGGATATGCCGAGGTACTCGCCCGCCGTGTCGCCGCCCTTGAGGTTGAAATCGCCGCCCGCCTCGATGGTCATATCGCCGCCGGATTTGATTTCCATCTTGTCGTCGTGCAGCGTGATGTAGCTGGTCTTGAAGCCCGCCGTCAGGTCAGCCTTCGCCGTGAGCGACAAAGGGCTTGCATACAATAGATTGCCGTGCTCGTCGATGGCGTACACCGCGCCGTCCGCGATCAGGTTGCCGTCCGCGTCGATGGACAGATCGCCGTACACGGTATCACCTGATGGAATTCCGGCTTCCAGGTTTCCGTCGTCGAACGCGATCCCCGTCGGCAGCGCGTTTTCGTCCGCCGTCAGCGTGCAGGCGATCACCGCCGTTCCCGTCGCGTCCTGCATGGACAGCGTGATGCTCTTGACGCCTGTATGCAAGGCGTTCCACGCCGCGTCGCTTTCCGCGTCGCCGGTATCGCGCGTCCAAGTAAAGCAGCCCGCGCTAAACGCGTCGGTCACGTCGGCGTCGTTCTTGTACAAATTCGCAGCGCATGTCGTCTGCTTGCCTGTTTCCGTCACCACCGCGCCGTCCGAAAACGCGATCTCCAGCCGGAAGCCCGCGCGCGTGACCTCGCTCGCCGCGATCTTGCCGTCGGCTTCTGCGTTCGTGATGGTCCGGGTGCGCAGCCTGTTGATAAAGGCGTTGTGGGCGAACAGATCGGCCACGTCGATATTCGCCGCTTTCACGGCGCGGATCAGCGCCTGATCGGCAAATATCTCCGCCACGTTGAGTTCGCGCGCCGTAATGCTGTTTTCGAGCAGCTTGGTCGCGGGCAGCGTATCGTCCGCGATATTGTCCGCGCCGACCGCCTTTTCGGTCGTCGTCACATCGCCGTTTCCGTCCACGCCCACCGCGTAAAACTTGCCGTCCGTCCCTTTGACGATCAATTCGCCCACCGTCAGGCTGACCATGTTCGCCTCGGTCACGGCCAGGCGTTCGATGTACAGTTTCCCGCCCGTTCCCTGCGCAATGATCGCCGTGTCCGCCACCAGATCCATGATCTGCCCATAGCCGATCTCGGCAGTGGTAATGCGTGCCGAAAAGATCGCCGCGACCGCCGCCGAAAGTGCGGTAATCGCCGCCCAGTCGATGTTCGCTTCGCTGATGTTCGCGGTTGTGATCTGCGTACGCGCAATCTGTGCGGTCGCCGCCGAAAACGCGTCGATATCCGCCCACGCAATGTTCGCGCTTTCGATGTTCGCGGTCGTGATCTGCGCGATGGCAATGGACGCGATATCGGCATACAATGCATCCGCCGTGATATTGCCCGCCACCAGTTCGCGGATGCGTGCGCTGACCGCCGTCAGCGCTTCAGTGCTCAATGTGGTCATCAGCGCATCGGCGATGTGCGCGCGTACAATCGCGGCGTCGGCAATGTTCGCCGTGTCGATCGCCGCCGCCATGATCTGCGCCGAGCCGATGGACGCGACGCGCATCTGTCCCGTGCCGACGCTGTGCAGCGCGATCTTCTGCCCCGTCACGCCGCCGCTCGGGATCTGGCGTGAGGATATCTTCATGTCGCTGAGCGTGTCCGCCGCCGTGCCGAGCGTCATTTTCCGATAGCGCCGGAGCAGACAGTCGTACTCGTACTGCGTCACGCGCAGGCGCGTCGTCACGTTCAGTTTGGGGATTTTCACCGTCGCGCTGTCGCCGAGGAACAAATCGGTCATCGGTGCGTACCGCGCGTATTCCTCCGTGTCGGCAAGCCGCACGAAATCCACGTCGAGCGTCGTTTTGGGAAGGTCGCATCCGTCTGCGAACGCCTTGTTCGCGGCGTCGCGCATCTTCTCCAGCGCCTGCGCGCGCGTCAGCCCGTCCGTCCCGATCTTGGCTTCCGCCACGTGCAGATGCGTCCATTTGGGATGCGGGTAATTGCTGATCCGCTCGCTGTCGATGTATACTTCGTCCAGGTACAGCGTTTCGCCGTCCTTGGTTTCACCCGTCGGCATGATGCGCGTGGTCACGTCGGTTTCGTCCACGTCGATCTTCGCCGACAGCAGGTTCTTGCCGTGCGCGATGACAATATCGGTATCGCGCCCGACGCGCCGGACGGCGTACACGTCAAACCAGTCGCGCGCGATCTCGCCGCCGTACCGCGCCGCAATGCCGCTTTCGCCCAGCAGCGCCTCGACGGGGTTCACATTCTCGTACGCCTCGCCCTCCGCCGTCGTTGTCAAATCGCTGTACACGGTGAATCCGTGCGCCGTCTGACAGGCGTTCATCAGCCCAGCCGCCGCCTGCGCGCCCGTCGTGTTCGCGCCCGGCACGTAGGATTGCACCATGTTGTCCAGCAGATCGTAAAAGATATGCCGCGCGTATACCGTGACCTCGGTCAGCGTGGGCACGACGCGGTAAATGCGAAACGGCTGGTCGCGGAGCGGCCGCGATTCGACGATTTCCTTCACGGCATCCGCGCGCGTCGCGGGCGCCTGCACGGCTTCCATGTAGAGTTTGCTCATGTATCCGCGTCTGCCGTCCGGGATAACCACTTCCGCCCAATAGGTTTGCACCGGGTCGGTCAGGACAATCACGTCCGTGCCGCCGGGCACCATGCAGATGGTCGGGTGCTCCATGCCCGCCTTCACGCGCAGGTTCACGCGCGATGTGGTTTTCATCACGGTCGGCGCGTCCGGCTCGTCGGCATATCCCGTCAGCGCGGGCGTTGTGGCGGCGGGCACGGGCGCGCGCACGATGTTCCCGCGCGCAAGACGTTCCCATTTCCCGTTTTCGTCCAGTGGATGCGTCAGTTCGATTTCCCATTCGCCGTTCAGCGTTTCGCGCACCGTGCAGGCGCTCGGCGTCACCGCGCCGAGCCCCAGCCCGGTGAAATCGGTCGCGTCCGAAGGGAAAACAACAATCGCGCTCACACGTACCTCCAGTTCGGCGTGATCGTCACGCCCGTCACGCTGCCCGTCCAGCTGATCGCGCTGCGCCCGGGCGCGAGCGTCGGGAAATCGCCGTCCATGATCCCGTTCATGCTTTCGTCACCGTCGTACGCCTCCTTGAGCGGCGTATCAATGGTCACGCTGCCGTCAAGCCCCGTCAGCGTCACCGCCTGCGTGCCGATTAGCAGCGTGATGTCGCCGCTTCCTGTCACCTTGATGATTGGCTCGGACGCGATATTGCCGGGGTTCTCCACAAACGAACCGCTCTGCGTGATGGCAATGTCCGTCACATTGTCCTTGTATCGGTACGGCGCGCAGCGAAAGGTCACGGTAAACGTGCGGTCGTCCCGCCCGCGCATCACCTGCGCAAACTCGATCTGGTTGACCACCGAGGCGACATAATGGTATCCGTCCAGCGCGGCAAGCACCAGGCTGCCCGTGCCGCGCAGGTACGCCGTCAGCACGTCAAGGCTTTCCAGGCTGTTCACCGCGCACTCGACGGGCAGAATGAAATCGTCATATACGTCCTCGCCTTCCCGCACGGTCAGCGTGCCGCTCCTGCCGGGCACGGCGGTATGCTGCAGCCTTTCCGACGCGCGGAAAACGTCCGGCTGCCTGGTCACGTGAATGCCCTTGGTCGTGCAGCGCACGCCCTTCCAGTCAAACCAGTCTTTCGGCATCGTCCGCTCCTTTCGCGGCTTATCCCCGCGCGCCCATGCCCGCAAGCTGCCGCTTCTGCTGTGCCGCGATCTCAATGGCAAGCGCCTGCGCGTCCTGCCTGTCGCGGAGCATGAATGTGTTCCCCGTCAGGTTCACGCTGCTTGCGTTGTTCACCGTGCGCGTTTCCGCGCGCGCGGCATACGTGCCGCCCGCGTACGTGGCGCCCGGCGTCAGGGATCCGTATCGCGCCTCGCCGGTCAGGTATCTGGCTGCGTTGCGGATCACCCGCGCCTGCTCCTTGCTCTCCAGCGTCACGCCCTGCGCAAGCCCGCGCATCGTCATGCGCCCGATCTGGTCGCGGAATACGCGCGAGGGCGAGGCAATCTGCAATTCGGCTTTCGCCGCCGCCACCGCCGCGCGCGCC
>CAYWOS010000083.1:0-3983 GCA_964459985.1 uncultured Oscillospiraceae bacterium
GAAGTCCCAATGAGGCAAGGAATGCGGCGAGCGCGATTGCGCGAAGACGGACGACCATGCCGAATTGATGACATAGGTTCGAGCCCTACGAATCCCACCAAGAAAATGAGTCCCGAAAGGGGCTCTCAGACCGCCGACAAACCCGGTCGTCAACGGTTTTTCTTTATGCCGATACGGCGGACACGGAATTGCGGAGGTCATCGGACACAAAAGCGGACGCGTCCGCAGCGTCAGGTCCGGATCTGCAGCTGCGCTTCCAGCAAGCCGTCGTCCTCAAAGACCATGAAATCACGGATGCCCAGACTGACGGGCTGACCGATCCGAAGCTGCTTGAACTCATATCCGCTGGTGATGACGCGCACGACGGTATCGCCCACGCGCACGCGGCAGTCGTCCACATCGCCCAGATAGTACTGTGCCTCCAATATGCCGCGAAGCGCGCCGTTTTCCTGTGTGAAGAAGATGTTTTCCGGGCGGATGGCAACCTCGACGGCCCCTTTCCGCTCGCCGTCATACGCGATGGACTGTCCGCTCATCGCGGGGAACGTGATGCGGCCGTCCCTGGATTCGCCCTTGAAAAAGTCTACTTTGCCGAGAAAATCGGCGACAAACTGATTGGCGGGCGCGTTATAAATGCTCTCCGGCGTACCGCTTTGCTGCACGACACCGCGATTGATCAGGAAAATACGGTCGCTCATCGCCATCGCCTCGGTCTGATCGTGCGTCACGTAGACCACCGTGATGCCGAGCTGCTGCTGGATTTCCTTGATTTCAAAGCGCATGCTTTCGCGCAGCTTGGCGTCCAGATTGGACAACGGCTCGTCCAGCAGCAGCAGTTTCGGCGCGGCGACAAGCGCGCGCGCAAGCGCCACGCGCTGCTGCTGTCCGCCCGACAACTGGTTGGGAAAGCGCTCGGCATACTGCGTCAGATGCACGATCTCCAGCACGCGCTCGACGTCGCGCTTGATCTGCGCTTTCTGCACCTTTTTGATCCCGAGCGGGTACGCCACGTTGTCAAATACGTTCATATGCGGCCACACGGCGTAGCTCTGGAAAACCATGCCGATGCTGCGGCGCTCGGGCGGAACGAAGGTTTTGCCGCCGGAAACCAGCTGATCGTCGATGTACAATTCGCCCGAAGTCGGCTTCTCAAACCCCGCGATGATGCGCAGCATGGTGGTTTTGCCGCAGCCGGAAGGCCCGAGCAGCGTCACGAACTCTCCGTCCCTGAATGTCTCGTCGAACTCCTTGAGCACCACATTATCGCCAAACGCTTTCTGAATATGCTTGATCGTTACGATCGCCATCGTTGTTCGTCCTTTCTCAAATGGAGAATTCGCCCTTCGTCAGGCGGTTCAGCACGGCGTTGAGCGCCACGACGATCATCAGGATGCCAAACGCCATCGCGCAGCTCTGCGGCTGGCTGGTGAACGTCCAGTACTCATAAAGCTGGAAGCCGATGGTCTTGGTGGTGCTGGAATAGAGCAGCGTCGTCATGGAAAGCTCGTAGAAGCTGGGGATGAAGATCAAAAACCAGCCGGCGGCGATGGAGGGGAAAATCAGCGGGCCGGTAATTCTGAACATCGTGCGAAGCCAGCTTGCGCCCGACACCTGGCTGCATTCCTCCAGCGACACGTGAATCTGGCTCATGGCGGACACGACGGTGCGCATGCCCATCATCATATACTTGATCAGGTAAGCGACGATGATGATATACGCGGTGTTGTAGATGCTCACGCCGAACGTGCCCTTCATGGTCATGATCAGACCCAGCGCGATAACGACCGAAGGCGTGCCCGAGCCGAGCGTAATCAGGAAATCGGGCAGCTTCCGTCCGCGTACGCGCGTGCGCTGCAACAGATAGCTCATCACGCACGCCACAAGGATGCCCACCGTCGCCGTGACCGCGCCGAAAATCAGCGAGTTTTTCAGGGAATTGATCGTTTCGGGACGTCCGAAAATCAGCGTCCATTGCCCGAAGGTGAAGTTTTCGGGATCAAACACGCTTTTGCCGACGTCGATCTTGAACGAGGTCGTCAGAATGGTGGCGAAGGGGATGAGGATCACGACGACCGCGAACAGCGAAACGACGACCGTCAGCGGGACGCGCCATTTGCGCAGATCGACGATCGCCGGCCGGACCGATTTGCCCGACACCGTGATATACTGGCGCTTGGCCAGCACGAAATCCGAGATATAGAGGATGATCGCGGCGATAATCATCAGAAAGACCGCCATGCCCGTCGCGTCGTTGATGCCCTGCGAGCCGAGCGTGACATACTCGACAATGCGCGTGGTGACGGTATGCACCTTCCCCGGCGCACCGATGATCGAGGGAATGCCGTAGCAGGAGGCGGCGCAGACGAACACGAGCAGCGCGCCCGATATGAGCGAGGGAAGCATCATCGGCAGCGTGACGGTAAACAGCGTTTTAAGCGGCGACGCGCCGCTGATGCGGCTGGCTTCCTCGAGCGACGGGTCCATCTTTTCCATCGCGCGGCTGATGGTGATGAAGGCGTAGGGATAATAGAAGGTGGTCAGCACCCAGATCAGGCCGCCGAGCGAATAGATGTTGAGCGGGCCGGGCGCGTCGCTCAACCCGAACACGGCGCGGAACACCTGATTGATGGTGCCGACATTCGGGTTCAGCAGGCGCAGCCACGCCATCGCGCCGACATACGGCGGAACCATGTAGGTCAGCACGAACAGCCGGCGGAAAAACTTCTTGCCGTGCAGGTTCGTGCGCCCGACAAGCCATGCCAGCGGGAACGCGAGCAGCGTGCCCAGCACCATGGTGGCGAACGCCGCGATCACGGTGTTGAGGAGCGCGTCAAGATTGAGCGGATAAGTGTACAGGCGCGAGAACGTCTCCAGCGTAAACGTCCCGTTCGGGAAAAACGATTTGACGATCAGATAGAATAGCGGAAGCATCTGGAAAAAGAGCAGGAAATCAACGATCAGGAGAATAATGATCCACTTGACGTCGATGACCCAGTTTTTATCGCCCGCCATCAGCATGGCCAGCAGCAAAACGTCCAGCGCCAGCATAATCCCGATCAGAATCACGGTGCGGCTGTGGCTGATGATGATTTGCTGTATCCACGAAACATCGCGATTGACGATCATGGCAAACGCGGTCAGCTGAACGGCTTTATCCCGCACCGATTTCTTGAGCGCGTTGACGTGCTCGCCGGGCAGACCGTCGCACGCGTCGTCGGCGCTGACGAAAAACACCTGCATCAGCATGGCGGCGCGCTCGTCGCCTTCTAATTTATCCGCCGCCTTGACCGCGCCGGACGGCAATTCCAGCGCGGGGTCCAGCAGGCAGGCCAGCACCGCCGCGCGGAAATCGCGGCGCGCGTCAAGCGGCACGGCAATGATCTCCTTCTTGATGGCGGAGGTCACTTTGGGGCCGTTGACCGAATAGGTCGCGTACAAAAGCTTGTATATCTGCGCCGAACGGTCCGCGCCGGCCGCGTCAAGAAGCGCGTCCGCGTCCGCCCGCGCGCCCTTTTTACCCGCTTCCCAGCTATCGGTCAAAAGGCCGTACGCGATATCGTCCAGCGCCGCGCGCGCGTTCGGCGAAAGCTCGCCGAGCAGCGGCTGAAGCTGCTCCCGCCAGTCGTCGTCCATATCGCCGGACAGCGCGTAGATCGCGCCGTAACCAGCCTCCGCGCTGAAGCCGGACGCGTTGTAGGCGTTCATGCCCAGCCATCCCGCCGCGATCATGACAAGACCGAGCGCGAAAATCAGCGCGAGTCCCGCCTTGGTCACGGCCGGCGCCCGGTCGCGCCCGTTGACTCCGCGCTGCATTGCCGTCACGCTTTTCATGTAAAACACACCTCAACCTTATAAAATCCAAACGAAGCTGTCACGCTTTCGCGTGACAGCCCAGCTTGTCAAAAAGCCGCCTCTCGCGTTGTCGCCCGCGGGACGGCAAGGGGAATCACGTACGTCCGTGTACGCTCATCCCCTTGCCGCCC
>CAYWOS010000084.1:0-3672 GCA_964459985.1 uncultured Oscillospiraceae bacterium
CGTCAACGTGCAGAGCATGGTGTTCGGCAACATGGGCGAAACCTCGGGCACCGGCGTCGCCTTCACGCGCAATCCCTCGACGGGCGAAAACAAGCTCTACGGCGAATACCTGCTCAACGCGCAGGGCGAGGACGTCGTCGCCGGCATCCGCACCCCGCAGCCCATCGCGCAGCTCGCGGAGCAAATGCCCGAAGTCTACAAGCAGTTCACCGACATCGCCGGCAAGCTCGAAAAGCACTACCGCGACATGCAGGACATGGAATACACCATCGAGCGCGGCAAGCTCTACATGCTCCAGACCCGCAACGGCAAGCGCACCGCCGCCGCCGCCCTCAAGATCGCCGTCGATCTGGTGGCGGAAGGCATGCTGACCGAGGAAGAAGCCGTCCTCAAGGTCGAGCCCAAGCAGCTGGACACCCTCCTGCACCCGAACTTTGACGCCGCCGCGCTCAAGAAAGCGCCCGTCATCGCCAAGGGTCTGCCCGCCTCGCCCGGCGCTGCCGCCGGCGGCGTGTACTTCACCGCCGACGAAGCCGCCAAGCAGGGCAAGACCGGCAAAAAGGTCATCCTCGTCCGCCGTGAAACCACGCCCGAGGACATCGAGGGCATGGATTTCTCGCAGGGCATTCTGACCGTGTTCGGCGGCATGACCAGCCACGCGGCGGTCGTCGCGCGCGGCATGGGCCGCGCCGCCGTGGTCGGCTGCGGCGAGCTCAAGATCAACGAGGAAGCGAAAACCGTCACCGTCGGCGACAAGGTGTATCACGAGGGCGACTGCATTTCGCTGGACGGCTCGACCGGCAACGTCTACGACGGGCTGATCCCCACCGTCGATACCAGCATTTCGGGCGACTTCGCCAAGCTGATGAAGTGGGCGGACGCGGCGCGCACCATGCAGGTCCGCACCAACGCCGACAATCCCCGCGACACCAAGCAGGCCGTCTCCTTCGGCGCCGAGGGCATCGGCCTTTGCCGCACCGAGCATATGTTCTTCGAGGCCAGCCGCATCGCCGCCGTGCGCGAAATGATTCTTTCCGACACCACCGAGCAGCGCAAGGCCGCGCTTGCCAAGATCCTGCCGATGCAGCAGGGCGATTTCGAGGCGATGTACAAGGCGCTCGAAGGCCGTCCCATGACGGTGCGCTACCTCGATCCGCCGCTTCACGAATTCGTGCCGCACGTCGACATGGTCGATGAAATCGAGGAGCTTGCCAAGAATCTGGGCATGACCACCGACGAAGTGATCGCCAAGATCAACGCGCTCCACGAATCCAACCCCATGATGGGTCATCGCGGCTGCCGCCTCGCCGTCACCTTCCCCGAGATCGCCGAAATGCAGACCCGCGCGGTCCTGCAGGCCGCCATCAAGGTCAAGAAGGAATGCGGCTACGACATCGTGCCCGAGATCATGATCCCGCTCGTGGGCGCGGTCAAGGAGCTGAAATTCGTCAAGCAGATCGTGCTGGACACCGCCAAGACCGTCTTTGCGGAGCAGGGCGTCGAATTGCCCTTCCACGTCGGCACCATGATCGAGATTCCGCGCGCCGCCGTCACCGCCGATGAGATCGCCGAGGAAGCCGAGTTCTTCTCCTTCGGCACGAACGATCTCACGCAGATGACCTTCGGCTTCAGCCGCGACGACGCCGGCAAGTTCTTGGGTTCGTACTATGAGAACAAGATTTTCGAGTCCGATCCCTTCGCCCGTCTGGACACCGACGGCGTGGGCAAGCTGGTCGAAATGGCCGCGACGCTCGGCCGCAAGACCCGCCCGAACATCAAACTGGGCATCTGCGGCGAACACGGCGGCGATCCCTCCACGATCAAGTTCTGCAACAAGATCGGGCTGAATTACGTGTCCTGCTCGCCCTTCCGCGTGCCCATCGCGCGTCTGGCCGCCGCGCACGCCGCGATCGAGCAGAAGAACGCGAAAAAGTAATCCTTGTCATCATCCATTGCATGAAAACGCCCTCCGATGTCATGATCGGAGGGCGTTTCTTCGTGTCGGCGATAGCGCGCGAAATTCTCCCGAATGATTGACAGCGCGCGGCTGAACCGCTATAATTGGGTTACACAGCAATCGAACAACCGATCCGACCGCCCCGACCAACGCCACTCAACAGGAGGAACGCTGATGATACGGATACGAATTGTCTTATGCCTGCTGATCGTCCTCATGCTCGCGGCTCCCGCGCTCCCGGCGGCCGCGATCAGCGATGTCTGCCCCAACAACAACGGCGGCGCGCATGCATTCAATGATGGCGGGAGCGAGTGCATATTTTGTCATCAGACATGCGACCATGCCGTCTGGTCGTACCATGACATCAATTACACCTACACGGACGATTACCCTGACTATCCGGACATCGCTCACACCGAGCATCGGCAGGACGACGTGAAAATCTGCGATGCCTGTGGGTTCGTCATCGATCCCGGAATGGCGAAATCGATTCCTACTCCTCACAGGTATTTCAATGGTCAATGCGATGAGTGCGGTCATGTCTGCACGCACTCTACATACAATACGGAGACATACAAATGCGGGCATTGCAGAACTCCCTGCCCACATGCCGAGTACGACACGACGACGCACCTGTGCAAGGCCTGCCAGTTCCCCTGCCCGCACGCCGAATACGACGCGACGACGCATACATGCAAAGCCTGCGGCCTTCTCTGCGATCATACCGTTTCGTCGTACCATGACATCAATTTCACCCACGCGGACGACTACACTTACGATCAGAACGAGCGGCACACCATGCGCTGGCAGAACCACGCGTATGTCTGCGATACCTGCGGGTTCGTCATCGATCCCGGAGAGGCGCAGTCGCGCGCGGTTTTGCACAGCTATTCCCATGGTCAATGCGAAGAATGCGATCATGTCTGCACGCATACTCGTTATACTGACTATATATGTGATTATTGCAAAACTCCCTGCCCGCACGACGCGTACAACGAGACGACGCACGCGTGCGCGGCCTGCGGCTTCCCCTGCCCGCATCCCGACGGGAAGATCAAATCGGCGCAGTCAGACCCCCGCTATGATGTGATTTCCACCGGCGGCGCGTATGACAGCAGCGTGCACGTCAAGTCTTGGACGCCGTATGATTACTGCGAGCAATGCGGAATGGAGGTCGCCACCTACGACGATGAATTCGTCTTTGAAGCCCACGCGTTCGGCGCGGACGGACATTGCACGCGGTGCGGCTTTATCTGCGCGCACGAGCGCCTCATCCGCGTCAAGAACGCGGGCGGCGGCTACGATGTCACCTGCGAAACCTGCGGCATGGTCTGCCCGCATACGGACAAAACGAAGGAAATCGACATCCGCTATACCCCCGCCTCCGGCGACGCGCACTTAAAATCGGTCAAAATCGTCCGTTCGTGCGCCCTCTGCCGCTATGTGACCTCCATCGAGGAAACGGAAGCGTCCGAAGCGCACGTATTCGAGCCCGACATCGCGGGCAGGAATCGCTGCGCGCTGTGCCGGCAGTATGAGGACGCGCCGCTCGACGGGGACGTCACGTTCCTGCCGAACGCGTCGATGGTCTTCGCGGACGGCGCGGAAACCGTCGCATCCGGGACCGGCGACGCCTATGGCCGCCTGCGCGTGGACGTCGGCGCGTGCGAGGACGAATACCAGTTCGCCGTGTACGAATTGCCCGAGGAATGGAA
>CAYWOS010000085.1:0-3394 GCA_964459985.1 uncultured Oscillospiraceae bacterium
GTGGCGACCACCTTCCGCGACGACGCGGCGCGGCACAACTTCCTGCGCGCAATGGCGGACGCCGACGCGCTGCCCTATGACATGGGCGGCACAGGCGCGGACAGCCGCGCGGGCGCGATGGGCAATCTCGGCATGATCGTCGGCACGGACGAGCCGGGCAATGTGACGGCGCAGAACGTCGGCGACAGGTATCTGCTGGTCAAGCCCGGCACGACCACGGCCGGGAACACCGTCACGCCGACGCGGAGCGGGTACTATGTCCGAAAGGTCAGCCAACAGCGACGGCTGAAAACGGTCAAGACGTATGAGCTGCTTGACGGCATCCCGATCTATATGCCGAGTCATTCCACGACATATTCTTCTTGGGCGGACACGAACACGGCTTATGGCGATGTGGAAGATGCCGATGCGGCATACTGCCACGAAGCAAACGGGACGGCTTCAAACCAATACAATGGTTCAGTAGCAACGACGACCGGGACGGGCACGCACGGCGATCCTTCTCATGGAAGCACCTATGCATACTGGCGAGTGACCACGACGACGCGCTACGAATACCGCACCTACACGCGGCTTGTGTACCGCGCCGTACTGACCGCGCCGACGGCGGGGACGACGGACGCGGATATCAAGTCGTCTGCGGTCAAGACGGCGCTGCTGACGCTCACCTCCGACGCGGCAGCGAGCGGGAAATACTCGCTGTCCCTCGCCGACAGCGCGGACGGGCAGACGAACAAAACGCTGATCGGCACGGCGACGGGCACGGGAACGGTCAGTTTCAATCTGCTCGATTGCGTCGCTGATCTGTACGGCGGCGCGAAATACCTTGTCCTCGAGCGCGCGGGATCGTCCGCGGCGGTCACGGTGACGGCGGCGGCGCTCGCGTTCACCTACTTTTCGGGCGCAAGGCGCACGGAGGAATACATCTGGAACGGCAACGCGTGGCGTCCGCTCGCGCTCGGCTCGGAGTACTTCTTCGACGAAAGCAATGACGCGGCGGTTGCGGCGGGCGACTACCTGTTCACCGTCCCAATCACGGACGGCGGCGAGGGCGCGCAGTACGAGTTCGAGTTCTTGGGCAAGGCAAACGCCAACAGCTCGACACGGTTCATCCTGTGCCTGAACAGCGACAACACCTACGCCAACTACCGCTCGCGCGTGATCTACGGGTCAAACACCTACGCGGATCGCGCGCGCATCGGCGACACGAGCGCGATTGCGACGCCGACCTTCGCGAGCGGCGTCATATCGGTGCTCGGCGGGTATGTCGTCGTCACGGGACAGGGCATGTGGGCGAGCTACAAGACGGATTTCTCGGTCATTTACGGCGACGGCACGACCGAACTGACGGCGATCAACATTCGGATGGAAACCCATTCGGCGGGCGTCGGGTGTCGGCTCAAGGTCAGGAAACGGTAAAGGGAGGGATACCTATGTCGGTCAATATCGGACGCGTGGCGATGCAGCCCAAGGGCGCGTACGCTGCGGCGACAAGCTACTCGAAACTGGATATCGTGCGGCACGACGGCAAGGTGTGGATCGCCCTGCAGTCGAGCACCGGGCAGACGCCCGCCGAAGGCAATTACTGGTCGCTGCTTTGCGACCCGATCAAGGGCGACAGCGGCAACTACCCGCTCGTATCGGACACGGTAAAGACGACCGAAACGCTGGAAATGGCGGCGAACACCGAGTACGTCTACTCGGGCGGTCTGACCGCGCTGACGCTGACCTTCGGCGCGGCGGCGACGGGGTATTCGAGCGAGTACAGGATTCGCTTTCTCGCGGGCGCGGCCGCGCCGACGGTGACGGTGCCCGCGACGGTGGCATGGTCGCCCGCGACGCCGGTGTTCGAGGCGGGCAAGTGGTACGAGCTATCGTTTGTCGCGCTCGGCACGGGCTACGTCGGCGTGTGGACGGCTGCGGAGGTGAGCTGATGGGCTTGTCAAGACGGCATCAGATGCTCGCGCAGTACAAGCTGTCCGCGCTTTCGGGCGTGGACAGCCTGACCGTGCCCGCGTTTGCTCATCGGTATGGATTGCCGAGGCTCGCGGTCACGGGGAACAGCGTGCAAAGCGGCGCGCCGACGCCCGCCGCGCCGATTGCGATCGCGAGCTGCGGCACGCTCGTCACGTCTGGAGAGCACGCCGGGCAGTACGCGGTGACGGTGAGGTGCGCGCGCGGCGACGATGCCGTCACCCGCACAATCTATCTCGACGCGCCGCTCCGTCTGGGCGATGAGATCGACTTCGCGCGGGGAAAACTGGTGCGGAAACGGGCGGTGAAGGTGTTCGACGGGACAGCGTTGGTAGATGCTACGTTGGCGCGACCGACGGATACCATGACATATATTAAGTTGCATGCCATCAGCGATAGTAAGCCCCAGCCCTACGGCGCGGTATCCGACATCCTGTGCTCGCACGTGCCCGCCACGTCGCCCAGCCGGATTGACGGAGCGGACGCGGCGGGGATCGGGGTCTGGGACGCCCTCGGGCGGATCAGAATGCGTATGCCTGTCTCGTCGTGCGGAAGCGACACAACGAGCGTGAAGGCATATTTTGCCGCGCAGCTTGCCGCCGGAACGCCGGTCACGGTCGATTACGAGCTTGCGACGCCCGTCGAAACGGACATCACGCCGCAGATCGTCCCCGTACTCGGCGGCGCGACCATCATCACCATCGACGGCGACACAGCGCCTGCGGCGATGGCGTGCGATTATCTATCCCACAGTTAAGGAGGAATGAGTATGCGATACGGAACGCTGGTCAATGGTTCGCCCGTGGACGCGCCGAACCCGCTCGTCGCGGGCGGTATGATGATCCACAACCCGACCGATGCGCAGTACGAGGCGGCGGGGTATCTGCCGATCATCGACACGCCCGCGCCCGAACGCGAGGAAGGCGACGAAACGTACTATGCCGCGTCGTGGAACGAAGTGGACGGGCAGATCGTCAGGGTCTGGACGGAAACCGAACCGCCGACGCCAGAGCCGGTCGCGCCGACGCTCGAAGAACGGCTGATGACGGCGGAAAGCACGATTGCCACGCTGGAAACGGACAACCTGACGGCGCTGGAAGCGGTCGCAGAATTGTACGAAATGATGATGTCATAAGGAGTGATCAGGGATGATGAGAGCGCATATTGCGCGTGTTCGCAAGGGGCAGCGGACAGCTAAAGACGTTCCCGAACGGCCGCGCGCAGACGCTGCCGATGCTTGGAAAGGAGGCCGTTGATATGGCGATGGTGTACGCAACGTTGATAATCAAGGGCAGGCGCGCTTTTCAAAGCGTACCCGAAACGCTGAAACCGCAGGTGCGCGAGATCCTGATTGACTGCGATTGCGAGCATCTATGCGGCACTGACGAAGCGTAAGGAGATGGCGGAGAATGCGTAAGAT
>CAYWOS010000086.1:0-3334 GCA_964459985.1 uncultured Oscillospiraceae bacterium
TACGGCGGCGACGGCTGCCAGATCACCGACGAAGCGGCGGCGGCCATCGAGCGCGCCATCGCGCGGACGCCGTATTTCGGCGCCGAAGCGCCGCCGCGCGGCGAACTGATCGCGCCCGTGCCGGAGGAATTGCTCGAGCGCTATCTGCGCATGGTGTCGTCGCTCGCGCCGGGGGACGAAAGCGCGGCGAAGCGGCTGAAGATCGTGTACACGCCGCTCAACGGCACGGGGCTTGAGCCGGTCACGAAAGCGCTCGCCATGAACGGCTTTTCGGATGTGTTCGTCGTGCCCGAGCAGCGCGATCCCGACCCGGACTTTGCCACCTGCCCCTCGCCCAACCCCGAGATCCGCGAGGCGATGGCGATCGGGCTTTCGTACCTCGCCTCGCGCCGCGCCGATCTGCTTGTCGCCACCGATCCCGACTGCGACCGCGTGGGCGCGGCGATCATCGAGAACGGCGCGCCGCGCCTGATCTCGGGCAACGAAATGGGCGTGCTGCTGCTGGATTACCTATGCCGCACGCGCGCGCTGCCCGCGCGCCCCGTCGCCGTCAAGACCATTGTGACGACCGATCTGGCGACAGCCGTCGCCGCCGCGCACGGCGTCGAAATGCGCGAGGTGCTGACGGGCTTCAAGTACATCGGCGAAACCGTCGCGCGGCTGGAAAGCGAGGGCAGGCGCGATGATTTCCTGTTCGGCTTCGAGGAAAGCTACGGCTGTCTCTCGGGCACTCACGCGCGCGACAAGGACGGCGTTGACGGCGCGCTGCTGATCTGCCGCATGACCGCCGACTTTAAGGCGCGCGGCATGACGCTCGGCGACGCGCTGGCGGCGCTTGAGCGCGAGTACGGCGCGTACGCGCAGCGCACGGAAAACCGCGTGTTCAGGGGCGAGAGCGGCATGAGGCGCATGGCGGAGGTCATGGACGCGCTGCGAGAAGCGCCGCCTGAAACCGTGATGGGCAAGCCGCTTGTCACGCTTTCGGATTACGAACGACAGACGATCACCGATATCGCCTCGGGAAGCGCCGCGCCAAGCGGTCTCCCGCGCGCCAACGCGCTCAAATACGTCTTTTCCGACGATTTCGGCGCGGTGATCCGCCCGTCCGGGACGGAGCCGAAAATCAAGATTTACCTGACGGCGCGCGGCGATACCGGCGAGGCGGCGGCGCGGGCGCTGTCGTTATGGCAAAAGGCGTTCGACGAATACGCGGCGCAATACGGGCTGTAAACGCGCGCGGGCGAAACGCCGCGCGGCGGATGGCAACAGCAGCGAAACTCGGCATATCGGCGCGCGCGGGCGAAACGTCGCGCGGCGGAAACTCAAGGAACGAAAGGGGACTCAATATGCTGGTCAACAAACCGCCCATGGGATGGAACACATGGAATACCTTCGGCGACAAGATCTCCGATACGCTGGTGCGCGAGAGCGTCGAGGCGTTCGGGGCGCTCGGGCTGGCGGCGGCGGGCTATCGCTATGTCGTGATCGACGACTGCTGGAGCTTGAAATCCCGCGACCCGGACACCGACAGACTGACGCCCGATCCCGTCAAATTCCCCTTCGGCATGAAGGCGCTCGCCGATTACGTGCACGAAAAGGGACTGAAGTTCGGCATGTATTCCTGCGCCGGGCAGCGCACCTGCGCCGATTATCCCGGCTCGTTCGATCATGAATTCCTCGACGCCGAAACCTTCGCCTCCTGGGGCGTTGATTTTCTCAAGTACGATTTCTGCTACAAGCCGATGGGCGTGGACGGCCGGCTTTTGTACCGCCGCATGGGCATGGCGCTGCGCGCGTGCGGACGCGATATCCTGTATTCCGCCTGCAACTGGGGCAGCGACGACGTATGGCAGTGGATCCGCTCGGTCGGCGCGCATATGTACCGCTCGACCGGCGATATCGTGGACAGCGCGGAATCCTATCGCAAGATCGCGCTCAGCCAGCTTGACAAGCTCGGGACGTCCGCGCCGCAGTGCTTCAACGATATCGATATGCTCACCGTGGGCATGTACGGCAAGGGATTGGTGGGCGCGACGGGCTGCGGCGACGCCGATTACCGCTCGCAGTTTTCGCTGTGGTGCATGTTCTCCGCGCCGCTCATGCTGGGATCGGACATCCGCGCCATGAATGAAACGACGCGCGCGCTGGTGACCAACGCCGATCTGATCCGCATCAATCAGGACGCCGAGGCGCGGCCGCCCATGTCGGCGCATCATCCGTGGAACGATCGTCGGCTGGCGCTCGTCAAGCATCTTGACGACGGCACGTACGCCGTGGGGATGTTCAATCTGGACGAGAGCGACGGCGAAATCTTCCTGACCTTCAGCGATTTCGGCCTGCCCGCCGCCGCCGGGTACGATATGGAAGCGCGCGATATTTTAGACGGCGGCGAAACGACGCGCTTCCGCGAGTACATGCGCGCCGGCGTCAAAGCGCACGACTGCAAAATGTTCATTGCGCGGCTGGTCAGGCGATGACCTGCGCCGACTGCGGAAAAGAACTGACAAGGGATGAAACGGGGCTGTCGCGCAAGCTCATCAGCCGCGCGACCTCCCTTTTCTATTGTCTGGACTGTCTCGAAAAGCGTTTCCGTATTCCCAAGGAAACGCTTACGGAGATGATCGAGCGCTTCCGCGAGGCGGGCTGCACGCTGTTCCGATAGCCCCGTTCCGATCGGTTCATGGAGGAAATGGTCGGATTTCACTATAAAATTTCGGGGTTGAAGTATAATTTGGGGCATAGTCAACCTTTTTACCATCTGGTATCCTTGTCGTATCAGGGAGCGTCCGTGAACTCCCAAAAACGATTTAGGAGGAGGAACCCACCATGCGTAAACTCATTGCACTGACTCTCGCGCTGATGACGCTGGTCACGCTGCTTGCCGTGCCCGCCGTCGCCGAAGGCAAAGACCCCTGGACCGTCGACGTATTCATCGGCGCGCCGATGGATCAGCCCACCAAGGACAACCGGATGTTTAAGAAGATCGCCGACGAATTCGGCATGACCTTTAACTTTGAATTCCTTGCCGGCGATCTGGACGAGGCGCTCGGCGTGAAAATGAGCGATCCGAGCTCGCTGCCCGACCTGATGGACGGCTCCAACAGCGCGGAGAACCTGTCCGCCAACGGCGTGTTCGTCGACCTCATGCCGTACATCTCGCAGGAAAAGACCCCGAACATCTATGAGTACATTCAGCCCTATCTCGGACGTCTGCTCAACGACAAGGGCGAACTCTTCATCCTGCCCAACTACGGCCGCATCTACAACGACGAAATCGTCAACTACTGCAACGGCCCCGCCTTCTACATCCAGATGAAGGTGCTGGCGTGGGACA
>CAYWOS010000087.1:0-3293 GCA_964459985.1 uncultured Oscillospiraceae bacterium
TTATAGGAGGAGACCGTGAACCGGCTCCGAACAATTATCAGGAGGTGCTTCCATGCCAACGATCAATCAATTGATCCGCAAGGGAAGAGAACAGGTTGTCAATAAGTCAACCGCGCCCATCCTGCAAGGATGCCCGCAGAAACGCGGCGTATGCCTGAGCGTCAAAACCACGACGCCCAAGAAGCCGAATTCGGCGCTGCGCAAGATTGCGAGAATCCGCCTGACCAATCAAATCGAAGGTACTTGCTACATTCCCGGCATTGGTCACAATCTGCAGGAACACTCCGTGGTGCTCATCCGCGGCGGCCGCGTTCGCGACCTGCCCGGCGTCCGCTACCACATCATCCGCGGCGCGCTCGATACCGCCGGCGTCGCCAAGCGCGGCCAAAGCCGGTCTCTCTACGGCGCAAAACGCCCCAAGAAATAACGCCCTTTCTCATCCGCGCGATTGCCGCCGGATTCGCCCTTCGCAGGCAGTCCTCTATCCCGGGGGGAACACCGGGCGCGAGGTCTGCGCGGGGCAAGTCCCGCGCCGTAGACGGAAAGGCATGATGCTGACATGCTTTGGACAATCGGATGACGAGGGTCAACCATCTGAGGAGGGAACTACATGCCACGTCGTGGATTTATCCCCAAGCGCGAGGTGCTGCCCGATCCCGTATGCGGGACGACGACAGTGACCAAACTGATTAATCAGATCATGCTCGACGGCAAGCGCGGCATCGCCCAGAAGGTGTGCTACACCGCTTTTGACATGATTAAGGAAAAGACCGGCAAGGAAGGCAACGAGGTGTTCCAGCAGGCGCTGGCCAACGTCATGCCGCAGCTTGAGGTCAAGGCGCGCCGCGTGGGCGGCGCCACGTATCAGGTTCCTATGGAGATCCGCCCCGAACGCCGTCAGACGCTCGGCCTGCGCTGGATCGTTGAGTTTTCCCGCAACCGCGGGGAAAAGACCATGGCGGAGCGCCTTTGCGCCGAGCTGATCGACGCCTCCAACAACACGGGCAAGGCTGTCGGCCGCAAGGAAGAAATGCACCGTTCCGCCGAGGCGAACAAGGCGTTCGCGCACTATCGCTGGTAAGGCGTTCGCGCGGGGTCCGTCTTGATTCGTGAAAAGGAGAACGCATCTTCATGCCCAGAAGTCATCCCCTGGAAAACGTCCGCAACATCGGCATCATGGCGCACATCGACGCCGGCAAGACCACGACCACCGAGCGCATCCTGTTCTACACGGGCAAGGTGCACCGCATGGGCGAGGTCCACGAAGGCGCCGCCACCATGGACTGGATGGAGGAGGAGCAGGAGCGCGGAATCACCATCACCTCCGCCGCCACCACCTGCCAATGGAAGGGACATCGCATCAACATCATCGACACGCCGGGACACGTTGACTTCACCGTAGAGGTCGAGCGTTCTCTTCGCGTGCTGGACGGCGCCGTGGCGGTATTCTGCGCCAAGGGCGGCGTCGAGCCGCAAAGCGAAACGGTCTGGCGTCAGGCGTCCAAGTATCACGTCCCGCGCATCGCGTATGTCAACAAAATGGACATCACGGGCGCCGATTTTCACCGTGTGACGGACATGATGCGCACGCGCCTGAACACCAACGCCGTGCCCATTCAACTGCCCATCGGCAAGGAAAACACTTTCCGCGGCATCATCGATCTCGTCCGCATGAAGGCGGAAGTCTATTATGACGACGACGGTACCGATATCCGCGAGGAGGACATCCCCGAAGACATGCTGGAGGAAGCCAAAACCATGCGCGAAGCCATGGTGGAGGCGGCCGCCGAGCGCAGCGACGACCTGATGGAAAAATTCCTCTCCGGCGAGGAGCTGACCGAGGACGAAATCGTCAAGTCGCTCCGCGACGCCACCGTCGCCTGCGCGCTGACGCCCGTGCTCTGCGGCACATCGTACCGCAACAAGGGCGTGCAGCCCCTGCTCGACGCCATCATCCGCTATCTTCCCTCGCCGCTTGACATCCCGCCCATTCACGGCATGGCGCTCAAGGACCCCGAGAAGGTCGAAATCCGTCACGCGGACGATTCCGAGCCCTTCTCCGCCTTGGCGTTCAAGATCGCGGTCGACCCGTTTGTCGGGAAGCTCGCCTTCTTCCGCGTGTACTCGGGCGAGATCAAAAACGGCAGCTACGTCTTTAACTCCACCAAGCAAAAGCGCGAGCGCTTCAGCCGCATCCTGCTGATGCACGCCAACCACCGCGAGGAGGTTGAAAGCGTGTACTCGGGCGAAATCGCCGCCGCCGTCGGCCTCAAGGACACGACGACCGGCGACACGCTGTGCGACGAAAAGCATCCGCTTGTGCTGGAATCCATGGAATTCCCCGATCCCGTCATTCGCGTGGCGATCGAGCCGAAAACCAAGGCCGGTCAGGACAAACTGGCGCTCGCCTTGAGCCGTCTGGCGGAGGAGGACCCCACCTTCAAAACTTACACCGACGAGGAAACCGGGCAGACCATCATCGCGGGCATGGGCGAGTTGCATCTGGAGATCATCGTTGATCGCATGATGCGCGAGTTCAAGGTCGAAGCGGTGGTCGGCAAGCCGCAGGTCGCCTATCGGGAAACCATCACGAAAACGGCGAAAGCCGAGGGACGGTACGTTCGCCAGACGGGCGGCCACGGCCAGTACGGTCACTGCGTGATCGAACTGACGCCGCAGGAGCCGGGCGCGGGCTATACGTTCGAAAACAAGATCATCGGCGGCGTCATTCCCAAGGAATACATCCCCGCCATCGATCAGGGCATCCGCGAGGCTTCGGCCGCCGGCGC
The DNA here is from genome assembly GCA_964459985.1 of uncultured Oscillospiraceae bacterium. GTDB lineage: Bacteria > Bacillota > Clostridia > Christensenellales > Aristaeellaceae > CAYWOS01. The sequence goes on from CAYWOS010000087.1 coordinate 2,790, forward strand.
TCTGGGCGGCTTCGAGGTCGTCGATTTCAAGGCCACGCTGCTGGACGGCTCGTATCACGACGTCGACTCCAGCGAAATGGCGTTCAAGATCGCCGGCTCGATGGCGCTCAAGGAAGCGCTCGCCAAGGCGGACGAAAGGCTGCTCGAGCCCGTGATGAAGGTCGAGGCCGTCGCGCCCGATCAGTACGTCGGCGACGTCGTGGGCGATATCAATTCCCGCCGCGGCAGGATCGAGAACATCGAATCCCGCATCGGCGAGCAGACGGTGCACGCCTTCGTCCCGCTCAGCGAGATGTTCGGCTACGCCACCGATCTTCGCAGCAGGACGCAGGGACGCGGACTGTTCACCATGCAATTCGACCATTACGAGGAGGTCCCGCGCGCCGTCGCCGAAAAGGTGGTCGGCCGGGGCTGAAGCTCGGCTTCAACAAGCGTTAACCGACAATAAGGGAGGAAACATTCATGGCGAAGGAAAAATTTGCACGCACCAAGCCGCATGTGAAC
>CAYWOS010000088.1:0-3278 GCA_964459985.1 uncultured Oscillospiraceae bacterium
CCGTCCACGCCGCCCAGATCGACGAACGCGCCGAAATCGGCGAAGCGGCGGACGATGCCTTCGACGATCGCGCCTTCCTCGAGCTTTTCCCAAGCCGCCGCTTTCTTGGCGGCGCTTTCGGCGGCGAGCACTTCCTTGCGGCTGCAGACGATGCTCTTTTTCTGCTGATTGACGTCGATGATCTTGAGCTTCATCGGTTGGCCGACGAACTGGCTGATCTTCTCGACATAGCGCTGCGCGAGCTGCGAGGCGGGGATGAACGCGCGCACGCCGTTCGCGTCGGCGATGAGGCCGCCCTTGATGGCTTCCTTGCCGACGGCGTCGATGTATTCGCCTCTCTCGTTCTTCTCCATCAGCTCTTCCCAGACCTTGCGGTTGACGATGTTGCGCTGGGAAAGAATGACGTTGCCTTCGCCGTCGTTGACCTTGACGACTTCGACGTCGATGGTATCGCCGAGCTTGACGTCGGTGTCAACCAGTTCGGAGCGCTTGATCAGCCCGTCGGATTTGTAGCCGATGTTGACGCACACTTCGTCGTCGGTGAGCTGTACGACGGTGCCCGCGATCGTTTGACCGGGACGGATGCGGACCATCGATTTCTCGATGTCGTCCATAAAGCGCTTCTGGCGCTTTTCTTCCTCGGTCATGGGTTTCTCTTCAATGGCGGGTTCTTCTTCGACGGCGGGGGCTTCCTCGGCGACGGGTTTTTCCTCGGCGGCGGGGGCTTCCTCGGCGACGGGTTCAGCCGCCGCTTCCTCCGCGATCGCCGCGTCCGCGACGGGCGCGTCCGTCACAGGCTCGTTGACCACTTCCTGACCAAATTCCTGCTCCATGTCGTTCATGCGTGTGACAACCTCCTTAAGTAACCAATCCGGTGTGGACGCTCCGGCGGTAACTCCAATGATTTCTCTTTGGATATTTCCAAAGCGCGGCGGTATATCCGCTGCGCGTTCCACCAGGCATGTGCGCGGGCACATTTCGCGGCAAGCCTCGAATAATTCGCGCGTATTGGCGCTGCTTTTGTCGCCCACGACGATCATCGCGTCGGCCGACCGCGCCATTTCCCGCGCCTCCGTCTGACGCTGTTCGGTCGCCGGGCAAAGCGTGTCCCGGATATCGGCGGAGGGCGTTTTTTCGAGGATGACGGCGGTGATCTTTCGCCACAGCGCGGGGGAAAACGTCGTTTGCGCAACGACGAGCGCGCCCGGCATTTCGGGCAGCGCGCGCGCCTCCTCCTCGGTGGACAGCACGCGGCATTCGCCCTCGCAGCGCCCCGCCGTGCCCAGCACCTCGGGATGCGCGGGATCGCCGATCAGGATCACGGGACGGCCGGCGAGCGACTGCTCGCGCACGACGTCGTGAATCGAACGGACGAAAGCGCAGGTGCAGTCGACGATCTCAAGCCCGCGCGCGGCGCAGGTTTCCTCGACCGAACGCGATACGCCGTGACTGCGCAGAATGACGCATCCGGATTCGATCTCCCCGGGGACGCGCGCCATGCGCACGCCTTCTTCCTCGAGTTCCGCAACGGCGAATCGGTTATGGATGAGCTCGCCGAGCGACGAACAGGCGACGTGCTTCTCCCGCGATCTTTGCGCGGCGGAGTGCGCCATTTCCATTGCCCTGCGGACACCCGCGCAGTATCCTGCCATCCGAGCCGGCAATAACGGCATCTCATCCTCCCCAAAGTACGGGCGAATATGGGTACATTCGCCGCGTTTCATCTTTTTCCTCTCGATTCCCGGAAAAAAGTCAAAAAAGTTTGGCGCCGCGCGCCGCGTTACCCGCGCATCCCGTAAAACGTGCGCCGAATCCGGGCGGACAGCGCCTCCACCGTCGCGCGGTCGCTCCCTTTTTTGATCAGATCGTGATAATGGATATCCTCGCCGACCGTGACGCGCACGGGGCGGAAGGGGCGAATCCTGCCGCTGATGTATACCGGCACGAGCGGGGCGCGGCTGCGCAGCGCGAGCAGCGACACGCCGCTCTCGACCTCTTCCATCATGCTTTTCTGGTGGCGCGTGCCCTCGGGAAACATGCCGAGCACCCGGCCTTCGCGCAGCACCTTGGCGCAGGCGCGCATCGCCTGAATGTCCGACGCGTGGCGATCGACCGATATCATGTGGAGCTTGCCGAGAATGTACTTTCCGATCTTGGAGGAGGACAGCTCCTTCTTGCCCAGAAAGCGAATCTCGTGCCGGCCGCAGATCAGGGCGATCGCCATCGGATCGAGCCAGCTCAAATGATTGGCGATGATGATGAAAGGCGCGCGCCGGTCGAGTCGCTCCTTATGCTCGAAGCGAAGCGGGCAGACGCAGAATATGATTCTAAAAACGATCCTTGCCAGCGTATACCAGAATGTGCGTTCGACGCCCTGATTGTCCTCACGCATACCGCGCCTCCGCGATGTCAATGATCTTTTGTACCGTTTCGTCAAACGTGAGCGCCGAGGAATCGACGACAACGGCGTCCTCCGCCCAGCGCAGGGGATCGACGGCGCGCGTCATATCGTTGCGGTCGCGCTCGATCAATTCCCGGAGCACCTGTTCGTAGGGCGTTTCGTCGCCTTTTTCCCGAAGCTGCAAAAGCCTGCGCGCCGCGCGCGACTCGCTCGACGCGGTCAGATAGATTTTTACGCGCGCGTCGGGCAGCACCACCGTGCCGATGTCGCGCCCGTCCATCAGGATGGACTGCATTTGCGCGATGCGGCGCTGCTTTTCCACCATCGCTTTGCGCACGTCCGCGTATTGGGATACCAGCGACGCCGCCATCGACACCGCCTGCGTGCGGATGTCGCCGGTCACGTCGCGCCCGTTCAAAAGCGTTCTCTGCGCGCCGTTTTCATAGCGCACGTCCACGTCGGCGCCGCCGTTCGCGAGCAATCGCGTCACGTCGCGCTCATCCTTGGGATCAACGCCGCTTTCAAGCGCCGCGAGGCCGACGGCGCGGTACATCGCGCCGGTGTCGAGATGCAGGATGCCAAGCCTTTGCGCGACGCGGTCGGATACCGTCGATTTGCCGGCGCCGACCGGGCCGTCGATGGCGATGGTGATCAGGCTCATTTGTGCAGCGTTCCTTCCTTATTCAAATCGCCCGGTGTCCCAGTCCGATGCAGACCTCGTTGAGCCGCACCAGTCCCACGCCGAAGAACGCGGCGACCGCGACATGCTCGCCGCAGCGCGCCACCGCGATTTTTCCGCCCACTGACAGCCCGAACGCCTTCGCGCTGACCTGCGTGACGGCGTCGTGCGCCGCGCCGGCGACCGCGCCCTCCTCGT
>CAYWOS010000089.1:0-3183 GCA_964459985.1 uncultured Oscillospiraceae bacterium
ATCGGGCGAAGGAAAGCGCGCGCGGCGCGAGAATCTGATCGGGCGAAGGACGGCGCGCGCTGTTTACAGCGTCAGCGTCCACCTCGCCGCCTCGCCGCCGCCCTCGTAGAAGGAGGGGCGCGGAAGCTCGCGCGTGAACGTCGTCCGCGCGCCGTCCGTTTCGACGGTGATCTCATACGCGCCGCAGAACAGCCGCGCGGGCGCGACGCCGTATTCGCCCGTCACGGCGTCGGCATCCGAATGCCACTGACGGTGAATGAGATCATACAGCGCGTTGTAGACGGGCTTGGGGTTCAGATCGTCGTCCACCACGCCCGCCGGCGCGCCCAGCCAGCGATGATCGGTGAAATCGAACCACGACAGCGCCTCGACGGCGGGATGGCTGAACACCAGCGTGTAGAAATCGCGCGCGAAATCGGCCTGCCAGTACGCGTCCTCCTCGGTTTCGGAGAAACGGTTGACCGCGCCGGGCAGGTAGGACATGTCGCCGATCGGCTTGCCGCTGCAGATCGAGCACTCGGGGAAGTGGATGGGAAAGCCGAACCGCGCGGCGTTGTCCATCACGCGCAGCGTTTCCTCCTGCGTCCACAGATCGCGGTGCATATGGCTCTGAATGCCGATCAGATCGATATCGACGTCCGCCTCGCGGATGGCGCGCAGCATGTTCGTGTAGTCGTCGCCGTGCACGTTCCAGTCGCCGTATATGAGCTTGGCATCGGGACGGAAGGCGCGCACGAGCGCCGCGCCGAATTTCATCACGTTGATCGGGCCGTACTGCCTGACCCAGCGCGACACGGGGTTGTCGAAGCGGTCGTTGACCGTCGTTTCGTTGACCAGATCAAAGAAATCAAAGCGGTCGCCGTACTTCCGCATCAGATAGGAAATCCGCTCCTCGTACAAGCCCTTCACGTCGCCGTCCGTCACCCAGTCGGGGCAGCACTCGTGCCAGATGAGCGCGTGCAGCTTCTTTTTGAGCGCGTGCGCGTCCGCCCAGTCCACCAGATTGCCGGTGTACGGCTCGTTGTAGACACCCTTTTGCGGCTCGTACCAGTTCCAGTGGAAGGGCATCATGGTATAGTTGAACAAATCGGTGAACAGTTTTGTGAAGCGCGCGTCCTTCCCGGCGCTCCCGAGCTTGCCGTAGGAATAGCACACCGCGCCGAACAGGAACTGGTGCTTCGTCATGCGGAAGGACACGCGCGCGCCCGGGACGGGCAGGCCGCCGCGCAGGACGACCGCCTCGACGTCACGCTTACGGACGCGCTCGATGCGGCGCTTGGCGTCGCGAATGATCTCGCTCATCTTATTCGATCGTCAGGCGCGGATTGCCGCCCGTCACGCCGGGGTACGCGCCGCCCTCCACAAGCGGGAGAACCTCGCCCGAGCAGACCAGCCATTTGTCGCGCGCCGTCAGAAGGCGTTCCTCGCCCGTTTTCGCGGGCGTCCACGTCAGATCGTGATTGGTGCCGCGCGGCAGGATCACGACGCAGTAAAACCCGTCGTGATTCACCTCGCAGGGCGCGTAATGCAGCGTGGTGGCGTACACCTCGACGCACGTTCCCTTGGGCACGAAGAACGCCTTCACCTTGGAAGAATCGATGTTGTACGCCCCGTCCATGTCGCGGCGGTCGGCGAGGAACAGCACAAGATCGGTCACGGCGATGTTGAACTCGCTGGCGCGGTGGTATTCGAGCGCGTCCATCTGCACATTGTGTCCCCAGCAGCAGCCCGCCTGCATGGGCGAGCCGAAATAGCGCTGCACGGCGGGGAAGGAGGCGCAGTCCTCGAGCGATTCGAGCGACGGCACGTAGCACACGCCCGTTTCAGGCATTTCGGGCGCGCAGGCGGCGATCATCGCCGTCACGTCCAGATCATTCACCACGCGCCCGTAGGGGGCGAAGGCGGCGTCGTTCACGCTGTCAATCGGGAAGGAGTTCAATTCGCGCAGTTTCTGAAGCATTCTCTCATCCTCCGTTATTCTTTCTCAAATCAAAGGCGGATCGGTCGTTCGCCCTGCCCCTATCATACACGCGCGGACGCGCCGCCGTCAAGGGAGAAATAGAAATCGCGCGCGATTCGCAGGATGAAATCGCGCGCGGTAAACGATTAAACGATCCTTTGCGCCGCCGCGCGCGCCTGATGCCGTCGCGCGCGGATATCGGACGATCTTTACGCCGCCGCGCACACCTTGGTGGCGAAGTAGGCGATGCGGCGCATGGCTTCCATGATGCGTTCCTCGTCGGCGGCGTAGGACAGGCGGCAGTAGCCCGGCGCGCCGAAAGGCTCGCCCGGGACGACGGCGACCAGCGCGTCCTTGAGCAAAAGCTCGGCGAACACGCCCGAATCGGAGATCAGCACGCCGTCGTAGATCGTGCCGATCAGTTTGCGCACGTCGAGCAATACGTAGAACGCGCCGTGCGGGGCGCAGCAGCGCACGCCGGGGATGCGGCGGATGCAGCTCACGATCAGGTTGCGGCGATGCTCGAACGCCGCCGCCATTTCGCGCACACAGGACTGATCGCCCTCGAGCGCGGCCAGCCCCGCCCACTGGGCGATGGAATTGGGATTGCCGGTGGCGTGGCTCTGGTAGGCGTCCATCGCGGCGATCACGTCGGCCGGCCCGGCGGCGTAGCCCAGCCGCCAGCCCGTCATGGCGTACGCCTTGGAAAAGCCGTTGACCAAAATGGTCTGATCGCAGATCGCCCGGGACAGCGAGGGCACGGCGACGTGCTCGCCCTCGTAGAGCAATTTGGAGTAGATTTCGTCGCTGATGATATAGAAGCCGCGCCGCACGGCGATCTCGCCGATGCGCGAAAGCAGCTCGCGCGTCCACGCCGAGCCCGTCGGGTTGCCGGGCGTGTTGATGATGATCGCCTTGGTGCGCGGCGTGACGGCGTTTTCGACCTGCTCGGGCGTCGGCAGGAAGCCGTGCTCCTCGTCGGTGTACAGCCAAACGTCCCTGCCGCCCGTCATGCGCACCATTTCGGGATAGCTCACCCAGCACGGCGCGGGAATGATCACCTCGTCGCCCGGATCGAGGATGGCGGCCAGGCAGTTGACCAGCGCCTGCTTGGCGCCGTTGCAAATGATGATCTGTTTGGCGGCGTACGATACGCCGGTGTCGTTTTTGATGAACTTGGCGACCGCCGCGCGCAGCTCGGGCATCCCGGCGGCGGCGGTATA
>CAYWOS010000090.1:0-2613 GCA_964459985.1 uncultured Oscillospiraceae bacterium
CGGCTCTTCGACGACCGGCTCTTCGACGACCGGCTCTTCAACGACCGGCTCCTGCGCGGCGGGCGCTTCGATAATTACATCGGACGCCGTCGTGTTCTCGTCAGCCAGCGCAGCAAAGGGGATCATCGAGGCGCACAGCGTAACGATCATGAGCATCGCGATCCATTTCATTGCCTTTTTCATAAGTCTTACCTCCTCGTATCGGTCCATAAGGATCTGTTGGATGGGCTTTCACCCACATAAGTCACTGTTACGTGGCTATTATATCGGGTAATAGTTACATGAACAGTTACATTTAGGGTTTTTTTCAAAGTTTTTTCAAAAAACTCAACTTTTTTTTCGACGATCAGGCCGACTGCGCGCCCCGTTGTTGCTTCAGCGCTCCGAAGGCCGTAGTTATCAGGCATTGATAAGCGGGGAAAACACGTTCTTCGCCCCGATTCGACATATCCCGGGGAAACCGTTACGTTCCAGTTACATTTCGTTCCCGCACACAGCCGATACATTCATCTTCTCAACGGTCCTTTTCGCCGGATAACCGTATAAAAAGGCAGCGTCGGCTTACTTGCCGCTTGTCATCCTTTGCGACGCGCGCAATTCTTATGTAAGAATCCCTTATTTGGCATTCGAAGGCGACGACGGCGGCCGAAAAGACGCTGCTAAAGCGCGGTTGCATATTGCGGTTTCTTCCTATATATAAAATGTAATACCATTTTCCCGGCCAAGCGCGGTTCCCCATCCGATATTGCCGGAAACACGCCCCGATTAAGAGAATTTTCGGCGCAGAATTCACACGTCCTCGTTTTACAAGAATTACAATGTAAGATTATGTTTTCGCGTAGAAACAGTGTAGGATATTGTAGAATCCAGTATCTTTGTGATGGAATGCGGTATGTTTTGTAAAAGAATTCGGTATGTTTTCAACACGGTGCTGCCTGTTCTGATCGGCGCTGTCATCATACGGGCGTGCTCTGCAAGAATTGCAGCTCCCGGAATCCCCTGCCGTGTAAGGGCGTGCGGAAACGGCGAACGTCATGTATCTCGCGGCGTTTATGATCGTCCCCGGCGCGTTACTGAATCCAGTCCGCCGGGCGGACGATAAACGGCTCGTCCTTGCGGATGTCCGACATGAGCATCAGCGCGCGCTCGCCGGGCAGCCGCTTTTCCTCGGGGCGGTCGAGCGCCAGCACGAAGCAAACGCCGGCGACATCGATCGAGAATTCGTTCATCAGCTCGATCATGCCGCGCGCCGTCCCGCCGCCTCGCATGAAATCATCCACGATCAGCGTGCGCTGTCCCGCGTGCACAGCGCGGCGAGAAAGCGACATCGTCTCGATCGCGCCGTTGCCCGTCACATAACTGATGTTGACGGCGCTGCCCTCGTATACTTTGGTCGAGCGGCGCGCCACGATCAACGGCACGCAAAGCGCGGCCGCCGCCATCAGCGCCACCGGAATGCCCTTGGTTTCCATCGTTAGGACAAAATCGATTTTTTCGTGATAATACTGCGACGCGATCAGATTGCCCATGCCCGAGACGATCTCGGGCGTCGAAAGGATATCCGAAAAATAGAGATAGCCGCCGGGTAGCTGCCGGCTCGGCTCCATCAGCATATCGCAAACATGCTCGATCAGCGCGCGCGAGCCGCCCGCCGCGCCGTCCGGGCGATAACGCACGCCGCCCGCCGCGCCCGTCACCGTTTCCAGCCTGCCCAGGCGGAAGGACGCATAGATTTCTTCAAGAATAGCGACGTCCTCGCTCACCGTCGACTTCGCCGCCGAAAACAAATCGCAAAACGTGGACAGCGTGATGATCTTGTTCGGCGACGCCGCCAGCACCTTGGACATCACGGCAAGCCGTTCGTTGCGCTTGATTTTCTCCATGCCCGCACCCTCCCCCAACAGTGTCCGAGGACACATTATACACCATATCTCCGAATATTGCCAGTCTTTTTTGGAAAAATGTTCGGATTCATCACACGCTTGTCCGCACAAAGCCGCCCGAAGGGACGCCCAAGGGTTGGCAGGCGGAGAACGGCAGATGATCAGCGACGTTCAGCCGCCTGACGGAGCATCGTTCGAGAGGCGCAAAAAGCGCGCGACGTGCAAGCCCGATCGATGTTCGGAATGGGACGGGACAGACGGATTGACGAGATCAAAGGCATGATGTATGATGACAGAGGCGACGAAACAGAATGAACGAAGCGCAAGGGAATCGGCTATACGGATAACGCGGGAGAAAGCGTTAAGGCGGAAATCCGCTGGTTTGAGGAGCCGCACGTCGGACAAGTAAAGGGACAAGTTTCGTCGAAACGCGGTGAATGGAGAATATCCAAGGATCAAGGTAAGGTTTTTGGGGCAGGACGACCCGCTCGCTATGCTGCACGGAAAAGTGTATGACGCAATACTCGGGAAGCGCGGATGGATTTGTCTGGTTGACGAAACGGGAGAAGAGTACGCCTATCCCCCGCGTTTTTTCGAGATTATCGAGTATATCGACAAAGAATAGTTCCACGCCCCTTCGGGGGCGTCAGGGTGTCGACAAACCCGGTCGTTCCGCCCGGGGATGCAATGAAGGGGCCGCGTTCCGCAACCTCAATCGTCGCGGCGCATC
>CAYWOS010000091.1:0-2417 GCA_964459985.1 uncultured Oscillospiraceae bacterium
CGTCGCCCATGGCGGCGCGGTTCTGCGTGACGGCGGCGATCTGGAAATCGTCCATCTCGTAGTGTCTGCCCACGATTTGCTCGACGGCGAGGAACGCCGCGTCGATCGGGCCGTCGCCCGTGCACAGCCCGCGCATGACCTCGCCGTCCTTTTCCAGCTCGACGGCGGCGGTGGGCGCGATGGTGCTGCCCGAATTGATGACAAAATTGACGAGCTTGTAGGTGCGCGGCACCTGCTGCGCGACCGACAGGATGATCGCCTCCAGTTCGCGCCGGCCCGCGCCCTTGCCGTGCGTTTCGCTCTCGAGCGCCTCGCGGACGTGCCGTAAATCGTCTTCGCCCAGCGAGTAGCCCAGATCGCGGCAGGCGCGGAAGAGCGCGGCGTCGTCGTAATCCCCGGTCAGCGCGGCGTCCGGCGCGGCGCCGCCTACGGGCGCGTCAAAGGGCGAGGCGCCGTGCGTCGCGGAAAGCAGCTCGGCGATCTCGGCGGACAGGCGCTTGGCGCGGGTGTTGTCGAGATCGGAATCCATTTGATCGTCGCCGCCGCGTGCGCGCAGGATGCGCCCGATATCGTCGGGCGGCGGCAGCGCGCCGCGCAGCGACGTTTTGACGCCCTCCGCGCCCGCGATCAGCGCCGCGTACGCGCCGGCGCGCGCCATGCCGATTTCGTCGGCGCACAGGATGTCAAGCGGCATGCCCGGCAGCGCTTCGCGGACGGCAGCGATCAGCGCCGCCGTTTCGCCGGGCGTTTTCAGCCCCGCCGTGTCGCACAGCGTCAGGCGCGTCGCGCCCGCCGCCGCCGCGCGGCGCAGCATGTCAAGCAGGTATCCCGCGTCGGCGCGCGTAGCGTCCTCGCAGCGAAACTCCACGTCGCCCGACAGCGCCTTCGCCCGCGCGATCGTCCGCGCGACCAGATCGAGCATGTTCGCGGGCTTTTGATGGCACACGTACTCCATTCTGGCGCAGGTCGCCGGCGCGGCGACGATGAGGCGCGGCTTTTTCGCCGTGCGGATCGCGTCCCACGCGCGCTCCGCGCCGCGCTCGGTCAGATCGGTTTCCAGCGCGAGGACGGCGTTTTCGGTCGTCCCGCACAGGCTGCGCATCAGCACCATGCCCGTTTCGTCTTCGGGCAGGGGCGGCGCTTCGATGGCGGCGACGCCCATCTGATCAAGCCGCGCCGCCGTTTCAAGTTTTTGCCGGAACGATGCGCCGGGGCAAAAGCAAAGCGTGCGATCCATGATGAATACTTTCCGCATAATAACTCCTCGCATGTCGTCGGTAGAAACGTCCGTTTATAGAAAAACCCCGAAGCTCAACGCTTCAGGGACGATATTTCTATCGCGGTACCACCCATCTTGCCGCTCGCGCGGCCGCCTCGGGGGTTCTCGCCGAACCTCGGGAAAACCCTTCGCTTTGGTAACGGCGCGTGCCGGAACGCCTTACTCCGTTCGGGCGTTCAGCTCGGGAGTGAGACCGCACTTCCCCTTCGCGCCGTTGGCTCGCACCGCCCGCCAACTCTCTGCCGCGCTCCCGGGAGACGTAGCTCCGTCATGGCTTTGCAATTTATCATAGCGAAAAATCGGCGTTTGTCAAGCAAAAATTTCTCCGATCGGAGGCTTCCGTTGATTTGGCGTGATTTCGCCCGTTTCCGCCGGCCCGGAGCAGGAAGGACGCTTGCAGCCGCGCGGCTGGCGGATAGGCGGCAGGCGGCCGCTATTTGTTTTTCCGGGCGAGCGCCGCGTGGCGCTTGATGGCGGCGAACGTTTCGTCAGAGATATCGTGCTCGATCCTGCAGGCGTCCTCGCGCGCCCGTTCTTCGCCGACGCCCAGCAGGATGAGGTAATCGGTCAGCAGCCTGTGCCGCTCATAGATGCGCTCGGCGATTTGCAGTCCCTTGCCGGTCAGCGTGATAAGACCTTCCTGATCCATGAGCAGATAGCCGTTTTCGCGCAGGCGCTTGACGGCGTAGCTGACGCTGGGCTTGGTGACGTTCAGCGCCGAGGCGACGTCGACCGAGCGGATAAAGCCGTGACGCTCGCGCATCATCAGCATGGCTTCCAGATAATCCTCGCCGGACTTGCGTATCTGCATACGACGACCTTCTTTCCCCCTTACGCTACCACATGCGCGGGAAAATTGCAAACGGTTTATTCCCGGGGAGCGAGCGGGAGGCGGGCCGTTCGTCGCGCCGCCGGGCGGACGGCCCTTCGTTCCGTTCGCGCGGCGGTCAGGGGATCGCCTTGCGACGATATCATCGGGAGATTGGCGCGAAATGTCAACGGCAACGGACGTTTGCGCGAAAAAAGGGCAGGATGCGCGCCCGAAAATGCGAAAACGACGCCCGTTTCGGGGCGTCGCAGGCCGTCGACAACCCCGGTCGTTCCTCCCGGGGATGCAACGAAGGGGCAGAGCCCCTTC
>CAYWOS010000092.1:0-2281 GCA_964459985.1 uncultured Oscillospiraceae bacterium
GCCCCCGCGCCTCCGTCTGCTCGCGCACCGGCTTGTCCGCCTGATGGTAGGCGTATTTCGGCGGCGGATAGCGATGCCCGTCCCGACGGGGCGCTTCGCCGCGCTTTTCCGCCTCGACATCGAAATAGTACGGCTGCCGTCCGCGCTCGTCGAGGAAAAACTTGGCGAGCGCGAGGTATCTTGCCTCGCCCGTTGCGCGGTACAGCGCCGTAAGCCCGATTTCGATCTCCTGATGCCCGGGATACCCGCGCAGCTTGCCCGCCTCCGCGCCGAACACGCGGTCGATGCAGTCGGCGAAGCGGCGCGCGATATCCAGCAGCTTCGTTTTGCCCGTCGCCTCGTAATACGCCGCCGCCGCCTCGAACATGTGTCCCGCGACGTACAGTTCGTGATGGTCGCGCAGGTTGGTGAATCGCCGACCGCGCAGCGATTCGTTGACGATATAGTAGGTATCCAGATAGCCGTCCGCCTGCTGCGCCTGTTCGGCCAGAGCGATCACGGCGTCGGCGTTTTCTTCCAGCGCGGCGTCGGAATGCGTCGAAAGCGAGTACGCCGCGCCCTCGATCCATTTCCACAGATCGCTGTCCTGAAACCACCAGCCGGTGAAATCGCCCGTTTCCAGCCCCGCGGCGATCCTGAAATTCCGGATGCAGCCGCTGGGCGGAACGCCTTGGATTTGATCGTTCAGCGCCCGCCACATGTAGGGGAGCGATTGCTCGCGCGTGATGCGGATGCGCTCGGCGAAGAATTCGTCGCGGATGATGATGTCCCGGAGCGGAAGCGAATGCGTCATGTCGGCGTCCTCCCGTTAAGTCAAATGATACAGCGCGGCGTCGTGCGGCGCGAGAACGCGGCGCAATGCGCCTTCGGGGGCGATCGTTTCGCCCGTAAAGATGTCCGCCGCGCGCGCGAACGGGCGCTCGAGCGCGCCCTGCGGCACGGCGACCGCGCGCGGCTCGTCAGACAGGTTGAACAGCGCGATATACGCGCCCGTGCCGTCGACGCGCGGCGCGAGCCAGACGCTTTCCTCTTCCGTCGTGACGAGCGGGCGCGCGCAGAAGCTTTCCTTTTCGATGTCAAGCAGCGCGCGGTTTTGCAACAGTGAAAGCGTGAAATCGTCCGCTTTCGTCAGCTCGCCGCCGATCATGAGCGGCGAGCGCATCATGCACCACAGCGCCATCATCGCGCGCTGCTCCGCCCGCGTGAAGCGCGTCCAGCCGTCCTCGCCGTCGCACTGGCGCAGCGCGCCGAGCGGCAGCATATCGGCGTCGGGCCAGCGCCCCGGCGCGGCGTGCACGCACCATTTTTCGGCGTGGCCGAACATCGCCTTAAGCAGATCCCATCTGTCCCAGAAATCATCGGTGATCCGCCACATGTTCGCGTGCGCTTTCAAATGCTCGGCGAACCCGATCGGCGCGGGGCCGGGCGACAGACTGACGACCATGTCGCGCCCCGACGAACGGCAGGCGCCGGAGATCAGCTCAATCTCCCGCGCGCACCGGGGATACTCGCGCGCGATGTCGTCGCATTTGACGAAATCGACGCCCCACGCGGCGTACAGGCGGAAAATGCTCTTATAATACGCCTTCGCGGCGGGCAGATCGCTGCGCAGGCCGTACATATCGGGATTCCACGCGCATACGTCGTTCGGGTTCGCCGCCTCGTCGCAGGTATACGCGCTGCCCTCGATGGGCAGCCGCCGATGCGCCGCCATGCGCGGCAGCCCGCGCATGATGTGAATGCCGAACTTCAGCCCGAGCGCGTGCACGAAATCGGCGAGCGGTTTGAACCCCGCGCCGCCCGCCGCGCTCGGGAAGCGGTTGAGCGCCGGCGTCAGCCGTCCGAACGCGTCCATCGCGGCATCGGAAAAGGGCGCGTACTGATGATTGACCGCCGTGGGCTGATACCACTGAATATCCACGACGATATACTCCCAGCCGTACGCGAGCAAATGCCGCGCCATGTACTCGGCGTTGCGGCGCGCGTCGCGCTCGGTGACCGCCGCGCCGTAGCAGTCCCAGCTGTTCCATCCCATCGGCGGGTATCGCGCAATCATTCGTTTGTCCTCCGTCCTGAATTCGCGTTTCTATTCGCCCCGCGCCGTGAAAACTCCTGCGCGCCGGCGAAAATCGGACGCCGGCGGCTTCGCGCGTCGAACGGACGCAAAAATGCGAAGAAAATCAACAAAATCTTTCCGCCGGGCTTTTTCATTCGTCGAAAGTATGCTATAATCAATCGGTGTTTGTCCAGATTATTTGAAGGAGGACTGCAATCCATGCAA
>CAYWOS010000093.1:0-2149 GCA_964459985.1 uncultured Oscillospiraceae bacterium
GCGTACCGCGTCCGCGCCGATTGCGCGGCGTACCGCGTCCGTGCCGATTACGCGGCGTACCGCGTCCCACTGATTATGCGGCGTTCGGCGGCTTGCGGTCGGTTACGCTGCGGGCAGGCGCTACGGTACGAGCGCCTCGCCGGTCTCCGGCTGATCCCCGCGTTCGGGGAACTTGGGCAGCTCGTCGAGCGAACGAATGCCGAAATGCGAAAGGAATTCGTCGGTCGTGCCGTACAGGATGGGATGGCCGACGGTGTCCCGGCGGTCGACCTCGGCGATCAGGCGCTTATTGACCAGCGACTGCACCGAGTAATCGCAGCGCACGCCGCGAATCGCCTCGATTTCGAGCTTGGTGACGGGCTGGCGGTAGGCGACCACGGCGAGCGTTTCCATGGCCGACTGCGAGAGCGACTGCTTTTGAATGGGCTGCAAAAGCCGTTCGACATAGGGCGCGAAATCGGGGCGCGTGGACAGCTGGATATGGCTGCCGAAGCGCTTGAGGCAGATGCCGCGCCGATGATAGGAGTAATCGCTGTCCAGCGCGTCGATGGCGCGCGCGACCTCGTCCTCCGTCGTTTCCAGCGCGCGGACGATCTCCCTGATCTCGACGGGCTCGCCCGCCACGAACAGGATCGCCTCGATCACATGCGCCGTTTCATTGGTATCCATCAATCGTCAACTCCCCGTGCGGCTCGGCGTCGCGGCGCTCGGTCATCACGATGTCGCCGTACACGCCGCTTTGCTCGATATATACTTTGCCAAGACGTATCAATTCCAGCACCGCGAGGAACAGCGTGACGACCTCCTCGCGCGACGGCTCCTCGCTGAACAGCTCTCCGAAGCGCACCTCGCCGCGCTTGAGCCGCCGCAGGATCATCGCCGTGCACTGGGGCACGGTATGCGCGTCCCTGATGATGCGCCGCGCCGTCTGGACGGGCTTTTCCTCGTCCTCGGGCGCGCGGTCGAGCACGCGCAGGAACGCCGCGATCAGCCCTTCCATCGTGATGCCCTTGATTTCGAGCGTCGGCGGCGGCAGGGGATATTCCTCGGGCAATTTCGAGTACAGCTTTTTCGCCGCCGCCTCGAAGCCCTGCATGTCGGCGGTGATCTGCTTGAACGCCTGATACTCTTCGAGCTGGCGGATCAGCGCGTCCTTGGGATCTTCCTCTTCCTCGGTTTTCGGCTTGGGCAGCAATTCGCGGCTTTTGATCTCGATCAGCGTCGCCGCCATGGCGATAAAGGCGCTGGCGTCGTCCATATCGAGGTCGGGCGCGTTCCGTACCGATTCGACGTACTGCTCGGTCACTTCGGACACAAAGATATCCTTGATATCGATCTTCGATTTGCCGATCAGGAACAACAGCATGTCCAGCGGGCCGTCGAACCGGCTTAAATGCAGCGTCAGCGCCATAAATCCCTCACAACAGGCCGAACACGGCGAGCAGCCCGCGCAGCGCGACGCCCTGTACGGCGCTGATGCCGGCGGACAGATATCGCCCGACCCAATCGGTTGACAGCATGACGACCATCAGCGCGATCATCACGCCCTGCATGACGCGCGGCGGGATGCGCAGCCTGCCGCGCAGCAGGATGTTGTTGAACACATGATAGCCGTCGAGCGGCGGAACGGGCAGCAGGTTGAACAGCGCCAGACCGAGATTGACCGAGCAAAACCGCATGACAAAGCGCTGCACGTGGATCAACCACGGCGTTCTCAAATATTGCGCCATGTCCGCGACGAAATACCGCCCGTCGCCGACGCTCATGGTGTACAGATAAGCGCCCCTTGGGTCCAGAACGGCGTAGAAATTCACGCCGTCAAAGCGCAGCATGTTTTCCCGCGTCGTCAGCGCGCTGACCTGAAAAAGCTCGGGCTTCCAGAGCAGCTGATTGATCCCGATCATCACCAGCGTGCCGCACGCGAAAAGGATCAGGTTGGTCGTTACGCCGGCGACCGCCACCAGCACCTCGTCGCGCTTGAAATGCTTGTAATTCCTCGGATTGACGGGCACGGGACGCGCCCAGCCGAAGCCGAACAGGAACATGAACGCCGTGCCGATGGGATCGAGATGCTTGAGCGGGTTGAGCGACAGACGGCCGAGCATCTGCGCCGTCGGATCGCCGCATTTGAGCGCGACGTAGCCGTGCG